>JABIHA010000041.1 GCA_018649885.1 Bacteriovoracaceae bacterium
GGTAAAAACGTGGTAAGCTGCTGGAGCGCTTGGAGGTTAGAAGTGATGATTGAGAAAATGAGTGATGATAAATTATTAAAAAGTGTTCTACTAGAAGTTAAAAAAGAGCTTTTCCCTAAATTAAAAGTCTCTAAAAAAATCTTGGAACTTTTAAATGAGCTGCAAGATCTCACTGGGGAGGATCAGACCAAATTACTTGAAGTGTCCCTTGAAAATAAACTAAAACAAGTTAAAAAATGTGAATTAAAAGCAATTCTAAGGCCTTCTCCAATACAAAGTGTCAGGTCTAGGTATATTTCTCAAGTCATAAAAAGAAAAATTCGAAAAAGAGCAAACTACACCTGCGAGCATGTTAGCATGCACAGAGGGAGGTGCGCTGAATCCAGAAACCTGGAATTTGATCACCACATCATCCCCTATTCAAAAGGAGGGAAAAATACATTGGAGAATTTAAGACTTGTATGTAGGAACCACAATACCAGGCAATTTGTTTTAGACTTTGGGACCGAATCATTAGAAAAAATCACTCAGAAAAATTAGCTCATTAAACTTCCATTTTTTTGTTTATTAAAAAGAAAAAATCTGCTTAAAAATCGGTTTTGGGGGGGGGTACTCTTTTAGGACTAGATGCAATCAACGCGCTAAGTCCCATTGATGTAATGTACCAAAATACTAAAATAAGAACGCGACTATAGAACTCCTACCAAAGTTTAAAATTCAATAAGTGTATCTAGGAGTAGAAACTAGGATTGCTTTAGCCTACAACTTGCTGCTTTCCAATTTCAACACCACTTATAAATGCTTTAGTATTGATTTCTTTGAATTTGGGAGGCATTTTTTCGGAGATGATTCCCCAGAACTCGTCCATATTGCATGGAAGAAGGCCACTTCCCAAGAGGCATCCTAGGAAGACCATGTTGAGGGCCTTTTTTTCTCCGGCCTTTTCTGCTAGCTCTGTAGCATCTATGACACTGACTTTTGATGTTTTGGATTTAACGTCTTTAATGAGATCTGAAACTTCAGGGTATTTTCCATCGCCTTTTTTGTGGATGTATTCTTGTCCCAAGACAAAAGGCAAAATGGGTGTGGAGTTCATGAAGACCACACTTTTACTGGACATAGAGTTCAGGGCCCTTGCCGTTTCAGCTGGTTCAAGGCCAAGAACTACGTCGGCATCTCCATTTTTAAGGGCAGAGCTTAGGCCGCAATTTACAAGAACGGCTGCTTGAACACTGCCGCCTCTTTGGGCCATACCGTGAAGTTGAGAGCTCACTACATCAAGGCCCATTTCAACAAGTGTTTCTGTTAGTATGCTGGCTGCGGTAAGAACACCTTGGCCACCTGTTCCTGCAAATAGAATTCTCGTTTTTACAGCGCTATTGTTTTGCACAAGCTTCTCCAGATTTACTTATAATTGATATAGCATCAGTGTGACAGCCTCTTGCACAAAGATCACAACCGTCACAAAGCTCTTCGTCAATTGTGTATACCCCATCAACTACTAAAATGGCCGGACAACCCAACTGACGAACACAAAGAGAGCACTCGGTGCAAAGCTCTTGGTCAATTTGGTAGGCCTCTCTTTTTTCTTTAGTGATTCTATTTTTATGTATTACACATGGGGAGTTGCAAATGACGACATTGACTCCCTCTGAGTTTTTTACATCCTTTAAAGCAGTCAATATTTCAGTTTCATTGAAAGGATCAACCAGGTGCACCTTTTTGACTCCCACTCCTTTAACTGCATCTTCAATAGAGAAGTGGGCAAGCTCTGCTTTCACCTCAATGTCAGGATTATTGCTGGAAGTGAGACTGGGTTGGAATCCAGTCATTGCTGTAATGTAATTATCTAGAATAACAACAGTGATATTATCATTTGCCTGAACAGCGTTAGCTAGGGCCGGTAGTCCACTGTGAAAAAAGGTAGAATCCCCAATGTAGGCCACAGTTCTTTTTTTAGTAACTCTCGATATTCCACTGGCCTGGGAAATTGATGATCCCATACATAAGAGCATATCGCAGGCGTTGAGTGGTTCTCCGTAGCCTAGAGTGTAGCAGCCGATATCATTGCAATATACAGTCTTCTTACCAAAGACTTTATTGACCATGTGAAAACTGGTTCTATGTGGACATCCAGGGCATAGGACAGGAGGTCTTGCGGGAAGCTCAGTCTGCGGAGCCTCTTCTACCTCTTCCATCTCCTCTAAATTCAAAAAGGCCCTGATCCCCTTTTCAGCTAACTCTGGAGACGATTCAAATTCCCATGGGAAGTGATTGCTGAGTTTTCCAAAAACATCTTTTTGAATTTTATTTTTAAATAAGTAAAGGCTCACCCACTCTTCTACAAATGGAGTTAGCTCTTCAACTACTAAAATGTCATCTACCTGTGTACAAAAACTATCAATGATTTTTTCAGGGATAGGATAAGCTCCAATTTGCTGAAGGCACACACTATCCCAGAGGTTTAAATCATCTATTACTTGGTGAGCATAAGTGTAGGCAACTCCACTTGCAATGATTCCTTTTTTTCCAGAACCTGATCTGGGGAAAAAGTTAGATTCACCAAGGAGCTCCTCAGCCAATTTCATTCTCTGGGTGAGCTCGACTCTCATTCTTCTAGCATTGACGGGAATGGGTACATATTTTTGAGGGTTCTTTGTAAAACCCACTTCTTTTTTTTCACTTGGTAAGTCACCCATCTCAACCATCCCAGTTGAATGGCAAACTCTGGTTGTAGGTCTCATAATAACCGGGAGTCTTGTTTTCTCTGAAAACTCAAAAGCGTACTTAGTCATTTGGAGAGCATCATCAGCAGTAGCGGGATCAAAAATAGGATAATAGAGAAATTTATTTAAATGCCTTTGATCTTGCTCATTGGGGCTTGTTAAGCATGATGGGTCGCCTGCTGAAACAATTACCATTCCCGCTTCAACTCCAACGTAAGGCATGGTAGACACGGGATCTCCGGCTGACATTAAACCAAGGTGCTTCATACTACACATTGAACGAGCTCCTGCCAGACTAGCGGCATAAGCAATTTCAACGGCTATTTTTTCATTCACTGAATATTCAAATTCAATACCCATTTCGCGAGAAATTTTTGCAGTGGTATCGGCAACTTCGGAGGAGGGAGTTCCGGGGTAGCAAGAAAAAAACTGGACTCCAGCTTCGAGACCGCCACGAACAATGGCGTTATTTCCCAGCAGGCTGGCCTTTGAGCCTTTTTTTTCTAAAAGTTTGATACTTTTGGTGGATGCACCCATCACTACTCCTTATACTTATACTGATCCCAGTTTGAATTTCAAGTGGTGTATTCCTCATCGGAGTGTGCTTACACGCCTTCTTCGTCATCCACTCACTTGAAATCCAAACTGGAATCAGTATATTCTTTGTACAACCACTTAAATTCCAAAATATAAAATTGATGGTTTGAGAAAAACCGTATTCAATTTTCATGAAAAAATACATGAGCCCCATCATGTAACCCCAGTAATAAATAGGTAAAAATTCTCCTGAACAAAAAGTAGCGACCATCTGCATTGCGACGAATCAAAAACAATGTCTGATTCCATTGACAAAAGGGCCATGCATGAGTAGTTTTCTACATACTGACCAGTTGGTATGTTTGAGTTTGGCTTTTAATTACAAGTAGTTATAGGGAGTTTTCTATTTTATCATCACGCTCAGAAACGACTATTTCTACCATCCTCGAAAGGGCCTCTGAGCTCTTTATTGCCAAAAACTATGCTGACGTAACCATGGATCAAATTGCTGGAAGTGCAAAGGTGACAAAGGGTGCCCTCTATCATCACTTCCCTAGTAAAGAGGCCTTGTATCTTCGTCTGATGCAAGACGATTTGAATTCAAAGAAACAATGTTTTGAAAAAGCTGTCACAAAAAGCGATAGCTGCCGCGAAAGACTCTACCAATTAACCTATGAGTTTTTCTGCTTGCCCAGACCCAAGCAAGAGCTAATTAGATTAATTAGAAGAGATAATAATATTTTTAATGGTGATGTCAGATCCCTGTTAATTCAATCCTACCAAGAGTCTCTTCCCCAAATAATAGAACAAGTGATTAAAGACGGAATTGAAAACGGTGAACTAAAAGAAGGTGATCCCAGACTCCTGTCTTGGTTTTACGTCTCTTTAATTGAATGCACATTAAGACCATACTCAGATCAAATATTTGAAGATATCAACTCAAAAATTGAGCACACCCTGGATTTCTTTTTTACTGGGGCCTGTACAAAAACGAAGAGGAATGAACATGAGCTTTGAAACTTTCCCCGAATGGCGAGGCAAAGAACTAGATGAGATTCTCTACGAGTGTAGAGAATTACTTGAAGACACTGAATACCCTACCATTAACAGATGGAGACAAAATGGGGGAAAGGTAGCTGGTCATTTTCAGGTCTACTTTCCCGAAGAAATTGCTCACGCAGCTGGTATGCTTCCAGTTAAAATGGGTGGTGCTCCCGTTGAGCCCAATAGTGCTGACTCTCATTTTGGATCTTATCTTTGCTCAATTATAAAAACCTCTCTCGAAGTGGCCTTAAATGAAAAGGTGAAGCTAGATCTTTTTATCTCTCATCCTATATGTGATGCTGCTAGAAATTTGGCGGCGATATTTGGGAGAAACTTCGACTATCCTTGCCAGATTCTATACCTTCCTCAAAATCCCAATTCATCACATAGTCTTCAATACCTCACTGATGAGTATGGAAGACTCAAGAGGCTTGTCGAGGAAATTACAGGAAATAAAATTACTGATGAAAAACTTCGGGCATCTATTGAAGTCTACAACCAAAATAGGCAATACCTGCGAGAAATTTACGACATTAAACGTGATACACCATGGCTTCTGACAGCTGATGAGGGTTACGCCCTACTTGCTATTGGTGGACTTATTCCAAGAGAAGAACACAACGAAGTATTAAAAACAGTAATCCCTTTAATTAAAAGTAGAGTCAGAAAAAAAGAAGATCGAATCAGACTTGTTTTTGAGGGAGGATTTTGTGAGCAGCCACCTCTAGATCTTATTCGGATGCTGGGTCAAACTTGCTACCTTGTGGATGATGATTTTTTAATTGGAATGCGCTGGATTTTATCAGATGTAAGTTTGGAGGGTGAACCTCTTAGAAATCTTGCACACTCCTATCTTGAAGACTCAAGCTATAGCCCTGTTCAACACGATAACAGAAAACCCAAAGAAGAAATGTTACTCAAAAGAATCGAAGCTTGTGATGCTGGAGCTGTCATTATTGCGGCGGCAAAAATGTGTGAGCCAGGCCTTGAAGAGCAGGTTGCCTATACCCACGAATTAGATAGAAAGGGAATCCCCTACTTTGTCACTGAGTTTGAAGAGAATATGAATTCCTTTGATCACTTAGAAATGCAAGTAGACACCTTTTTAGAAAATTTATTATTTTAAAAAAAATTGTGAGGAGTTAATATGAATTCAACACCTGAAAATAAAATTGTCGGAAGAGGAAACCGTGATGGTGCCGCCCTTTTTCGAGATTGGTACAATGATCTATCCCAAACGGCCGAGACAGATGGAAGGGCCGCCTATGTTTTTGTTATGGGTAGTTTAAATGAAATTTTAAAATCCTTTGATATGCCGGTTGTTTTTCCTGAGATTAATTCTCTTCAAACAGCTGTAAGAAGAGTCGCCCATGACTACCTTGATGAAGCGGAAGATCACGGCTACTCTCCAGATATTTGTGGCTACGTCAAAGCCGACTACGCCGTTCAAAAAAGAGGTGGTGAACACCCCATGGGAAAAATCCCCAAGCCATCAATCGCTGTTTTAACAAATGCCTGTAACACCTATATAAAATGGGCCGAAATTTGGGAGAGAATGTATGACATTCCAATTTTCACCATGGATATTCCAGGCACAAGGCAAGGCGGAAAACCTTCACTCGAAGGTAGTGTAGATTTTGAAAATGACCGCCGATACGTTGAGGCCCAAATTAGAGAGCTGATCACTCTTTGTGAAAAAGTCACAGGGAAAAAATTTGATATCGACAAACTCAGAGAGGTCTTAAAAAATACTAACTCTCTTCACTCTAGTTGGGAAAAAGTTATCACTCTCAACCAAAATACCCCTGCTGTATTTAATGCCCTAACGGATGGAACAATCTTTTTGGGTGTGGCCAATGGCCTTAAAGGAACTCCAGAAGGTGCAAAATACTTCAAAGAGCTAGTAGAAGAAATGGAGTACAAAGTAAAAAATGGGATCGGCACATTAACTGAAGAGCAGTACCGCTTAGTTTTTGTAGGAGTTCCCTGTTACCCCATTTTTAGACGCTTTAATGAGCTCTTTACCGATTGGGGTGGAACATTTATCAACTCAACATATCTTTGGTTCGCTTCAGGTGGCGCCAACAGAGGATTCCAATACGATTTAGAAGATCCTATAAAAAGTCTTTCCATTGGACTTTTAATGAGTGTACGAGATGCTATGGACAGTATGTTTCATCAAGAAATTATGGTCGAGTCCATGGTCAAAGACTTCAAAATCGATGGCATTATCTATCACCCCATAAAAAGCTGCAGGACTGTTTCAACAGGTCTTGCTGATAGTCGCTACCATCTTTCCAAAAAGATTGATGTACCCAGCCTATTTATTGAATCAGACATGATGGACCGCCGGGTTGTTACCGAGGCCCAAATGAAAAATAGAATTGATGCATATTTTGAAGGACTCGCCTCACGCAGACAAAGAATGGGCGCACATTAAAGCTAAGGAGTAAAAAATGGCCTACGCAGCTGGTGTTGATGTTGGATCAACCCAAACTAAAGCAGTCATTATTGATGAAAATAGAAAAATCGTTGGACGTGCCCTAACAGACACCGGCGCCAATGTGATTCAGGCAGCACAAAATTGTTTTGCCATTGCTCTCAAAGATTCAGGCCTCCCTGAAGAAGAAGTTGAGTATGTCATAGGCACTGGTTATGGCCGCTATAAAGTGACTTTTGGAAATGCCCAGATCACCGAGATTAGCTGTCATGGTCGAGGTGCTGTTCATATGTTTCCAAAGACTAAAACAGTTGTGGACATGGGTGGCCAGGACACCAAGGCCATCAGTGTGGGACCAGACGGTGATATTATTGATTTCTGTATGAACGATAAATGCGCAGCCGGCACGGGACGTTTTCTAGGAGCTGCCTCCATGGCCTTAGATATTCCTCTAGATGATCTTGGACCGACAGCACTAAAGTACAACCGGCCAGTGAAAATATCCACCACCTGCACAGTTTTTGCAGAATCAGAAGTACTCTCCTGGCTCGGTAAAGGAAAAAAAATTGAAGACATCCTATGGGGAGTCCACCAATCGATTGCCTCACGATCAGCTGGTTTAATGAGAAGAGTTGGAGTTGAGGACGAAGTTACTTTCACAGGTGGTGTCACAAAAAATGTCGCCATGGTTAAAGCACTGGAAGAAAGACTTGGTAAACAGCTCAATGTAAGTGATGACTCCCACTACATGGGTGCACTTGGGGCCTCACTTTTTGCCCTCGATCATATTATCTCCAGCAGAACCCCTCAACTTGAAAAGGAGAATGCCTAATGTCTACTATCACGGCCGGAATTGATGTTGGCTCCACCTACACAAAAACAATTTTATTAGATGAGAATCAAAAAGTACTCGCCAAAGATCTTAGGCATACTGGTTTTAAGCTCAAACAAGTAGCAAGAGAATCTTTCGATGCCTGTATTGCCAGCATTGGAAAAAAAGAAAGCGATATTGATTATATTGTGGCCACTGGAACTGGAAGACACCTAGTTGATTTCAAAGACTTGGCCGTTACTGATATTACGGCCACTGCCAGAGGAACGACTCACCTTTTCCCTAAAACCCTTACAGTCCTTGATATTGGTGGCCAAACCATGAAGTCATCAAGGCTAGACGAAAATAAGAAAGTTCTCTCTTTTAGACTAAATGATAAGTGTGCAGCCGGCACTGGAGCCTTCTTAGAAAAGACAGCAAAGTATATGGGTTTCCAAACAGAGGAAATCAGTCCCCTCTTATCAACATCAAAAGAGCCGGTTCCCATCTCTGGGGTCTGCGCAGTTTTTGCTGAATCAGAAGTCATCAACCACCTCTCCCTTGGTGCACCTCCTTCAGATATTATGCAAGGAGCGATCGAGTCCCTTGTAAGCCGAGCACTTCAACTTATAAAACGAGTGAAAGGTGAGCCGGAGTTTACTCTGGTTGGTGGCATCATGAGATTTACCACCATGGCAGATTCTATTCACAAGCAACTTGAAAAAGATGTCAATGTTCCACCTGAGGATATGGTCCAATTTATGGCCTGCCTAGGAGCCGCCATATTGGCCGGGATTCGACTTGAAAAAGTAGGAAGAACAACTGAAGCAGTGGCACAAGCTTAAGATGGCCGTGGATGAAAAAGAAATTAAAGGCTGCCCCAAACTTCTTAGTGAAGGCTGGAAAAAGAGACACCTAGTCGACCCTGACAGGGCAGCTGAATCCATAGAGCTCTATGAAAGCATGGGACTCGAGGCCATCGCCAAAAAACTAGACCCTAAAGACCTCGGTGATAGCTGCGAAGGGTGCAAAAGTGCTCTTTGCACCAACTATCTAATGGTTTACACCAAAGTCAAAAAATAGTGTTCTTTTTACACACTACCCTCAGTAAACAATTCCAGGTTCATTAAGCTTTCATTAACAGGCATTGAGCCAGATCCCACTCCCCGTTAAACTCTCATAGCACTAACGGAGAATCCATATGACACTATTTAAAGCATTTAGCACTCTAGTACTTTGCCTTTCTTGGACATCCATAGCACTCAGTGCTTACGACACTGAAGTGAAACGAATAGACAGCTCACAAGTAAGAGTTGAAAACCTTCAGCTGCAACACTCAGGAAAAGCCTTTGATCGATTCTATCGTATTATCGATAATGATAAAGGTGTTACTTGTTATATTATTAGCTCTGGCTCAATACAGTCATCAAGTAGTACTAGTAGCTCTATACAATGTATCAAGCTCTAGGATAGCAAATACTGTTATTTTTTTATAATAGTCAAAAGGGCGTCACTGGCATCATTAACAACTCCGGTCACTGCTTCTTTTTTGGCCTCAATGGTTAGAGTAGAACTTGCCGTCATATCATTCAAAAAATAAACCATGGAGCACGAGCTCTCATCATGACCTTCGGTTATCCTAATGTATTGAGACTTGCACTCAGCACCTGTTACTGGTGTACCATTAACTTTCAAACTAATGACTACATTAGGTCTTTGAGCAGCACTGGTGAGATGATCATTGTAGTAAACAAGATAATCTCCGCCAGTTACCAGCGTAATATTTTGAGGATTAACTCCCACACTGTGAGTAAACTCAGTGGCATCAATTGTATCTTGAGTGGCCCATTCAATGGCACTGCCCACTGCTGTACTATTCCAATCAGTGCTGGCAACGGTTCGGTTTCCTCTCACGGTGAGGATATTATCAGCAGAAGATATCTTTTCAATCATAATGGAAGCTTCAGTTCCGGCGATGACATTAAGGGCACCTGTTGTGATAGTAGTACCCGCTTGGGCAGTCACAGTCAGTACTTGCCCGGCCATAACAGACTTGGCAACCCCACTAAAGTGAACAGTTGCTGAGTCGTGAGACTCAGCACACCTAATATAACCTTGCGCACCTGTACCTCCGGCAATGGTGACACCGTCGAGTTTAATTTTGATATCAGAAGAGCGTCTCTTGGAATCACAGCTGGCCATGAAAAGTGGTAGGTTGGCGGTAATAAGATAATCTCCCGCCGTATTAATTGTTATGTTTTCCGGAGACACAGAATCTGAATGAGTAAAATCTGTATCTTCTTTTACCTCTGTCCAGGTAATGGCGTCAGCAGCGGCCAAATTAAAACCGCTTCCTCCTACAGTATTGGAACCTTTTGCAAAGAAAATGGAACGAGATGGTTTTACATACTCCACATACAAAGAAGCGCTTGATGTGGTGACAGTACCAATAGAAGCTTCTTGAATCGCTTTGACTTCAATATAATCTCCTGCACTCAAGTCATTTAAAAGGGTGGCAATGTGAACTGAGGCCTCTGCATGCCCTGATCCTTGCCTGATATAACCCGAGTCTCCCCTTCCTTGAGAAACAGAGACTCCATTTACTAGTACATCGAGAGATACCGCCCTTCTAATGCCGTTGACATCAGATAGTGTTAAAGGAATTGTCACTGAAATAAAATAATCACCATCATGCGTGATACTTAATTGTTCAGGGTTAACACTAAGTGAATGCGAGAAGTGACAACTAGCAAAGCTGCTGGCACTCCAGACAATGGGATAGGCCGTGGCCTGATTAAAATTAGTTGGCGTTCCTGCTTCAGTTGTCTCGGTTCCTGTTAAAAATGCTGAGGGGTTGTCATTTGGGATTTGCCAACTTGCAGAGACAGCATGATTGGATTTATTTCCAGCAGCGTCCACAGCTCGCACTAATGAATAATAGTTGGTCCCAGCACTAAGCCCTAGCTCAGTTGTAAATTGAGCACTGGTTCCAGTCACAACTGAAGAGCTAAATCCTCCACCAGAAATAATGTCAGAAATATTAGTGCTGGTACTGATTGCCATTTGATAATAACTTACTCCTCCCCCGGAATCAGTAGAGGCAGTCCATGATGTGGCATCAGTTTGATAAAGACAGCTATCTCCAGTGAGCGTCAAGCTAGTTGGTTTTGTAGGAGGAGTTGTATCACTTGCAGCTACCGTTGAACTATTATCAGAAGACTTTCCAATTTCCTTATATTTTTCGACCTGCTTATCCAGGCAACCACTAAGGATCACAAAAATGAGAAGATGAAACACCACAGAAAGCGGCACACCACTTCTAAATTTAGTAATTAGAGTCTTCATAAATCTTTTTGTTAACACCATTAAAACAACCACTAGTACTGATGTAACTATTCGTAAAAATTACGAACTAGTTTAAGAAAAATTTAGACTTTGGGTGAAACTTAAGAAAATAGTTGAGAGTTTTTATTGGGAAGGCACGAATACCGTGCCTTCTAGTCTACTATTCAAACCTATGGGCAGTAGGAAGCGATTCCTTTAGGAGTGGCGCTTGAGCTCATAATAGCGAAAAAGACTACACAATCACCTCTGCCACTTTTACAGGCAACCCCTAGTTGATCATCAGTCCAAGTACGCCTGAAAGTTTTAAGTCGATTTTTACAGCGAAATTGCCTGCATTTAAGCGTGTTATCAGAACTGGCACATTTCTTAGGATCTGGCTTTTTTGGGTCTGGTTTTTTAGGATCTGGTTTTTTAGGATCGGGCTTTTTAGGTCCTGTTCTCTTACATTTGGTGTAATGCATTTTAGAGATGGTTAGACGCCCTTTAATTCTTGAACGGCAAAGCTTAGAACAATTCTCAGCACACTGATCCCCTGGCCCTGAGCCCCACTCTAAAGCGCGGTATAACTCATCTTCAAAGTCCCCGCACTTGAGAACATGTTTATCCACAATCACTTGCCAGCGATCAATTTCATCCATGCAGCCTTTAGAACAACTAGAAGCGCAACGCTCCTTTGACCAAGCAAGCTGGGTGCTAATTAAAATTAATAGTGCCAGAAATAGTTTCATAACCTGGGCCCTCACAAATAAGTTATAATCAAATGATGACTCCATTCAGAGCATCTGTGAAGCCCAGGGCCAGAAGTTTTACCAATGTCACAAAAATACAGTGATCAGCTCCATTATGGAGCGAAATTACTAAATTTCTGCCGCCGCTAGCGCTGCGAGGAAGCACGTCCAATTGGAAGGATTTTTCTATTTCATAGATCAAGAAATTTATCTCACTTAAATTCAATTCTCTGAGGCATTTTACCGAAAATATGATTGTGATGAGAGCTTATTTCCAACAAATATTATTTATCCTTCTAATTCCCGCAGCCTTTGCTGGGAAAGTCGGAGAATTAAAATTTGATTTCACACCAATTGATCACTCAAGATCTCTTTCAAAAAAATTTTGTGATATTAGTTCTCTAATAACGAAGCTCCATCAATGTGACTACCACGGATCCCCCTGCCCTCTAAAAATGAGCGTGGAAAGATCTGGAAAATGCCAAATCGTTCAATTTAAATTTTCTCCTGAAGTGATTGCAAGCTATGAAGATAAACCGTTTGCAAAAGCAATGTTAATTTTCTCGAAAAATGGGAAACCAATTAAACAGAAAATAAACATTTTTGGAACCTCTTCGCTTGTAAAGTCTGGGACAGTGGAAGAACAAATTGGAGAAATCTGTGAAAAGGCCATTGATCCAGAAAGGTGGGGACAACAAGGTGTGGATGAATTAGTAAAGGTTGTCATTTTTGACACCGTATTTGCCCTAGATCAAATGAAACAAGTCCCACTTTATCCACAATTAGTTGAAGAGTTTAAATATTACCAAGACTGGACATCTCGCGAGCCTCAGACTCATGGGGCACTTATGGCCACCAGAGTGAGTAACAATGCTCATGATGTTAATGCAGTAATCCCCATTGTAAGCTACAATGGTCAAAAATTTCGCGATGTTAAGTACTGTGTTGAATCAGACTGTAGAATCATTAGATATGATACCTATGAGCTCATTTCTGCCATCAAGCAATCCAAGGCCTTAGTGGTAAATTTAAGCACTCACGGTAAAAAAGAAAGATTTGGCAATGGTTTGGATTTGGCCATGAAAAAAAACCCCAATACTCTTTTTGTAGCAGCTGCTGGTAACATCGACGACGACCTAACAAACGATGATATTATGAGTAACCATTACCCCCAAAAGCTAGCGCCTGATAAAGAAAACTTAGTGCTTGTTGCAGCCTGGGATAGAGAAAAAAATCAATTGGTAGAAAGCTCGGCTACCCACCCACAAAAAGTGGATTTTGCGCTATCTACCCCCTTTCCTGAACAGCAAACATCAGTGGCCGCTGCTATTACCTCAAGGGTTGTTAGCAAGCTTGTAAAAAAATACCCTCAGTTTACAGGTCCACAAATCAAAGAAGCCCTTTGCGAAACAGTCACCCCAGTAGAAGAGCTAGTGGATCTTACTCGCTGTGGAGGAACCATAAATCCAAAAGCTGCTGATCTTTACCTGGAAAAAATGAAAGGTATTTGAGCTTTCCGCTTCTTAGTGGGAGTCACCTTTTTGTAGATCGCGACGAATATCCATCCAGATCTGATAATAGCGCCAGGCCGGAGGGTCATCAGCTCTGACTTTATGATCGGGCCTTAAGTTCAAACTTCCTGTCGCTAAAAGAGTTTGTTTTACTTTAGGGTTCTGATTTAATTTAGAAAGCATCGCTTCTTTAATAACTTGGTAGTGATCACTTTTTTCAGAAGTTCTGTAGACCATTTCCACCCCTTCAAAGGTTACCCAGTTGATTCCCATCTTCTTCATCACTTTAGAGCCAAACCCTCCAGCCTTTTTAGCGGTGTGCCCATCCATTTTTTCCACTTCTGCTCTTGTGAATGGCCACTCGGCTTTTGAAAAACGTGGATCAGATTTACTTTCAGGATATTTCATAGACTGCCAAAGACCTTCAAGGCTTGGGTATTTCTTTTTTCGGAAAACAAAAGGTGTTGCTGCAAAATTTGATAGCAGCCCCAGTTCATTTCTCTTACTGAGAACAACCTCACCTTTTTTGGCACTATCAGGAGAAATCTCCCACCATTTAAGATCTTCTTTGGGAACAGGTTTCCACCAGTGAGTTGGATACTGTGCATGTGCAGAAAATAAAAATGAGCTGATTAGAAATAGAAAAAATGTGTTCTTCACCCTGCCCCCCAAGCGTAGCATTGACCCTCTAAACTCCTACCGATTATTGGACCAAGGTGTCAAGAGACTGCGGGTTATGCCGCTGAATAGGCCCACTCAAGTTCCGGTAATTGGGTGCTACCCATGGATGGATCTAGCTCCAACCTTTCAATGAACTCTGGAATACTCTCATAGGGAAGAGGAAGATCATTGTCTTGTAAAACCTTGATCATCTCAATAGGATCAAAAGAATCAATGAACGTCTGTGTATCTTGCTCATATGCCCAACTAGGTACGACTTCAGCAAAGGCAATTCCTTTGTACTCTGTTCCAGCTGAAGTGATAGCACGATCTCCTGAGGTCCCTTCCCAAACTCTTGCATAAAAAGAGAGGTGTGATCTTGGAATATTTTGAATGTTACCAGTGGCACTTTTGTCACTAAAAGCTTCGATCTGTTTCATTTTTTTAGCTGCTGCTTTAATTCCATAACTTCCATTTCCCATTCCTCTTCTTAGACGAATGATTGGTACTCCACTTTTACCTAAAATTCTTGTAGCCTCACTAAAAGCATTTGGGCCATCAGCTATAATCACCTCAGGTTTTCCTTGTTTTAAAACTTCGCCTAAAACTCTTTGTCTATACTGAGATGTTTGAGCTAATACTGTAGCCCACTCCTGTTTTGTGGCACCGTCCATTCCGAAAGGAATAGTTTTAAAAACTAGGTACTGATCAGATACACCCATGTCTTCCATCAGGCCGTGAAGGTATTGCCCTCTCTCTCCAGTTAAGGCCCTGGCCGTAACGATATCATCATATCCAATGGGGTCAGCTAAGATTAGAACTCTAGGATTTTTAAAAGTTCCTCTGTAGTGTCCAAAAGCTGCAACATTGGGGTGTGTTTTGACATTGTAAGCATCGATGCCATCACTCTTCCAAGACATTTCTTCTTTTTCATCAAATATTTTTTTAAGATCAAGATTTTCGACCATTAATTTTGCAAATTTTTCTCCTGGTCCTGGATCAAATACATAACGCAGGTCCAGTGAAGAAGGTCTTGCGATAAATAAATTACTTTGATCAATCCCCTCAGCAGCTTTAGCACTAGTCATCTTCTGAATAGCCGACTTTGAAAAGCGGCCATTATCTCTGGTTCCGATAATGACTACATGGGCGTTCCCAGACATTCTCCTGGCAGTTGATTTAGATACCATTCTATTTTTTGGAGTTCCAAAATCATAAAACTCTGGCCCAATATCAGATCTTCCATATTTATAGTTCTCGCCTTTAGAGTAGTAGTTAATTTTTCCCGGATCGGCTTTAATGCTCCATCCTTTCTCAGCGTAAATATCAAGATCTTTTACATTACTCATAACTCTTTCTGAAGCCTTGAGCTCTCCTATTGCCCAAGTCTTTGCCTCCCTGACTGTACGAGTTAAGCTACTTGGATGAGGAAGAGAAATAACAATAAGATCGTTTTCGATGACTGATCCATCATCAAGCTTAAGTCCTTTAAGAGATCTTGTGTAAGCTCCATCAATCATCATTTTTCTTAAATCATAGCCACCTAATTGAGCCGCATTAATTAGACCATTGTTATAGGGGCCACCCTTAGTAAAAACCATTTTGTCTAAGTAATCTTCTAAGTTGTTTGCAAGTGAGCGCTCTACCTTTCTTTGATTAGATGACTTTGAATAATCCACATACTCACCCAGCACGTTCTCATAGAGATCACTCCCGTCTCTTGCAACTAGTGAGGAATAAGTATTGTTTGCTCCTGCATACTCAACCTTTGTCTCAGGAACTTGGATATCTTTCATTTTATCTTCATTGTAGGCCTCAACACTGGCACCCTTACTTCTAGCGTAAGTAGCAATCGAGTCACGAGCTGCTCCACCAAACAATACAATCAACTTCATAGATTGTTTATTGTTTCTGATAATCCAATCGATAAGCTGATTTCTCCATTTAACAATGGGGCTATTTAAATTTTGTGAAATAAGCCATAGTTTGTTGTCCACGAGGTTACTAAGCCGAACTGAAGCACCACTACTTTTTTTATAAATATAGGGAGTATTGTAGACTCCGTACTGTCCTTTTATTGTAAAAGAATATGAATTAATAAAAGCGGCTCCCTCGGCAACACCAAAGTAGTTAGCAAGGTCTTGGGTACGGCCACCAAATCCAGCGGTTGCAGGCCTTCCCGCGGCTTCGGCAATATGGGTTCCGTCTTGGCCAATAAAGAGAATTTTTACCTTTCCCTCATCTGGAAGCATTCTCCAAGGGATAGGACCAAAGGCCGGTCTAAATTTTTGTTTTCTTCCTATGATTTGCTTTGATACCAGTGGCATATTGGGAATATTCGCCGTTATGTCAATCAACTCTTTTCCCATTTTTGTATCAGGACTCGGACCTGGGTCGTAAGACCAAAGAGGCATTTTCGCCTGTAATTGAGTGGATAAAAATAGAGTGGCAAAAAGAAACAAAACATTTACGCGTTGCATGATTTTTCCTTGTAAAACAAATTTTAGGCTCTTTGTTTACTGTTTGATGCACTAGCTGTGTAGTTAACTTTTGTTCTGTTGTAAAAAATACAAAAAGTGATTTGGACCAAGTCCTTAAAACCATTTAGCACAGGGGTTTTCGTCAGTCATGGACTGTGAATATAAAAGGGAAAAACCAATAGGAATTAAAAGTTAAATATGTACATTGAAGTTGATATTTAAGCGACTTTTGTCGCTCCACTTAGAAGTAGCGCAACCTTTTAGATAGGCCGTCTTATTGGCCACTGACAAATCTGCACTTTCAAGAGTCACCATGAGTTCTGTATTTTTGGGATCCATACTCTTTTGGTAATACTTCCGTTTGCCATGATAAAACCTCAAGGTTGCATAGGGAGGTTTTCTCATATCCGCAAAGCTGTTGAGCCCCGCCACATCTTGCTTTTTAGTGAGACCAATAATACTAAGGTGAATTTTAGTATCTCTGTCTTTTGAACAAGTGAGCTCTAGTGTCAGTCCACCCTTCAAGGCCTTCTCGGCCCGAGCGTGTCCAAAGTCTTTGTCTTTTTTAAGGTCACATTTATAGCTTATTTTCTCACCGCCAACTTTTGCTACCACAGTTATTTGGCTACTCTTTTTAGAAAACTTGGAAGTTTTACATCCAGCGTGAGCACCGATACAAAAAACGAATAAAACAAATGATAATAATAGAGCTTTCATGAGCTTCCCAGGTAACAATGTGTTTATACTCACATGATCAAGCTTTTCACGCGAGCATTCCTCAATTTTACTTGGCCAGTTAAATTAAACAAGAAGAAATCGAATTAATTTTTGGGTGGGATTTTACACATCCCTTGCGAGGGGATGGCAAGTGCGGCATTAAATTTAGCAGACATATTTTGAAATGAGATCAAGGCGGTCAGCTCCACTATTTGATCATCACCTAAATGTTTTTTAAGTCTGGCCATTAGTGCAGGATCTACCTCGACTTCTGTTGATGAGAGAGTCTCAGTATACTCAAGTGCTGCTCTTTCAAGATCTGAGAAAAGCTCACTTTTACTCCAGTCAGAAAGTTGATCAATTTTATCACTTGCATCGCATCTTTCCATAAGTAGTACTGAATTGAAATCTATACAAAACTTGCACCAATTAATTTGAGCAACTCGAACTTGCACAAGGGATCTAAGCACTGGATCAAGCTCTGAGCTCTTTCGGTCAAAATACTTCCAAAAAAATGTGAAAAGTATGTGCAGTAGAGGCATTCTTGCCCAAAATAATCCAGGCAGCAAAACCATTCCTAGCTTCTTTTTTTGCTTTTTGAAAAGCATTCTCGCATACCAGGGGTAGCTCTCAATTGGTTTTGGTTCAATGTGCATGCAGTAATAGTAGAAAAAAAGGAACTGAAGCTCAAGCTATACTTGATCATTTATGGTTAGAATATTTCGACGCGATGTCGTAGAATTGGCCTCCTTTTTGAGTCACAAAGTACTATAAAGATCCTATGTATATAGTCTATAATTTTAACTACCTACAAACTGTAATGTTGGAAGTATAAAAATGGATATGAAAAAGGTTTTTGAAAACAATGAAAATTGGATCTCTGAAAAATTATCAGGAGATAAGAACTTTTTTAAAAAATTATCCAAAGGCCAAAACCCCGACCTTCTCTACATTGGCTGCTCAGACAGTAGAGTCACAGCAGAAGAGCTTATGGGAGTATCCCCTGGAGAGGCCTTTGTTCATAGAAATATTGCCAATATGGTTATCAGTATAGATTTAAATGTCATGTCTGTTCTCAACTATGCTGTCAATCAACTCAAAGTTAAGCACATTGTTGTCTGTGGCCACTACGGCTGTGGTGGGATTAAGGCAGCACTGGAAGCAACTGACATGGGTATTTTAAATCCATGGCTTAGAAATATTAGAGATGTTTACAGAATTCATAATAAAGAACTCTCCAAAATAAAAAATGAATGTGACAGAGAAAAGCGGCTAGTAGAGCTAAATGTTCAAGAGCAATGTATTAACTTGATAAAAACCGCAGCTGTCCAAAAGGCTTCAACAAAACGTGGCATTACTGTGCATGGCTGGGTATTCGACATGGAAACGGGAAAATTAATTGATTTAAAAATTAATTTTGAAAAGATTTTAAAAAATATCAAAGAAATTTATCAACTGAGTGTCGATACTGACTTAACACAGCTATAAGATTTTTTTCTACTCCAGATCAGACATCAATTTTAAATAATAAACTCTAGTGCCTTCCATAACTTTGATAATTTTTTCTGACAAACGAAATCCTGTTGAGCCTATATACTTCTGTGCCGATAGTATCTTGCCCAGGGCATTTTTAATTTTGGCCCTGGTATAAACCTTGGCCTTTTGTTGATCACTTACATTTAATTTTATTAAATGGCTTCCAAGATATTTTGGATACCACTTATCATCATCAACTTCAGTATACTTGGACTCCCTCCCAAACCAAGCGTGGGAGTCTAGGTCATAATCATAGGGAACAAAGTGAATCACACCTTTCACTAAAAATGCTTCGTTATTGTCCCTAATGGTCAAATCTCCACTAGCACGCAAAACCCTTGCAGGAATATAGAGGTCTACTAGAGTTTTAAATAGATCTAGCTCACTTCCAATAAGCTTTTTTACATAGCGAAATCTTCTTTGATGATAAACAGATTTTTTAATAAACCACTTAGGCTTATCTCGAAGTTTAGGCCAAATCTCCCAGTCCTCTATAGGCACCAGCTCATCTGCACCTATGATGTTTCCTCCCAACCTGGACGCTATATCCGAAACAGACTCCAGCAGTATTGCGTTTCCATAGCTCACTTTTTTTCCTTCTAAACTATGGTAATTAGCTGCCGCTAGCTTGACCTGGAAAGAATCCTCACCTAATAAAATTTGAGAAACACGATATCTATAAAATTCCATCAGCACGACTTCATTGGGAGACAGACCAATCCAAGGCTGAATTGTATCTGGATTCAAATTGCAATGAGTAACAATTTTAAGTTTTTTATTGATTCCCTTAAGTGGTCCAAAAGTTGGCGCCCCCAGTGAGAATTTAACCCTCAAAGGTTTCATTCCTTCACAGTAATCAATTCTCGAATTCCCGCGTGGCCTAATCACTGCAGGGTACTGAGTGCTTCCTATTTTTAAAAATCCATTCGACGAGAAAGGAGATCTTTTCTGGAATCTCGATCCAATGGAACCTATCAAATCAAAATCGGCACTTATATCTACAGACACAGGGGTATCAGGGTCACTAAATATAGCGCTCGCCCCTGAGCCAAGGGCCACTGGTATTAAGATCATCGAAAAAAAGAAAATTTTGATAAGCTTCACCTTTCTTACCTTGAGAATTGTTTAATTAAAGCTCTTTACTATAGAGAAGAAATGCAGAAATGGAACAACCCGCAAATTAATGTAATTGTTACACACGAACTAGGGGCCAAACATAAAAACCATTGATTCATCTCAGTGTTACGTACACGTGAAACAATAAACGCATACTTCATTGCGTCGCATCATTCCTTATGCTATAGCCAGATTAGGAATTGGATACAAAGAATAATAAACTGGAGGTCTTGATGAGATTACTAATCTTAATTGCACTAATATCTGCAAGTTTTGCACAAGCTGCGGATTACTCACCTGAAATTAAAGCTGAGCTAGAAAGACAGCAAAAGCTACGGGCATTTAGGAGCTGTGCCTATGGAGGCACTGTTGAAGAAGGTGTTGGCATTGCTGCTGCTGTATCGGCTGTGGGAATGGCAGCTTCATTTAGTACTTTTGGAGTTTTTGGGTTTGAAGATTCTCCGGGCCTCATTGATATGGGTTTTACTGAAAGAAGAAATACTCTAATTGGATACGGAATCACTCTAGGCGTTTTGGGAAGTGTTTCTGGCACTGCATTCGCCGTTAATGCCCTTAGATCAAACTTGGCGGGACCTGTACTGAAGGAATTGGCTCACTCAATAGAGCCTATCAATGTAGTCGATAGTGAGCTTGCTGAAAATAAGCTCCAAGCGATAGATGACTATTATAGAGTTCTTAATAGAGAAGCAAGAATGGATGTTCTCAGGCAAATTGATTTTAAAAGTTACCAAGATTTAAAAGGTAAAAAAAGATATCAAAAAAGAATGGAAAAGAAGGCCTTGAGATTGTCTCGATTTAAGGCAACAAATAAACTCATTTCCCTTTTAAAAGAAAAGGAAGGTATTAGCTATACAGTTGATGAACTCAAAGATCTTTTCTTTAAAAATGCTCTCACTCTTTGTGACGGTACTCTTAAAGATAGAGAAGTAAAAACTCGTACTAATGCCGAAGCCAAATACTTAGTTTGCAATGATGTAAAAGAGTGCGAGCTACTTCCCTTTCACAGTATTTATGGAGCCCGTTTCCTTCCAACGAACAAACAACTGGTTCAATATTTAGTAGATCAAAAATAAAGTAAAATACAATGTACGGCGATCAGGATCGCCGTACATTGCTTCTAACCTGCCCAAATTACAGCATTTCCCAATATTTCCAAAAAAGATTGCAATCAAATTGGCCACTAAAAGGTCTTAAGAGTAAATAAGTCTTTTCTGGAGGTATCAATGAAGACAACTATAGTAGTAATGACATTAATTTTATCCACAGGGGCCTTTGCTCTAACGCCCACAACTAAAACAGCAGTCCAAAGTACAATGAAAACCTACGTCAACTCTCTTGTGAAGCAAAATGGCTTTATGCCAGTACTATTTGAGGGAAAGGTTCTCAAACTTAAATTGAAAAAAACGGATAAATACCCAGATGGCTTTCATGCCGGAGTCAAAGACAATGCTAGCTTGTATACAAGTTGTGCTGACTTCCAAGATGCTAGTGGGAAAAAGTATGACATTGATTTTCTTGTAAGCAAAACAGGAAGTTCTTTCAGTGTTGTTCAACCTATTGTTCACTCGATAAATGGTGAAAAAAACCAGTACGATTTGGCCCATTGAGTTTTAATAGACAAGACCTCGATTCATTTTATAGATATGCTTTGAGTTTAACGCGCAAAGAAGAGTGGGCCTATGACCTTGTCTCTCATGGAGTGGAGAAGGTCTTAAGCCGCCCTTTTGTTTTAAATAAAAAGGCCTATGCCAAAAGATGTATTCGAAACAAATTTTTTGATGAATACCAAAGAAAAGAAGAAGCTGTCGCATTTATAGACGAAGAAGTTTCACTAGATGATCTAGAGAAGACGGCCATTAATAAAGACCTCATTCAAAAAGTACTGAAAGTTTTAAACCCAGAAGAAAGAGAGCTTCTCTACCTTTGGGCAATGGAAGACTATAGCTTAAGTGAGATTGCGAGTCTTACTAAAACTCCAAGGGGAACGCTGAGTTCAAGACTAGCGCGCTTAAAAAAGAAATTAAAAAGCACAAACTGGGAGGAAACTCATGAGTAGTTTTAAAAACCAAATAAAAAACTATTACCAGTCAAAAGAACTCTCTGCCTCTCAACTTGAAAGACTTCAAGGGAAAAGCTCGATGTCACTTTTATGGAGTGCAGGTGCAGGGCTCGCAATTAGCTGTTTTGCACTTTTAATATTTTTTTCGACTGCAAAAATAGAAAACCAAATAGTAGATGAAATTGTTTACAACCATGGAAAAAACCTATCTGTAGAGATAAGCTCAAGTGATTTAATCAAAATTGGGAAAGCTCTACCCAAACTAGATTTTACATTGGCCCAAAGCTCTCGACTTCCCCCAGGTAAATGGAAGGTTTTGGGAGCAAGGTATTGTAGTATCCAGGGTAAGATTGCCGCCCAGTTAAAGCTTGAGAATATCTCAAATGGACATGTCTACACTCTTTATCAAACACATTTAACCAAAGAGATGAAAGGCATTGATCACAAAGACCAAGTAAGTGGGGCCAGTGTACAATTATGGACAGAGAAAGGACTACTGATGGGACTAGTGGGACCTTGAGTTTAAAGAGTTCTTACTTCTCGAATATAGCCTGAAAAGCAGAGGCAAGTGAAAAGCAAACACCTTTTGGTGGTGAAGACTCTGTAAAATTGCACACCTGATCATATATTGAGAGGTTAATATTTAAAAAGGACAAATTTTGGAAGATGATAGATTGGTCAATTTATTTCATGTAAATTGTTTCCCACTGGTCCAATTAGTTTCTCACCCTTTTTTAGTGCACGAAAGCTAATAAGTGTCGCCTGTGACCCTGCACATTTTACCTTTTTGGAAATTTTGAAGGAGAGGTAATAGCTTTTAATACCCACGGTATGTAATTTCTCCGACAAAGGACCGGTAAGTTTTATCATACACCTCAGGCGGCTTTTAGAATTAAAAACCACTTTGGGACCTGATTCCGAAACTATCACCTTTGCCACCACAGAATATATATTTTGCTCTAGCCAAATCGAAGACATGACGTGTGTGGATAATAATATTAAAAAAATCAATTTCACCATCTACTCCCACAAATATCGGGGGCCTTGTCTGTTTTAAAATTAAAACTTAAACAGCAATAGGAGCTAATATACTCCTCAATTTTATCCTTAGGGGCCTTAAGTAGGAAAATCATATGATCATTTAATAATTCCACTCCATATTCTTCTCCCATAGTTCTTTCAAAAAAATCACGATCTTCAAGCTTTGCCTCTTCATCTAACATTACTTGTTCTGACTCAAGACAGTTGTACATTCCTTCTAGCAAAATTTTATCATCAGAGTTGTACTCTGAACACTCATCAACAATGGAAAGGATATTACTTTTAAATTCATCAATAATTTTTGAACTTGAATCATCTTTTAATAATTGAGTAAATATACTTGTAGCTTGCTGAGCTGGATTTTCCAAACTCTTAAAAAATGGGCAATAATTATTAGGTATTCCCTCACTGGTAAGCCAGTTTCTTACAATCGAATCAAGAGATGTATTTGGCCTATTAAGAGGATCTTGAACCATTGAGCAAGTATGGGCCCTAAGTTGATCTCCATACTTTTCCAAATTCTTTCCATAAACAAGATCATATGTTCTTGGAAACAATACATCATTTCCATAGCTATAAGTATCTCGGTCTGACATAGCTACAGAGCAAATGCTAGATCCAGCCTCAGATGCTTTAGATAAATCCACAAACCCTCCACCAAAGCACACTTGGTTAGCTAAGTGAATAGTAAGCCCCTCAGGAGCAGCATCTAAAAGAGCTTCCAGCTCAGAGCGGTACAAGTCGTCAACATCGTCCCCCATACCAATGAGGAAGTCCTCATGACCCTGAATGTCTGTTTTTAGACCATGATCATCTAAATTAATATATAAGTGATCACCTGATTTGGCCTTTTCATAAATTTCTTTAAGGGACTGTTCAAAATTTACACTTGAGCTACTACCATCGACTTCATTTTGACCATCACCATTAAAATCAAGAAAATCTTTTTCGCTTGATGAACAAATTATCTCATCATCATAAGCCCCTTCAAAAAACATGAAAAGCTCATTGGCCACCCCACAGTCTGTAGGATTTCTTAAAAACTTCGCCTTTAGATCAATCATCTTTTTAGAAATTTCTTCTTTAGTTCTGGAAAAACAATATGGCCCACTTGTTGGACCCAGTTGAACGGCGATATTTTCTGAATTAGTAAAACTAGACGTAGCCTGATATTGACTTTGGATACCGGTATAAAAGGCTTCCAATGTACTTACTCCACTGCCTCCCCCACTCGAAAGTATGTAATAGTTTTCTGAATAGCAAACACCACTAAAAAGTAATATTATTAAAGAAATAGTAATTTTTCTCAACCTACAAACCTCGACGTCCCCTCCATTTCGGAGTTTAGACACCCAAAATCAAATAAAATAAGCTTGTTGTGGTGGAAATATTGATGGTTTATTAGAAAGCTTGAGTAAAAAACACGGTGTAGGTTTTTGCAGACCTTTCCCTAATTATAGGGAGAAGTCTGCGGACCCGTTTTCTCTGACCACAAATGCTGCTTGTCTCTCAAATAGCAACAAATAGGCCCTATCTCATAAGGTGGTATAGCTTGGTTATGCTTACCCCTTCCCCAACTTCAGTGATCAATCTGAGATATTTATGCCACAATTCAGGGTATTTATCCCTTCAATTTTCTATACTTACATACAAATTAATAGAAAACTCAGAATATGTGGCCAAGCATTTAAAATCACAATATCTAGTAGTATCTATAATCAAGCAATTCTAGACTTTGATTACCACCTCTTCTAGTGGGAAACGAACTTTTTTGAGCTCAGAGTATTTATCTTCGCTACTTCTATGGCCTATGGCACAAACAACTGTGGCATCGAGTCCACGACTTGGTAATGATAAAATTTGGTTGTATTGTTCGCGGTCAAAGCCCTCCATGGGACAGCTATCGACTCCCATCATGGCGGTCACGGATAGTAAATTGCCAAGAGCTATATAGGCCTGTTTTCTCATCCACTCCAGTTGTTGCCCTGGATTCATTCTTCCAATAAACCCCTCGATTAATTCTTTATATCCGGCCAGTGAGCTCACTTCAACTGCTCTTTGCTCAGCTGATGTGTTGATAAAATGATCTAAATGCTCTGGAGAAAATTGCTCTGGCGTACACAAAATAAGAAGATGAGATGCATCTACAATTTGAGACTGATTCCAGCTGGCCGGTCGCAATCTTTTCCGAATTACTGGGTCCTCAACTATTAGAAGTTTCCACGGTGAAAGTCCAAAAGAAGAGGGAGTTAGTCTGGTGGCCTCAAAAATTGTTCCTAATTGTTCATTATTTAATTTTTTAGAAGGGTCAAACATCTTCGTTGCATATCTCCATCTAAGTTGTTCGGTAATTTTGCTATTCATTAATAATCCTTTTTTTAACTTGCCCTTAATCAATTCGAGCAATATAAACACTAAGCGATTTATAAACAAGTACGCACAATTAAGTACAATAGTTACCAAAAGGATACTGTGTGAAAAACCTACCTCTGGACCTAGAATGCCCTGTACAATATGCCCTCAATGTATTTGGAGGAAAATGGAAGGTACTGATTATACATCAATTGCAAGACCAAACACTGCGGTTCTCCGAGTTAAAAAGGGCCATATCAGGCGTTACTCAAAAAATGCTGACTTCTCAATTAAGAGAGCTTGAAAATGACGAACTGGTAAAAAGGGTTGTCTACCCACAGGTCCCGCCCAAAGTTGAGTACTCTTTAACTCCCTTTGGAAAAACTCTAATACCTGTAATGGATTGCCTATGTCAGTGGGGTGAAACGTACAAAAATCACAAATTACAAACGGCCCGAGCTGAAGTCACAATATAGCGACCGAACTCTTATGATGAAAGTTTTTCTTCACGGATTACATGGAAAATTGTCTTTTTTCCGCGCTGGGATTTACTAATGAGCCCACAGTCTTGCCACTCTTTGAGAAGTGAATAGGCACTACTTTTTTTGATATCGTAGAAGCTCATAAGCTCATCGATGCCAAAGCTACTCATTGTTTCTAAAAATAACGGCGTTGAAATTTGAGGGTCCCAATTACTATAAATTCGTTGTGCATCTTCAGGCTTAAGACAGAGCCATTCTCCTTCTTGAATAAGTTTAATGCCAAATCTAGTATTTACTCTTGCAATTAATTTTTTCAGCCTATCTTTATGGAAGAAATGACCAAATAAATCATCACTCCACAAAAGCTCAAAGAGCCTAATCTTAGTAATGCCAATGATGCCTGTTCTTTTGAGGTACCCCAAGAGCTCAATTTCCTTGGTTAGTATAGGGGACGTCTGCCCCATGAAGACAAATTCACTGCGGCCAAAGAAAATCGAGATATTCGCCTCACTGGCCACACCTATTTCAAACTTAGATTTAGAATTTTTCAAAAGATATATGTAATCATCTATTCCGGGGTAACACTCCATAGATTCTTGAACTTCGGGGTCAATTGTAGTGACCTCCATTAAAAAATCCAGCATAAAGAAAAATCCCTCTGCTTTAAAGTAGTTTCTTTTTATTTCACTAAATTCGGCTTCCAGGTAGTGCTTTAATTCAGTTTCATGACCATCATCTTTAATGCCCAATTTCCCCTTGGCATACAACTTGAAACCTAAAAACAAGCTCTTTGCCGATATCTTCTCACTCCTTGCAATTTTCATCTCAGCCACTTCATCAAGTAAATCTAGACCAGCACGGTAATTACCTTTGAAAATCTCATTGAGGCTCCGAAAAAAGCAAGCAAAACACTGAGCAATTTCATCATCAAAACTAAGCAAGGTATCAATTAAATCATCGGCCCTCTCAAATTGTTTTGAGTAAATATGTGAAAGAATAAAATTTTGAAAACAAATTCTTCTTTTTAGATAGGAGTCATAAGAAAGATCACCAAGTGCTTTGTAGAAAAAGCCGATGGCCTTGTCAAAATACCCATTTAAAAAGTAAATCCCACCCAATAAGTGAAATTCAGTAGGACGAAAGACATGAGCATTTTCTACTAATTTAATTGCAGATTTTCCGGCTCCTCTAAAGTTTAATAAAACCGCCGCATAAAAGGCCCGTTGCCCAAGACTGTAGCGAGTATCTATTTCTCCAGGAGGAAATTTGTGCACATCCAAGGTTTTAAGCCCCTGCCTAATATCTCCATTAAGTTTATGCCATATAAATACACGCTCAATGTCTTCAAAAGAATCTGTGAAATGGTGACGCATATAATATTTGATGAGCTTACTAGAATCCCCTAAGGCCTCAATAGTGGTCTTAATCTCAGCAATAAGTTGTGTTTTATCTTTTATAGAGCTCACGGTTGTACTATCGGATTAAACAAACCGAAACCAAAGTTAAATAAATCAAATTTAGATTGAGCTCAACTGCAGAGCATAATTCACAAAATTTGACCAAAAACTTCACCAAATCTTGATTTTTTGTCAAAAACAAGCTCTTAACTAACCTCCACGTTTAAGTTCTCGAAAAAATGTATATAAACTTATAGCTTAAAAAAAATCAGTTTATGGGCAGGAGATATCTATGAAAACATTCATTCTGATAATGGTTTCTTTCATTTTCAAGGCTCAGCAGACAAGAATGTAAAACTAACTCACTTTGCACAACTTGCAAGTGAGTTAGAAGAAAACCATATTTCACATGAAATGATTACCTATAGTGGTGCACCTCACGCCTTTACTGTTTTTGGTTCAAAACGCCATAGAAAAGATGCAGGCGAAAAATAGTGGAAAAGATTTACTAGTTTTTTAACTGAAACTACAAAAAAAAAAACTTCCTGCTGCCACAAAATATGTACCCTGCCCCGTTTTGGCCACATTGCCACCGGTTCTACCAACTTTTCTGACATATACTTAATTCACCGTCCCGTACTAGCTTTCGGGACGGTATTAAGGCCCTAACTCTTGCGCCTACTACCTTGGCCTTTTAAGCTAATTAAGAGAATACCCATCATGGAGGAAGGGCAAATGAAGTTTGTAGAACTAACAAGTGAAAAAGAAATCAACACCTATAGAGAGATGACTTCTGTTCAAGTTGATGTACTTTTTCCGATTGAATATTTAAAAAGAAGCAGAGTAGTTGTCTGGATGGACCATGAAGGAGTCATCAAAGGAGGATTTGTCATTGTCACAAAACCACCTTTTAGAGTTTTAGAATCAATCCCTCAAAGAGTCAGAAACCACTTAGATGTTGAGCCCTTTGAATGCGTTGAAGTGACAGGGCTGTGGCTTCATCATTCACTCGAAAATAAAAGAGACTCCGCTAGGTTTTGGTTAAAACTTTATAGGGAAGTTTGGAGTATGAAAAAAGAAAATATTATTTATGCCTATGATATAAAAAAGAAAAAGCTCAAAAATATTTATCAAAAAGGAAAACCAGAAGTTTTGTACAAAGGCATCACTATTAGACTTCAGGGCATGAAAACTAGTGAGGTAGAATCAGTTGAGATGGTAAGAAGAAAAAATGTACTGCTCACTCCCCTATTTACTCCCTCTTTTTTAATTTCAAGACTCTTTGGAAAAAGAAGAATGTCCCATTTAGATATAGTTCCCTCAAATTTTCAGGAGAGGAAATGAAACTCGCTGACCTGCTTTCTAAGTATCCTAATATTGAATTGATGGACAACAAAAGAGGGCCAGAATTGGCGACTTTTTTATCAAGTGCCAAAATAAAAGTTGGGGAAATGGAGTTAAAATACCAATTTGATATGGACCCCAGCATATTTGGGCGAGCGCAAGGAGTAGGCAGTATTCGTTTCATCATGACCAATAATGATCGAAGTATTCAAGGATATGCCGTATTCACATTCAAGACTTGCATGATAAAAGGGGCACTCAAGCAGGCCATTTATATAAGCGATTTACGGGCCGGCCGAAAATTGAGCCTAAGCGCCAGAAGACAGTGGAAATCATCCTTTGAAGATATCATGAAAAATCACCGTGAAATTGATGAGCTCAAAAGAGCTGCATATATTTTTGGTGCCATTTTCGATAAAAACCGTAGCGCTCGAAATTTCATGGAAAAATACAAGCGTATTCAATTCGATCCTCTATATCAGTATCACGCAATCAGTTTAATTGGACGAAACTTTCTAAAAAAGTTCCCACCAATAAAAGCAAGTACTTTTCGGTATCAAAGATTGACTGGTAATGGTGAAACAAAACTCATAGAATTCTACCACCTACAAAATTCAAAAAAATACTGGGGAGAATTTTACAATGGACTTGGTACTAATGATGAATGGGAAAGAAGAAAAAAAACGTGGCCCGGATATCAAATCAAAGATTTTATATGTATTTTTAATTCTGCTGGAAAAATCGTTGGAGGAGTACTTCCTTGGTCCCCTTCTTCTATGAGAAAAATTGTCATTGATAAAGTTACAGATAAACAGCGATTGTTTAACTTTGGGCTCAAGTGCGTTGGCAAAAATTCGTTTAACGAGGGACAGGAAATGAAGATCCTCTATCTCACCCATCTTGAAATTGATAGAACTCTTAGTATCAAAGAACAAAGAGAAGTCTTCTCATTAATTCTATCTAAGGTATATCGTTTAAAAATTCCACGCCTGTACCATATTGTCAGCTTTTGTCTTTCACAAAGTGACCCTCTTCTAAGAGTTCTTAAAGGAGATATTGTAGAATATATTCCTTCAACAATTTATCAGCTAAACTGGAAAGAAAACAACTACTCGGTACTGCCCACAATGAAAGAAATGAGTTTTGAGCCCGCTATCTCCTAGGACTCCCTTCAGGTTGCATTTTTTAGAGCTAGCCACGCCACATAACTATCAGGGTTACCGGGGTCATCTATCACAGATTTTTCTACAACCTCAAAACCATGGTCAGCAAATTCTTGTTCGAGATCTCTCACTTTTTTTATTCTTCGATGGGAAAAAACTTTTCTGCCATCGATCTCTGTCCAATCCATGTCCCAGTCTTCATTTCCAGTGCTCCAAAGAATGTCTTCTTTCAAAAGGATATGGGGTGCTGTTAAGAAATTAGACATATCGTCAGAGTGCACCATGGTATGGATAAATAACTTTCCATGGTCATTAATTATGTTTTTAGCGAGATCAAAAAACTTTTTTCTATCCTCATCTGTTACGAGACAATGAAGAAATGAACTATCTGTAATTAAATCAAATTTTTCACTACATTCTAAAGATAGAATATCACCACAAAAAAAATCTGTATCGAGTTTAAAGTAAGCAGCATTTTCTAAGGCCTTCGATATGGCCGTTTCAGAAATATCATGGCCTCTTGCTTTGAAACCATACTTTGAAAGATAAAGCGCACAAGTCCCCATTCCCGTTCCAAGGTCAATTGCCGATTTCTCTGTGGGATCTTTAAAGTAATGACTTAATCTTTTTTCAAGGCTTACTATGATCTCGTGGTCAAAGATTTTATCTCTATCAGTCTCACCATCCCAAGCAACTGCCCCATTTTGGGCCAGGACCTTGTAAGCCTCTTTGTGTATTTCATAGTATTTCATGACCTTGACCTCATTGGTGTGAGTAGTTCACTTACAGTTTACAAGGGATGGATCTTCGAGTCACGTGAGGATATTGTGTTACTCAGTGCCATCAAGGGAAGCAGGAGCTTCACATTCGTAGTAACTAATCCTAGAAACTACATCTTCTTCAATGGACAGCCAGCGTTTTTCAGCACTAATAACTCCACGTTTTTCGTCAATAGTCAGTGTCCGTTTTTCAATCGGAAACATAAGCAGGCTGAGAATGGCATAACCAGGATGGTAAAAATGTCGCTGCATCTCCATTACTCCCTGTTCATTCAAAGACCATTTTTTTTTCTTCCGAATCCTAAATTGAGTCACAACTCTAGCGCCATTGCCAAATCCCCCATAGGATCTTTGAATGAATATTTTCTTGCCATTATCAATGATTTTGACCCGTTTATCAGTAAATTCCCAACTGATAATATCCCCTGTCACTGGATCATGGTGATTGACACGAATTGCACATTCGTAGAGAACTCTTCCTTCTTTGAAAAATTTAGCTGCTAAACATGGCTGAAGCGCCGTTAAAAAGATGCAGAAAATCAACAGATTGTTCATTCGAACCTCCAATAATTTTCCCAAGCACATTATATATACTACAAAATGCCTTCCAAGCTTCTCAAATTGAAAAAAATACTTACAAAAAGGCACGAATACTAAAAAATATTCGTGCCTTGGTATAATAAAATTTTGAATTTATTAGTAGCGATTGCCTCTGCTATTACTGTCAAAATCACGACGATTTCCACCACCGGTTCTTGGCTCCATTGGCTTGGCAATATTAACTTTCATTGCTCTGCCTTCACAGTCCTGACCATCAAATTTATCAATCGCCCCCTGGGCCTCATCATCACTGGCCATTTCTACAAACCCAAAGCCCTTGCTTCGGCCTGAATCTCTGTCAGTAATAAGCTTAGCTGAGTCAACAGTTCCACATTGTGAAAATTTATCATGTAATGTTTGTTCAGTTGCTGAAAAGGGAAGGTTTCCCACATACAATTTCTTAGACATTTGGATTTCTCTCTCTTTTTAATTGTTCCTATTGTTCTTTTATTAACACACGATATTAAGTAGTGGAAAGTAAAGAATAATTAAGCCATGACCAGGCAAGTCTTTTGATTTCTATTTCAAAGCATCAAATACTATGCTATTTCGAATGCTCTAAACTTCGCACAAGGGCCTTGATGCGGAAAAGGTTGACCGCACAAGTGACTCAAATCAATGAATTAATAAGAAAAAGTGACTTCTTTATCCCAGCTATTGACCAAGATGACCGACAGCACGCAACTCACGTTGATAAAGTCCTTGGGTTTAATATTGCCAAGATTGAACAAAAGCTGCTGGGCAAATATCGTGCTTTTTTTAAAAAATCAGATAATGCAAATAGAAAAAATCACTACCAGGGGACCCAAACGTGGATTGGTCTTCACCCTCAAGTGCTGCTCACTCCTTACGCTGAGATATCTCACTTCCTATCACTTTTTAAAAAATATGACCCAAAGACTATTGTCGATCTAGGTGCTGGATACGGCAGGGTTGGAATAGTCATGAATGCGCTCTTACCCAAGGCCTCTTTTATTGGTTATGAGATCCTTGATGTCAGAGTCAAAGAAGCACAAAGAGTTTTTGAAAAATACGGTCTTGAAAATTGTGAAATGAGATCTCAAAATATATTAGATAAATCATTTGAAATGCCAAAGGCCGATGTTTATTTTATTTATGACTTTAGCGATCCCCTTGATCTTAGAATTATTTTAAAGAGACTATCTGAAAAACTATCAACCCAGCGTTTTTTTATTGTGGCCCGTGGTGATGGTATTCGCTCATTGATACAGCTCAAATTTCCAGAGTTTTGGGCCGTTCATGGTGCTATCCACAAAAAACAGTGGAGTATTTATTCATCATATTGTGACCTAGATTAATCCCTTACAAAAACCATACTTTTACTAGTAGAGCATTAATCCTATCCCTACGATAGAAAGAGAAATCCCAATCCAGTAATTTTTTTTAAGTTGTTTTGAAATTTTTCGGGCCCCAATTGTGCAGTAATCTCCCTTCTTATATTGTGATATTTTCGCATAGAGCATTAATAGAAAACCAAATACCCAAATAGAATAAGCAAAAATTTTTGGATCATCTTGATTGATGTAAAGAATTGCTCTTTCATGAAGAAGTGTATACCCAATGCCAATGGCCGAAATGGTCAATAGTCCGTCGATCAGAAATTCTTTGACACAAACTCTATTATTCAAATTGCCTCCTTTGTTAGATGTATACTGGTTATGGATTAGTTGAGGTTCCCATAAACTACCGGAGATAAGTCAGCCCAGTGTCAATTTAAAGTAATTTTTTAGGCCTAGATTTGATAGATGTGCTTTGGTTAAATCTATAATAAAATGAATTATGCGAAAATTATGGCTCTCCTCATTTTTGATTGTAAGTCTTGTGCCTTGTGGATCTCTTTATTCTCGTGTCTCACCAATTGATCAAGCACATACCGATTTTTCAAGATCAATCCTTACTCTCTCCAATTGGCTTGATTCATTTTTTGGGGATGTAAAATCTCTTGAGGATAAAAATGGAACCAATCTCAGGATCTATACACTCTCACTAAAAAAAGAGAGAGAAGAGTTAAATAATGAAATCAACTTCAAGTTTCAAATCAATTTACCCAATCTTAAAAAACGCTTAAATTTTACCCTTGAGAAATCTTCCGCTAAAAGTAAGGAAGAGTTCACGGCAACTAAAGAGACCAATGCAGATCCAGCTGCTACTCAAAATAGTGATGTCAAAGCTGGTCTTTCTTATTTTCTATTTGATAAAGACGAATATAATATAAAATTATCTAGTGGTATCCGCTTAAGATGGCCTCCTTACCCATACGCCAATCTACGCTTTAGTCACAACGTCCCTATTGGTAAGCTAAAAATCTCTCATATCGCTAATTCATTTTGGGAGCTTAACAATTGCAATTCAAAGAAATACCGAGTTTGCTACGGGGAAATTCTCACCCAAGATTTTGACTATGCTTTTAGCCGAAAGGCCGTTGTTAGATGGACTAACAATGCCATTTGGAATTTTAAAATGAACTCATTTTCTCTCGAGATAGGTCCCTCGTTTTACTATATTTTCTCAAAAAGAAGAGCGGCTTCTCTAAATTTAAGATCCCACTTTAATGATACGGAACTTTTTTCGCTTAAATCTCACACACTCAGCACAAACTACCGGCAACGATTCCACAAAGACTGGTTATTTGGAGAGATCGGAATTTTTTCAACACTTCAGCGTGCTTATCATTGGAGAGATGATTGGGGAGTTGTTTTAAAACTAGAAGCCATTTTACCAGGAGAGAATTGGCCCGTGAACAACTTCCCTAGGCAACGCTTCCAGCGGAAATCCACAGATTTGTTCCAAATCAGCAAACTCTTGAAATAAAAGAGTGTGCTAATCCGCAACCACCCCTGTAACCTGAATCTTTGATGAAGAAATCAACCCTCTCACAAGGAATTACTTTGGAGAACTACTACCTCTATTGTCTGGTTATATTTATCTTTTTTTATGGTGTCAGCATTACATTAACTTCGGTATTTTATCACCGCGCCATCACTCACAGTGCAATTGAGCTTAATCCAATCTTAAAGTCTATTTTCCTTAAAAGCAGTGTTTGGTTGACCGGAATAGAGCCCAAGGGCTGGGCCTGCATGCACAGGATGCATCACCAATACTCAGATGGTCCGAGTGACCCCCACTCTCCCCATAACAATGGAGTGTTCGGTTTATTTTTGGCGCAATCAAAAAAGTACGAAGAGATCTTGGATCAAATACGCAGTAAAGACCCTAAAATCATGAGTGTCATAGAAGATTTGGATTTCCCACTTCACCCACTGTATCAAAGTGGAAGTCTTATATGGCTTACTCCCTATTTTTCACACGCAGCCTTGGCATTGTGTTTTGGATACTTCACTGGATTTTGGCTTATGGGTGCATGTTATTTTGTAGGCCTTATGTCTCACCCGGTTCAAGGGTGGATGGTCAACTCCTTCGGGCATTTTAGTGGAAAAAGGAATTTTGATCTCCCAGATAAATCCACCAACAATTTTTTTGTTATGTTATTATGTCTTGGAGAGGGACTCCAAAATAACCATCACCAGTACCCAGACGCAGCTAAATTTTCTTTAAAGTGGTATGAGATTGATATGGGATACAGCATTTGTCTTGTTCTATCCTGGCTAGGCCTACTAAAATTCAGCGCAAATTCAAAAGTGCCTTAAGTTTTTTTTATGAAAATGGGGATCAACCCATCAAAGAGTTCTACGGCACGCAACAGCTGAACTCTAATAATTACTATCAGTTATATCTCAATTCCCTTTTAGAAAGCTAGTTAAGTCTGTAGCATTATCAAAATTCTTGTGGGACAATTGATCAACTATTTTTTAGAAGTTTACTTAATAAAAGGATTTAAAGATGGCTGAAGAGAAGGGTTTAAAAAAACCAGTAAAATTAAAATCAGAACTCGCGTCAATGCTGGGAGAAACACAGCTGCCAAGAACAGAAATTACAAAAAAGCTTTGGGATTATATTAAGGCCAACAAACTTCAAACAAAAATTGAAAATGGTGCGCCTGAGAATGCAGGGAAATACATTGTTGCCGATGCAACACTACTTGCTATCTTTAAAAATACTAAATCCACCAGCAAGTCTGGCAAGCTAACTGACCTAACAAGTATGAAAGAAGGCGAGACTATCAACATGATGCAAATGGCAGCGGTTGTTGGTGCTAATATTGAATCTTAAAAATTGTGCATAAAAAAAGGGAGTTTTAAAACTCCCTTTCCAAAAAAATAATTAAATATATAATTATTATAATTTTCTAACCTGAACAGCACAAGGACCTTTTTGACCTTCGCCTACTTCGTACTCAACTTTGTCATCATCATTAAGCTGACCTTGCTCGATAGCTGAGATGTGAACAAAAAGATCTTTCCCGCCATCATCTGGAGTAATAAATCCAAAACCTTTTGACTCATTAAAAAACTTTACTCTACCTGTACTCATAATTTTTCCTTATCCTTAATAATAAACATTTACATAAATGTTCAATAACCAATTATACTCACATATAACGGGCTCAGTATAGGACTTGGATTCCAAAAAGTAAAATGCTCTTTACAAGATAATTGTAGCTGGACTACCCTGAGAAAAGGGCTGGCGTGAGCTACTTGCACTGCATCACTTAAACTCAAAAGGATTGAACTAACAAATGGATGAGCTAACTTATGAAAATGATGAGGGTGATACAGTCTATACCTCACAATATTTAAAAAATAGAGGACATTGCTGTAACACCAATTGCCTTCACTGCCCTTTTGGTACGACACTAAAAAACTTAGGAGTTCAGTTTTCTGAAGTAAATTTAAATCAAATAAAAGCTGCCGAGGAGATAATCTTAGGAAAAAAGGTAGGTGGGAATGATATTAGTGCGTCGCTTCTTACAGGTGCCTTTGGCAAACCAAGCCGTAGCATTGATATTTCATCCAAGAATATAGCATCATTTAAATTTATACTGATTAAGAATACTAGGTGCGGCCTGGCCCATCTGGGCGAATCTGGTATCAAAGATATTTTTCTTTTACCCCATTTTCAAAATCAAGGCCTAGATAAGGACACAGTCCAGTCATACCTTGAATTTTAATTGACCACTTTAACTGTTTGACCTGCAAACTCTACAACCTGCATAGGCCTTATTTTACAACGTTTTCGCAGCTCAACCTCTCCATCGACTACTGCTTGGCCTTCTGAAATAGCTTGCTTTGCATGGCCTCCAGACTCGCAAAGTCCCACTCTTTTTAATAAATCGCAAAGAGCTATGTACTCTCTGCCCTCAAGTTTAAACTCTTCCATTGCCTTATTTCTCCTCAAGCAGTCTATATATACTCGCGTGAGCAAGGTTTTCAAGTAAAGATTTAAGCCGATCAAAATTGTTGTATAATTTTATTTCCTAAAAAAGAGCTCCCCCCCCTTTTGTTAATTGGATCATTTTGCCCCGTTTCCCGAGAGCCCATCCTAGAACGGCTAAAGGAGTCTCTGAGTAACCCGATCGGTTGGGGCGAGAATAAAAAGGGGCGAAATTGAAAAACTTGAAGACAATGTTGTGGCCAATTTTATCTATTATTTTTCTATCACTGGCCTCATGTAAGTTTAATGATCCACCTCCAGCAAATAGTATTTTAAATGGAAGTGCTGCTGGAAATGGCTGCCAACTTAATGCTGAAAAGATAGAAAGGTTTTTTGAAGAAATCATTACCTCCGAATTAGATTGTATTGAATTGAGTCTTTTAATATACGCACAGGTCGACCAAAGAGTTCGCACAAGTAATGTGAATAAAAGTGAGCTCAAACAATTCTTAAAAGTTTTTGTGGGATCCACACAAAAACAAATTGATGGCACAAATATATTATTTTTTATTAACCATCTTATATTCGATAAAAATAAAAATGATATTAATGTTGATGATATTGGAGCTCTTTTTGCATTTTTAAAAGAGATAAATCGACTCGCCGTCCCTCTCGTCTCTTTATTTGAAAAGCTAAAACCTGGGATATTAGAAAAAGAAAATACTCAAAACTTAGAAAATATATTCACTCATTCACAAAATCTTTCTCACTACCTTTCACAAGTATTTATATCCTCTGGACAGTACCGCGCAGGATTTAATATTGAAGAAATTCTCCGAAAATTTCTCGAGGGAGATAAGGCCAATATGATTGATCAAATAACACCTTTGTTATTTTTAAAAAATGTTGTTATGGGGGGGGAAGAGGGAGTAATCGAGGCAAGTGAATCACTTCATTTTTTTAGTCAAATTCCAGGTATTGTCAGAATGATTTATCGTGGGATCTCAATTGGTAAAGTTGCCTACAATAATTCATTTGGAGACTTAGCTAGCATTCGTGAAATTGTACTAGAATTTAAGTCTCATTTACATCACCGGGATGGTGAAAATGAAAGGTACTTTCACTACAATAAAATCATGAACCTCTCATACCTTGTCCCCAATTTTGAGTTTAGTTCTATTGAAAACTCAATTAAAGAATTTAAGCACTCAAAAATCCTAGGAAGTGAAAAACAATATGACCATTTTACTTATAAAAATTTTGCCACTATTTTAGATCACTGCTCATACGTCCTTTCAAAAACTATCTATTCAAATAAGAATTTGGATCAACATCATTCAATAATTCATTCAAAAAAGGGAATCAATTTTGACAAATTGGATAGTCTGCTTAAAGAGGAAAGTGATTTTAAAGCTTCATTGGTCCAAATGTTAAAAGATTACCGAATTTTAAGAGATAGTACCCTTGTGCCCACCTATGATCATCAGATTAATTTCCCCAATTTTGGTATGGGAGAGGTAGTGGTTTTTGATCACTTAGCAAAGATATTTTTCGAGACTTATAGCACTGCCAAATCAAAGAGTGAATTTAAAAAAGAAAATCTACAGGGTTTGATCAATAGGTATCAAGATTTAATCGTAGAGCTTAAAATGTGGAGAAACCCACCTGAAAAGCTAGTGGAAACAATATATTTAATGACCGATTACCTAAGGTTAAGTTCTGACTCAGATGGAAAAATAGATATTTCAGAAGTTGTCGAATTTGCTGTCATGGCACTTTCAAGTGGCCATATTACCTCAAGATTATATCAAGGCCTTGATAGTCAATGCCGAGAGGAAAAATGTAATTACAATCATGAACAACAGGGAGTACCCACAAAGTATTTTTATGAAAATTCATTTGCGTTGTTCAAAAGATTTCAATCATCTTTTGAATTATTATTTAACGAATTTCAAACATCTTCTAAGGCCTGGACAAGGTATATTGAAAATGTTGCAACATTTGCTAGAGTATGCCCCTATGACTACAAAGGGGCAACAGAAGTTAATATAAAAGAAAAGGATTTTGGCCAAATTTTGTCAGGCCTGATATCTATTGAAGAAATCTTTATTGGTTTTGATAAAAACCAAAGTGGCATTCTTGAATACAATGAGCTTGAGGTAGCCGAGATTCATTTCAAACCACTGGTAATGGATCTAGGAAAACTCAGTGAAGGTGAAAAATATCTCACTAAATCCATTTTTTTCTATTTGGTAACAAAGAAACGTGTCCCCTCATCAATTGATGCTATTACCTTTTATGCTGAATTTAATTTAATCAAAAACCAAAGTAAAATATCGGCAGATAGAGAAGTTATCTCACAAGTATTAACAAATTTTGCTTCTATTGAGGATTTGCCTGAAGAAGACTGCTATATTGATAAGCCGCTTCCATGGTAGTATTAGTTCCTAAGAAGTTTTAGAGATGGGTATTTGTACTATAAAAGTGGTATTGGACATTCTGTCGTCAATACAAAATCCCCCACCATGTTTTTCGATAATTGATTTAGAAATACTCAGACCTATTCCCGTGCCTTTCCCTACTTCTTTGGTAGTAAAAAATGGATTGAATATTTTATCATGTAACTCCTGTGATATACCATTTCCACTATCAATCACTCTTAACTCAATAACCATTTTTCCCTCAACTGGCTTCTTAGTAAGTTCTAGTCGCACCCACTTTTCATCAAGATTTTCAATTGCATCATAAGCATTACCTAATAAATTAATCAAAACCTGAGAAAGCTGAACTCTTAAACAAGAAATCTTCTCATCTAGAGCAGGGTTCTCCCAATCTAGAATTAAATCGACACCAGCGATTTTAAATTTTTCTTGGCATAGGGCCAGCGAGTCATTTAAAAGTTCTTTAAAACTGCAATCAGAATACTCTTCACTTGCCTCATCTCTAGAAATAACTCTAAGGCCATTCACAATTTTAGTAATCCTGAGCACAGTCAAATCTATTTTTTCTAGATAGGAAAAAACTAATTCTTTAGACAACTTCCCTTTTTCAATATTTTTTCGAAGTACTTTTGATGTTGTCACAATAATGGTGATTGGATTGTTAATTTCATGGGCCATCCCACCAGCCATCACCCCCAGGGCCTTCATTTTAGAGGAGTAAATGAGCTGTTGTTTAGTATTTTCTACTTCTATTATTTTTTCTGATAATTTCACATTTTTTTCTTCTAGCTGATTGTGCATTTGTAAAAGATTAGTTGTCATAAAATCAAATGTTTTTTCCAATACCTTAACTTCATTTAGATTTTTAGTTTCCTCTGCGCTCCAAACTTTATTATTTGAAATATGAAGTGCTTTTCCTGTTAATTGTTGTAGTGGCTTAAAGATAATCTGTGAGATTTTCCTTGATAGAAAAATAATGAGAATTACTGTAAATAGAGTGATAATGAACAATGTGCTCTTTAGCTTACCTATGGGAGCATAAGCTTCATTTTGATCAATTTTGGCCACGACTCCCCATCTTAAAAGAGGAATATAACTCCAAACTGCTATTGTCTCTTCCGCTCTATAATCAAAAGACTTACCACTTCCACTATTACCACGAACAGCTTCCTGAGTGGGAAAAGCATAATCAGCACCCAGTTTCACACTTTTTCCCAAACTAGGAGCGGAATCATGTCTTAAAGGATTTATAAAAACTGCTTTTTCTCCCTCCCTAGCACCAATTAATGTCTCCCCAGTGTCTTTTAAACCTGTTCTATCATTAATCATGTTAATGGTTCCGGACATATCAATCTCTAATACAATGACTCCAATTTGCAGACCATTAAATCCTTGAACAGGAGCGGAGATATACATCTGTGGCATCTGGTGGTGGTGAATATTTTTTACCACTTGGGAAATATAAATTCCTTTTCTGCCCTCTAGAAATACAGAACTAATATTTTCGGGGAGTCTTTCGCCCAGGTGTTTTTGATGTAACTTTTGTGCTGTATATACAATTTGCCCTTCCCCATCAAGTAGCATCAAATCATGATATTTATAGCTCTTCACAAATGTTTTGAGCTGATTATCGAGCATTGTTTTTGCTTTTATATATGAGCTCGATTGCTTGTCCCTGAGATTTCGCCCCAAAATGGGTAAATTGGTTTTAATATTATAATACTCACTGGCAACCCTAATATCAGAGATTCGCTCTCCAAAATGTGATTCAATTTTCCTTACAATTAGTTTTGAAATACTCTTTAATGAGTCGAGACTATTTCTTTCTATTTCAATTTTTGCCATTTCTATCACTATAAAAGAGAAAAAAAGAATTGGAACTAAAGAAGCCAGTAAGAAAACTATTGTTGATTTTGAACGCAAGGAAGGATCAATAATTCGGTCACGAAGTTTTAAATATTTTTTAATTTTCTTATATTTCATTTAGATACAAACTTCCCTTCGTTAGTACAGTTGCTTAGATTGAGTTAATAACTAAGACATACTGACTTTTCGAACGCTTTTGTATTATTGGTAAATTTAAATAGCTGAATTTTACTTAAGACAACGCTGATTTTTCTTTGCTTTTTTAAATCGTAAACTAAGATATTTTTGAATGATACGTCACGAATTCCAACCTAGATTATGTTAGGAAGAGATGCAGAAAAGGTGTTTAGAGATAGGCCAATTCCATAAATATCATTTAGTTTATTTAAATTTAGCAATAAGGGATAGTGTATAGTGATAGTCATGCATTCCTTTGCCGGGAACAGGAAAATTATCATACTTCCAAAGATAGGCCGTTTTCATGGAAAAAATAGATGTTAGAGTTACTATAATTGAGGGTTCAAAGTTTATTTGATAGTCCTTAGACTCAGAAAAATTCGGCAAATATTCAATCCACAACTTCCCCGATAAATCACTCTTAAAAGATTTGTGACCTTCTAGATAGACTCTCCCCTTGCTGTACTTCTTTTTGGCCACTGTACTCACTGTATTTTTTTCGACAGAGTATCTATAACCGAGTTCAGTAAGCACATGATGGGCTTCAGATTTAGAAAGTGCGACTTTCATTCCAATATCCGTATTGTACCTTCTTTTTAATCCTGAATAGCGATCAGATTCGGCCATCTCTCCAAAAAAGACTGATAGATCTGAGGTTAAGGAAAAGTCATAACGTAAACCCACATTCCAGTTTTCCACAATCCGCACTTTTTCAGATTCACCGTAATTATAACCACCACTGAGGGCCAATAGGTTTTGATGATATTGGTAGCTGTTTTGTGAAGCAAAATTGTATGTTTTTAGATCAGTATTACCACCCGTCAAGTTCACACTTGCACTATCTTCTGTTTGAAACTGGGCCTGCACGCTTGTGGAAACAAAAATTGCAAACACAATACCAATTATATTCATATTTTCACCTAATAAAAAAATAACACCTATAAAATATATTTCATAATCTACCCATTAGGCAACGCCCAAAAGTGTAGACGTTCCATTACAGTTTCATTACAGTAAAGCCATGGTCATGAAACCCTACGAAAAAAGAGCTTACTCCTTTCTTTTAGTTCTCACGGTATTCTCAACTATTGTTTTCCAGCTGTGGAGAACACTTTTTAATAACTTTGGCGTCGAAGCTATTAAGCTCACCAGTGATGCGGTTGGACTAATCCAGGCCGTCAGAGAAATTCCCGGTTTTCTATCCTTTTTAGTAATATATATAGCTTTGTTGATCAAAGAAAAATGGCTCGCTCTGATATCCGCGCTTGTACTTTGCCTTGGTGTTGCTGTCACGGGCTACTTTCCTAGTAAGTTAGGTTTACTGGGAACTACTCTTTTAATGTCCATCGGTTTTCACTTCTATGAAACCATAAATCAATCTCTTTCAATGCAGTATTTTTCAATTGAAAACTTCACCACGGCCACAGCAAATTTACGAAGGTTTGGGGCCCTAGCAGCAATTGTCACAGGAATTTGCATCTCAGCTTTAACAAGGTTTTTAGAATTTAAAGAGCTCTACCTACTTTTTGGATTGATTGGCTCTGCTGGAATTTTTATTTCTCTCATTTTTTTGCCAGATGAAGACCAGGCCCCAATCCAAAGAAAGGGATTAGTACTTAAAAAAAAATATTGGACTTACTACGCCCTGGTTTTTCTGAATGGTGCCAGAAGACAAATATTTACCGTCTTTGCCCTTTTTTTGCTGGTTAAAAGACACCAAATATCAGCAAGGGCAGTATCACTGCTATTTGTTCTCAATAATGTGGTCAATTTTTTTATTTATCCATATGTTGCAAAGCTCATTAATAAATGGGGCGAAAAACTCACACTCAAAATTGAGTATTCTTCGCTTATCATTATTTTCCTTATGTATGCACTACTCGATCATCCTGTAATGGCCTTGGTTTTGTATATTCTCGATAACTTCTTTTACGCTTTTACCATGGCTACAAGAAGCTATTTTCAAAAGATTGCCGCCCCTGAGGACTTGGCCCCTACTGCTGGGGTTAGTTTTACAATAAATCATATTGCTGCTGTAGTGGTTCCCTTCGTCGGGGGTCTTCTATGGTTAATAGACTGGAGGATCCCATTTCTATTGGCCTCCACTTTTACCGTTGCTTCCTTCTATCTCACCAGGTTCGTCATAATAGACGCCACAAACCAGCGTTTACAATAGTCTGAGATAGCTCATACTTTAAATTGAGCAAATAAAAAATCTCTTTAAAAGCTCTAAAATTAATGAATATAGACCTATGAATTCAAGTCATTTTTACACAGTTTAGGGAAACTTATCGTCTATATGCATAGGACGGGAGTAAAATTACTTAAGAAAACAATTGGCATATAATTTTGCCCCTAAGGAGGTTAGAAGATGAAAGTCTTCACACTAAGTGCCCTTTTCATTAGTATCTTATTTCCAGTTTGCCATCTTCAAGCGGCCAATGACAAGGCTGAAAAATGTGGTAATCCATCAGAGGCCGCCTGCGATGAAGTTAGGACTCTTGATGGACATCAGTGGAATCTGATAAACAGATCTAATACTGGTGATGAGTTTTGGGAAGACCAAACGCCAAATGAAAGTGGTGAAAAACTCATTTGGGGAGAAAGGGCCAGCACAGTTGTTTTCTTTGATCAGGCCAATGACAATTGCAATACAGTGATTAGTTACGACGACGAAAGTGGTGGATCTCACCAATTAGACCAGAGATTGCCCACTGCAGGTGATTTTAAAACAGCAGTTAAACACAGTATCCAAAAAGCTCTCACAGATATGGTTGACTACGACTACTGGACTAGCACTCCAGCTCCTGAAGGATATGGTCCAACTATGACTATGCTCTTTCTTGGAAACCCTCAGCCAGCTACGGAAAAGCCAGGGTACTCCTACCAATACTGGAAAAAAGGTCATAATCCGCATTCTCAAAGATGTATCGTAAAAAAGCCTTATCCAGCGGCCTATCCGAGAGAGAAGATTGCTCACGGAATTCGCTTTAACCATAAAAAACATATACCAGCTACAAGTGGCAATTGCACTGCCTGTCACAATGATCAATCAAATGTCGCCTTTATTCCCGATAGGAAAACTTGTAGTAACTGTCACGATGTTGAGACCTCTGATTGTATGATGTGTCACACCGACTATGATTTTTATAATCCAGTGAGAACAAAGGCCACTGTAAGCGATGTCCAGAAAAGCTTTCTTGATCGTTTTAAAGGAATTCACTTCGATTCTTTCTCTGAAGATATGCCGGCGATGATTCCCAACCCTCACGACCTGAGTCAAGCGGGGAGCGATAAGGTTTCTTGCAAGTCTTGCCATATAAAAATAGAAGCCAGTACCAGGGCTTCTGATAATAATCTTCCGGGCCAAAGGCATATGAGCTTTCGGAATATATCAAAGCATGTGGACAATAAGACTAGCTGTAAGTCTTGCCATCAGGTAAGCCCTTAAGTAGTTGCTGTTGAAACTCTTTTCATAACTTAATCTAATGAGAGCTCATTACTCTAAGTAAAGAGCTCTTTATTTTTTTGTACAATCCATTCAACATTTTTTTGAAAATAGTTCAGCCTTAATTTAAGACACTTTCCAAAGTGCAAAAGATTGTTTTATGAACTGCTGCAGATCATATATTTATTTTTTACTTGAGATATGTTATCTGCATAAATAGTTTAGCTTATATCAACGAGGAGTTAATGATGAAAGCAACAGTAGCATTGGCAGTTTTTTTACTTTTTGGACTACAGTCAGCCTTTGCGAGCTTCGGGTACTTTAAAGCATTCGATGCCCAGTATCCAAATAATAGTCTTAAGAGGTGTGATACTTGTCATATAGTACCAGGACCCGGCGTAGATAATTTAACCTTATACGGAAAATCTATGTGGGAATTTAGAGATCTCGCCACTGCTAAAGAAATGCTTGAGGCGATCGAGTTAGTTGATTCTGACGAAGACGGATTTCTTAATAAAGCAGAAATTGAGGCTGAGACTAACCCGTCTGACAAGGCAGACTTTCCAGCAGAGCAGTAGCCTCAGAGCAGTCGAAAAGGCGCAGGCACTACGATCATTAAGTACAGCTTAAGCCCCTAAGTGGCCCGATCGAGAAGATGCCTACGCCTTTTGTCTTTTTGCTGAGACAAAAATCTTGAAACACATGGGGGAACCATGAAGAAGCTTATACTAACATTCATTACATCAACACTTCTTTTGGTGGCTGGAGACTCTTTTGCTATTGCTGAATATCTCCCAGGCTTTATTTCTATCTATCCAAAGACTGTGGACACACCACTAAATGACTGTACTATTTGCCATCGCAGTGGCAGAGGTGGCCTTCTCAATTCCTATGGGCTTGAATTCGTCATGAACGAATACAATTTTAAAAACATAGAAAGCCAAGATTCTGATGGTGATGGAGTGGTAAATATCGACGAGATTATTGCTCTTACCCACCCCGCGGATGGACCAAATGATCAAATAAAGGCCTTTATATTTGATAAAAAAGGATATATGGGAAAAGTGCGATTTGATCACACTGCTCATCAATATAAAGGCCAATACATGTCGGGTGGAAACTGCGCAAGCTGTCACCAAAATGGTGATTTTTCCAAGTTCATCAGCTTTACCACAAATGGTGATGATAGAAAGGCAAAGGCCCATGGTCTTTGTTATGGATGTCACACTGAGGCCAATGGTTATGGCAATACCAATGCTCCGATGGTTTGTGACCAATGTCACAAAGCCGATGACGGTGGAGTTTGGAGCGAGCCTTAAAAATAGTTTCATTGAAATATTGTGGCGGTTCGCGTCGCCACAATAAGTAATCTGGCTACTTCAGTCATGTACAAGCCATCCATTTAGTCATAATATTTTACGGCTCCATTTCATGGATACGATCAGTTAGGGAAATACAGGGAAGAAGATGCTCTCTTTTCTATTCTTTTTGGGTTTACTATTACCCCAAGACCTCCAGGCGTTAGTCTCCTTTGAGTCTCGCCTGACAAGTGGTTATTACCGTGACTCCATTAAGAAAAACCATCTCACTCTCAACTACAATTGGCGTTTTAACTACACCCATCAAAGCGGTGTAGAAACTTTTATCGACTTTGGGGTTAACAATAACTTTGTCCAAGATGAGTGGGGACTCTACCCCTACCAAGCCTATGTTTCGATTCCACTAGCTGAGGCCTTTGAAAAAACACCATTTCACATTCCAAGGGTTCAAGTGGGTCGTCAACTGCTGACCGATGGATTTGAATTTGCGCTAATTGACGGAGCTGTAATGCCCTATTACTTCTCTCCCCGCCTATACGCAAAGCTCTTTGCAGGAGCACTTCATATCCCCGAGGACACTCCTGAAAATAGTTTTAATGACCAGCTCTACGGCGGAAGTTTGAGCTACAGATTGAGCGGGGCCATCTTAAAAGGCGGCGGCATATTTAAACAAAACCAAAGTGCTGAACGCTACTTAAGTTATTTCACTATCTATAAAAACTTTGAAGCTCTTCCTCTAACTCCTGGAATCCTGATAAAAGAGCAATTCGATGTCAAAGAGAAATCACACGACCAGTCACTGATCGAACTTCGCGCTCACCTAGCAAAAATCAGCGGGACACTTTTCCACTCCTCTAGAAGAGTAGACCCCCTACTTTCACAAAAAAAACGTTTGATTTACCAGCTATTCGCTGTAGACAAGCAAAAGAGCTTTGGCACCACAGGTACCTGGGATATTCATGAAATGCTTCAAATCGAGGGACGATTTGAAAGAGTCGAATACCACTCGAGAGTGAGAAAAGAAATTGGTGATCAAGGAACAGGATCTCTGATTATCGGAAACAATAATTACTCTATTTCTCCTTTTCTTACCAGGCTATCTTCCTATGGCGGGTACTTCTGGGATTATGGACTCAGCTCTAAAATTAGATTAAAACGAGAGCTAAGCCTTGAGCTTGAAAGTAACACTATTAAATATAAAAAGATTAACGGGATGTCTGGCTTTGCTTATCACGCATTGGCCGGCATAAGTTTAGTTTTTCCACCCAATTGGCAGGCCAAAGCATTAATTGAGCTGGAAAGAAATCACTTGTACAAACTTGATTCGAGGGCACTATTTCATGTCTCGCATTTTTATTTCTAAGCAACTAGTATTGCTTACAATATGTTTAAATCTATTTCCCATCTCCTTATACGCTGAGAAGGGAAAGCCTGCACTTATTAAAGAGCTATCGATCCTCTTTTCTCATAAAAAACATGCTGAATCATTTAGTGACATGAAAATTTCTTGCAAAGATTGTCACAATTTCTCTATAAAACCCAGTGAGAAAGGTCCTCTGGGAGAGCTTATTGAAGAGTCGGCCCTAAAACCGGCCAGGCAAATTTGTCACCAATGCCATCAGGGAAAAGTTATGGTCCCGACTCCCAACCGCTGTACACTTTGCCATCTGCCTTCAAAAGATTTGAAGCCTAATGATCATTTTATTAGTTGGAAAAATCGCCACGGCCAAATGGCCCAAATGGATAGTGACTCTTGCAAGAAATGCCACTCCAAAAATGATTGCTCAGATTGCCACCTTCAAAGAAATGGCCATAGCGTTCGAGTCCACCGTGGTGGGTTTCGCTTCACCCACTCTATGGAAGCAAGGCTTAACCCCAATAAATGTACAACCTGTCACCAATCCACTGGCTTTTGCCTTGATTGCCATATGGGGAAGAACAGATGAAGCTTAGAAACCTCATTTTATATTTTAGTTTGATAATAGTTGTTTCTTGTAATGATGAACCAAAGGGTGAGAATTATCAGCTTAAAAGCAGCGATGATTTAATTTTAACAGCAGATAATCATCCCCATGGATTTACTTATCAAAATTGCTTTTACTGTCACGTAAAGGCCAATATTCACCAAGAAGATCGCTTGGGTACTAATCTTTTAGAACTGGCCCGTGAGCTGACGGCCGTACAGGGTTTGGGATCATGCCAAATGTGTCACGGGGTTAATGGTGTGAGTCCATGAAGTTAATTTTTTTAATCCTCCTCATTTTTCCTTTGGCCCTAGGTGCAAAAACCGCAAAAAAATTTCAACTTGTAAGGTTGGACCCCCATGGAGAACTAGGTGTGGCCCTATCGACTTCTAGGCTTAACTCAAATAGTGAATGCATGGTCTGTCACATCAGCTCAGACTCAACTACAAAGGCCAGTGCAATATATTCCAATATCTCTATCCGCTGCACGGCCTGCCACAATAAGTCCCCTCACAGTGGGCTCAAAGAACATTTGGGACGTGAGCTATCAAATCTCAAATTGGGACTCAAAGGAAAAATTGACTGCATAAGCTGTCATCGTTCCCACAGGGAGAAAACTGCAAGTGACAAAAAACTTTTGGGGAAAAACCTAGACTCACCCAAAGGGGCTTCATTTATTTACACAAAAAAAGAGCCTATCGCTTTGAAAAAGGGTAAAATAGCCAGAAGAAGTAGATTTCCAATGTTAAAAAGGACTTGTGTAAATTGTCACACAAATCACGGATACCAATAGTCACAGTTTGTCTTTTCATAGGGGCAATGTTTTTCAGTACCTCTCGCGCTGATCAAGGCCTTTCGGCCAAAAATATCTTTAATCAGGGACTGGACTCTCCTTCTACACTAACTTATTGCAATGGAGCACTTTGGGCCTACTCAGTTGGCACTGGAATGGTGACAAAGCTTGAAGCTACCACAGGGAAAATTCTTAAAAGCCTAGGTGTTTCAATTATCATAAAAAAAAAGGTTGCAGATTTTGAGGTGGTCTCACTGGCCTGCTTTAATGACCAACTACTTCTAGGTGGAATCATTTTTAACAGTGAGAAAATAAGGATCACCAACGCTTTATATAGTTATTCACCAAAACAAGGTTTTATAGCAAAGAATATTCCTGAGTCTGACACTCACTTAAGAGATATCAACTGCGGGAAAAAGAAATGCACTGTTATTCAAGGTGAAGTTCATATATCTGAGGATTTAGACAATTGGTCACGGCTCAAAGTTCCAGCCTCCTCAAAAATTACCAACAAAAAAAGCCGGCCCGATATAAACCCCTTTGCCGACTGGCAGGATAAGTTTGTCCTCGGCAGTGGACGCTATATCAGAGGAAGCTTCGCTGGAGCTGATCAACTCTTTTTGCTGGACTCTTTAAGAGCTTCCATCGTGTCAGTAAATGGTGTTCAAAAATACTTAGATGGGGCCGGGGCACTTAACAAATGGGGCAAATGGGGTGGTTGGGAAGGGCAGCTGATGTTCCCAAAGGCCATATCATATATCAAAAAATATGATGTGCTCGCCGTTTCAGATGTGGCCTTAAAATTTGTCTTTATTTATACAAAGCAAGGTGATTATATTGGAAAGTTGGGAAGTGATGCTGATAATGTGCCCTACCGTTATCCTCTGGATTTAGAAGTCCACGCTGATACAATTTTTATAGCTGATTTTCAAAATAACGCCGTTATTGCCACTCAAATTACCAGTGTAAATAAACAATTTGAAATTGATCGCGAAGATATTGATGCCCTACTTCACCAAAATCTTTTTAAGAGAAGTGACATAAGAGAAGATCTGGTGAAAACCAGATGCCTCAACTGTCACGATGGCCTAGAAAAATACAGCCTTAGAAAATTCATTGAACATCCCCAGTTATACAACCACCCAAGAGACGCTGAAGTCAGTGGTGAAATTGATCTGCCCTTAAAAAAGAAAAAAATGAATTGCAATACCTGTCACGACCAGCACCACGAAAGCATTGAGGGTATTTCATTTGATCCCAAGGGCGTCCAGAGAAAGGTGGCACCCATTCGCTATAACTTACGAAAAGAATATTCTAAGCTTTGTCTCACTTGTCATACTGACAAGGCCCAAAATTTTAACAATCACTTTGACTTGAATATGGACTTCAAAAAATCTAAGTCTACTAAAGAAAAAGGCCTGCGAGTGGTCTCTTGCTCACAGTGCCACTCGATGCATGCAGCTAAGGAAAAGCTCAATAAGATGAGAGATCCAAAGCTTTGCCTTAACTGTCATAAGGATCACTATAAACCAAAGTCACACTCTTTTGGTGTTGTGAAAGACAAGCTTGTTAATTGTTTTTCTTGCCACAACATCCACGGTGGCAAAAAAGAGTTTAGCTTCGCTCGCATGGGTAAAAACGGAAAAGAAAATGCCTGCAGTAATTGTCACCAAGACCTAGTCGCCAAGATTGGCTCCAATAAACACCTTTCAGTAAAAAAGAAGAAAAAACCTGTTATGGGGAAGTATGACTGGCCAAAGAATGAGGGGATTTGCTTAGACTGTCACAGGCCCCATAAAAAAGGCATCAGCATAGAAAAAACCTGCGCCTCGTGCCACAAAAAGAAAATTCAAATCCACCAACCTCTTAACCCTGTGGCCAATACCTATAGAGCTGAAGGAATAAGACTTAACGGTACAAAGGTTGTTTGTACCACTTGCCATCAGCACCACGGTTTAAGTAGCGAGAAAAAGTTCCTTAAACCCAAAGAAAGTCTTTTAATTTTTTGTTCCAGTTGCCATGGAGAAAAGACATTAAAGCTCTTTGATCATTATCACAGGGAAATAAAAAGGGCCGGGAAATGATTGATTTGAAAACTATTTTAGAGAAAAAAAGAAATCGAATCATCATAAGAGTTGCTGGAGTTATCATTGGTTTTTTAGGAAGCGCATTTATCATTTTCCAAGTGCTCTTTCTCTACCGGGTTCTCCCCCATGGAGGACTATAGGTGAAGAAGCTTTGGAAGAAATTTCTCCCCCTTCTATCATTTATGATTCCCTCTTTAATTGGAGGCGGACTTGTTGGGATCTATCCCGGCTATAAAGTCTACGAGTATGTGTGGAAAGACGCCGCTTTTTGTACCTCGTGCCACGTTCACGACTACGCCACTGTTGGCTGGGAAAATAGCTCCCATCAAAGACTGACCACCTGCCATGATTGTCATCACCAACCCCTACACGAATATGTTAGAGAGATGGTTGTGCTTCTTACAAAGAATCCTAAATTCCCAAAAGACTTAGACCATATCCCCTATATTCCAGATGATTTATGTCAAGCCTGCCATATTAGTAATCACCAGGACCTCTCCACTGTAACTGGACCTCTGGATAAGGAAGATATTGATAAATTGCACAAAGTTGATAAAACAAAAATGCATCAACTCCACTTCCAACACAAAACTAAATTGAAGCTTCTGGGAGAATTTAAAATAAAAAAGATTGACCGTATGGGAGATGTTGCGATCATACCGAGTAATGAAGAAGGTAAAGAAAGACCCATAACCTGTAGTGACTGTCATGGAGGTCCAAGTAACAGGGCCCACAACTTCAGTGCCACTGATAGTGCCTGTGTCAGGTGTCACCAAGATGAGCATAAGAAAAAAATTGGTAAAGAATTCGGATGTCGAAACTGTCACTTTCAAGATTTCATGATTCCTACCAGTAAAAACCCCACAAAATAACCTTAAGTGTCTAATATTATGTCTAATTTACCCCCTTTTCCCTTCAAAAGTTTTCTTAAGAACTTCCTCTAAACACCCGAAGATTTGTTAGGTCTTACTAAAAAGTTGAGTAAATGCGAACACTACTGCCGACTACCATTATTTTTCTGATCCTTATTGGCGCTTGTACCAAGCCCAATTTTGAGGAAAATAATGAAGTAGGCACGGGTAGTAACCCAAATACTGAAGCTCTGGTAGGCATTTATCCCCACACAAATGAGTTCCTAGGCACGCCCCTTCATGGTGAAATTTACCAAAAAGATAAGAAAAACTGCACGGTATGCCACGGTGAATCCCTTCAAGGGGGGGAGTCAAAAATCTCATGCGCTAATTGTCATGATGGATTTCCCCATAGCGAAAATTTTATTAATACCAGCGCCCATGGGAGAGAATACTTTGAAAGTAAAGAGTCTTGCCAAAAATGCCATAAACCCCAAGGTGAAGGGAATTTAAGCATCTCTAAAACTTGCAACAATTGCCACTTCTTCCCACACTCCTCTACTTGGTTTCAGGGGAAAAAACACGGTAAAAAATTTCTGGAAGGGCAAAAGGGTAAAGGGCCAAAGGTCGGCTGCCTTGATTGTCATGCCCAAAAACATTCTTTCGAGGACGAAAAACACAAAGACCGCTATGTTACCTGTAACCGCTGCCACATAAATATGCCTCATAGAAAGGGCTTTGAATATTCCCATGGTAAAGAGGCCAGAAGTTATGCTGGCAATTGCACCCTTTGCCACAAAGATATGAAAGAGCATCTGCCTCATTACAAAAAAGACTGTGAAACGTGTGTACAGGGCTGTAGAAAATGCCATGGGGATAGAGAAATTCAAATGCAGTGGAAAGATAAAGATGATGTTTCAAACTACTTACCTAGTGGCCCAAAACTAGAACATCTCTATCTCAATAAAGGATCAGGCAAAAGAGTTCCAGCTGCCATTAAGAAATACAAAAACCCACTTCACGATTTCTAAATAAAGATGACCTTAGGTATATGATTTCTTTATAACAAATATCACTTTAATAAATTTTTGTTACTTCCAATCAGCTGGTAGATTTCTCTCATAAAACAACCAGGAGAACACCATGCTACTTACTACCGCACTTACTCTCTTATTTTCAATGACCAGTTTTGCCTCTGTAATTCAAACTAAGGCCATATTAAAAAACCCAGAAAGCACTACCATAATTAATAAGCAAATATTTGTTACAAATATTGGTGAGAAAAACTGGAAGAAAAAAGATGGTGACGGCTTTATCTCAAAGTTCAACTTAGACGGAAAGGTAGAAAAGCTTAAATTCACTACAGGCCTTAACGACCCAAAGGGTATTTTCCCCTTTAAAAATAGTCTTATTGTAACCGACATTAGCGAAGTTGTTGTCATAAACAGTATCTCAGGCAAAATCATCAAGAAAATTCCAAATGGTGCCAGTTTTTTAAATGATATTTTCGTAACAGATCAAGGGCTTGCACTTGTGACGGATACCTATGACGGGAAAATCTACTCTGTGAATCTTGAGACTGAAGAAGTTAAAAGCATACTCACAAGTATGGAAGAGGCTCCCAATGGCATCTATCAAAAGCAAGGGTTTTTATATATAGGCTCTTGGGCCAATGCGATCTCATCGCCAAGCCTAGGCAACCTAGACGGTGTTGAGCCTTACAAAGAAAATTCGTGGCTCATTAGTGATAAGACAGCTGGTGCTATTTATATTTTTGATGAACTCAGTGGCAAGCACCAAACAATTGACCACACTTTTACCGATGTTGCAGACATACACTATAGCAAAAAACACGGCATTTTGGTGGCGCCATTAATGACCTCAGGAGAACTTGTTATCTATCCACTACCTCAATAATTCAATAGAGGTTTCTATAAAAATAAAATGCTCTAGATTACCTATAGGAACCTCTTTACACAATTTGCCAAGTGATAAAACTCACCTGGAGAATTGAGAAAAAGCATATTTAAATTATGACCCATATCACTTATGATGCTCTTCTATCTTAGTTTAGAAACTGTTTTTAAAAACCACGAATGTAGATAGCAAATAACAAAAAAAGAATCAACGAAGGGATAGTGATGACTCTGCAGAAAAAGACTACCAAGAAAAAAGTGGCAAAGAAGAAGGCCACAACTAAAAAGGTAGCAAAGAAAAAAGCTACAACAAAAAAAGTAGTAAAGAAGAAGGCTACAGCTAAAAAGGCCACAAAGAAAAAAGTAGTAAAAAAGAAAGCTACAGCAAAAAAGGCCACAAAGAAAAAAGTAGCAAAAAAGAAAGCTACAGCTAAAAAGGCCACAAAGAAAAAAGTAGCAAAGAAGAAAACTACAGCTAAAAAGGCCACAAAGAAAAAAGCAACAGCTAAAAAGGCTTCAAAGAAAAAGGTAGCGAAGAAGAAAGCTGCCAAGAAAAAGCTTGAAAAAAAGAAAGCGGCAAAGAAGAAAGCCGATAAGAAAAAACTAGCTCAAAAGAAAGCTGCCAAGAAGAAAGCCGATAAGAAAAAATCAGCACAAAAGAAAGCTGCCAAGAAGAAAGCCGATAAGAAAAAATCAGCACAAAAGAAAGCTGCCAAGAAGA
>JABIHA010000124.1 GCA_018649885.1 Bacteriovoracaceae bacterium
CCATACCTGCCGAAAGTTAAACATTGAATTTTGGGATTACCTGCAAGACAGATTAAATAAAAAATTCAAAATCCCAGCTCTACAAAACCTGATTGAAATTGCTTAGTTAGAAATCTAGCCTCTTTTTATTGAGTAGTTACTAAAAGGACGCCTAGTTTATGAGCAATAAAGCGCTTTAGACAACCTACGTAATCTCATAATAAGTACTTAGACACCTCATTTTGGAGCTCCATTTGCAATATAATGAGCTCCAGGCTTAATTTCTTGTGGGGAGGAACTATCAAAGCAAGTGGATCAAAAACAAATAAATTTTATTTCCATATTGCCACTTTCCTGATGGTTGCAATTAGCTGCGATAATATTGATCAATTTTGCGGAGAAGGCGTAGACGGAACCCCCCTTGAAACTCTTCTTACCACAAGCCTTGCACTTTCATCTGTCAGGAGTCATTTATGGAAGATTAAAAGTGATAGCTGGCCCACTGACCAATACTCAAGACCACTGATTAAAGTCTGCTGGCAAGATAGGCCCGGAGGCTATCCCTATGAACTTAATCAAGAAGAACTAGATAAAACACTTTACTCTAACAAAGAATATGAAACCTTTAGAGAGGTCGTCCAAAAAAGAATTGAGGCCAGTTGGCTCAAGGCCCAATGTGAAGACGGTGTTATCCCCTACAGTAAACATATCGCCACTCCTGGCGCCCCTGTTTGGATGTGGGATGAATTGACCCAGAGTTGTTATCCAGCGAGTTCAGGATCTGATTTTAAACCCTGGCCTGTTTGTGATGATTCAAATGATCAGCATATTCGTATTAGAACACCCATCAGCGCAGGCGGAGCCTACTCGGCCATTGGAAATGATTTGATGGAAAGAAAAAATGAAACAAATAAAGAAAGTAAAAAAATTGATAAAGGAGAAATTGTTCAAATTCCTATCTCACTTAAAGATGGTCCATTTGAAGCGTGTGGAAAACGGGATGTGGCGTATCAAGATGCAAAAGCTGCTCTCGACTTTATACAAAGATGGCAAAAAGCATTTCCTAGTATCGATTTATCAGATCAAATTGCGGCCGCTGAAGCAACTAGGGATAGCACATTTTCTTTTGTTAAAGATTGTTGGGCAGAACTGGCCATTCATGAGTTTGGGCACGCACTTGGATTCACTCATTCTCAAAGACGTGAAGATATGGAAGAGTATGTGGATGAAATACTCAGCTCTGGAAGACTTCCCGATGGCAGCAGGCTTTCTGAAAGTGATAGAGAAACATACCAAAAGTGTAAAGAAAGACTTGAAGGGGAACCCAGAGGGACAGCGGGAGATATCCACTTCGAAGAACCTGATATGGACTCCGTCATGAATTACTGCAATCCCAAATCAAATGGTGATGGGATACTAAGTGAAAAAGATAAAAGACATCTGCGTTGGATTTACTTTCCGGAGTACTATCCCACTGTAGCTTGTTCAGAAGATGATTTAATTACTGATTTAAGTGTTTTTGGAGACACTCCAAGACCAGAAAGTGAAGGTAGGGATGATATCCAAGATGGTCTTAATGACGGTTTTAGTGATGGCGGGGACCATGGCGATTTAGGGCCTCAAGATAGAGTGCTTATAGAGTAAAATTAAAACCATAAAGGCATAGGCCTTACTTAATTCCAGCTTCTTGTTTTATTTAATTCTTCTTTTTTATGAAACATCTCTTCCAGATTTATGTCGTATCTATTGGCAATGGCACAGGTGTAAATAAGAATATCTACAAGCTCTTCGCCTACTTCAAAAGCAATTTCATCTCGACTCTTATTTTTAATTTCTGATTTCCTTATGGCCTTAAATAGCTCTCCAACCTCTTCGCCAAGAAGTAGGCACTTTTGAAGGACAGTGTTACTAATAAAACCACGCTCAATTTCCATATTTTTTATATATTCTTGATATTTGGATAAATCAAAGCCGCTATTTGTCACCGATACTCCCCTGTAACCTATTTGGGAGCATGTTTATCACACCAACACAGTATTGAGTAACTCTCTATGAACACATTTAATTTTGGATATTTAGAACTACCTCAAGGTGGGGTAGCTTACATTTTCATCGATAGTCCAAACACTAGATAAATCCCAAGATGCACCCGTGTAGACGGCCCCTGTTTTAAGCTCACTTGAAGCAAGTCCCATGGCACCACCAACATTTGAGTCAGGGCATCCCCCTGATCCGTAGGCCACGGCACATCCAGTATCTAGGAAATAGCTGGCCGAGACAGCACCACTTGTATAAGAACCTACAAAAGTACCTACAGCTCCAGTGGCCAAAATTCGTGTAAAACCACCACTGCCTATTGCTGCAATGTCTCCCACTGCCTGTCCTTTGGCCGATGAGGCCGTGACGGATCCAGTTGAATAGCAGTCGGCCATATTAAAGGTTCCGGCAAAATTAATACTGCCTACAAGACCTCCCACATTTATAGATCCTGCCTCTCCCACATTTGCAGTGGAAGAACATCCACTAATAGAGATACTTCCTCCACCTGCGCTATAGGCATTGCCAATGATACCTCCAGTTCCGGCGCCCACCACAGTGCCACCCACAGATAGCGAGGACATGGTTACTGTCCCCCCTGAAAGAGACATATCGCCTATAATACCTCCAGAATATGAACTGGCATCAACTGTAGTGCTTGAAATAGTAACACCCGTGATTGTAACTATTCCCCCAGTAATATCCATTCTTCCAGCGATGCCACCCGTGAAGTTGTTGGAAACCGTGCTTACGTTGCTTCCGGTAATATCAATTTCACTAATGGTCAAAGTTCCAGAACCGCTGATCTTTCCCATCACAAAGCCAGACTCTCCGCCATTATTAGGGATGGTGACATTGTATAAAATAATATTTTGAATCCCGGCACTTGAAGTTAGTGCTGCTTCACCAACAAGCACTCCATTTTGAGTACTACTTGTAATATTTGTAAGAGACGAGTTGGTTATGTTGAGGAATGCAATTTCTCCACCATCACCAAGTTTTCGAAAAATTCCACCAAAGTTATTACCGCCATTGTCTAAAATAAGATTTGAAATAGTAAACCCGCCCCCATTAAATTGGCCTGTAAACGAGCTGGGTGCACCACCTGTTCCACCTATAGGAATCAAGGTCTGTCCTGTAAGGTCTAAGTCCGACATTAAAAAGAAGCTTTTGGTCAAATAGGTTCCATTATTGGTGATAGAGTTGAGTTGGGCCAAAGTACAAATGCCGTAGGGGTCGCTTGTGAGTCCAGAGCCTATTTCAAAAGGTGCATTTCCATCACAAGGATAGCTCACTCCCCCATCTTTTAAAAAAAGATTAGTTGTAAGGTAGCTTCCGTTATTAACACTTTCAACAATCAACTCTCCAGGATTAGAAATACTGGGGTTATCTAAAAGGGAGATAAGTCCGGTATCTAAGGATTTAGTTCTAATGAGATTAGAACAAGAGCCATCCTTGTAAAGATGAATATTGACAGGATATTTAAAACCGCTGCCCGTATTCCCAACAGGAATTTTAATAGGAGTATCAGTAGAAGAGTTTGATGAGTTGGTTTGAAAACATTGCGAAGTTAAATCACTTGAGTCACTCATTTCCAAACTCACTTCAAAAGAGCGGTAAAAGACCCCAGTATTGATGTCACAAAAAGAAGGAGTATTAAATGCCCCAGACATTCCCTGTCTACAGCTACTCACTCTCAGAGGAGTTAAAGTTCCCCCACTTAGAAATTCAGAACTAGAAAGATCTGTTGAGTTACATCCCGATGAAGACAGAGATAAATCCACCGAAATATCCAGTCCCTCTAAAGTGAAACTTTTTATTTGGCAGTTAACAGTTCCTTCAAAGTAAGATTCCCCTGCTCCAGCTGTCCAGGCCAGTGCTGCAATATCGTATTCTCCACTTTCTAGATTTAGAGAAAAAGAGCCGCCGGTGGTATTTAGTGCAAAACTCTTAATGGATCCTGTGCTTTGATTTTTTACATAGACAACACTGCCACCTGCGCTACTTACGGCCATGGAATCAGACTTTATAGTCAACCTTGTCAAACTAGGATCTTCTCTTTCTCCACAGGAAACAAAGATAAAAGATAGGACCCACAAATATATGATTAAATGTTTACTCATGGTTAAATTTTAAGGGGAGAAATGTCTTACGAACAGTCTCGCCGCCCCGCTCCTGGCGGCGATTAAAGAAAAGTTAATGCACTCAATATTTTGTGAAAATGGCACAAATATTGAATGCATAGCAATATATTTTAATGTTTCAAAACGTCGCGATCAAAAATGGCCTTCTTCAATTGGTAAATACCGGCCTTTCTTAAATTCATAACCTCAAACAAAGAGTGACCTTTCTCAGAAAAGTCTAAAACATTTCCTTTGAGCATATGTGTGACCAAAATGTCTCCTTCAACTCTTACATAACCAGGAGCATCTTTTTGTTCGTGAGTGGCCTTTTTATTACTCATCTCGATAATGCTTTTTGAGCCGTCAGCAAGAGTAATAGCGAACTTAAATTCTTTTGGGTATTTCATTTTATTAGCAGCTTTAACCATATCTTTTCGCCCACTAATAGTTGGCTCAATTCCAGTAATCGTTCCTAAAATACGCTTGCCACCAACTGACATATAAGCGATGTTTTCAACAATCTTCTCTGCCTTTTTTATGGCACCTTTTTTATTAAAGACTTTGGCCGCAATTACAGTGGTGTTCTTGGTAAAACTTCTTCCCCAATACCAACTCTTTATTGTTGATCCCATTGGTACTGTTCCGTAATTATGATCGTGATAACCGAGTCCATTAATAACACCTTTTTTAATGATAGTGCCATCAAGAGCTGTAAGTTGATAATCTCCAGTAACCTTTCCTCTAGGAACCGAGACAACCCATTTGTGATACTCCTTAGGATTGTTTTTGTTTACATAGAGATAACCCTTTTTATGCATCCAACTTTTTTCGATCCCTACAATTTCGATATTGGCCTTAAAGTTTTGCCCGCTTACTGAGTCAGTTTGATTGAGCGTCAGTTGGTAGGTTTTAACTCCATTTGCATCAATCGACCTTGCAACTGAGCTATTTTCCATAGTAAGTGCATAGTTTTTTATATCAAATTGAACACTTTTTCTGTCTACTCCATAATCTTGAATAGAAAAGATTTTGCCACTGGGAAGCATCCCTTGTGCAATACTTCCTACAAAATCTGAAGGTCTAGGGTTTTTTGGATGAAGAAGATAGCTTCTAGTGAGCCTTGGATCAAATCCGTTGGGCCCAAGAAATGCCACTGATAATTGAAGTCCATCATCACTTGTAAGGTCAAAGTAGAGCCACTCGTAGCCATACTTAGAGACCTCGCCCATGTGATGCCATTTTTCATCATAGTCAGTAGGTGTGGCACTGATGGCGGAAAAAGAAGTGATCAATAGACAAATGATACAAATTAAATGCGTGATTTTTTGCAAAGTTATCTCCTGAATGGATTTAGTTTTGTGGAAATTTAGCACAAAGTATTCGAATTAATTCCTTAAATTTTCCTAAACAAAATAATTGTTTCAAAACTAACTGGGACATTGAAATCCAAAGAAAGTCTGAGTGGTGAAACATCACGATCATATTAAGGGTTTCTTAATCAATGCCAATAGAAGGTTATTTTTACAAAATTTGTCTTAGTCATTAACAAAGCATTCACTGAGAGCAATGACTAGAGGACCTAACACGCTTTGAGAACGGGAGAAAAACGTGAAATACCTACTGGCATTAGCCTGCGTTGCATCATTTAGCGCTTACGCAGACGAAGAAATCAAAACAACTTGCAATGTGAAAAACTCCATTGATGCAAAAGAATGTCTGAGAATTGACTCTTATAAAAGATACAGTGAAGGTGAACTCGAACACACTATTGGTGTGACTAGATACCGCAGGGGAAAAAAGGCCTTTGAACAAATCACAGGAAAAAAACCCACTACCAAATATGTTGGTGTCGTAGAGGTTCATTACGACGAAGATCAACTTTTATATTATGAAATTCCTGTAGGTAAGAATGTATCACCAGTATTAGTTGGGGATTATAACACTGCCGATTTATCAGAAGATTACTATGATGAAGACGGAGAAGTAACTGAAGGCTCTGAGTATACTTACGCCCTTAAGATCAAAGGCCTTGAAGACTTTCATCTCTAAGAGTAAATTAAGAGCTTAAATCTTTTTTATAAACAGTTCTTTATCAAAGCGAACTCTTTCACTAAAAAGTCCATGAGGGGCGCGTTTTCCTGCACTGATGGCCATGCATACTTCGCTATTTCTATCTAATCCCAGAAGGCCTTTAATCCTAACGGGGTCTAACCCCTCCATAGGACAGCTATCATACCCATAAGCACGAAAGGCCAACATCAAGTTTTCGCAGGCAAGAGCAGTTGATTTATGGGCCCAAACTCTCATATCGCTATGACTTGTAGGAGCTCCCGGAACAATATCACCTTTTAATCTTTGAAAGAAAAAAAGAACCCTCTTAATAGTACCAAACCAATTCAAAAATCCTTGATTGTAAGCAAGCTTAGCAATTTTTTGGTAGTAATAATAAGCAC
>JABIHA010000008.1 GCA_018649885.1 Bacteriovoracaceae bacterium
GTGCTTATTATTACTACCAAAAAATTGCTAAGCTTGCTTACAATCAAGGATTTTTGAATTGGTTTGGTACTATTAAGAGGGTTCTTTTTTTCTTTCAAAGATTAAAAGGTGATATTGTTCCGGGAGCTCCTACAAGTCATACGCATAATTGCGACAGCATATATATAATGATAATGCGTTGCGTTGGTACAGTGCAACGGATGCGTGTATTTTCCGGTTGTTAGCTATTGGTTTGGCAAAAAAAAAGCAAAATGCTCTAAGGTAAATGTTCGGTTAAAGAATGCTAAGGAAATTGTAGAGAATTAATTTTTTTGAAATGAATAACTCTGATAACAAAAAATGAATAAATTGCCTGAAATTCATTAATTAATTTAAGAAATATGAAGTTATTTGAGCTTGTTTCCCTATAACGTGAGACCCGTGGTCAGTTTATACTTTTGTGAACAAAAATACTCGGAGAAACCAAAAGGAGACTACAATAGTCTAGCTCTACCCTGCGAATTTATATTTTGAATATGACCTTTGGTCTTTTATTTTGTTGATTATTTTTAGACTTGGTGATTTTCTATATTTTTCTCACATTCCAAACGCTGCTCTTTTCTTTGTACACATGATTTTTACAATAGAGATCTTCGCCAGTACCATTTAATGATAGATTTTAGTTGATGGGGAAAGAAGAAATATGGGGAAAAGATATCAATCCGATGTCACGATTGTGGGCGGAGGTATCGCAGGAATTGTTACCGCGCTAAGTATTTTAGATTCACCAAATCCTTCTATTCACTCTAAGAAAATTCTTTTACTCGATAGAGATGGACCTTCAAAGCTCGGAGGCCTGGCCAAAATTTCTTTTGCCGGAATTACAATGTTTGATTCTCCGGTGCAAAGACGCAGCGGAATTAAAGATAATCAGGAACAGGCCTTTGCAGATTGGCTAAGCATTTGCCTGATCTTTATGCAGTAGGAGAGTCTGCGGGATTTGTGGAGGAGGAATCCATGGAGAGGGGGCCATGGAGGGCACTTTTTTAGGTGCCTGTTTGATTAATGCCCAAACAATTGGTCGTCATTTAGAATCTTAAAAACTTTGTAAAAACCACCTTTAGACAACTTTAATTGGCAGTAAATTCTTTATCTTTTTCTATGAAAACATCATGATTCTCTGTGGATATCTAGATTTCTTTTTTTTAAACAATTTTTGATTCACAATTATAGACATCAGTGCAAGCTCATCAATGATTGAAAGTTCACTGAGTTAATTGTTTTGGGGAAAACGATTGAAATCCTTGACTACTAGTTTAATTCTTTATTAATGTTTTAAAGAATGTAGAAGAGGATTTCTTCAAGTAAAATTACACTAAATGAAAAGTTTGTGTTTTTTTAAGGGCGGAAAATGAAAAAGCTAATCAAAAATCAAAGTGGAATGTCCATGGTTGAAATTCTCATCGTCAGTGGAATGTTTGGTTTCATGGCCGTTGTTGGAATGAAAATGATGGATAACCAAACAACTGATGGTAAAAGACTACAAAACCGATTTGCCCTCCAAAGTACTCAAAACCTTATAATGGGTGCACTTAGTAGCTCTTCATTTTGTTCAACTTCTCTAAGTGGCCTTATTGACCAGCAAATAAACCCAGTTAATCCCAATACTGATTCTCCACAGGAGTTTAATCTAACCTCGATGAAATTGGGTCAGAAGGAACTAGCTGTCAATTCCAAATTAGATTTTTTAACATTTAAAAAATTTACAGTTAAAATTACTGATTATGCCAATAATGATGGTGCAGCCTTTGGCGAATTTAATGTTGAAGTAGAAATGCCTGTGAAAAAACTAACAATGACCAGAGTCATCACAATCCCTTTACTACTCGAAGTAGACAATGACGCCAATGGAAACACTGTCAGCTCATGTGCTAGTTCAGGACAAGATATTGATGATATTTGTAATGATCTATTTGGGGAGGATGCGAGTGTTGAAAATGGTGTTTGTACAAACCTTACAGGTGTAACACTCAATGACTCCGTTTTTAACCAGTTTTCTGTTCCAGTTTCTGTTTCTAATCTAGAAAATGATGTTTTGATTGACAGTAATGGTGATGGTGGAACAACAACTGAGCTAGGTGGCTATACTTTTACTGACCAAGCTAATAAGGCCCATAATTTAAAATATAAATGTGAGGATATTCAAGTCGTAAAATCTTCAAGCAATGTGAGCCGCGTATTTATTGTAAGGGATCACATCGCTGTATTTAAACTCATTGTAAATGAATGGGAAACAACATATGCAAAATGCCCAGAAGGTTCAGTTTTGACAAGCTCATCTTGTACAACCACCCAAGATGACCTCTCTCCTTTGGATCCAGTTACGATTGCACAGGAAAAAACTGAATATGCGACAGCTGACCCACCTTATACGAAATGCCGTTTTAAGTTAAGCGGGCCCAGTGGACCACCTCTTTTATTTCCTGGGATTTTCTTATCAGGACGTGCAACAGCAACTTGCACATTGACGACAAAAGAAGTTGAAACAGAAACAAAGCGTATGTGTTACCTGACTATTAATGAGAATCCAAATGCTGTGAACGCGCAAATTAATATAAATAATATTAAAATAAAAAACTAAGATTCGCTCGGCTTTAATAGAGCTGGGCGAGTTTAGAGATGTATATGGAAAATGCCTGAAATTATTGGCAGGTTCGCTCTTCTAAAAGAAAGTTAAATCCCCTGAATTCTCCATTTAACTGCTTAATATCATTCAGTTCTTAGTAATACTCATTTCCTCGTTCCTGCTATTTCAGTTTATGGACTAAAATTGTAATCAGCTAATAACTCTGTCCACCAGCACGTAAGTTCAAATGAGTAGTTAGTATAATATTAGTATAGGCTGGGGGGCCCTACGATGAATCTCAAAACTGTGTACCTTATTCCAATTAAATTAATCTTGATAATTGCTTTATCTGGAATTTCATCTCTGCCCATTTATGCAAGTGAAAGTGCAGAGGCCAGTGAATCAAGTGAATCGGGCGAGTCAAGTGATCTTAACGGTGATGGGATGATGGATTTTCCTAATAGCGAGTTAATGTCTTGTGATTTAAGTGAGGGATACCAAAGTTGTGAGAATAATTATGAATGTAAGAAGTATACATCTCCCATGGATGTTGATGGCTACGAAGTTACAGTTGAAAGTCATCAAGTTACTTTTTACCAAAAATTTGGTAGCGGCGGAACTTGTATTTCTAATGATAGTTGTCTTTCTGGTAAGTGTAATGAAAATGATGAAGGAGAAAAGGTTTGCTCTGATATTGGATTCTGTGGAAGTTGTGTGCCCTCAGGAGGGGAGACAGCGAAATCAGCTGATTGCTGTGAGGGAACATTATATAACCAAACCACAATGGTGTGTGACGCTGACGATATTGTTGTAAAGTCAGAAAGCGAGGGAGTGGGTACTCTTGATGAAGAAACCTGTGCCTTTGAATACTCTGATGCGCAAAAAGATTTTATAGAAAATAAATTATCACACTACGACAAGCATATTGTCGCTTTTATGTACCTATTTTCTTACAACAAAGAAAATCTTAAAAATGACCAGCTTTGGGTTAACCATGGAGACGAAACAAAAGTTTCGGGCAGTGATAAATCTAAAGTCTTTCAAAATAGTTTTGATTACTATCCATACTATTCAAATTTATCTTGGAGAGGAAATGGAGAAGGCGATGGAGACGACCGCCGAAAAGATAAATTTGAGCCACTTAAATGGTCAAGTCAGGGAAAAATTAAAGGCCATAAAAAAGTAAAAGGAATGGCCGAAATAGCCAATCATTTACTAGAAACTAGGCAAACAGAGCTGACTTCTTTTTTAGAAGAAAAAAATAAGCTTCTAGAAGAGCTTGAGGGGAAACGAGGTCGTTTTTTAGCGAATAGCTCATATGACTATGTGGATACTGACGTCAACCTTGAAGAGGGCGGAGAGGCCGGAGTTAATTACTGGCAAACACTTTTAGACTTTTATACTTTAATCCAAACAAGAGAAATTAGTCTGGCAGATTCCTATTCCACGGCCCATAAAGATATGAAGGGCTGGGCGAAGATGTATCAAGAGTTGGGAGGCACAGACTTTGCTGCCGATGATTACAAACCAATGCCTTGTCGTGATAAAAAGCAAGACGGTGATGAAAATAAGTTTCACCTCAAGCAAGCTGAAAATCGTAATTGTGTTGCCGAGAAATGGCGTGTAAAAACTGATGCTGAAGTTTCTGCAGGAAAAATTGCAGGAGCTGCTGTGGTAGGACTCCTCAGTCCAGGAGGTCCCATTGCCGCTATTATCGCAGCCGTTGCTGTTGCAACAAATCAAAACTGGATGGTTGATCCTGTTTACAAATTAAGTGGTGAGGCCATTAATAAATTAAGAGAAGATGATGGGAAAAAGAAGAAAAAAGGTCGATTTTATCAATATGATTCACGTAAAAAAGATTTCAGAAAAATAGTTAGAAAAGATATTAAAAAACAACTTTTAAAATGTGCTCAAGGTAGTTTGGTAGGTTGTGAAAAAGATAATTATATTTCTGAGTATTATAATGAGGCTGATCCTCCGAATAAAAAAGAAGATGACATTAAGGAAATTCGCCAATTAGTCTGGCTTTATATGAAAGGGTGGGGCGGCCTGTATAGTTTTAAAAAGCAATCCTCTGCCTGGGAAAAAGACTCACTAAACGGAAACACATTGAGGTATGATGAGAGTTCAAGCGCTAGAGTTCAGACCTTTGGAGATTTCTTTGATCCAAATGATCAAGATGAATACGAAGTGCCTTTTAGATTAGAGATAGTGCAGTATAAAGATGGAAAAACTCAAGGTGGACTCAAGGCCTATATCAACGAATTAGAAAATTTTTATTCTGAGTCAGTTGATGCCAGACAAGAGGTTATTGCTTGTATCGTGGATAAAATGAAGACCTTAGACGACGGCTCTGCAAACGATTTTATTGGTGCTAATGGCGCCACAAAATATGAAAATCAAGAAGGTGCCGTTCAATATGCTCAGGGAAGCGTTGATGAGAATTGTCCTCCATCTAGCACTGATTGTGGTGCCAATAGAAAAGATGTTGACAGTGATTTCAACTTTAGCTTAGGTACAAAAAGTATTACTGGAACAAGTAGCGGATCTGGCTCATCTCTCAAAGGCCTGAGCGCAGTGAGTGCAAAAGTTGGGTCCCTTACAAGTAAGAATGCCATTAGAAAATCAGCATTAAAAAGCCTTCAGGCGGAGCAGAAAGCTGCCTATGGGGATTCATACGGAGCCGCTGCGGCCAAAGGCATGAAGACGGCAATGATTAACCTATTTCCAAGCAAAATAAAATCAAAAGCCAGCTCAACGAGCACAGCAAGTGGCTCAAGTCTCGGAAATGAGAACCTACTTCCTGAAGATGAAAAGGCCAGTGAGAAAGGTAAAGATGTGGATTCATCTGCTGATCCAAGTGTTGCTAGTTTGGGCCAATCTTCATCCGGAAGTAGTAAGAACAGACGCAGGCGAAGGTTAAATAAACGTAGACGTCCTTCATCCATAAAAAGTGGATCAGACATTAATGAATCCTCTTCATTAAGTGAATCTGAAGTCAAGGCGATGCTTTCCGGTACTAATGATGAGAAGTACAAGAGACGAAAAGATGATACCCTCTTTGATGCTATTCACAAAAGATATGTGAGAACCGGTTACGGTGCTTTATTAAAGCGAAAAAGAGTGTCTAGCTATCAAGACGATCAAGTTGAAGATGACAGCATGATATCTAAGGGAAAGAATGGGTTTCAACCTTGGATGATGCTAAAACAGAAATAGAGTATTGCTACCTTCTTAACTGAACTGGATTATTCCCCATTTGCACCTGGCGGTCTATTATCTGAGCATTAATTTTCACCATCCCTGGACTACTTCCATCGTTTTTCATTAATACCACTGAGTGTAATTTATCTAGATTGTATTTAGTTTTTAAATTAAGCTGTCCGTCACTGTCTCTTTTTAGGCCTTCCACAACCTCTCCATCCACAAGTGCTACCCAGTTTGTTAAATCGATTCTAGGTGGGATGAATATCCTAAGAAAAGAGCTCTCTTTGGACTCTTGTGTATCTCGGAAACTCACCCAAAAGAACTCTTCTGGTGCTTCGTATCTATCACTCCCCAGTTTTAGTTGAAATGGCCACAGGGCCTTCCCTTTCTTATCTTTTACAGGGGACTGGAAAAACTGTGAAATAAATTCACCAGAGCATCGTGGTGACCAAATTCTTTCCACAAGGTGGTCATCAATATTATTCTTTGTTGAATATTCTCCCACAACGGAGAAGTTTTCTGCGTTCCATGCATCGTGAGATTTTAATATCTTTTTAGTGTTACCGTTGGCCGGCTCCTGGTGATGGTCATAGTAATGACCCCAGTGCCACTGGATGGATGATAATGGTGGATCGATCAGAGCTACTTCACCATCTTCATTAATATCAGAAATATTCATTGCAATTTGACTTGCACGGATAACTTTATGTGGATCTGTCGGGCCTTTGCCGTCTACAAACATGCCGTATTCACTTACTATCGTGGCGACGTCATTGTTTACCGCTTCTTTTCTAATTGTTTGGTATTCTTCTAGGTATGTACGAGCTGTGACTTTAGATCTTTTGATTTTGCCCATTCTTTTGGCATCATAGGAATGAACATTTAAAACAAAGTTGGGGGTTTTAAGTTCTGTGTCGAGCTCAATGGCCCTAGGTTTTAGTCCCACAATTGGTAAGTCAGTATTCCAGAAAACGAGGGGCTCTCCCCATAGGATCATTTCCCTTAGGCCTAGACCATCAAGGGACTTTCTTAAGCTTTTGTAAAATGGCCAAACATATTTTTTTTCATATTCAGATTGACTTAATTTACCCAGACGACCAGGGATGGGTTCATTCATGGGATCAATTCCAAGAATTTTTGAAAACTCACTCGGTGTTAATTTTTTCTTCAAATACTTTAGGGTGATTTCCATCTGCATAGTAAATGCATCTTGAGGTTTTACAAGACCCAGTTCTGTAGGCATTTCCCAATTTTCCCAAAAACTTGAAAATCCTGTTTTTATGACTGGATCTGTAATATTATGCTGACCCCAATGAATGCAAAATGGAATACACCGTGCTTTCCCAATTAGCTTTTGTGGAATAATCCACTTAGGTGCGTAGGCACCAGTGAATCTATTTTTTTTTCTGAAGAAAAATCTTGAATATAAAATATTGTGAAAATCAATGATGACATACATTCCATTTTTTATGGCCACTTTCATTTGATTAGACATTTTCTCAAGGTAGTTCCAATCAATGCGGTGTGGTTCAGGGTGAATGGCCTCCCATTGGACTAAAAGCCTGACAATATTAGAGCCTGCTCTTTTGGACATTTGTGTTAGACTTTGGTTTGCATCATCAACATTTTTGTAAGGAAGAAACCCCTTCTCTATATGCATGCTTGAAATGCTAATATTGTAGCCCCTCAAAAGAACTTCTTCTGCTTTTTCATTTACATACTTGTGCCCTTCTGAGAACTCTCTTTTGGCAACTGTGATTTTGCCATATACAAGCGTGTATGAAGAAAAGAGAAGTAAACTACAGATGATTTGTCTGATGCAAGTTTTGTTCACAATAGGCCTCGTTTAATAATGTATTTTGTCTTTGTCACACTAACTGTAATTAAAAAATTATCAAGGGCCATAGTCATTCAAGTTTTCAAACCTATAAAATTTCCTTGTCAGCATACCCCATTAATTATTTCTTAATTAGGATTATAGGAAAAAGGCCTCAGTGGCCTCAAATTGAGAACAAGACATATGTCGGTGATGGGTGTGTCTTTTTGTTGGCACTTAAAAAGGCGCTGAAAATGGCCTAAGTCATTGAAAACAAAGAAAGGCAAGCACATTCTTTGTGTCAATTTACGTTATCTCCTACAATTTAATCACTGCCGAGACAATAGAGTTCACGGCCCCTTGGGGAGGGAAATAATGAAAACACTACTAATAGCGATAGCACTAGGAATCTTTTGTTTGCCAGTGGCAAATGCAGGCTCACAATATCACCACAAAATAAAGTGTGCCAGTGGTTACAGTCTTAAAGGAAGCATAAGTGATTTTTACTGTAAAAAATATGTCGCCGGAAAAAATGCCGGAACAGTAGGATGTCCTATTGGTTATGTATTTAACAACAATGAATACAGCAGTGGTGCTGACAAGTGTGTAACAGCACTAGGCAGATCAAGGTATAAGAAGGCCGGTTGTCTTCCAGGGTTTGAAGCAAGAGCTAAAAAACGTTCAAGGGATCGTTGTTATACTAAAAGCTATACTTACTACAGTATTCCACTATTTTTGAAAAAGTAGAATAATTATTCAATAAATGCTCCTATTAACGAATTGGTAATAGGGGCATTTAATCACCAGCAAATAATTTCAAAATCTGAATCACGCACAAATTCACACTTTTAATGTTAGCGCTTTGTTCAAGTTGGATAGAGCGCTATCCCTTGTGATATTTTCAAATTTATCTCTTTTGTGTATCATGTACCTTGCTCCCAATATGAAGGAATTTTAAATGAGTAAATTTGATTTATTAACCAAGATAACAGATACAGGCTATAGAGAGCCGGCCGCAATTATAGACTCAGAAAATTTTGAAAAATTGGTTCAATCCAGAAGAAGTGTAAGAGTTTATTTAGAAGACGAAACTATTGAAGATGAGATTGTGGAAAAATGTTTGGAATTGGCCCTTTTGGCACCCAACTCAAGTAATTTGCAGCCTTGGGAATTTTACTGGGTTAAAGATCCAGAAAAATTAGACCAGTTAAAAAAGTTTTGTGTCTCTCAATCAGCAGCTAGAACGGCCCCAACTATTATTGTAGCAGTTGCAAAATTGGCCACATGGGATAGAAATAGAAAATTGATGGTGGATCTATTCAATGAACAAGTTACAAAACCTTCAAAAGGTGCTTATTATTACTACCAAAAAATTGCTAAGCTTGCTTACAATCAAGGATTTTTGAATTGGTTTGGTACTATTAAGAGGGTTCTTTTTTTCTTTCAAAGATTAAAAGGTGATATTGTTCCGGGAGCTCCTACAAGTCATA
>JABIHA010000074.1 GCA_018649885.1 Bacteriovoracaceae bacterium
ACCAGCTGCAATGTTTTTTAGATCATCAAATGACATATTAAAATATTGGCAGAAAAGTTACGCTTGGCCAAATAATATGAATGACATAGAGCCGCACCGGCGAAAAAGCCTGGTGGGTTCAACAATTTATTGGGCAGTTACCCTTTTGCGGTAGAACGTGCTAGCAGCACGTTCTAGTGCTATGAGGTATGTAAAGGAGGGGGACTTCCGGCGCCCGGCCAGGGTCCCCCGTGAATCAAGCACCTTTTGCGGCAAAAATGCGAACAAGCATTTTTGAAGCTAAGAGGTATGTGAAAAAGGTGGACTTCCGGCGCCCGGCCAGGGTCCACCGTGAATCAAGCACTCCCCCCCCAACCGTCAAATTTTTCAACAACCTAAAAAATATACACCTCCCCCTTCTCCCAAATCCCACTCATTGATACCATTCATTCAACTTAAAATTTTGGTGGGCAACTTAAACAAACCGGGGAATACAAATGAAAAAGATCATCATCCCTCTTGCGGGTGCAATCGTCGCCATGTCAGCAAGCGCTCAATCAACAGAACAAGAAATTTCAACAGCGAAGGTTGAATCAAAAACTAGTAGCAGCTTTGAAAGTAAATCAATTGAGTTATCAGCTGCATATGTTAACTCACAGCTCACCTATGCAAATGGCGAAGAAGACAAAATAGGTGGTAACGGCATAAATCTACAAACAGGCTACCTTTTTCATCTATCTCCAAGTTTAACAACAACAAGTGGTCTAAGAGGAAATTACTTAATCCTAGAAGAAAAAGATTGGAAGATGGAGCACACAAAAATTAGGTCCTACGACGTTGGTGTTGCTCAACGATTTTCCTATAATATAAACCTCTCCGGTGTCATAATTCGGCCTTTCATTGAAGGCGGTTTCTCTAGAGGTAGAATTCATTTTAGTGAAGACTATTCTGGCACAGCTTTTACAGGTGATTTCAAAATGACTGTTGATTATAACAAATATGGAGGTGCGGCTGGACTTCAGTTTGTGGTATCATGGACTCAAGAGTCATCTCTGCCGGAATCGGATTTTTATTCTAAATTGATATAATGGGGAGCTTGCGTCTCCCCTATTTTTGGACTTTGCTCAGCTGCTTTTTAATATAAAGAATATCACTTTTTTTGATCTTCCTTTTTCTCGCCAAACTCAAACTCTTTTTATAAGCATCAATACTTTTTTTCTGATAGGTTTCAGCGCCTGCAATTTCTTGAACTTTTAAATGCTGATACCAAGCAAAGTAAATATCCCCTATATTAAAGGTGGCCCACACTTCCCGGCTTTGATCTTGGCCTTTAGTGACTTGAAACTCAGTCCAATACTTGTGTGCCAATATGGCATTTTGGATGGCCTGTTCAAACTTTTTGAGAGAACTCAAAGTTCCAGATAAATTATTGTGAGTTATGGCGAGGCTTTTTAACTTGTTATCTTTGTCATCAATATCAGAAGCAACTTTTAAGGCCTCGTTCAACCACTTCTCTGACAGATCCCATCTTTTTAGAAAATAGGCATCGACGTCAAGGCTAATGAGTGCATCATGTAACTCCAAGGCGGACCCATATTTTTTAAAAACCTGATACTCTTTTTGGTGTAAGAATGTGGCCCCTTGATAGTTTTTATTCCATCTTTGCAGCCATCCCAACTTTTTGAGAAATCGACCTTTGAGTCTTTGGAATTTATCGGAGCTTTTGTGGTAGATTCGGCTGTGGCCTGTCTCTATTATTTCCAGGGCCTTTGGGAAATCTTTATCGGCCATGGCAAGTAGTCCATGAAAATAATTAACCCAAGCTGCTTCATATGGTCCATCAATTTCAGTGGTATTCAAAAACTGCCTAGCTTTAGCGCTTCCCCCATTATTAATAAGAAAAATGATATCTTTGTATTTTTCTGGCGGGGCCAAAATACCAGTTGGCCTCGAACTCAAAGAAAAGCTTGAGCACCCAAAAGTAGCACTTAATATCACAATTAATAAAACAATTCTCACTTCAATCCTGAAATCCATTTCATAGAAATTGGTTGTTCCATGAAGGTATAGTAGTTCAAATTTTTTAATCTTCTATTAAGATTAAAGTAGGAAAGAAGAAGCGTCAAAAAGCAGCTAATGACATAGCCCAAACCGTGGAAACGGTAACCAAATTTAAGGCTAACAGTGGTCAACAGGGCGTTGGAGACAAAGAATAGGAAATATGACCAAAAGACCGAGTGTTCGTCTCGGAAATAAAGAGACAATATATTCATGACCAAAAACATCACCTGGAGGTAGGCACCAATTATGCCATAGCGCAGTGGAGATTCAATTAATGGAGATAGGTAGAACACACTCAGAATTTTAGGCATAAAATACCAACACATGATGCTGACAAAAGTCTGTATCTTTAACATCATCCCAAAGGTTTCTTGTAATTTTTCACCAATTGTTCTACTGGCCTCTTCTAGAAAAGGAAGAGATTTCTTTTGTTCAATAGATTTAAAATAAAAATTATAATAGGTATAAAAACTTGTTTCTACTTTTACTAAAAATATAGCAAGAGACGGAATAATAGAAAGGTAGGCCAAGAACATCGCCGTATCATAATATGGGTTAGTATAAAAAGGACCGACTATTTGAACACCAATACTTGAATACCAAAATATGAGTTTATCAACCCAGATACCCATATAGTAGAACATTCCTATTCCAATTAGAACCTTGCCTTTAAGGAAATATCCTCCCAGCTCATGGGTTGTGTATTCCTTACCTGAGAACTCAACGTAAACGAGTATAGAAAGTGACAAGGCCAAAACCCAAATACCAAGTGCGTAACCAAAAATAAAACCTGTCAGGCCAAAGCTTTTTCCCAAAATCGTGCTGAAGACCAAACTTAAGATCCCGCCCCCAACAAAACTTGCAATAATTTTTCCATACCCTTTAGCAGCACTAAGAAAAACCATCCCAACCCAAGTAGACAGAACACTAATTAAAAAAAGCACACCACCAACTTTGGCATAGAGATCAATCGGAACAAAATAGTAAAAAAGATATCCTAGCACGGCGCCAGAAGCGACACATATTGATATCACCGTAAAAAAAACTCTTCTGAAGGTGCTCACATCATAGTGATAAATTTTATCACTAATATACCTTGTTAGAGGCAGTTCAATCATTCCAAATAGAATGAGACTTCCTGCATAGGTATAAGAAATAATAGATTTAAATACTAAAAGCTCTTTGCCCACTAACCACTGTCTCGCATAAAGCGAAATGATGGCAATGCTTAGTATGGAAATTAGCCATGGCCCACTCGATAAGACAATGGAGTAAAAGGCACCCTTAACTCTAGAAACTGAGCTATCATCTGAAAAATATTTATTAAGTCTAAACCCTATTCCCGCCATGATGCCTTTCCGCCTACAAGTGAAAATTTGTTGTATAGATTCAAATGATTACTTAGGTAATGCTCTTCTGTGTAATACCGTTTTACCCTAATTTTTCCCACCTCGCCCATCTCTTTCATCTTCACAGGATTCAACAAGATAGTGGCAATGGAGTTTCCAAGCTCTTCAGGGTGGCCAAAAGGAACAACGTCGCCTGCAGGACCTAGATCTCTATCAGCTTGCTCCATTCCAAAAATTAATTCAGAACATGAGCCTACGTCTGTTGTGACACATGGGATGCCATAGGTGAAGGCCTCTAGCAAAACGATGGGTTGACCTTCACTTATACTTGAAAGGACCATAATATCTAGCTTAGGATAATAATCCACAAGATTAACATTCCCCGTAAACTCAATACAACTGTCAAGGCCCAGAAGGGAAATTAAATCCTTACACTCTAAGTAATAGTCGGGATCTTCTTCATAAGGTCCCATTACAATGACTTTAATATTTTCCACCCTCTCAAAAACCAAAGAAATACTTTTTATAAAGGTCTTTATGTCTTTAATGGGGACAACTCTGCCAACAAGGCCTATGACAAGCTCATCTCCTCTGTCAGAATCTCTTTTGGCATCACCAATTTTTATTCCGTTTGGAATAATCTGACATTTAGACTTTTGAGCTCCAAATTTAATCTGTTTTTCTCGATTACCATTGTAAAGAGTTGTAATAGTATCAGCGTATTCATAAGCAGTTTTGCTCATGAAGTGAAACATATTTATCCACCAATTTTTGAAAAAAGGAAGCTTCTTTTCAATTTTCAGGCCAGATTCAAAATTATAAAGCCAGTCAGCCTGGGAAATTTCAATCTCCCTCTCATGGCTATAAATTCCATGCTCTGATATGATAAAAGGAGCACCATACCTTACCTTGGCAACAGCACCTAAAAGACCTGCATATCCAGTACTGAGAGAGTGATAAATGCTGGCCCTTGGAATTTCAGTTGATAGAATTTTAAAAATTGGAAGATTCAAATACCTCCAGCTATAGAAAAAATCGATAAAAGGAGGTGCCTCACGTAAAGAGAAAAGCTTTTGGTGCATATTTAAAATGCTATCCCACCCCTGCTTTGATTTTAAAATATCAAATAAATTGATTTTTGCGGAATTTGAATCAATAAATTGTCGATAAAATGCTTCGAGTTTAAAGGCCTCGCCACTAGATACATGCTGATGATAATCTTCGAATGTAGATGAATCAAAATCTCTGCCTAAATCAACTGCCTCTGTCTCAATGTCCTCTTCGTATAAAAATATTTCTTTTATAAACTCTACATTGTCAGGAATTTCATATCTCGGTTTTTTTACATCGCCACTTTTTGCGCCTATATAAACAATTCCATAGGTTATATGAGGTGTCCCCTTGATTAGTTGGTAAACACATGCTGAAACTCCCCCTCGAACATAAGGATAAGTCCCCTCAAGAAGTAAGCAAACATCAGTCATAGGCACCTCTGTAAGTAGGGATACCAATAAATGTGTGTTTCGCCTTGGTCTGCAATGAAGTTCAAAACAAAACCGAGCTGTTCTTTTCCAAAACAATCAGTCATAAGCTGTCTTGCACTTAAACTGTCTAGATCAGATAGTTCATGCCAATTACTATTTTCAACCCAAGCGACAATTCCTTCAGGACTTATACTATCGCCTTTTAAACTTTGCCGAAATTTATTGACCAGACAAAACCCATTTTCAATATGCCCAACAGATCTGCTTTTAGCTAGGCAAGAATATATCTTTGATGAGAGATCATCTGGTAAACTCGCTAGGTTTAAATCAATAATTTCCAGACACAATCTCAAGGGAAGATCGAGAAGTACTAATTCTGAGTAAAACGGCACAGATTTTACCATCTGAGAATGATTCTTTATCACTTCTGGAAAAAGAGTGAAAAATCTTGCTAAAACACGGTTTGCAGTTTTACCAATTCCGAATTCTTCAGCCTGTTCAAAGATGGTGGTAATAGATTTCAAATAAAGTCTCTTGGGATTTTGGTAAAAAAGATCAATGATTTTTAGAGCTATATTTTTATCATTACCTACTATTTTAAAAATGCTGGTCAGTTTGTCATCTTCGATGAACTCTAAATTTTGCTCAACAAAATTAAGTAGACAAATATCTTCAAAATTAGAACGGTCTTTAATTTCAATCAAATGATCTGACAGCTTGTTTACATTTTCTTTATCAAACCCACGATGGTGAGAAAGGATTGTCCATGAAAAATACTTAAAGACACGATCATCAGACTTCAAGCAATCAAGTAATAATTCATGAGATGCTAGTTTTGAAACCATTAATATCTCTAGAAGCAACGATTTCAAGTAAGGGTTCTTCTTTTGCACCAGTAGCGTTTGAAACGCTGGAATCTTAACATCACAAATATTTGAAGAAACCGCAAGGAGTACCAGGGTTTCTAATTGAGGATTGATTTTTTTGTGTTTTTTCAAATAGTAACTAATTATGTCATTAACATCTAGGTTAAGTAGTAAATTAAAAAATGAAGACTGCATTTCAAACCCTGAGAAGCTACTATAAAGTTCACTCATAAATCTCATGCTTAAACTATCATTTTTAAGACCTTCAATAATAGATAATTTCACACTATGAGATTTTTCTTCCCGGAACCACTTAAGAAAACGTCTTCGGAAAAATGCGCCTTGATAACGAGACAAAGAGACTAGCACTTTTGTCCTAATTTTTGAGCTGTCATGGTTTCTAAAGCTTGCGAGAAGTGAAAAATCTTTGAAAAGAAGGAATGCCGATATATATGATATATATTCTGAGAGCTCAGAGACATCAGGGATTCCCTTTTTTAAATTGGCCCTTGCTATGACAATCCCTCGATGCTCATGAAAGCTTTTCAATACACCAAGACTAAGAACCACAAGCTCAGAATCACATCGGTGAAGATTTTCAATAACAAATGGCAAAAATTCAATCAGATTATTCTCTCCAATAAACCGAGTAAAAAAGCTTCGTCCTTTTCCCGAAAGCGAAAGCGTTGCTTTTTTGAGAGAAATTAATTTTATGGTTCTTGTAATAATCTCGTCTGCTAAATACTCTTTAAGCATTTTCTCGCTATTTATTGAAATTGAAATTGAATCACTAACACCGAGTTCGCATAAGAGAGAAATTGTAAATGAAGAAAGCTCTATCTCTGATTCTGCTAAAATTTTACTACACAGTGTAAAAAAGTCATCTGCCTTTACGGGGCATTCAGGGAGGCCTATGACACTCGCTAGAGTTTTAAGGTCAATCTCCTCACGCATTGAAAAGAATCGATCATATGCAACACTGCGGACTTGATATGAAGGACTATTAAAATCGCTTATGATATTTTCTACCACGCTCATTTACGTCCCTCCTCATTAGTAACCAGCTGATAATATTCTTCTTTCTGGTTTAAATAGTAGAATGCTTTCGTTTTTAAAGATAAGGCCTTTTCATATAGCATCTCTTTTTCACATAAAAGATTCTTGGCCTTTTCAAAAAAAGATAGCACTAATTGGTATTGTCCTTTTAAATAGTATATCTCAATAACACGGTAGTAACTTTCTACACTTGTAGTATTAAGTTGAATTGATGATAGAAAGTCGTATAGAGATTTTTCTAAAAACCTTTGAGATGTAAGTCCGTCAAGTAAATCATATTTGTAAAATTTCAAATAGGCAGTTGCTCTATCAAACAGTAAGTCAGAAGAGTGAGGATATAGTGAAATAGATTTGCTAATATCATGGATATGGTCAATAAATCTTTTTTCAATTTTATCTAATGCACCATTTGCAAAGTAACTAACTTCATATGAAGGATCTTTTAGGGCCATTTTAAGAAGTGTTACACTCTCTTTACTTGTGGTCCTCGATAAACGTTCGATGGCACTCAATTTCAGTTGATTATTACCTGACATAAATATTTCGCCGTAACTGGCGAGATCAGTTGGCAGTTTCTCCCATTTCTCAACAATTTTTTGATTAATACTTGCAATTTTTCCGTCTATTTCCAAAGAGTAATCACGATACGACTTTTCAAAAAAGGTATCAACAATAAACCCTTCAAATTCAGAGTCCGAAACCTTCCTTGAAAAAATATAAAATACTAGTACAGACAACATTCCAATAATGGGTAAGAATAAATCTAAGAGAAAAACCAATACCATTCTACTCTTTTCAACACCACCTTTGTAAAAAACAAGTAGTACAAAAACACTAATAAGCGGAGAAGCGATACAAAGCCATAGATTAAGCTCAAGAGCTAGAACTCTAAACAAAACGAGAGAAATGGTTTTAAATAGAAATAATGAACAGATCAGTTTTGTCATTTAATTCAATATTGGTTGCATATTCACACCAATATCTCCTCCCATTTCACGATCAAATTCTTTCAAATATGTTATAAATTCGTCATCACTATCACAGTCTAAGTTTATATAGATATACTCCAGCTCACTTTCACCCTTTGCCAAAAGTTCATTTTGGTGCAATTTCTTTGGCCAAAGTTTTTTAACTATATCTTCAGTTGTTTTTCTTCCATCGACTGAACTACCTCGATAGTCGATGCTAATTTTAGTTTGCCTGCTGGATTTCAATGCTTTCGACGGGTTTAACACATGAAGAGATTTCGAAGTCAGAATATTTCCCTGATCATAAAATATTTGACCGCACTCCAAGGCCAATCTCTTTTTTTGAATCTCAATAGACCTCTCAATCAGCTTAACAACTGGTTTAAGTTCATCCATCTTAACATCTACAAAATTTTCAAAAGGAATATCCTCAATCACAATCGCCCCAGTAGTCTGATTGGAGGCCTTGAGCCGAAATGCGACCCCTCCTATAAAATCAAATGGCCAGCTCTCGTGGTTTGCTAGTATACTACTACACTCAGGATGCTCTTCAAAACACGGTAAGACCTTTTTGGCATTTTCATCAAAGTAAGACCAAGCTGAGTCACCATCAATTGATGTAACGATACTTATATTTTCACTGCCTAAGTAACCTTTAAATAACTCCACCACTCCTTGTGCCCATGCTTCCTCACGACCACTAAATATCTTTTCAAAAGATTCTGTTAGAGATGCCTCACTTGATACACGCCCTAGAAACTTTCGCCCCAGCTCTTTAAGTTCCTCTTCAAGCTCCAAGGATTTCGTAAGCACTGTCTCGAGGTGTATTCTTTGCTCTTCATGTTTTTTAAGAATTTCCAAATTCTTTCTTCTAAATCTATTAACAGACTCAGCAATAACAACTGGTATAATTAAAATAGAAAGCCCAAGAGATAGATAAGGCGCGGTAAAGATGGTATCAATTTTCTGAAAGTCTGCCTGAAAATTAACCGTCCAAAAATAAAAGATTGATAAGGCAATACTAAAGACACCTACCTCAGCTGCATTTAACAATATTGAAGTAAAAAGTGCCAAGACTAAAAATGGATTTGGGGAGTGTCCCGTAAAGGCAAGATTATCAGGTGATTCAACTCTTCCTAGAAGGTGAATTCCTGCAATGGCAATTATTGTAAAAATGACAAATTTGACTTTTCTATTAATCATTTTTGACCTCTTCCAATTGAATCGAGAACTCGCTTAACTAGATCTGAGGGCATAACAGGTTTTTGAATATAATTTAACTTCATTTTGTTTACAAGCATCAACTCACTACTATTTAGATTCTTAGTAGTGAGAAAAATAATTGGTACACCCAGGTAATCAACATTTTCGCGCACTTTTTGGGCCACTTCAAGGCCATCCATTTCATCCATAATATAATCAAGAATAATTAATGAATATTTTTTTTCTTGTATTTTTTCGATGGCAAGAATGGGATTACTAGCTGAATCAACTTTCACATTGTGAAACTCGAGCAAGCTATTTATAATAAATAAAAATTCCTGACTATCATCAATTACTAGTATTTCTGTCATAATTCAAAAGATTAGATTTAAGGCCAATCCTCCCTTAATATTTTCATTATTTTTATCACCACTATTTTCAAAACTATATGAAAGATCTATTCCAACACTACTATTTTTAATAAAATCATATTCAATCAATGAATTAATTTCCCTGCCAAAAACCAATCCACGTTTTTTTTGAAATCCTAAGTTGGCACGTATATTTGTTTTAAGTCCTAGAGGACCAATTTTTTTGTCAAATCCAAATACTCCACCCAATTTAAGAATATCGCTTTCATTTTCATTGTACTTTGATTCGGAAATTGCCTCTAGAAAGGGTCCCATTTCAAAAGAGTGATCCTTTGTAATTTTTCTCAAATAAGACAAACCCACTGTGCTTTCAGTATGTTTTTTGTCTTGAACTATAGGAGACTTACTTTCAAAGTAAGTGGTAAAACGATTTTTGGTGCTGGGAGTCCACTCTAAATAACTTTCAATTGAATTTTTAATAAGAGATGCTCTATTTAATAACTCTCTCTCTTCATCAATGATTTCTGAACTCAATTTAAAACTCCAGAATATTTTTTCCATATTCAAAACAGAGAGTTCAACGGAGATAGGCATTTTCCCAAGGTGCTCACTACTATTAAAAAGGTATCCAACTGTAATTTTTCCAAAGTTTAGGTAGTAACTAATGGCAGGGAGTACTTGTTCAAGATGATTTTTCTTTTCTGAATCACTAGAGAACCTTGAATATTCAATTGAGCTTTCAAAACTCGAAAACCTTTTAGATACCTTGGCAGTGCCAGAGATATAATTAAGTTGACCTTGTTTGATGGCATTAGCAGTTGTTTTAATTTTAAACTGCTTCTCAACTTGTTCCTTGTTACGGAGGTAAGTAAGATAGTTTTTTTGGGACTCAGATTCTGCATCACTGCCTAGTGTCTTTTCTTTTTCATGAATAAAAGATTCAGCGGCCTTGGTTTCCCCTGCATCTAACGAAGCATAAATCGCTGAATTTTTTAATTCAATACTATCTGGAAATTTAACGAGTGCATTTTCTAGCGTAGCAATTGCGAGTCGTCTATTTTGTTTGTTAAAATAGCATCTTGAGACGGCCAAATACTCTTCATCCAATGTAAAAGAGGCTTTCGATATCACATGATTACAATATTCGTGATATTCGTCCAGTTTGTCTGCAAGGGCAAGGAGCTCTATTTTTTTCACAGTGTAATAAGGATCTTGTGCTAAATTCCTATACTTCATGGCCAGCTCTAGCTGATTCAAGGCCTTCACAACACTGCCTGAGCCCTGCAACTGATTGACGTAGTACAAGTTGGCCTGATGATGAGATGGTCGTTTTTGAATTAAATACAATGCCGCTTGCTCAGCAGTACTATTTTCTGAAAATCTGATTGCAAGATCAAGGATTAACTCTGCCAAATCATGGTCTCTATTTTTATTTTCCCACACAGGAGCAACAAGAGCATAGGATTTTTTATATTCACCTTTTTCGTAATGTAAACTCGCGACCTTCAAGATGACACGATCTCTTTCAGTGATTTTCTTTATAGAAGATGGGCTTCGACCATTTTTATCTGAGCTACTTAAATACTTATAATAATAAATCAGTGCCTGGTCTTTATTGCCAATTAGCTCATAAATTTCACCTAGTTCTTTATAAATTGTAGGCATGATATTTTTCTTAAGTATAATTCGATGATAAATCCTAAGTCCTTGTGTGTACTCTTTTATTTCTATCCACCTGAGTGCCAATTGATGAAGACCGCTGCTCGACTCTTCCATTGCACTTTCATAAATTTTGTAGATACTTTTTATTTCTTCAAGATTCCCACTCTTTTTCATTCTATCTGAATGGGCAAATGCAATAAAGTCAAGGCCTGGGTGCGCTTTAAACATCTCTGCCCAAAATTCACTCTCTCTTTTTTTGCCAAACACTAACCCCGTTAATTTGCTGACAATCCTTATATACTCAAATTCCTCTATGAATATTTTTTCAGGCATATTTAATATATCTTCAGGATTTTTAAAACGGGGATTTAAGTAAATTAAAAAGTTTTTAAGCGCCTGTCCTGCATTTAATGAGAGTTGATAAGCTTCGGCCAAAATCTTTCTCATTTCCCTATCATTTTCTAATTTTAAATAATTCTCTAGAAAAATAGTGGTTTTTTTAACATCACCGATTGAGATATAAAATGCTGAGGCCAATCTCAAGTTATTAGGCAATTGACTGCCAAGGATTTCACTAAAAATCCTATCGGCATCTACATACATTTTTAAATAGCGGTAACCTTCAGCGACTTTAGTTTTTTCGAGATAGAGCTCTTCTCCCTTGAAAAATTTAAAGCTCAACTCTCTCGCTTTTAATGCATCAACAGGTCTTCGGTCCCAATCTGAGAGTTTTTTTAGCTCGCCAATATATTCCTGATTCTTTGGTCTCAATGCGACCACTTTCTTTTGAATATCAATGGCCTTTTGTAAATCACCCTGCACTACAAAATAGTCTTTTATTTTTTTTAGTGCAAAAATATTTTTTGAATCTGCCTTATTTACTTTTACCAGATAATGAAAGGCGCTCTCAAAATCATAGCTATTAAAATAGGTCATCCCAAGCTTTAAATCACTTGGAATAGTTGCTAGCACAGCAACGACAACGCTAAAGATAAAAACAACTACCATCCCCTTACCTATTTTCACTTCTCCCTCCTATTTCGAAAAGAAAAGCACTCTCGCGAGTTACTCCATCAGCAGTATCAATTTTTCCATTGGCCTTTTTTACTTCCTTGACCCAACCATTACATGACTTTATATATTCTTGTTTCGGCGGTTTATGAGACAAGACGATATTGGCGTGATCATCACTCCCAAGATAGAGGTACAAACTACCTTGATAAAATCCATGCCCAATAATATTCTTTGATTTATTGTAGTCAGGGTATCGCCCGTCTTGTTCAAAGCGTATTGTTTTTATATATTTAGCATTTTCAACTCTGTAGTTACCAACATCTTGCTTATAGGTTTTTATTTCCTGATAATTGCTAATAAGCTTAATATAGTCACTTGCAAACATCATGGTTTTATCTGTTTTGTCTAACCACCTGTATATATCGTTAAGCGCCTTTAGTGAGGCAATCTTCTCACCTGAATAAAAATGATAGTAAATATTTATTGGTTTAATTCTTACCGGGCTTTCTGTTCGCTCAAATGTTTCAATCACATCTTTAAAACCACTATAAGGACCTTCCCAGGTATTGGTATAAATATTTTCGTTGGCATTGGAAGCATAGACTTGTGTATACTCCTCAACTGTTCTGTACAAAGATGATAGGTTTGAGTAGCTGTTATATATACGATCGAAGCGACTATCCCCGCCATTCATATTGAGAATTCCACTCAATGCACTTTGCCTTAGCGCTTCCTTCGGAGGTCTGCATGAGCCTGACCACAACAACACATTTGTTTTTTTTCCCTCTGACACCAAATTTTTATTGATGTACTCCAAGGAGCTTACTACTTCAGTTTGATAATTGAGATCATATCCTGGGATGTCATAAGCCAGGATCGTCCCTTTGTGAGAGAGGTGATCATCGCCTAGATACGAGACGACCTCTTCGCTAGATGGGTTTTTCTCCCAACTTAAAGGATGAGAATATGTGTGACTTGCAGCTTCGACATAGGGAAGTGAGAATAATTTTTTAGTCTCACTCACCGCCACTTCATTCCCTTTGAGATTTGGGTCAATTTCGGCAACTACTACTGAGGCCGTCGTGGGAAATTTATATTTTTGAACAATTTTTTCACTTACAATCTTCCCGCTATTACTCTTTCTATCAATATCACTGATATTTATAAAACCATCTCCATCAATATGGATATATGAGATCCTATTTCCACACAATGTAGTTGTGTCAGGAATAGGTATATCGACAACTCCATACACCTTCTCTATTAGTTTAAAAGGATTAACTCTCCACTGAGTTCGATGGTTGTAAGGATCAGAAAATATATCAAATCCTTCCTGTACATACCCAAATCTGGTAGAAAAGGTAATTACATCTGCAGGGATTTTCTGTCCCCTCACCTCAATTTGTAACCAATTTTCTGCTCGAGGTTTCTTATTCTGGACTAATCTAACATAATTGATTTCCCCAACGAGGGTTCTTTCAAACTCAACAAGATCTTTATTAAAATTATCCTTAGTTTTAAAAAGTAATGAATTTTCAAAGAAAAGATCGTAAAACGTTAAACCAACACTACGTAGCCTTCTATTTACGATATTCGTCCTGACAACTTTCCCATTTTGATCTTTAAATGCTCCCAGCTCTCCCATAACTAAAGTAGGGATTTTTAATTCTAATACTTGCTCAAGCCAAGCAAGGTAACTTTTTGGAGATTTTTGCTTTTGATCTAAAAGCCAAGAGACAATCCCAGCATACTGCTGCTTCAATTTAATTGGTGAGATTCTTGGAACTCCATTATTTAGATCATGATATTCCAGTATATAACCGTAGTGATTGAAGACCACTTCAAAGTGCTTGTGGAGATAAGTTTGTTCATACTCAGAGGTTGAGTATTCGGTACTGTCCCACAATGCTAGAATTCTACGTTTTATTGGGGCTGCATTAACGTTGACTGCGATTAGTAAAAGTAGGATAGCAAGTGACTTGATCATCTTCCCTCCCACGTTTTCATAGAAGAGCCAAACTCAGCTATAGTTTTTTTCCAAATATTAACAAGATAGTTCTTTTCATATACAATATTTTCTATTTCCTGGTTTTCAATTAAATCAATCATTCTCTTGCAATGTGTCTCTAGCCTTTTTGCACCAATACCATGTGAGGTATTACGCAACGTATGGACGATCTTGTATAATCCTTTTTGATCAATACCGCTTTCCAGTGATGTAATGGATTTATTAGACTCAGCTTCAAAAATACTATACATCTCAAATAAAAATTGTTCATTATTTGATAGCTTTTGTAATTCACTAAGCCTGCCATCATCAATATACATATTGTTTTCAAAAGGAAGTGCTGACCACTGTTTAACGCAATTAATTAATTCTTCTCTTCCATACGGTTTTTGTAGAATATCACTGACAGTTCCATTTTTTTTGAGTTCATAAACCTTTTCAGATGTTTCGGCGGTCAGTAATACCACAGTGGGTCGACGTTCTAATGGGATCTTTTTCTTGAGCTCACCAATCAGTTCATCTCCGCTCGTTCCATTAATATTGAAATCAATGAAAATAAGATCAAATATACTCGATTCTAATACTTGGTCCACATCTTGAGCACTATTAAACGTTTCAATACTTCCCGGAATATCCTTCAAATATAGACCAAATATTTTATTATGAATTAAATCATCATCTACAAGTAAGATATTGCATTCCCGACTTCCCCCTTCTTTGACATCAACCTTGGGAGTGCCCTTAAGGGTGGGGAGATTTAAATAAAAAGAAAAAGTACTTCCTTCACCACTTTTACTTTTTATCTCGAGCCTTGAATCCATGGCCTTTAAAATATTTTGGCAAATTGCAAGACCTAGACCTGTACCTCCATATTTTTGGAAGATAGATGAATCCTCTTGCCTGTGAGATCTCAGGATACTGCTTGTATATTCTTTTTTAATACCCTTTCCTGAATCGATTACTTTAAATGAGAGTGTCGCCATCTTCGAGCTTTGTTGTATTAATTTACAGCTAAAGATTACTGAGCCTGCATCTGTAAATTTAATGGCATTATCTATTAAATTCTGTAGTACTTGCTTTATCCTAGTGGCATCACCGCAATAGCTGAAGTTATCGGCCTTTTCAATTTGAAAACTTAGATTTATATTCTTTGCTTCGGCCTTAAATTTTGAAATGGTGAAAATTTCGCCAAAGATCTGAGAGATGTCTATTTTTTCATCTCTAAGTGAAAAGGTTCCCGACTTTAGTCTAGTCATTTCGAGCAGATCATCAACGATTCTTTGGAGCGAATGCCCAGATTGTATAATCTCTTTTACTGTATTTTTCTCATCTTCACTCCGAAGACGTTTTAACAATTCATTGCTCAGTCCCATTACACCGCTAATTGGTCCTTTTAATTCGTGACCTATTGTGGCCACAAACTCTTCTTTGTGGGAAACAAGCCCTTCTAATTTCTTTTTACTTGCGCTTAGTGTTTCAATTGCATCTAAACTATTTTCTCTTTCTTTTTTTACTCTTAATGAAAGAAAGATTCTATTAAATAGTAAAGGAAAAGAGATAGGGATTGTTACGAATTGATTTATATCCAAATTCAAAACAGAGTAGTCTTCATTTTTAATATGATCTCTATAGAGCCATATAATGGGCAGGTTACACGAGTCATGAACCTCTCGAATTAATTTAACAACTGCAATCCCATCGGGATATTCTATTCCCTCATCTATGATTAAAATATCGTAATCTTTTTCACTTAATTTCTTTAGTATTTCAAATCCTGAATTGGTTGTGTCGACACTAATGCCGCGCGAATCGAGGCGTTTTGCAATGACTTTACGATAAATAGCATCTTGAGAGGCGACCAATGCCTTCCCTGAAATCATATCAATGCCTCTAGTCTCGTTGTTCAAATTCATACTACCTGTAGTAATAAATCAAATGCCCATAGCATTTGGGAGTTTCTATATTTGTTTTCTAATTCTGATAAAATTAACTCTTCATCGAGGTGATGGTACTTAACTTTTTTTAGTTTTGTTAAATATTCTTTTGCAACTAAGAATATCATCAAGGTTCTATCCATTACCTCTTCATCAATCCCGTATGGGTATCCAGATCCATCCCAACTCTCATGATGTTTGAGGATCATATTCTCGACTTTTGTTTCCGAAAACATTGAATTTCTCAAAAGCTGTGAGGCAAGAATCGGATGATTTAATATTTGTTCTTTTTCTATTGGGTCTAGTAGATCTAGATTAGATTTGCTTCCCTCTGATTTTGAATTCATTTCTTGACCATCAATTCCAACATCGTGAAGTAGCGATGCCAAGCAAATCCCTTTTAAATCATCTAGTGTACTTTCTTCTGCAGCAGCAATCATTTTGCTACACAAAATGCTAAGCATTAGCCCATGCTCAGATATAAAAAGGTACTCTTCTTTCATAATGAAGTACTTTAAAACCTGTGCCAATTTTTCAATGCTTTCACACTGCTCTAAAATCGCCTTCGTTATGTAGGCAAGTAGGTATAAGACCGTTTTATTAAGTCCTATCTTTTTGGCCAGCTCAATTGAGAGGTAATGGAATTTGAATAGGAAAGGTGCTATCTGCGATAAATTGGATTCATCAACCTCTTTTAACTGTGAAAAAAGTCTATTGGCAACAAGTGAAATGACTTCTACGTAGTCTTCACTTTTGACGTAGAGGTATTCAACTTTATTTAAATTTTCAATTGTTGAAAATGCAGGCAATAGTTTGCCATCCCCAATGGGCAATAGAATATATTTTTCGTCACTAACTTTAACATATAGTTCTATTTTAATTTCCTCAATACTTTCAAGGAGATTAATTCTAACTCTCTCAAACTCACCTAAGCCTTTTTTGGGATTTCCATCTTTACAAATGGCCTCATCAACAATTTTCAATAATTGATCTAAGTCTAAAGGGTCAATAACTTGCCTTAAATTGTCGTCACAGTTTTTTAGTCCTGCCGGAAAACGATATGAAAATACCTTTCGACCTTTGACTTCTGGCCAGGGGAAAAATTGTTCATTGGCAATAATGATACAAGGGGACTCATCAAAAGTAGTTCCCTTTTGATCAAATTTTGAAAAGGTCACGACATCGTGACCTAGTTCAAATTTAATGGAACTGGAAATTAATTCTCTTAAAGAATCAATTTCTTCAGCTACGTACACGAGCATCAAGCTCCCCCAACTTCTTTTCCCAATTAAGTGCAGTTTCCACAATGATCTTTAAACTTTGGTACTTTGGCTCCCAACCCAGTACTTCTTTTATCTTTCCACATTTTGACATAACAACGCTGGCATCTCCTGGTCGTCTGGGTGCTAGCTCGACACGGAAATCAACTCCCGATATTTCTTTAACAATATTCAATACTTCATTGACACTAAAACCTGTGCCGTACCCGCAATTCAAAATGTGAGATTTTTTATTCACAAGTAGATACTTCAGCGCATTTACATGTGCCATTGCTAAATCTTGGACATGGATATAATCCCTGATGCAAGTACCATCGGCCGTCTCATAGTCAGTCCCAAATACCTTCATCCCTTCTCTTTTCCCAAGTGCTGTTTCACAAGCAACTTTGATAAGATGTGTGGCGCCTGGAAAACATTGTCCTATTTGGCCAGATGGATCGGCTCCCGACACATTAAAGTATCTAAGTGCAATATAATTGAACTGCTCATGGGCAAAAGAAGTGTCTTTTAGCATTTGTTCAGTCATCAACTTTGAATGACCATAAGGATTAATGGGAGAGGTCTTTGCTTGTTCGTCCGCAACGCCATCTTCTAGCATCCCATATACTGCTGCCGTAGAAGAAAAAATAAAATTTGGTACACCATATTTCTTACAAAGATTAATGACTCTAAATGAATTAACGGTATTGTTACTATAATAACTAAGAGGATCTGAAACTGAATCAGGAACAACGATGCTTCCAGCAAAATGCAAAACACCAACGAATTGATTGTCTTTAAATAGCTGCTCGATGGAATCTTGATCTTCTAGATGACCTTCAACAAACTCCCCAAATAAAACATTTTCACGTCTTCCAGTGGAAAGGTTGTCGTATACAACGATCTCGAAACCTTCTTCTCCTAAACATTTGACTACATGTGAGCCGATATATCCGGCGCCACCAGTAACTAAAATTTTCCCCATGGTTACTCCCCTACTATTTCAAAGTCTTATGGATGAATTATTAACTGAGTTGAAGCACCCTGTGAAGCGGTGCGGAAATTTTTCTATAGTGAGTGCCGCGTTATTTAAGTACCTAACCTCTTGATTTTATAGAAGGCAAATATTCTAACTATATTATTTTTCAATTGGTACCTAACTATAAGAAAAGACGTAATTTTCTTCAGATTACAACTTAATATTTATAGATATTATTCAATATCTTCTCTCTCCTATTTTCAAGTAGTTATGGAAATTCTTGAATTTGCTAGGCAGATAGTGACCCTCTGCATGTATTTAATATTATTTGGGATAATGAACTAAATCATAGGATTCTCGTGGGAATAGCAAAAAAAATGAAACTTTTATCCAGTCTGTCCGTATTATCCTCAAAGACAGATGAAGAGCTGATGAGGCTAGTTAGAGATAAGTCTGATCAGGAGGCATTTGCCATTCTCTTCAATAAGTTTAAAGGACCTATCGTGGGTTTTGTTTACGGGATGGTTAAAAACAGAAATCTAGCAGAAGACCTTACCCAAGAAGTCTTCATGAAAGTTTTCCGTTTTAGAGAGTCCTACGCTGGTGACGGAAAATTTACCACATGGCTGTGGTCAATCGCTAGAAACACTACCATCGATTACTTTAGGAAGAAAAAGGATTTTCTACTCGATGATTTACTCTCCCCTGACAGTGGCGAAGGGGCCACGATAGAGAGTATTTCAGATGGCAAAGTAGAAGGACCAGAGGCAGAGCTAATAGAGAAAAGCGATGCCCTAATGATAAGAGAGTGTATGGATAAACTTCCGCCAAAACAAAAGGAGGCCCTCACTCTTAGAGTATTTAGTGAATTAAGCTATGATGAAATAGCATCTGCGATGAATATTTCTAAGGCCAATGTCAAATCTTTGATTTTTAGGGCCAAGGAAAAATTGATTAAATTAGTTGAGGACGGAAATGAAAACGACTAGATTTGAAAATGCTCTTAAAAATAAACTTGAGGTAGGCCTCAGTGGTGATTTTGATAGCGCTTTCTGGACCAAATTTAATTCAGAGTTTGAAGAGAAAATTTCAACCTCTAAAAGTAGCGTAAAAGCGAAAAGACCATGGTTTCTATCAAAAGCATTTATGGCAGGGATATCATTTGCTGCTTTTCTTGTAATAAGTGTGACTGTTTTTAAGCCTTTTGAGGAATTATCACCTCAGTCACAAATGGAAGTGGCAATGATCCTGGAAATGGAGCCTGCACTTGATAACTTAGATCTATTTTCGCAAGTTGATAACCTAGAATTAACAGAAGACGAGTGGAATGTACTTGTTGGAGATATAATATAAATGATTAAATTATTTATGGTCATGTTGGTATCACTAACAATGGCAAATGAAATAAAGCTAAGTGATGAAGACAAGGATATCATTGAAAACCTTGAGTTTTACATGATGCTTGAGCACTTAGATGAAGAGGGTGCTTACTTAGACGAAAGCGATTCTAAAAAAGAAAAACCAAATAGTGAATTAGACAAGGGAAAGGGCATATCATGAAGTATTTAATTCTATTATTTTTACTTATAGGATTCTCTCCCCTTTCTACTACAAATGTATGGGGGCAAGAAGAAGCTTCTACTACAACTCAAGAGCTTCCAAGCACAAAGCAAGCAAAAATAGACTTTTGGAATTCACTTTCAAAAGAAGAAAAGCAAAAGCTTAGAGGAAAAAGAAAGAAATGGAAGGCCATGCCTACCAAAAAGCGCGAGCTACTTAGAAGAAGGTATTCAAAGTTTAGAAAACTTCCAAAAGCTAGAAGAGTAAAAACAATAAAAAATCTAAAATATTACCAATCTTTAACACCAAAGAAAAAAAGAGATATACAATCAAGACTTGAAAAATTTAATAACCTCTCTCCTGAAGAGAAGGCCAAAAGAATTGAAAGACTAAAAGAGCTGAAAAGAAGAAAAATGGCCCTCAAACGAAAAAGGGCAAAAGCAAAAAGAAAGGCACTTCAGCAGCAAAATAGTGTTGAGGGAAGTAGAAAGAAACAAAAAATAAAAAAGAGAATGCAAAGACGGAAAAAGAGAACCCGAAGGCAACGCAGAAGACGAAGAAGAAGACAAAGAGCAAATGCTCAAGCTCCTGGAAATACCGGGGGCTAATGCCAGCTACCCCCCAGACTCTTCAAAATTCTCTATAATTTTCCAAGTATGATCAGATAATAATTTTACATGTGCTAAACACTTCTTATACCCTTTTGAATTTCCCCATTCATTTGGAGCAACAAGAGATAAAACATTTTTCCCAGTCTTCCTTTCATAGAGAAAATACTCTTGGCCAATATCTGGCTGAAAATTCATATCGGCTTCATAAACAAGATGAGATACTTCCACTCTACTTTGAATTCCTTTGGCCTGCTTAGCAAGCAGCCTCATTTGTTCCAGTACAATATCTAGCTGATCCTGTGTTTGCTCTCTCATGGCAGACATCGCCTTACCTTTGATAACACCTCTTTTTGTGGGAGTTATAGCAAATCCTCCTACGGTATGGGCATATTCAATGAGGCCTGGTAAGTCCACGCATTTCTCTTTCATTTTTGCTAAGTCAATTTTACTTATATCAATTGGTATTCTCTTAGAATTCACAACTTACTCCCATTAAAAGTATTGGAAAATCCAAGCTGAGTTCAAAAATAGGAATCAAAGCTTTGGATTAAAATTTTAATTTTCAATGAAGTTATTTTAATTAAGAAAAAATAGAGGAGAGCACTACTCCTGAGTAGAATTCAAAAAAGTGCACAAATCTCGAAACGAGATCATCCATCAGCACAGCCTAACAAAATTGTCTGTTTTTGCCTATTATTACTTATAGGCCAATCTACAGTAAGCAATTTCTTACAACTAGAGTATCTGTTGAAATTCTTGAATACAATTTACCATTTCATTTCTCAGTGTCAGCTCTTTTGCTTTAAGAAGTGAAAATGCCTCCTTCAAAAGTTGGGACTGGGTGGCCTCGTGAACATCTTCATAGAGAGTAATAACGTGCTTGTTCCACTCAATATTGGCATCAATAATTTGGTCGCTATCAAAGAAGCTTTTAATAGGAGGAAGGTAATCATCAAAGCTTTTGTATAGACACTCTGGGCGAAATTGAATCCAAGTTTCGAGAAGCTGTCCATCAAGTCGTTTACCAAACTCTTCTACTTCTTCCACAGATTTTTTGTGCCAATTTAAAGAGTATGTAAGAAGCATTCTAGAGCGAACCGAAGTTTCTAAATTAAGGCGGGTCTGCAAAAATTCACAAATGTCATTTTTAAACTCGGTAATGTGGTCAAAAACGTTCTTAGTTTGTATAAAGCTCATCTCCCATCATCCTTGTCTAGGGGCCACTTGGCGTCATCGTCATTAACAAGTTTACACCAAAATGGTGCGAAGCCAACATCGATCGTCAGGTAATGATTACACTTTCCGAGAAATTTACTCGGTTAATGGAACGTGATTTCTAAGCCTTGTTATACTTGATTACTTCAACAGGACAAGCGTCAGAGGCCTCAAGGATTTTGAGCCCGTCATCCAAAGGAGCACCGGCCCTAATAATGCAGGAATCTTGTGTTACTTCAAAAACTTCAGGATAAATATCTTCACAGGCATTGCATACAATGCACCCATCTTCGATCCAAACTTTTGAAACAGAAAATTGCTCTGCTTCAGCTGCCCCATCAGCAGAACCTCCTGAACCTCCACCAGGATTAAATAAGTGGATAAACTCTGGATTAGTCGGCAGTACAAGGTGTTTTTCTTTCCCAGGCACTGATTCAGCAATCATACTATGTTGATTTTGGTGGTAAAAAGCTGCTGATGAACCACTTGAGTCGGCAAAGTCATTAATGGATTTATGAGCACCTTTTAATAACTTCAAAAACCTCTCACCCTTAAAGTCATAGGTGAAACTGAGCCCCCCATCATTAGATATCAACTCAACACTAACTGATGCTTTATCCACGCCCTTGGCCTTAAGAAGCTCTCCAAAAGCGGCTCCCATATCAAGATCAACGCCAAATGAGCCGGACTTGGCATCGAAGGTTTTAGTTACCTCACCTTGAGTAGGACTTCCAAAAGGGTTAAAGAGCCTAACCTTGACCTTGTCAATCTTGCCTGGCTCTTTTGAGCTATTCCATGCAAGGTGAAAAGAAAATCCATTTTCGCCTCGCGAAGTACGTAAGAATGTAAATCTAGGTTTGCCGAAAAAAAACTCGCCGGTTCCAAATAAAAGGCTAAGTACCCCAAGCCCAACGACTAATCCCACTACCATAACTGTAGATATTCCCAAGGCAATTAAACTGCTTATGCTCATAATTTTTGGCCCCTTTAGGCGTTTTCAATGTCATTACAAAAGCGTTAACATTTCAACTCTCAACAAAAGACTGGATAAAACCAGAAGTATTGATTAAACAAGTAGGATATCAACGTAAATATAGTATAACTTTCGGGAATTTATCTGTACATGGGGAAGCCAAAAATATTTAGAAGGGTTAAATTTAGGCCAAGAAAGATGATCGGCCAATTTTTTCGCTATTCGCGGCTCAGCATAAGCTTATCCTTTGTGGGGGTTTCCATGGTGATTCTACTAATTCCCCCGGCGATCTTACTCTATTCACTTGAACCACACAGAAGGATCCACTATTTTGGATATTTTTGGAAAATCTTCACCAAGATTGTTTTAAAAGTTGGTGTCTCAGCTAAAATCACGGCCATTGATAGAAGGGCAACTTTTCACAGTATTGATGGCAGAGGGCTTGTGATCTCCAATCATCTATCTATGGTAGATATTCCACTTATGGCCGAGCATCACATTGTTGTCCCTATAATGAAAAAAGAAGTAGCTGAAATTCCTCTTTTTGGAAAAATTATTCAAGTCGTCTCCCCCATTACGGTGGATAGAAGAGATCCGGGCTCAAGGCAGAGATCTTTTAAAGAGTGTATTCGAAGAATGAAAATGGGCTGGCCCGTACAATCTTATCCGGAGGGAACGAGGTCAAAGGACGGAATTCCTAAACCACTTGATAAAATCTACCCCAGACTGATTATGGCCGCTTATGAATACAAAATCCCTGTAACTCCTGTCTCTTTATATGGCACTGACCAAATTTTGACAGGCCAAGGAGAAATTCGACTTGGTAAAAAGATAGGGATCATCACCCATGAAGAAGTTTGGCCCCAAGATTATGATGACTGCGATGAATTTGTTGCTCATGTATGGGACATCGTTTTGGGTGGATATAATGAACTCGACAAAATGTTAAAACCTACTAGTTAAATACAACGACAGGCCTTAATAAAGATTCTGTAAAAGTTGCCAAACCTAAAACCTTACCGTCATACTCAGGCCATATGAGAGTGCCATCTTTAAACTCTTTATCTATATTTAATTGAAGTCCATTTAAAAATTGCTTACCCTGAGTTTCATTTAACTTCCACCCCGGATAAGGAAGTGCTTCAAAAACTGGAAAACCTTTTAATTGCTCCCCTGCGCAGCGATCCATAGGCCAGTCTTTTTTATGCAGACTCGATTTGGTTGAAATCGGTCCAATGGATTCACGCACCAGTGAAACTAAAACTCCCAAAGTCCCTAACTCTTCAGCACAATCACTAAAAAGAGAACGAATATATGTTCCTGAGCTGACTTTGTAGCGAATCGATAAATAAGGAAAAGAATATTTTACAACTTCTAAATCATAAACATGCCTCAGCACTTGTTCTTTTTTAATTATGACCCCTTCTCTGGCCCATTTGTGGAGCGGTCGACCTTCGAATTTAGCTGCAGAAAAAGTATGCGGAGATTGCAGGTATTCACCTACAAATTTCGAGCGCAGGATATTTTCAATAAACTCTTTTGAAAAAGTTGAGATTTTTTTATGAAAATATTCGCTAGTGTCCATCTTCTCTACCGGCACCGTCAAGTCCCCTGTTGAAGTCCAGTGACCTAGTTTTCCAACGGCCAGGTAGGTCTTAGGCAGATCATCATGTATATATTCATTAAAGCGCGTAGCTTGGGCCACACCAATAAGAAGAACTCCACTTGCAAATGGATCTAGGGTTCCAAAGTGCCCAATTTTTCCATAACCTATAGGCAAGTTTCTTTTAAAGTGTCTTACTACATCTACTGATGATATTCCGGCGGGTTTAAATGCATTAAAGATTAGCGGCTGGGGGTAGAGAGTTCTATCGAGGTTTGCCTTCACTTATTTACTAGTTTTTTCTTTTTCACTATTTAGAATTTGCTCAATATTGTGGGTGGATTCAAATTGAGCGTCATAGATAAATGTGACAGAGGGGGTATATCTTAAGTTTAAAACTTTAGACAAAAGAGATCTAAATTTTCCTCTGATGCCTTCAAGAGCAACTTTAGCGTCCCCTCTTTTTTCAACCTTAAAAGTATCCCAGTAAAACTTGCTCCAAGAGTAATCAGGTGAAAGCTCAACTCTAGTAAATGAGATGAACTGCAACCTAGGATCTGAAAATCCTTGCCTTAAAAGCAGATTGCCTTCCTCTTTAAGCCCATCTTCATACTGGGCACGTTTGTTATATTTTTCTCTGGCCATAGTTTATAATGTTGCTTCAACAGCAGCTTCCAACTTTCTAGCTTTCTTCTCTATTGTGTAGGCCTCAAAAAGATCACTTTGTTTAACATCATTAAAATTCTCAAGTCCGATACCACATTCATAGCCATTGGCCACTTCTTTGACATCATCTTTGAATCTTTTAAGAGAAGACATTTTGCCATCAAATACAATTTTCCCTTCTCTTAGAAGTCTAATATTACAACCTCTTTGAATTTTGCCATCAATAACTGATGAACCGGCAATCACACCAATTTTTGGTATGCTGAAAGTTTCTCTAACTTCTGCTCTACCAATGTAAACTTCGATTTCTTCAGGATCAAGTAGACCTTCAAGAGCTAGTTTCACATCATTTATTAACTCATAAATAATTGAGTAAGTTTTAACTTCAACACCAGTTTGCTCAGCAAGTCTTCTTGCAGAGGTAACAGGTCTCATATTAAAGCCAAAAATAAATCCACCACATGAGCCAGCAAGAGTTACATCACTGTCAGTAATAGGACCAACTCCGCCACCAATGACTTTGACATTAACTTCTTCGTTACCGAGGCACTCCAGTGAGCTTCTGATGGCTTCATAGGAGCCTTGAACATCACTTCTTACAATAAGATTAAGAATTTTTGTTTCTTCACCAGGACCCTGTGCACTTGCAAAGAAGTCCTCAAGGCTGACTTGTTTCTCCGCAATTGGAGCATTTTCAAGGGCCTTTCTTTCATTAATTCTATTTTCTACAATTTTCTTGGCCTCTCTCTCATTTTTAACAACGTCGAGAAGATCTCCAGGAGATGGAGGATTATTAAGCCCAAGTACCTGTACAGGAGTTGATGGTCCTGCAGCTTTTAAATCTTTACCATTGTAATCCATCAAACTTCTGGAGCGACCATAGGTTTCTCCTACCACTAAAAAGTCACCCTTTTTGAGAGTTCCTGTTTGAACTAAAATAGTGCAAATAGGGCCTCTTCCGGTTTCGATTTTTGATTCTATCACTACGCCTTTAGCTCGTCCCTTGGGATTTGCCTCAAGCTCCAACATCTCAGACTGAAGGGAAATTGATTCAAGTAAAGTATCAACTCCATCACCCTTAAGTGCACTGATTGGGATAAATAGAGTTTGACCACCCCACTCTTCAGGAGTTAGATCAAATTCGACTAATTCTTGTTTAACTCGATCAGGGTTTGCCTCTTCTTTATCCATCTTATTCACGGCCACAATAATCGGGCAGCCTGCATTTTGAGCATATCTGATAGATTCTTTTGTTTGAGGCATTACGCCATCGTCAGCCGCCACAACCAGTACTACAAGGTCAGTGACTTGAGCCCCTCTTTGTCTCATGGCCCCAAAAGCTGCGTGGCCCGGAGTATCCAAAAAGGTCAAAGTGGAATCATTCACTTGAACTGAGTAAGCTCCAATATGCTGGGTAATACCACCAGCTTCTCCAGAAGCCACTTTGGCCTCTCTTATATAATCTAAAAGGGTCGTCTTCCCATGATCCACATGTCCCATTATTGTAATAATAGGATTTCGACCAACCTTTTTCTTGTCTTTATCTTTGTCTTCACTTGTAGCAAGCATTTTTTCTTCATAAAAGGCGATATCTTCAACTCTATAGTCATAGAAGGTTGCCACTTTCTCGCAAAGATCCATCCCTAAAAAGTCATTCATAGAAACAAGTAAATTGAGTTCAAGACACTTAAGTTGAAGTTCTGAAAATTTAACTTTTAATTTTAAGGCCAACTCAGAAACCTTCGCCCCTTTGTGAAGCCCAACAACCCTTTTACTATCTTTAACTCCAAGGACTCGAGTTTGCTGCTTACTGCCTGAGAAAATTTTCTTTTTACCGAACTGCCGATAAAGACTTTTACCAGGTGCTGCCGTTGAATAGTTTTTAAGTTCTTCATCAGCACGCATTTGAACCAAGTCACGAGCCTTATTAGCAACTTTAGGTTTTGCTACCATAGCAGCAAGACCACCAAGTCTCTTTTTACTATCTGCAGCTTTCGTTACTGGAGTTCCTGCAACCTTAGAATTTGGGTCTTCAGCTTCTGGCTTTTTAGGCGCTTCAGCTGTTTTTTCTTTTTTGGCTGCCACTTCTTCAGGTGGAATGAAGACAGGAGTAAATGTGTGCATTTTGTCTGGCTTTAAGTACTCCTTAGAGCTTTTTTCTTCAGCAGTGGCTTCTGCTACAACAGGTGCCGCCTCAACTGCGGCTGGCTCTGGCATATGAACAACTCTAAGTCCTGACCCTTCTCCTTCTTCTACTGGAGCTGCTGACTCCCTAGTTGTGATAGGAGTAGGTTCTGCCGGCACATCTGATATTTCAGTTTCTTTCGCAACCTCTTCAGAAGGTGTTGCTACCAACTTCTTTTTAACTGTCTTTCGCCTTACTGTGACGACCTTCTTTTTGTTTTCTTTCTTCTCAGCTTCGTCAGAAGACTTGGCCGCAACTTTTTTCTTGGCCCTTTTCTTAACGACTTTTTTCTTTACTTCTTTTTTTCCAGCTGGATCCGCTTCTTTCATAAGACCCATGGCCTTATCAATCTCTTCATCACTGAGAGTTGCCATGTGATTTCTCACACTAAATCCGAAGGACTTAAGTTTTTCCACTAAATCTAGTGCACCTAAGTCTAATTCCTTGGCCAGTTCAAATATTTTTTTTGGCATGAGGTTTATCTCCCTACTTTACCCAATTTACTTCAATTTAAATGCTGCGAGTTCTTCTCTCAGCCTTCTTTCTGCATCAGAGAATTTGTCTTCTCCGTCTTCTAATTCTTCTGATCCACGTTTGATGTAGCCTTTGTGCTCAGAAGGTACAGCAGAAGCAGAAACAATTTCTTCACCTTCTTCAGGCTCAAGCATGACAGTTCCCTCTTCAATTGCCTTGAGAGTACTGTCAATAATATCCTGACAAATAGTCGGACTTGATCCTGTAAACTTTTCTAAGTCAGCAGCAGTTGCACCACTCAAATCTCCTATAGACATAATTCCACAGTTGACTAAAAGTTGAGCCGTTGCATCATTAACACCAGGAATTTGGACCAAATTCTCCACGGCCACTTTAACTTTTTCTTGAAGCTTAGTTTTAGAAACAATATTTATTTTGTGAGCAGTGAGCATCGCTGCCAACCTCACATTCTGTCCTCTTCTACCAATAGCAAGTGAGAGTTGATCTTCTTCAACAATGACATCCTCAGATTTTTCTTCACCGTTAATCATAATTGAAGTGATCTCTGCAGGAGCAAGAGCGGCCCTTGTGAATGTCTCCAAATCAGGACTCCACTTCACAATATCAATTTTCTCACCTTGTAATTCATTGACAACATTTTGAACCCTTGAGCCTTTCATACCCACACAAGCCCCAACTGGGTCAATGTCTTTATCACTTGTAGTAACTGCAATTTTGGCCCTAAATCCAGGCTCTCTTGCAGCTGCTTTTATTTCGATACTTCCATCTTGAATCTCAGGGACTTCAATTTCAAAAAGCTTAACCAAAAATAATGGAGAAGTTCTTGAAAGTCTGATCTCTGGTCCTCTATTGGTCATGACAACTTCAGTTAGATAAGCTTGAATCCTATCGCCTGTTTTAAAGTTTTCTCCAGGAATGATCTCGCGCTTTGGTAGAATAGCATCGGCCTTTCCAAGATCAACAACTACGTTGCCTCTTTCATAACGTCTTGCAATACCTGTAATCAAATCCCCTTCTCTGTGCTTAAATTCAGCAAATAGGATTTCTCTTTCAGCATCTCTCACTTTTTGAAAAATAATTTGTTTAGCTGTTTGAACATCAACACGGCTAAAACCTGGCTCATCAATTTTCATCCCCAACTGATCACCAACTTCGCAATCGGGATCAAGTTCTTTGGCCTTTTTAAAACCAATTTCTAAAATAGGATCTCTAACCGTCTCAACAACATTTTTGTATTGATATATTTCGATGTCGCCATCTTCTTCATTATATTTTGTTTCATACTCGCCTTGGATACCAAATTTCTTTCTGGTTGTTACTAAAAAGGCCTGTTCGATTGCGCCAACAATCACATCCTTTTTAATTCCTCGGTCTTTTCCAAGTGCTTCGATGACTTTACCAATTTCTGAAAAATCCATAATCCCCTCAACTATTCATCTATTCATCTATTAAGTTATTCAATTCAGGATCCACATTTGCTTTTTTAATTCTTTCATATGAACAAATATGCTTAAAATCCTCGCCATCACTAAAAGTGATGGACTCTTCACCAGCGCTTTCAAGAGTTGCCAAAACTTTATTCTCTCCGGCCCAACTTTTGGGAAGCCCTGTAGTATTTGAATCAAATCTATCACTAAGTGAAATTTTTATTCTCTGCCCACAGGCCATTTCAAAATGCTTTATGGTACAAAGTTTTCTGTAGACACCAGGAGATGAAACCTCAAGGGTTAACTCGCTCGGCATCCAATCCAACTCCTCAATATGAGCAGTCATAGCTTTATCAACTTTTATACAATCCTCTATGACAGCACTTTCTGTCTGAGAGTCCATAACAAATAACCTCAGTAATTGATTTCCAGGAAAGTACTCCAGGTCATAAAGAACCAGACCGCAATCATCGACTACTGTCTGGCAAAGTTCGTTAAATTTTTTTTCAATCCCAGTGGGAATACTTTTCAAAACCATCTTCACTTTTAAAACTTGTGCAAAAAAAAAGGGTGCACCATTCAATGAATGCCACCCTTTGCCAAACGCACAATAAATTTTAGAGTTGCTCCTATTCTTTACCAGTTAGGGCCTCAGAAAGCAAACTTTTCTCGAATATTAAAGCATCTTCACCCGCCCCATAAAAGTGCTTGCTTACATGAATTTGGACAAATTTCATATGCCGATAAAATGCAATGGCACTGTGATTTGTCTCCGAAACTTCTAAGAAAATTCTGGACGCCCCTTTCTGTCGCATCGACTCAATTGCAAAATTCAACAACTCAGTGCCTAATCTTTTTTTCCGCGCGGGCGGATCTGTTAATATCTTTAACAGATGCCCTACCTCATCCCCTTCAATTTTCTTAAACAAGGCAACACCTAGGAGATTTCCGTGACTGCTGGCCCTGAATATCCAATATGAATCATTGCGTAAGGAGTCTCGCCAAGCATTTTCCTTCCAAGGAGTGGGAAAATGGCGTTTATCCCAAAACATAATGAGCTCCAAGGCCGACTCACTCAGCTGCGATAGTCTTGATTCAAGAATTTCTATCATTAAAAATAGACCTGATGTGGAATTTGAGCGTTGAGGGAGCTTCTGAATGCCTTCATGGCCTCTTGCAGAGACTTTGGATCTTTCTCTGCGACGAAGCGTGATCTAATTAATACCTCTGCATGCATAAATCTTTTTAGAGACGAGACAGTGGCACGACCTATTTTTTTGACACACCCATTTTTGATGGCCGCTTGCTTTAATAAATTTATGGTCTCAGTCTTTATTAAAACTTTTTGTCCAGAAGAGTACTTTATGAGTTTTGATAAAAATAAAAGGTCAAAAATAGTTTTTTTATTTGAAGGGCCTAAGTTATCTAAATTTTTCTTCAGCAGACTCAAATCCTGGTGTTTCACTCCTACCATTTTAAAAATCATGGCATCTGCGTAACTACATCTAAACTCAGAAGTTTTTGCCAACAATTTGATCACATCACTCTTGAAAAAAACTTTAGTATCTACTCGGAAAAAGGCCTTTCCACTTTCAACTAATACTCTCATTGGACCCGCCACAGGAGTTTTATTTTCAGACAACTCCTGAGCAAAAAGCTGAGAAGAGCTAATAAGGATGAAAGCAGTTGTTATTGCAATAAGCCGCATTAGATAAGCTTATCTTTAAGAAACAACAATTCCAATTAAATAAGGATATACTGGTTCCAGTATAATTGTTAAACGGGTGTGCAGATCTCTGGAAATCCTTGTGCACGGTCAATATGAATTTCTTGATTTCTATTAAATCGTATTTTCACATGAGGATTGAATGTGTACCCATCCTTTCCACGCAACAAGTATTTTCTCTTATCATCTTTGGGCTCGATCAACTTACGAAGCCTACTGACACTAGTATAAATTAGCTTGTCGTGAATTAATGGATTGTACTCATCTCTCCAAATAGATTTGGCCAAGTCGTCCTTATTAAAATAGATCCCAGGGTTTTGGGCCAATAAAAATAATATTTCAAGAAGTACAAAACGGTGCTTGAAATCAATTGTTCCCAGGCTCTTTTCCATGACGAGCCTTCTATTTCTATCGAGGTAAAGATCCACATTGGAGTCATTCACATCTTCGATTTCTAGTTTTATCAGTGTGCTAAGTCTTCTGAAGTTGCTTTGGTCAAAAAGGCTAAGACCCCATTCAAAGTAGATCAGTGCCTTATTAAATTCACCCATATTTTTGTAGACCACACCTTCACCTAAAAGTGCATATCCATATAGATTCCAGTAAGTCTTCTTTTGAAGCGAGAAGCTGGCAAACTTAAAATGTTCAAGAGATTTGGTATACTGGCCTAGAGCATTATATATCTTACCAAGTAAGATGTGCATCGATCCCAGTAGATAATACTTCTTGAGAATTTGAAGCAACTCTCTTAGTTGCTCAAGATACCTTAGGGCCTTTGTATTCTCACCTTTTTGAAAATAGCTTTGTCCTAATGAATAGAGGCATTTAGCTAGTATTTCGGGCTCATTTTCTTCTCTAGATTTTTGATGTGCGCTCAGAAAATACTCAATCGCTTTGTCTTGATTTTTTTTGTAGGTTTCGAGTGCCCCAAGGTAGAAGAAATATTCTGATTTAAGCTGGGGCAATATAGTGGGGGCCCTATCCATCAGGAGGGCCAGCTCATTTATTTGGGCCTGAGCATTTTCCATTTTTTGTTTTTCGGAATAAATTCTAATTGTGAAGCCATAGATTTTAACTAGGCCGAAGAAATTTTCCGGTAAGATTATGTATTTCTTAGACAACTCAAAGTATTCGAGGGCCTTTTCCATGTCGCATTTGTCGTAGTAGAGCTTGGCAAGCTTATAAAAGCCCTCGCCCTGTTCCTTGCGGCTGGATGCGAGTTTAGCAAACTCCTCGTCCAGGCTTCCGTCAATTGGAGCATGGATAGCAGCACTGAGTGCTGTATCAATCTGGTTTAAATTACCGGTACTTTCGGTGGTTCCCTGACTCACTTCCATCTTCCCTCCCAACAAAGAGATGAAACAATTTAATTCTAGTATGAGCTCCCCTACGGGCCCATCTAAACGCAGTCATCTTACACATTTATTAACGCTTTGCAAACCCATCCCCTGTATTTCTTACATTTGAGATTCCAAACTACCAATTATTGGGGCTTTTTATACTGCGATGGGGCAATCAATAGTGTTCACAAATACTTATTTTCAGAGTAAATTGCTCCTTTGTTTTTTACAAATCTTACACCTAAAAAGGAACACTCATGAGTGAAAGGCCAGAATTTGACCTCGAGACCATTCGCCATTCAACCGCTCATCTGATGGCACAAGCCATTTTTAGACTATTTCCAGATGAAGATATTCAACTGGGAGTAGGCCCTACCACAGAGACAGGCTGTTATTACGATATAAAAATGGGGCATATTCTAAATGACTCAGATTTAAAAAGTATAGAAAAGACCATGAAAAAAATCATCAAGGAGAAACTTCCTGTTGAGAGAAAAGTCTTTGATCGAAATAAGGCCTTGGAGTTTTTTAAAAAAGAAGGCCAAATATATAAAATAGAGCTCATCAGTGAACTTCCAGAAGATGAAGAGATCTCCACTTACACTCAAGGAGAATTTGTCGATCTGTGTAGAGGACCTCACGTAGAGAATACTTACAACTTGCCAATGAGCTTTAAAGTAACCAGCACTGCCGGAGCTTACTGGAGAGGAGATCAAGAAAATGATCAACTCCAAAGAGTTTATGCCATTGTCTTTGATAATAAAGAACACCTCCAGGCCCATTTGAAATTTCTGGAAGAGGCCAAGAAGAGAGATCATAGAAAACTAGGCACTGAATTGGGCCTTTTTCAATTTGAACAAGTATCTCCTGCATGCCCATTTTTTACCCCAAAAGGGACGGTCGTTTACAACGAATTAACTGACTTTATGAGAAGGCTGTACTTCAAATTTGACTATCATGAAGTGATCACTCCACAAATACTCGATAGTGAGCTATGGCACACCTCTGGACACTATGAGAACTACAAAGAAAATATGTATTTCACCCCAATAGATGAGCGTGAATTTGCAGTAAAGCCCATGAACTGCCCCTGCCACATGCTGATGTTTAGACACCAGAAAAGAAGTTACAGGGAACTTCCCATGAGAATCGCAGATTTTGGAAGACTACACCGTTACGAAAGATCTGGAGCAATATCTGGTCTCACAAGAGTTAGGTCATTTTGCCAGGATGACGCCCATATTTTCTTAGGACTTGAGCAAATTCAAGATGAAATAAAAAAGCTGCTCGATATGTTCTTCATTTGCTACGAACATTTTGGCTTCAATGAAATAAAAATTAATTTAAGCACTAGACCTGAAAAAAGAGTCGGTTCTGAAGAGGTATGGGATAAGGCTGAAAGTGCCCTTCGAGAAGCACTTGAAAATAGCGACCACGATTTTTCAATAAAAGAAGGTGATGGTGCATTTTACGGCCCCAAAATTGATATTGATGTAGCAGATGCACTTAACCGCTACCATCAGCTCGGAACAATCCAACTAGATTTCAATTTGCCAGATAGATTTGATTTGAAATTTAATAACTCTGAAGGTGGACAAGAAAGACCAGTAGTCATTCACCGTGCACTTTTAGGATCACTAGAAAGATTTTTTGGTGTGTACCTAGAGCATATTGCAGGTGTTTTCCCATTTTGGTTGGCGCCTGAACAAGCTGTCATCATACCAGTTAACAATGAAGGACATCTTGAAGCAGCTAAGGCCCTCACTGTTGAGTTAAAAAAGGCCGGCTATAGAGTCAGAGTAGACGATCGTAATGAATCCCTTGGCAAAAAGACAAGGGAAACGCAAAAAGCAAAAATTCCCTACATGCTCGTTATGGGTGACAACGAAATTGAAAAAGGCAGTGTTTCCATTAGAAAATATGGGGAACGTGAGGCCATTGACTTAAGTAGAGATGAGCTATTTTCACAGTTCAGTGAACTTCAAGCACAAAGAGTGCCTGAACAACTTAGAGATTAATGAGGAGGGCACTATGCCCAAAAATATTATAGTCTTTCACGGAGGCGGCGGAAGTGAGCACGAGATATCAAATATCTCTTCTCAATTTCTTCTTAAAAGACTTGGCCCGATTGAAAATATCAATATTCATACGGTCCTAATCAAAGCACCAGGTGTTTGGGAATGGGGCATGCACGGAGAATGCTTCCTCACTTGTGATGGAAAGTTAAAGGCCAGTAATACGGAAATCCGCGCCGACTATGCTATCCCTTGGATTCACGGAACTCCGGGTGAGACTGGTGAAATTCAGTGCCTTCTTGAAATGATGAAAGTTCCCTATTTAGGCAGCTCCTTTGAACAATCAAGCTTATGTTTTAACAAAGTTTCAACAAAGCTGTACTTGAATTCTAGAGGGATTAAAAATTCTAATTTTACTTATTTAGGTTCTATAGAAGAATTTCATAAAGCAGAAGAGTTTTTCCATAAAAGCTCTGGGATTATATTTGTTAAGGCCTCTCATCAAGGCTCCTCTGTGGGCTGCTATAAAGTTGAAAGTGAGAGTCAGCTTAAATCTTCCATTGAAAAGGCCTTTGAATTATCAAGCTATGTATTGTGTGAAGAATTTATTAATGGAAGAGAGCTTGAAGTCGCCGTTTATGAATATGAGGGTGAACTCCACGTCACAGCTCCAGCGGAAATACATTGCCCTACAGGTTTTTATGACTACGACCAAAAATACAATAGCTCTAGCCAAACAAAAACAAGTACTGTTGCAGAGGGACTCTCAAAAAAATGTATTGATGAAATATCACAAATGGCCAAGCAAACCTTTGAGTTATTTAAACTTAAAGACCATGTAAGAGTTGATTTCTTTGTGACAGATAACGAGACCGTATATCTAGGTGAGCCTAATACTTATCCGGGTCTGACAGAAATTTCATTATTTCCACAAATGATAGAAAGCAGCGGTGTAGGGTTTACTCGGTGGCTTACTGATAGAATTGAAACCTCCATCGGAAGACTAGAGTAAGAGCCTAGAGTGCACTCGAACAAATTTGTTTAAAACCTGATCCCAGTAAAATACTAAGGCCACATTCTTAAAGTAGATGACCTTAAATCCTTCACGTTTCATATAGTGATCTCCACCATTTTTAATGTCTGCAACCAAAGGAGTTGTTTGATGGCCCAAAAAAACATTTTTTAATTCAGGATTAATATCAATCATTTGGAAAAAGTGAGCAACCTTCCCACCATCATCCCAGTCGACGTAGAGAAGTTTAACTCTTTTATCACGCTTATCTATGGCAAAAAATACACAGCCATACTTTGTTGCTTGGATAAAAGCGTCACAAATATAATCATCAAAATAACGGCTTCTCGAACGGTGCTTTTCAAAAAAATCTAAGGCCTCCCCCTCCAGTGGCATATGTCCTAAAAAGGTAAAAGGATAATATTTCAAATCATCAACAATTTTATCTTTAAGCTTTTCTCTATTACCTGTGTAATCAAATTCGGCAAGAGAACAACCCATGGTGAAAAGCATGAATCCTTTAAGGACTATCAAGCTTAACCAGCGAAATGACTGGAACATCTTCAACCTTCTCCCTCATATTATTTTTGGAATACTCTACTATAAATCCCATCCCAACGACTTTGGCACCAGACTTCTTCACTAACTCAAAGCACGCCACAGCACTTTTTCCGGTAGATACTATATCGTCAACGATAAAAACTCTGTCAAACTCTCCAAGTGAGCTGGCCCCAATTTCGAGAGAATTTTTTTTATCATCAGCTTTGAAGTGAGTAGTTACTTTCTCACCAGGAAGCCTTGAGCCCTTCCTTGCCAGCACTAGACCAAATTCTAAGTATTGTGCAATTGCAGCTGCCGGGATAAATCCACTGGCATCAATTCCTATAATCTTATTTGCACCAGTTTCAATGACGGCCATCGCCAAGTCTTTTGTGGTTAATCGAAAAGTCTGAGGATTTTCATATATTTTTGAAATATCAATAAATGCTCTTCCATGAAGAGGTGTATTGGGATGTTTAATAAATTGCGCTTTTAAAAGGTTTTGATTTACCCCTGTTTCTATTTTTCCAAACTTATCTTTGATTTTTCCAAGTCTAGTATTGAATTTATTTAATTCATTCTCTCTTTTTTCATCACGAAATTTTCCAATGATTGAAAAAATGAGACCGTCTCTCAGCCCTACAAAAGGGACTAAAATTTCATCTCCTTGTGACTGTTCGACAACCAAATTTAAAACCAAAGCAGCTGGGAAGGCAACATCAGAGCGGTCTGCTGTGAAGCCAAACTCTTTCATAATCCCAGAAGTTCCAAGCTCTTCAAACTGTACTTTCAGTTGAGCTAATTTTTTGCCACTAATAACACCTAACCCAGTGTGATTAGTGTCTCCAGTAAGTGAAGCAAAACGCTCTATATTTCCACCTGTACCCAAAATCCTTTTGATTTTCCCGGCCTTACTGGCCTTTTTCAAAAATGGTGTGATGAGCTCTTTATATTCTTTCAAAACCTCTTTTTTCGATCTGTTTTTCAAATGCTCTAAGGTTCTTATGGTCCCCATGGGATAAGACTCTCTCATTAGGACTTCACCTTTATCGACAAAGCTCAACTCAACACTACCGCCCCCTATATCGATCATCAGTGAACAACCTCTACTTAAATCCACTACATTAAAAACGGCAGAGCTTATAAGTTCTGCCTCTCTATCACCAGAAATAGTATTAATACAAATACCCGATTTCTCTGTGATTAAATCTACAAACTCTTTAGAATTTTCAGCTTCTCTCAGCGCTGATGTGCCAACTGCCATAATTTCAGATACATTATAAAAATCTATAATATTGGAAAATTGCACGAATGTTTCTGCCGATTTAGTAAGTGTTTCCTCAGAAATTTTACCGGTATTAAAAACATCAAGACCAAGACGTAAGGGAAAGCGTACTTTATCTAGAAGAAAATATGTCCCATCCTTTAGATATCTAACAATCACGAGCCGGACTGCATTTGATCCTAAGTCAATGGCGGCAAATATTCTTTTTTTCTTTTTAAATGGCCAAAGTAACATCTAGCTCTCACTTAAAAAAAGAGAAGACTCCAAAATAGAGCCTTCTCATGACAATTCTAATTTTATTAGAAACTAAGTGTAGAGGGAAGAGGAAAAACGAATTGAGTAGATGAATCTCTTAAACTATGGCCCTCGCCTGAAATAGTAAGTGGTACATCTTTAACTGAAATTTGTGCTTTTTTTATAGAGTCTACAATAGGCATAGTCTTACTAAGATTGGCCGCCAACTCCGCACGCTGTGAATTCACAATTCCTTCACTTTTAACTTTTTTGCTCAAAAAGATCTTTGTGTCTACAGTTTGCATGATAATTTCTTTAATCTGAGCAGGTTTTAGGTTCTTATTTATTGATCTTAATCTTCCCGCAATCCTTGCAACATATGGAGCCGCTTGTGAGGTTCCACTCACCTCCATATATTGGTCACCAGGAATAGTCGATCTGATAATAACTCCAGGAGCTGCAACATCAACTCTGTCTTCACCGTAGTTAGAAAATTTTGCTAGAAGCTTTCTATCCATCGTAGCTGCGACACTTATAACATTATCTCTTTCGACACTGGCCGGACTTGCTGGAAACTGATCATTATCACTGCCATCATTACCAGCAGCAAAAACAAAGAGAGTGTCAGGAGCCGCATCAACAAAAGACTCTCCACCTACAACCATTGCCTCAAGAAAAAACTTACTATAAGTTTCTAGTTCAGCAGCCGTTGGCTTTCTCCACCATAGCCCCATAAAAAGTGGAGTCACAATTGCCTTGGCCTGTCCAATTCCAGTACCAAATGACCCATTGGCCACTTCTACCGAGTGATTGTTAAGGTATTCACCCATCTCTTTAAAAAGCACCCCTTGCTGTTTTGATAACTCAGTGATTAACCCTTTAATAAGGCCATCTCTAATGCCAGCAGCAAATGCCTGCATCCCTAAAACGCGGGCCCGGTGGATGAAGGGCTTAACTTCAGTTGGGATTAATTTTAACCCCATAATTTTATTTCCCGGAACTCCTTTAGCAGCGATACCAGCTACGTGAGTGCCATGGATAAAATTCCCAAATTTTTGAACTTCCATCAAAAACTTAGGGTTCTTTGTTTGGGCCTTTGCCCAAGAAATTTCATCTGCAGTCGCTGTTCCTTCAAAAATCTTTTTTTGAATTTCAAAAAAACGATAGGGGTCTTTACTAAACGTTCCCAAATATTTGTAGTCGATAATATCACTGTTTGACTCAGCAAAATTCCAACCATAAAAATCATCGGGGTAACCGTTACCATCTTCATCTCGAAGATTTCCTGGAGTCTCTCCAGCATTGGTCCACATTTGAGCCGCCAAATCTGTGTGCTTATAGTCAACTCCAGAGTCAACAATGGCCACAGTAGAGGCATGTGAAAAACTAATAAATAAAAATAGAATAATAGGTAATAGAGTCGTCTGTGCTTTCATAAAAAGCTCCTCCTTGAGACACTGTTCATCCTTGACAATAATTGAATGCTACTATCTTCAAATCCTAAGTATTCTCTGTCAACGATTATGAGTTTGTTAAAAACTTACACCTAGAATAATCCACTTGTAATAAATTCAAGAGACCTCCCAACACTAACCGCGTTGTGTTATAAATACCCAAAATATTTAATGGGGGATTACAGTGGAAATCACGAATAAAGAGGAGTCCTGGAAAGGATTCAACCTAATAGCCAATACTTATGACCAAATTAATAGACTGACTTCACTAGGAATTGATGGTTCCTGGAGAAAAAAATTGGCATGTTATCTTCCACATAAAGAACATCTTGATATTCTTGACCTTGCCACTGGCACTGCTGAAGTCGCCATTGAGCTTAGCAACATTTACAAGCATCGCGCCAAAATCACTGGTGTAGACCCAGCTGCTCATATGGTTGAAATCGGCCAAAATAAAATAAAAGAACAAGGCCTTGATAAACAAATCTCACTCCAAGTGGGAAATGCCATGAATTTGGATTTTGACGATAATAGCTTTGATGCCGTCACCATTGCCTTCGGAATCAGAAATGTTCCCAATATAGATACGGCACTCAAAGAAATCTTCCGAGTTTTAAGGCCCGGAGGCAGAGTCGTTATCCTTGAATTCTCACTTCCTAAAAATATTTTCGTCAAATCGGGCTACCTGCTCTACTTTCGACACATACTCCCCACCATTGGCAGGATCATTTCAGGTCACAAAAATGCCTATAGCTACCTTAATAAGAGTGTTGAGGACTTCCCTTACGGTGACGCCTTTCTAACCCACCTTGGAAAAGCAGGGTTAATCAGGGTAAAAGATACTCCTTTAAGTCTAGGTATTGCATCCATTTACACAGGTGATAAAATTTAGAGAGAAGGTGGCCAGATTACCCGAGGCTTTGGGTTTGCTATCTTTCACATCGTTTTCAAGGGAGAAGTCGTTGTTCAAGGTAATTGCCATTACTTTGCTAACTTTCTACTGCTTTAGTAAGCAGGCTTCAGCGCTTGAAGCGAGGGCCTATGCTCTAATCAATCTGTCCGACCCTTCATATAAAGATGCTAATGATGAGGATATTTCAACTAGCATGAGAGGTGCACTTGGTATTGGCGCACTTGGAGCCATTGACTTGATCCCCATGTTCTTTCAAATGGAGTCAGGGCTTATTTACAATAAGAAAAAATTCGCCATAGACCCTGATGGCACTACAGAATCATGGAGCATGCTAGAAATCCCTATAGGAGTAAGATTTAAGTTAAATCCTTTTAGTGTAATGGCCGGTTTCTATTACCAGATGTATATGGGAACAGTTAAGGTTGCTGACGCTGAAAATAACTTTAACGAGTATGAGTTTGAAAAGAAAAAATATGGCACCTCCGATTTAGGCTTCTACATGGGAGCTGGCTACAATTTTTATGGTTTTTTGTTCACCGATATAAGACTAGGCTACGGATTCAAAAATAACCACATTGGTGGAAGTAGTTTAAAATTTGTTCAATACCAAATATGGATTGGGGTCAAGTTTAGCCTTTTTTAATCCCTATTCATCTGCCTTTTAACTTTTTCCAAAATACTTAGGACCTCATCGCATTCTTCTTCTGTGAATCCACTAAGGCCACAGCTTGGAGTTAAAACGATCGGTATTTCATGAGGTGTCATTAACATTCGATTCAAAAAGCTAATTACTAATTTTTCATCGTATGAGTTTTTCTTATCTGTTGGATAAACTCCAATGAACACAAAATGGGATTGTTTTCGAAATTCTTTTAAAAAACTATCCAATTGTTCTAGTTCCTCACGAAATTGATAAAGATCAAAAGAAAAAAATGAGGGTGCAATTTTTTTAATGGTGGATAGCGCAGGCCTCCCACAACAATGGAGCCCCCAATTAATATTGGGAAACTTTTTTCTAAGGCCATCAAAAAATTCAAGTAGATCATCCTCATTAACAAATTCAATTGAAGGGCAGTCAAAACAAAGTAAACAATTTGGAATCATTGCCCATAACTCGCCTGCGGTTTGCAATAAATTTGATCTGGAGTTTTGATAGGCATGAGGATCATCATTGTATTGCATCAATAATAAATCAGGACCGGGCAAATGAATGCAAAGCCTATCCTCTGATTTTTTGTCAATGGTCATCAAGTTGATTCTATCTTGGTATAGCTCTAACCTCTTTTGGTGATCACTTATTCGCAAATTTTCCAATTGCCCAATAAGAGAATGCTTTGGATTTAGCTGGGGTAATTCAAATAATACTGGAATATCTAACTTTCTAGAAAAGCTTAGCGCACAGTCATAGTTTTTATGGGGAAGTGAGCCAATTGCAGAGGTAATGAATTTTTGATTAACAAGCTCTCCATTTACCACAGTTTTTCTCCACTACTTCCAAATGCCCAAAATGAGAGGGAAGTTAAGTATTTTTAGTTGACCATTGTCTTTTTTTGATTGTTTCAAATTACCTTCGCTTTTAGACTCAGAATATACCTTGTTGAGAGACATAGGGAGTATTCCCCTTAGATACTGAACATGATGTTCCAAAGGTCTAAGTAAGGGTCTCCCCTTTTTTTTCCCTAAAATTTCGCCCATACATTTTTAAAAATATCTATAATTTCTTCTACTTCACTATTTTTTATTCTGTAGTCCCAAGACAACCTAATCACTCTTTTGGCCTCGTCAGTACTCGCTCCGAGGGCCCTCGCCACATGGTTTGGAAGAGAGCTTCCAGAGCTGCAGGCAGAGCCAGCGCTAAGCTGAATTCCCGCCATATCAAAAGCTGCAATTTGTATATCTGAATTTATCCGTGGATGAGAAAGAAGAAGTGTATTGCCTCCTTGCCCGGTACATCCATAACACTTAATTAAAGGTTCCAAAGCTTGCAGTGAGCTTTGTATTTTATGGTAAACATTGTCTAAATGAACAAAATCAATTTTTTTCTCGAGCTCTTCAAGTGCCAAATAAATAGAGTAGATCCCCTCAGTATTGGGAGTGCCTCCCCTAAGGCCTTGGTCGCCTCCTCCTTCAATTAACCCGGGGAATTCAATGGATCTGGTGTATGTCCAGCCAACCCCTTTAAAAGCACCAAATTTGTGTCCTGAGTAGGTTGCAAAATCGATGCACTGCTCATGTTTAAATGGGAATTCTATTTTCCCAATAGACTGGGCCGCATCTACATGAATAACAAGGCCTTGGTGCTTTGCCTTTAGATCATTCAAAAGACTTTGATCCCAAATCACACCGGTCTCATTATTGGCCCATAAATAATTTAATAAAATTGGTCTATTTTTATTGCTATCCAAAAGCTTTTCAAGCCCCTCCAGGTCAGGACTACCATCTTCATTAACTCCAAAAAATTGGCTTTTAAATGATTTTTTCTCGCCCCAATTTGATAAGGCAAAGCAAAGCTTATGATCAATTTCTGAGAATAAAAATAGCCCATTCGGGTGAGCTTCCCAGAAGCCTTTAACAATAGTGTTAATACCTTCAGTCGCTCCTGAATGAAAAAAGAGATTGGACTCACCTTGAAGGTGAGATATTTTTTTTAAAAGTAAATTCTTGGTGGTATTAATTATTTTTTGAGATTTCTGGCCCGAAGAATGCCTAGAGTTTGCATTGCCAAAAAAAAAGTCCCCTTTGGAGATCCAGTCATTGACTGAATCTGCCACAGGAGACGTTGCATTGTGATCTAAATAATGATGTTTACTGGTTAATCTCACCAATTGTCGGTCTTATGGCCGAAGTATATGAGTTGCTTTGTGCATTATTAGTGTCTCCACCAAACTCATTAGTAACTTCAGTTCCTCTCGCCTTTCTTGTAAGATCACCCAGCGAAGTTGTTGCAAGATATTCTTGCATGATGACGCCTAAGTTTTCAAAATAACTCTTAGTTTGATCAAACTCAGGTGTTTGTGCCATTCCCTCACCGTGTGGTACTGGAGTGCCTTCTGCCACCATCGTAGCTACTGCTACATTGGCCTTAATGTCTTTGGCCGGATTAATGTTTTCACCAACGCAATCGAGAACATCTTTAATAGATATTTCATCCATTGCTCTGCCTAGTACATATCCACCGCCAGGTCCTCTAACAGACTTGACTGCTCTACCGTTTCTGAGCTTTCTGAAAAGTTGCTCAAGATAGTGTAGTGAAATGTTTTGACGAGTTGAAATTTCTTGAAGCCGAACTGGGTTCCCTTTTGAATGGGCTGTTAAGTCCAACATTGCTCTAACTGCGTAACGTCCTTTAGAAGTAAGTCTCATTGGTCATCCTCCATAATAAATTAATTTAAACTATTCCCTGTAACCCAACAAATCGTGTGAATGTTGACGCCATTCTGGTGAGTGCCATCCACGCACTCAAAAAAGGTATTAGTCAAAAATCATTCTCTCGATTCCGAACTAAGCTTCCGTTAAATAGTATGATGCCATTACTCAACTTTCGTCAACCTCCAATTACAAAATTGAGGAAAAATTTTTGGTACGGTTCTAAGACCGCTGTAACCCCTGTATTTTCTTCAGGAATGCCCAAAATTCAGTGTCACTTTTGCACCGAAATTTCGCTGACTAAAAGGGAATATTTTTCCTTTTTGGTTGGTTTTTTACCCGTGGGAAGTTCTTTCATATTCAAACATTTTGAATTAGAAGCCACCAATAGAGCTGAGATTGAAATTTCTGGATGGATTGGCGGTTGAATCAGTTGGTTTATTTGTAGAAATATTGAGCTCATAAAAGACAAAATCATCGCCAAGGAGCTTGTAGAGCATGCTTGCGTGCTCAATTCCCCACTCAAAAAAGATCCATTTTTTGTTTTCAACATAAAGACCGAGTTCAAGATGAAGTACTTCTTCGGGCCCGTTTAATCTAAACAAGTCTCCGTGAAGAAAATCTGAGTACTCACTGATAATGGCATAGGTTGGAGACGTTATATCAAGCTCTGGGCAAAAGGCCTTGGTAAAAGTTGTTTTCCCAACCCCAACGTCACCAGTCAAGATAGTCACTGATGGAATCTCTAAATGCTCTCTAATTTCATCCGCAACATAAGGCAAGTCGTTCTCAAAAGCCTTTTTGAGAGTTGCAATTTCCACTCTATCCAATTTTGACCTCGTCTAGTTTTTTGAAAGCATCAGAAAAATTTTCAATGACGTCACCTGCTGTCATCACTCTTCGCCCAAGCTTTTTCCCAGCAATATCGCCCGCCATAGAGTGTAGCACTAATCCTAAGCAGATGCCCTGATAATAAACTTCTTTTTCATCCCGAGCGCTGGGAGAAATAATTTGTCTATCAATCTCAGTCGCCTTTTGGGCCAGCATACCACCTAAAACACCGGCCAAAACATCACCCGAGCCACCTGTTGCTAGCCCTTCATTGGGAAGATAATTGACATAAATATCTCCGGTGGGAAGTGCCACAAAAGAGCTAGGTCCCTTGAGCAAAATTGTCACACCCGTCTTGTCGACTACATCTTTTAAATGAGTAATGGGGTCTTCCAGAATTTTTTTAACATCTACACCAATAAATCTCGCGAACTCTCCCAAGTGTGGGGTAAGAACCGTTAGGTCGGCCCTCTTTTGAAGTAGCTCTCTATCTTTTTCTAAGGAAAGTACATTTATGGCATCAGCATCTAATACCACTGGACCATCAAAGCATTTCATCACCTCGACAACTGCCCTTCTTGAATACTCAGACCAACCAAGCCCAGGGCCTATGACCACACTACTAAAGTTTTCCAATTGTAAGAGCAATGCTTCTGCTTTTTCATCGTCTATAGGAATTTTACCCATCATAATCTCAGGAATAACTCTGCTGCACATCTCCTGATATGACCGCTCCCAAGTAATGGCCGTAACGAGTCCAACTCCAACTTTTAGAGCTGCTTTTGAGGCCAGTGCAAGCGCTCCTGTTAGTCCTGGACTTCCACCCACAACCAGGCAATGTCCAAAAGTGTTTTTGTGGGCAAAGCGCGAGCGTTTCTTTTTTAAAATCCCAGCTTTTTTGTAGTCTATAAGCTTTTTATTGCCGGCCATCAACAGCTCTGGTGGAAAGCCCGCATCAAGTATATGCAGCTTTCCAATCCTCTGTGGACCTTGATCAATAAGGTGACCTATTTTGGCAGCAGCAATAGCAAGAGTAGTTGTGGCCTTTATAGCGCCACCTTCATAAAAGCCAGTGTCTCCCATAATTCCTGAAGGGATATCGATAGAAACCATCTCATCAGCATACTCATTGGCAAGTTTGATAACATCGAGAACAAAGGCAGACAGAGGAAGCCTTACGCCGGTGCCAAAGATAGCATCTATGACAAAATACTCATCTTGATTGTTGTGGAAATAGGATAAGAGTTCATCTGGATCTTTTATATCATTGACTTTAATGCCATAGTTTCTGGCCAACTGAAGCTGAAACTTTAACTCATCAGAGCAATCGGCCTCAGAAAAAAGCATAAAGGCCCTGACACTAATACCATGTTTTATAAGATGTCTGCCAATGGCCAAACCATCAGCTCCATTATTGCCCCTTCCGACAAGTAGTACAATTTCACCAAAATCTCTATCTTTTAAAAAGTTACTAAATAAATAATCTGCTCCATCGCTTCCTACATTTTCAATAATAAGGGATTCAGTCATGCCAAACTTACTAAAGGTAAGCTCTTCAATTTCTTTCATTTCTGCTGTATTAACAATTCTCATCAAAAACCCCTCTCAAATCTTTCACAACCCTAGCAAGCCCCAGGAATACCGCTTCCGAAACAACCCAGTGACCAATATTATATTCTTCAAAACCACCTGATTTTAAAAGTGGTAATACGCTCTTATTAGTAAGCCCGTGACCAGCGTGACAAGCGATATTTTTTGAATCTAAAAAAGCCTTGGCCTTTTGGAATGAACTCAAATGGCCCGAAATATCTTCACCATTTAAAAAATCCGTTGCATATTCACCCGTATGGATTTCAACAGCATCAACGCGAAGATCGAGGGCCCTCATTAAAATTTCTTCGCGGGCCTCAAGAAAAAGAGAAATTTTAACTCCCTTAATTTTTTCTTTAAGCTGATTACACACACCTTGAAGTTTGGAAAAAATATCATCACTTAGTAAATTGAGGCCACCTTCGGTTGTTAACTCTTCACGTTTTTCAGGAACGAGGCAGATCCAGCTAGGGGCCACTTCAATTGCAATATTCAAAATGTCCTCAGCTGCTCCCATTTCTAAATTAAGTGGTTTACCAAATTTTCTTGTCACGAGTGCAATGGCAATAACATCTGTGTCTTGAATATGCCTTCTGTCTTCTCTTAAATGAATTGTGATCTGATCTGCGCCATTTTCCAAGGCCATTTCAGCAGCACCCACAAGACTTGGGTATGATTCCCCTCTGGCCTGTCTAAGCGTTGCTACATGATCAATATTTATACCTAGTCGCGGCACAATCAACTCCTCTTCAAATCGTTTAGTTTAGCGCTTTCTTCACTACTTCTGCCAATTCTTTACAAAGGGCCAGGATCTCCTTTTCAGACTCTCCTTCAATCATGACTCTGGCAAGAGCTTCTGTACCTGAATAGCGAAGAATCACTCTACCTGAATCCCCTAGCTCTTTTTCCGTCTTTTTGAGTGCTTTAGATATGGCCTCAACCTGGTCAAATTCAGGTTTAGTGGCCACTCGCACATTTTCCATCACTTGTGGAAAAAGAGTAATCTCACCAATTAAATCACAAAGAGGTCTTTGATAAAATTTAACTGCTTCGAGTATTTTGAGTGCTGCGAGAATTCCATCTCCAGTAGTAGAAAATTGCCTAAATATAATATGCCCTGAGGGTTCTCCTCCTAAAATAGCACCAGACTTTTTCATTCTCTCTAAAATATAGCGGTCTCCCACATCAGCTCGATGAAACTTAAGACCAATACCTTCAATAAATTTCTCAAGCCCTAGATTTGACATTGTTGTACCAACAACCTCATCACCCGGCCCTAGCTCGCCTTTATCTAACAAAAATTTTGCACATACACCGATCAGTCTATCACCGTGAACAACTTGCGAGCGCTCATTAATCATTGTTAGGCGGTCGCCGTCTCCATCTAAGCAAATCCCAAGGTCTGCTCTGTAAGTGGAAACCATGTCAGCACAATTTTTTGGAAAAAGTGAGCCACACATAAGATTAATATTTTTCCCGTTGGGGTTATCACCCATAGAAACGACCTCCGCTCCCAATTCTTCAAAAACCATGGGAGCCACTCTATAGGCAGCTCCATTGGCCCCATCAACAATCAGTCTGAGTCCGGCAAGAGAGCAATCACTCCCAAGAGCAGATTTAACATGAACAATATAACGGCCGTGAATCTCATCAATTCTTTTAGTTCTTCCAAGTTCACCATCAGATTTAAGAGGAAGAGACACTTCTCCCAAAGTCATCTTTTCTAATTCTAACTCCACGGCGTCTGGAAGCTTGTTTCCCTCATTATCAAAAATTTTAATTCCATTGTCGTGAAACGGGTTATGAGAAGCTGAAATCATTACCCCTGCATCGGCCCTCATACTCTGGACAACAAAGGCCACTCCTGGTGTTGGAAGAGGTCCAGTAAGAATGGCCCTGCCCCCTTGAGAGCATACCCCTGAGGCAAAAGCTTGCTCAATCATATAGCAGCTAAGCCTGGTGTCTTTCCCGATAATAATGAGAGGCGTTCTTCCCCGTTGTAATTTTTGAAAATAGTGCGTGACGGCCCGGCCTAAGGCCATGGCGATTTCACCAGTGATCGGATAGAGATTTGCCTTGCCGCGAACCCCATCAGTTCCAAAAAGCTTTCTTTTTGTCATAATGTCTCCGTTTCTTTGAGAAGCCATATTATCAATTAATCAATGTCTTTGGAAGAAATCTTAACTGATCTGCTATTTGATTTTTACAGAAATCTTTTCAGGGTGAACTTTTAAGAGATGAATGTCGTCAGGCAGTAATGCCTTGAGAGCGATTTTGACTTTCCCAGAGCTGCTCTCTGGGATATCGGCAACAATTTGGACCTCACTTTTACTAATTTTTCTACCAGGCTCTTCGGCCAGTACTTCTAAAGTTGCATAACGATGTGAAGCAGAGACAATTTTTTTGGAACTTAGAAATCTTATTTTCAGCTTTTTGAGCGTTAGATTGGCAGAGGTAGGCCGAACTTGATAATGAAGTTTGATATCCCGCTCCTTGTCAATATGAACGACTCTGGAATCTTCCATTAGAGGAAACACATTGAGACTGCCTTCACCTTTAAGGGTTGAAAGATCAACCGGCTTAGTTGGTACGGAGCTAACTTCATCAACAAGAGATTTTGGTCCACCAATAGTTATGGTTTTTTTAGATAATTTTTTTGAAAGGATCTTTTGCCCCTCAGATACTTCCCCCACTAAAGACATCTTAAGCGGAACTTTCTTTTCATAATATTTATCAATTTTAATTTCAATAAACTCAGGCCTTAGAACCTTTGTACTCACCCCCAAAGGAACTGAAACCATGTCCCCATTAGGTTTTAGCTTATAAGACTTTTGCTTTTTCTTAAATTTATGGCGTATATCCATTACAATTTTTTGATCACTTCTGGCCAAGTTTCGCAGGAAAGCACGGGGTCCTGTAAATTTAAAGTTAACTTCAGTTTCTGACAGAGAAAGAACTTTATAACCTTTGGGAGTAATTACCTCCACTTCTAGGGACTTTTCAATTTCCAGTGGCAATGTACTCAGAACATAAATCCAAAGTAAGAAGGAGAAGAAGAGGGAGAAAAATTTGAGTATATTTTTATTCAAACTTTGTCCCCTCTAAGGCGTCTATTATGGGTGATACCACTTTCTGCTATAAGAAGCCGGTACAGGCCATCTCTCATTTCTTTTGGTCCGACCAGGGGGATTATTTCTGCTCTGTGAAAGAGATGAAATTTTCCAGTCTCTTCACTGACAGTAATGACAACGCAGTCGGTGAGCTCACTTATTCCCAAGGCCGCCCGGTGCCTAGTGCCCAAATGACGATGAATTTCAACACTTTTAGACAAAGGTAAGAAGCAACCTGCAGAGTTGAGTCTATTTCCTGAGATAATAACCGCCCCATCATGAAGAGGACTTTGATGCTGAAAAAGACCATAGAGCAAATCTGCTCCCAAAAGAGAGTCTAGCTTTGTCCCTGTATTGGCGTAATTGAGAAGTCCATTTTGTTTTTCAAATACAATTAAGGCGCCTAGCTTTTCTTTACTCAAGGCCCAGCTTGCCTCTACCACTTCTTCTATTAACCCCTCGGTCGTCTTCCCTCTCCTGCGACTCCAAAGACCCGCTCTTCCCACTGAGACTAATGCCTGCCTTATGGGATCTTGAAAGAGGATCACCATTATGATGAAAAAATCTCTAAAAAATTGTCTTAGTATCCAATTGAGAGAATAAAGTTCATATGAGCTACTTACGATGAACAAAATCACTAAGGCCATGAGCCCAAATAACATCTGGACACCACGAGTTCCCTGCAGAATTAACAAGAAATTATATAAAACGATCGCCACAATAAAAATATCTAGCGAGTCGGTCCAAGTAAATTGTCCTATAAATTCGCTCAAGCGATCCATAGATTTACCTTTTCTAAACAATCCATATAACATAGTTTCGACTTTCCAATTTTATGATTAAATTATTTAAAAAAGGATTTATGATATGGATAATTTGGCCACCTTAGAAATTGAGACCGATGGAATGGGCCTTACTGATATAACAGACCAAATTAGGGTTTTGTTTAACCAGTACTTTTCAAAAATCATCAGCGTCTATCCATGCGGTATTCTCCACTTTCATATTCCCCATACCAGCTGTGCCATTACAATGTCCGAGGCATTTGATCCCAGTGCAAAAAAAGATCTTGAAAGTTTTATGGATCATATAGCACCTCAAAACCTCCCTTTCATTACCCATACAGCAGAAGGTCCAGATGACTCTCCCTCTCATATGAAATCGATTATTGTTGGTGAAAATAGATTTGTTTTTATTGATGCTGGACAACTCTTACTTGGAACTTGGCAGGGGATCTATTTATGTGAGTTCAGGTCATCACCAAAAAAACGTAAGATCCATATGAAGTACGCTCCCGATGCTTTCAATATATAGTTAGTTTTCTGTACATGGTGCTCATATTCTTCATAGCTGGGTTTACTCAGATCTGTTCACTCCTGGGGAATTTCACCCAATTTGCAAAACTTAAAGGCCTTGAATTTTAAAGAGTTTTTAAAGGGTTTTTGGCACCATCTTTGCTCTTATAAGAGCTAGGATGGCAAGTGCGTTTCTCTCCCCTACCCATAGTGCAAGCTCGCCATCACTAGAATAAGGCATCCAAGCTTCCCCCCGGCTTGGGTGCCTTTTACTATATTTGCTTAGGCAGCTTCCTTATCATCAGATGATATTAAAGTATTTGGTGAAATCGGCACAACATTTTTTGTCTCAAGAGATTCTATAATTTTATCGGCCTGCAATAATTTCTTTCGGAGGGCCTCTCTAGAAATACCCATCGCCTTTGCAGCTTTTGATTTATTGTTACCATTTCTTTTTATTTCGGCAAAAATTAACTTCCTCTCAATAAGCGCCATTCTGTCTTTTAGAGGAATACTGTAATCCGATGCAAAAGGAATATCTCCAAAAACCTGATAAGTCGATTTGGTTTGATCGTAAAGTGGTAAGGCCTGATCGGGAAGCTTTGATATTGTATGAGATTTAGGATTATATGTAACCATTCGTGAAATACAATTTCCAAGCTCTTTAACATTACCTGGCCAATCATAATCCTTAAGCTTGCCCAAAATTTTGGGAGACATAGTCTTTTCGAGTAGTCCTTGTTTTTTGCATTCATTTTTCAAGAAGTAAGAAATCAACTCCTCAATATCTTTCCCTCTTTTTCTTAGTGAAGGCATTTCAATGGGTGTTTGAGCAAGAAACTCATAGAGATCTTTATTGAACTCACCATTATTCACCATTCCCTCTAGATCTTTTGAGGAGGTGGTATGAAGTCTAACATCTAAGGCCACAGTCGAGCCTTCAATAGTTTTTTGAGAGAGCACTTCAACAAGTTTTTTCTGATGAGGAATTGGGAGAAAACAAATTTCTTGTAGAACAAGTGTTCCTCCGTGAGAGTTTGCAAGTTTGCCTCCGAGATCTCCCTTACCAAAAAGTTCTTCCCAAATTGCATCTTCTTCTTTCCCACCACAAGTCACACATTCATAGCTCTTAGGACCTCTTGGACCCTCTTTATGGATAATTCTAGAAAGCAGAGATTTTCCACTTCCATACTCTCCATTTACAAGAAGTGGGGTTTCCAAATTTTTAACTTTTATAATCGACTCTCTTACTCCCTTCATCACCTGAGACTTTCCTATCAACACAAATTCCCGGTTGAATGGAGGAGAGAATCTTCTAATTGTCGATTTTTCTGAAATAGGATCATAGTCGTGAAAAATAGCAGAAAGTACTAAAGATAAAACTTTTAGTGTAATTTCATCTTCACTATTGAATCTTTCAAAGCTTCTCTTATTGAGAATCATAATCACACCAACGACTTTTTCTTCGCGATTGTGAAAGGGGTAACTAAGTACAGATTTAGGCTCTACACCAAAGCGGTGTTCTGGATCATCTGGCTTAATTCTTGAAGTATTTTTTCTAAAATCAATATTGAGCGGGATTCCTGTGGTAAATACAGCTCCGGGAACTCCAAGTCGGTAATCAAACTTGAGGTCTTCTTTGGGAACTCCAAAGGCCGCAATACTTTGTAATTCATTTTCTTCAGTATTAATTAAAAATAGACTTGCCCTAGATCCATGAACATTTCTCACAACATCTTGCAGTACTCCATTGATAAAATCCTCTCTTCTTCCAAAGTTAGTCATATCTTTGAAAATAGACAACAGGAGTGAAAACATTTCCATGCCTTCATTTGAACTTGTGTATCTTTCTTTTAATGCTGATTTTGATAGACACTCTCTAAGTCTCTCATGAGAAAAACTGTGAACGAAGGCCTCTATGAATTTTTTAAGATCTCCAAAATCTTCCTCTTCAAACTCCACTCCATATATAATCAGCTCTTCGTTATGAGAATCCGAAAACGCTCTCACAACAGTAGATTTCAAGTCTAGTGAAAATCCTTTAAAGTGAAGAGAAACTCTCAATTCATCTTCAGATGAAATTCTCTCTTTGGTTTTAAAACCAAGACCTGTCACACTCACATCAACAAGCTTGCCATCATCTATATATACAAAGTTGCCACTATCATCTTCTTTCTCCACTAAAAATCGAATATCATCGGCCTCCTCAATAGCAATCCTATAGGATTGATAGAAGCGGTATTCTGACATACTTGATAACATAGATTGCCTCCCAAAAGAGATATTTCAATACATCTAGTCGGTAATCCACCCCTTTAACTTAGCTCTTTGCCATAAATAATTGCCAATTTTAAATTCACACTTCCCTGACCTTTTAAGTCAGGTTTCAATGAGATCACTTTACCCATAACGACATCTAGGCAATTATCCCAACTCATTACAAAGGAGATTCTAGTTTATCTTAAGTTATTTTAACTTTATGAAAGCTGTACAGGGAAGTTTAATTACCCAAGTGTAAAGCTATGTTTTAACACAAAAGAGAAATAATCATGGATGCCACATTTTGAGCTGAGCACTCTTCCCAGTGTTCAAAACTGGGCATTGAATTAACCTCTAAAATGAGGGGGCATGACCCATCAAAAATGAAATCAATGGCCCCATAACTAAGCTTTGAAGTTCTCATCACTGACTCTGCTAATGACCTTAAGGACTGGTCTAACTGTCCCAAACTTATAAACTTGGCCGAAGTCTTATACTGATGGTTTTTTTTCACCTGAGTACCAGTCTTTTCAATGGCCCCCAGGATTTCTCCCCCCACGAACATTACCCGACATTCTTTCTCGGCTTTAACGAATGGCTGAATCAAGAAGTTTTGATCTTTTTGATAAAACTGAGTTTCAAGCACACCACAAAGCTCATCAAAGTGAGATATTTTAAATACCCCTTTGCCTCCATTGCCCCAAAAAGTTTTGACCATATATGCTCCACCTTCTCCCAGAGCACTCGACATATTTCTAACCGAAGCCTCATTTATCGGCCCTCTGTGAATATAGCTTCTCACATGTGCAAGCTCATGAGACTTAAGCCATAGAAGCTGCGAAGCCTTGGAGCGGAACACTTCAATACAATCTGGGTCATTAATGAGCTTCGCACCCATAGCTTTCAACCCTCTCGACACAAGAAGATCATAGCTATCCCTCAAAACACCTGAGCTGCGATGAATTACATAATCTGGCACTTCTGCCACTTCTGGCCCACACTCGCTTGTTGAAAGATAAAATGGGTTTGCACACACCACACTAAGACCTGCATGCTGGGCCTCCTCAATTAACTTTCTATTGGAGTAGCTATGTGGATTCAAAGTCATTATTTCTAAATTTTTTCGCTTCAAGTTATTTCCTTTTGGCCTTAGACAAACTTCTATTCATTCATTATCATGGCCTAGACCAATTTAACCCTTTAGCTTGAAAAGTCGAAATGAGTTTTATCTCCATAATTATAATTATCCTTAGTTTTACACTTTCTGGATGCCAAAACAGAGGGTTTAACCGCGCCCCTGAAAAAAAATCGACCACAAGTAAAACTGTATCTAAATCAACTCCAATGCTCAAACCGGCTGAAAAAAGGCCAAGTGTGTTGAAAAAGACCAAGGCCATCACTAAGGCCCCGACAAAAGTTGTGGCACAAGAAAAAATTGTCAAAAAGAAATCGAAACCCACTTTGACAAAGAAAGTGAAAACATACTGCTCTAAAATTGATAAAAAATTTCTTCATTGGGGTTGGGGTCTTAGCCAATGTAAGAAAACCAATTGGAATCATGTGAGAGACTCGGTGTGGGGAGACCCTTTAATTTGGGCCATATACGGAAGTGAAAAAGAGCATAAAGTTACACACAAAGATACCACCATGATATTTTGTGGAGTACACGGTGATGAAATTACTCCCATAAAATTTTGTTTTGATATTATTAGATATTTAGAAGAAATGGACCCTGCGGAATTCGATAACAAATTGATTGTAGTTGCGCCGGTTGTTTCACCCGATAGTTTTTTTAAAAAAAGACCTACAAGAACTAATGCAAGGGCGGTGGATATTAACCGCAACTTCCCCACCAAAGATTGGAATAAAAAAGCTATAAAAATGTGGAAGACAAGATATAGGAGCGATAAAAGAAGGTATCCAGGTAAAAGTTCTCTGTCTGAGCCCGAGACCCTATTTCAAGTCAATTTAATAAGAAGATATGGTCCAGACAAAATTATCTCTATCCACGCACCTTTGACCCTTTTAGATTATGATGGACCTGAAGATGATGTCTCCATCAAGAAAACTGGTCAAGGGATTTTGGCCTCAAAACTTCTCTCCCAAATGAGTCAAAGTGCTTCTGGCTACAAAATCAAAAATTACCCTTACTTTCCTGGCTCACTTGGCAATTGGGCAGGAAAAGAAAGAAATATTCCTGTTTACACTCTTGAGCTTCCAGACTCTGATAATCGAAAACATAAAAAATACTGGGAGCTTTTTCAGCCAGCTATTGAGGCCGCCATTAATAAAGACTTAAGGCACCCCAAAAAAATCAAGAAAAACAAATTAGTTCAACGCAGTTTTTAAGCTGATTCCCCTTTAGGCATTTTAGGTAATTTAAAAACCATGATAATGGGGATAATCAGAAAAATTGCACCCACAATATAGGGGGCACCAGAACCGCCTCTCCAGTAAAGTAGGCAAGCAAGAAGAGGACCAAAAACTCTCGCCAAGGCCCCAAGGGATCTAAAAACTCCAATGGCCTCTCCTTGATATTTACCGGGAGTGTATAGACTCACAAGAGATGTCAAACAAGGGATAGTCATAGCAGAGCCAACCGCTAAGAAGAAAAGTCCTAGAAAAAGTGGAAATGTTGTATGGGCAAAGCTTATAGAAAGCAAACCGGGAATTAAACAAACAAGTCCCATTAAGGCCATCTTTTTTTCTCCTACTTGATGGGCCTTTCTTCTTACAACACCACCTTGAACAAAGGCCAAAACAAAGCCTATAAAAATAAACATCCCGGCATTATCAAGAGATGTATATGACAGTCTTTCAACGGCCAAAAATGTCAAAGTGAATTCCATTCCAGAGAAGGCCAATAAAAAGAGAAAGTGAGCAATATTTGTTTGGTTAACACCAGCATAAGGCAGTGGTTTAAATAAGGTCAAAGGATTAGAAGAGCGTTTACTTTTGTGAATCTCTTGGTCATTTGTAGGTCTTGTTTCCTTAAACTTTTTATATAAAAGACTAAAGCTTGCAAGACTAAGGATAAAACTTAAAAGAGCAGGAGTTGAAAAAGGATTGACTCCATATGATGCCAATTGAGGGAAACTTTTCGTAAGATCAATCATAGAGAGTATCCCTCCCATTGCTGGTCCAATAATAAATCCAAGCGCAAAGGCAATACCAATGAAGGCCATACCTTTTGAACGATTACTAGAACTGGTTACATCGGCAACAACAGCTGTAGCAGTTGAAATATTACCGCCCATAATCCCACCCATTATTCGGGCAATACATAACAGAGTGAATGAACCTGAAAAAAACCAAAGCAGATAACTTAAGGCCAGTCCCATCACGGAAACCAGAAGTACCGGTCTTCTACCTATACGGTCTGAAAGCCTGCCCCAAAAAGGCGCTGCTAAGAACTGTAGAAAAGAGTACATCGCCCCTAGCACTCCTCCAAAGAGAACGACAGGCTGAACTTGGCCACCACCAGATTGAATCAAAGTGGTGATTCCTTCAAAAATCATTTTCAAAAAAGGATTTCCAGCATCAACTTCAAGGTAATATTTTGCCATTGCTGGGAACATGGGAAAAATTATTGAAAATCCCACTAAGTCTAAAAATAAAACAAAGAAGATGAGTTTTAGAGAACTTTTTGCATTTTCACTAAGTGGTGGAGATTCTACTTTTTGCTTAGGCATGATTTTTGTCACTTCGCTTTCTAAAGGTTGATATTCTAAGTTTTGAGGGTCCCCGTCACCTTCCAATCGTGATACAAGGTACTCCCCAAACTCTGTGCTAAATTTTTCATCACTATTTAAACATGGAATTAAATGGATTTGAGCCCCGTCCTCTTTGACAAATTCAGCTAGCTCAAATCCTATCTCATCAATAGTTTCAAGACAGTCCACAACAAAGCTTGGACAATAAACGTAAATATTTTTGTGCCCTGTAGCTGCCAGATCCCTGCAATACTTATCGGTGTAAGGGCCCAACCACCTCTCTGAGCCAAAACGTGACTGGAAAGTCATGTGGATGTCTTTTTCTTCAAAAATGCTGAGGAGCTCCTGCTTCATGAGATAAAACGTCTCACTACAGTGAAATAAATAGGGGTCACCCTTTTCTAAAATTCTTCTAAGCGGTATCCCATGAAAAGAAATCACTAGAACATCGCCAGGACACTTGTTCGCAGCTGCCTTTTTTATGATGCTGACACTTGCATCGATAAAGGCCTTAGTTTTATGAAAACTGGAAATAAATCGAATGTCACTAAGAGCGACTTTTTTATCTAAAATTGAGCTGATCCTGTCCCAAACACTTCCAGTTGTACTTTCTGAAAACTGGGGAAAAAGTGGAACTACAGTCAAACAATCAAACTTCTCAAGGTCTGCCAAGCTCTGCTCAACTAAATTGTTTCCCAGCAAGTAGCCCACCCTTAACTGGATCCCATCGCGCTCCATGACCCCGGCCAAGGAGTGCCTTAAATCTTCAGTACCAGTAATAAGAGGAAAGCTTTCGCCGTCCCAAATACGAGCGTAGGCCTTAGCAGATCTTTTTGGCCTAAAGGGCAATACAAACAGCTCAAGGATGATTTTCCATAGTATTGGGTTTAAATCAACGACTTTAGGATCTGAGAGAAATTTTCGAAGAAAATCTCTAACATCTTTGATGCTTGGAGATTTGGGAGACCCCAGTTGTACTAATACAACTAGATCATTTTTTCTCACTTTTGGGCCCCCTCACTGACTAGATGCACAACAAACTTTACTTTTACTCTTTGGCAGGGGTATATATACGCGATCTTTCAAAGCGTGTCACTTATTAGCTGATGTAAATCAGGAGCTTACAATGGCCAAGTCCAATATTTCTAAGAAAAAAAAGCAAGCGGGCCTTGAGCGCATGAGCGAGTTATCAAAATTGGGCTCAGCTTCGACACTTTATGAAACAGAGTATGACCCAGAAATATTAGAGAAATTCGAAAATAAGAACCCGACCGCACCAGGATGGGTAAGCTTTGTCTGCACAGAGTTCACTTCTCTTTGCCCAATTACAGGTCAACCTGATTTCGCCAAAATTTTTATTAATTATATTGCCGATAAAACTATGGTTGAGAGTAAGTCTTTAAAGCTCTATCTATTTAGCTTTAGAAATCATGGGGCCTTTCACGAAGATTGTGTCCACTCCATGGCCTCGGACTTATTCAAACTCATGAAGCCACACTTTATTGAAGTTATAGGTGAGTTCACTCCTAGAGGAGGAATATCTATTTTCCCCTATACTAGTTTTAGCTCAAAAAAGAAAAAATATGTGGAATTAAAGAATTTTAGAGATCTAAATTTTGCACCCGGTAAATATTCTATTGAATTAGGCCGTCCATATTAAAAATCATTAACTTGTAAGCTCAGCTATCTTAGCTTCAATTTCATCTAGCTCAAATGGCTTGGCAATAAATCCGTAAGCTCCCATTTCTGTAAGCTCACTGCTTGTCCAATCTGGTTCTCCGGTTATAAAGAGAAATTTACATCCCCTAGAGAGCACGTCTTCTTTTATTTCCTTCAGTACATCTAATCCACTCATACCAGGCATATTAGTGTCACATAAAAATACATCGGGTTTAAATTCAGCGTAGAGCTTAACAGCACCCACCCCATCAGCACCTGATCTTACCTCGTGGCCAAGTGAGCTGATCACCTCCACAAGAATTTCTAAAATGTCTTCTTCATCATCAACTAAAAGTATTTTTTTTGAACTCACGGAAGTTGCCTTTGCAAAAAAACATATTGAGTAATTGTACTTAAATTTGAGAGATAAACCAAAGGGAAAAAAAGAAAGGGAGCCTCCTGCTAAGCTCCCTTTTTTTCGGCATCCTGCCTGTACTCTGAGCAACATCCTGTCGCCCACACTTCTATTATACAAAAGATTTGACCAGATCAAAGGTAGTTTTTTTTGGGTAATCTTTGCCCCTCAGTGTTAAAATGAGACCTAGCTCTAAGTTCATTTGCAGGAGCCCCTTTGGAGAGGTAGAATGGGCTAAGCCCTTAAATATTTTACATAAAAATACTTGAATGCGCAGGCGCCCATAAGGAGAAAAATGAAGCTATTTAAAAAACTCACTCCTTTCTCCGAGAAATCCCCTCGGGAATACCCGGAAAAAATTTACACTTATTTTGTACCAGCACCTCCAAGAAGAAAGCATGGATACCGGGAAAAGGCCTTTGATAAACTAGCTGCCAGCGTAATTGCGAGAGGTTTTAAAATAGTCAGTGTGCACACCGAAAGTTTAAATACAGATGGTAGCTCTGGGATATGGATTATTTTAATTTTAATGCCCTTACATAACGAAGCTGCCCAGTTAGACTTAGATGAACTGCAACCTTATTCTTTGACTGACGATTCAGAAATTATTTATGAAGAGAATCACTAAATTTATTTTACTTATTTCAAGTATTACAATACTACCAAGTTGTTCAGTTTTTATTGAAAATATTTTCGTTGAAAAAAATGAATATCAACTTAAAGAAATAAAGAGCACAAAATACTGCCCAAAAGAAAGCAAACATGGAGCACATCGTTTTTATTCTTCCTCAGAAAAGGTCAATAGGCTTTTCTCTGATTTTTTAGAAAACAATAAAAATCTCAATCTATATTTTAGTGAGAAAATGGTTCTTTGGGGACTCATTCAAGTTAATGCTCAGCCTTTCCTTTCCTCCCCAGCTTCAAGACTTCAGGCAATTGTTTACTATGGAGGAAAATTCAAATTTTGGGATTTTAAGAAACCAGAAAAATCGTCTTACTCTTATATTAAAGCACTAGACGACATACTCCACGACTACCCTTCTAAAAGAAGTCTGAAGAGTCTTGCAGGGCTACTCGATAAAAAATTTCAATCTACTATTACTGTTAGTAAAGAGCTAGCTGTACTTCTATCGAAAAAAAGAAACCTTCTTTTGAAAAATCCAATATTAAAAAAGACCTACTTTCGAGATAATGAGCTACTTAGAGTTAATGAACCACTTTTCAAAGTATCCTTTTCACAACTAATCGCAAAATACCAAAAAAAGAGCACGCCTTGGATTAAAAAAAACCACACACACCAAGTTCTATTTCCTATTGAACTAGAAAATATTGATGATAATTTCGATTTAGCCGAGTGCAATTTTGATCCCGGACTCTATAAAAACAAGGTTTTTATACTCGATAAAGAGCAAATATTCGTCACTAGCTTTGGGATGGTAGACCATAAACAAAATAGCTTTTTGGCAATTTCAGGGCAAAACCTAGCGAGCGTAGAAGAAATAGACAACTTCAAAATGATTAGGGGGAGGTGGCCAAAAAGGCTCGGTTCTTGGTGCATTCTTCAAAACCAAAAACCAAAGCTTTCCGTTGTCCTTACCAGCTTTAATAGTAGGGATTCGGGGCAACTGCTCATGGGCCCGCTAGAAAAAATTGAGAGATTAAAACTAGACCAAAGTAAAATATCAACATTAATAGAGGCCGGTCGAGAAATTTTCTTTCTATCCCCGCCTCGAATTTATATCGAGTCAAGAATTTTAAAAAATCAGCATATTGAAAAAAACTTGAAGTCTCAGTTGCCTGTATACCATGCAGATAAAATTGGGAATATTCACTCTTTGCTAAGAAGTGAAGACAAAAAAATGTCACTCATAATTGATTCAAGGTTTAATGGAAACTTACTCTGCAAATAACGTATCAATTATTCTGGAAGGTGTTGCATCATCAAAAAAGAAGTATCTACGCCTTAAAGATAGTGATGATTTAAAATTATCGCTCTTATCCTATCTGGAATCATGTAATATCCCCATTGCTTCATCATGTAATGGGGAGGGCATTTGTAAGAAATGCATCGTAGGTGATGATCTTCTTTCTTGCCAAATAAATCTCAAAGATTTTTTGGATAGTTTTAATGAAGAAGACTCTCCAACAATCAAGGTATCCTACCTGTGATTGCCAGAGGGCCTCAAACTCATTTTACAATAATTTAATATCACCATTTGCTGAGAAATAGATGGTATAAGTCATATCGTGCTTTGTTACAGCAGTTCCGACTTTGACATTGAGATTAAGCATGCAGCCTATTACTGGATCACCCTCAGCACCCTCGTTTGTCACCGAAATTAACTCTGTAGAAGTACTGGCCTTAACAGTCCATCCTGCAAACACTTCCGTAGGAACCTGAACACCTTGTAGATATTTTCCAGCTCCCTTGTAGCTTCCACCATAAGACATAGTAGGTGAGAATTTGACTTTCGCCATTTTCATTCCATATAGATTTTTAAATACAATTTCATAACTTTTTTTCAAAGGTCTACTCCAGTTTGCCATTTCCCAAGGCCGGAGGACTAAACCTGTCGCACTTTTAGGAACAAAACTCAGATGCTTTCCTTTGACAATAATTTCGGGTTGTCTTTTTTCTAAAAAGGTTAAAACAGACTCCACTGTTTTAAGTCCCAATATCATGGTCTCGTGAAGAGTTTTCATATCAAATTCTAGACTCTTTTCACTGAGTAGTGATTTAAGAGGATCAACCTCATCACTTTGCCCTTTAAAAATATTTTCTTCATTTGCAATTGATTGAGAAAGAATAATCTCCCCAGTTTGCATGTCGCGGATTTCAACAGAATTAATCTCGGCAGGCCCTATAGCAAAGACAGAATTTGCGCAAAGCCAAAAACTAAAACCCAATAAAAATTTTCTCATTTTCGTACCTCCAGAAGAATATTTTTTTTTGTGCCCGTATGCAGTAAACTAAATGTGATGGAGAGGTCAATAAAGTAAACCTAACAAAACCTCTCTGTATGCCTGAATTAACAGCTTCTGTGCACTGAACCTTGTCAATTGAAATGGTTTATAGTCCATTAGTACTACCAATGCAAACGATAAGAATAACTAATACGGGAGATTGTTTTTGAACTCTAAACTTTTGGTCACCATGTTATTTCTAGCTGCAGCAAATCATCTCTATGCTCTATCTATTTCCACATATAATATTCGAAATTTTGATTATGACTCAAGGTCTAAAACCTCTACTAACAAATCCAAATTGGCCGAAATATTAGAAAACCTTGAAAGTGATTTAGTGGCCGTCCAAGAAATTACTAAACCCAAAAAGTTTAAAGAGTTTATTAATCATTTTCTTCCTGCCTATGGAGTCGCCCTTTCAAGATGCGGAGGAGCAAATTCTCAAAGCCTTGGATTTATCTACAATAAAAATCAGCTGAGACTTGATGGCTTCTATGAAGACGATAGAACAAATGCCTACCAGGGCATGTCAAATAAAGGCTGTCCTACCCAAGGCTCAAGGCCTTTGGCAGTCGCCAAATTTACTAACCTATCCGCAAAATCTGGATTAAGAGATTTCACCGCTATTGCTGTCCATCTCAAGGCAGGCCCCTCTCCAAAGAGTGTGGGAAAAAGAAAGAAACAACTTTTAATCATTCGCGAAATTATTGATGAAATTCGAGAATTTGAAGATGTAAATATCGCCATAATGGGAGATTTTAATACAACTAGCTTTAATAAAGGTGGTATCGGCTTAAGTAATTTCGAAGATTTTGCTATAAACTCTGGACTAAATAACATCACCTACCAAGACGTAAAATGCTCAAACTATTATTTCCCAAACTATGGTAGTCCCATCGTTAAGTCCTCGCTCTTAGACCACATTCTCATTAGTGATGAAATGAGTGAGTACTTTGAGTATATAAAATCAAGCTCCACTCTATTTTGCAGAAACTTATCTTGCTCTGATATGGACAAAGAAAAAGTTGATGTTTTATTTGACCAAGTATCCGACCACTGCCCTATAATATCCCACCTCAAATAACTCATTTTGTGATAGGATAATTGAAATTATTCAGCTCCTCATTAAGGAAAAAACGTGAAATATTTATCCATTGATATAGAGTCAACAGGCCTAGACCAAGACTGTCACATGATAGAGTTTGCAATGGTTCCCTTCGACTCCGAAAAAGGACTAGAGGAAACGCTTGCCAGAGAATATCTAATAACTTGCCCAAGTTTTGATTCCCTCAGGCCAAAACTAAACTCATGGGTTGCTGAGAATATGAGTGAGCTTATTATGCGTGCACATAGTTCAGGTATGCCACTTGCATCATTCAAGTCACAGTTCACCGAATACCTCGAATCAAGCGAAGTAAAATCCTACTTTGGAGATGACCCAATTGTCATTTTTGGCAAATCACTCAATGCCATAGACCTACCCTTTCTAAATAGAGATTTAGGATGGGAGTTTATGAGAAAGTATTTTTCACATAGGACATGTGACCTTTCTTGTATTGGATACGCCCTTGTGGATTTAGGAACATTGCCAATAGGTTGTGAGGGTGGATCATCGCTGATGAACTATTTTAATATGGGTGATGTGGCCCACACGGCTTTAGAAGATGCTAAAAATACTGCCATAATGTATCTTAAGATTCTTGAGAAATTCAGTTGCTAGCGGCCTTTTTCTTTTTAGAAAGTGCTGCCACTTTTCTCCCTTTCAAGTGAGAGTTCAGGTAAACATAAGGATTTTGTGCCTTTTGTCCTTTGCGTATTTCAAAATGAAGGTGAGGTCCTGTTGCCCTCCCTGTCTGTCCTACTTGTGCTAAAACCTGTCCCTGGTGAACCCACTGCCCTTTTTTCACAAAGTTCTTTTTATTATGGGCATAAACTGTGTGCCAACCATTTTCATGAGAAATGACAATCATTCTGCCATAACCTCTAACCCAGCCCTGATGGAGTACTCTGCCCTTTTTTACGGCCAAAATATGGGTGCCTGTTCTAGCGGCTATATCAAGTCCATCGTGATGTCTTCCACCTCTTGGACCAAAACGTGAACTAATATTCTTTGAGCTAGGGACAGGCCAGACTAGAGGCCCTAGATCACTAGGAAGCGCTTCGCCTGAACTATAGTTTCTATTATCTATCTTTGCTAGAAGCCCACCAATGACTCCCCCATTTTCAGGTATAAATAAATAGTCACCAACAACCAGGGTTCTATTTTGATTTAAATTTAATAGCTGAGTGGCCCCGATATGAAATCTTTTGGCCAAATGGTCATAACTGTCTCCCGACTTCACTTGATAATAGTGCCCAGATCTAAGGTGAGCGCAAGAACACAACAAAATTGTGAAAAAAACGAGAGGAAGTATTTTATTTACCATTAACTTCAATCCCAGCTCCATAGTTCAATCATTTCATCGTAAATATCGCGGTGACCTTCTTCTCGGTTCATCACATCCAAACATGATAGTGAAACAAAATTCTCAGATACTGCTTCACAGTCAGAACCCTCTATAATTTCATCTCCTCGATAATTGCCACCAATAAAATAATAAATATTTCCCTTGTCACATATTCGTTTTTTTAATTCGGGTATATATATTCTTTTACCTACTTCTGTAAGTTTCGCCCCAGACAACTTTTCAATTGGTAAATTAGGTACGTTTATATTTGCAAGTGTGTGATGTGCAATTTTTCTCGAACATCCAGATTCAATAAATGCTTTTATAAGTTTAGCTGCAGACAAAAAGTGTTTTTGATCTTCATCTGAATAATTTAAGGCCAAGCTGACGGCCACAGATGGAATTCCATGAAGGGCAGCTTCTCTTGCAGCTGCAACAGTTCCCGAGTAGTAACGATCCTGACCCAGGTTAGCACCATTATTAATTCCTGATACTACTAGATCAGGAAATGAATCTTTGTAAAAAGCTTCAAGGGCAAGAAGTGTACAATCTGCGGGGTAGCCGTTCACTGCGTACCTATTTTCACCACACTCTTCTAACAGCAATTCTTTTAGCAGTGAAATCCCGTGCCCTGTACTAGACATCTCATACCTGGGGGCCACGGTTATGATATCTCCAACAGAAGACAACTCGTCTTCTAAGGCCTTTATCCCAGGGGCATTAATTCCATCATCGTTGGTAATTAATATCCTCATGTGAAAACCTCAGCCTTGTTGTAAATTATTCAAATTGGATTTAAATAGATGATACTGTTTTGTCATTCGAGTTAAGTCAACATTCCTGTAGCATTCTTCAACTTCGGGTCCAATTCCAAGAGAGATAATCCCTAGATCAAAGAATTCAAAGAGTGATGGGATGATGTGTGAGTCCCAGTTAATTTTGAGGATTAAGTCGAGTAAGTCAAACCTCTTGTGAGACTGTATCAGTTGATAGAGGACCTGTACAAAACTATGAAGCCTTCCTTGAACGTGAAGGTACTCAAGAATTTTAATATCAAGAACAATACCCTTTAAATTATCAAGGCCCATTAACTCTTGCCAACTATTGCCTTCGTCATAATGCCAAATAAAAGGAACTTTAAAAGTTTGGTAGTACTCTTTAGGCATGTCACCAGAAAACTCTAAGACAAAGTTATTAATTAATGTTTTTTCCCCAAACCTTTCGCTAATACTATCCAAAAAAGATTGAACAACAAAATCTTTTTCATTTTCAAATCTAAGATAATATTTTGAGTTGGAATTGAAGTATCTAAATATCAAATCTTGAAAAATATGGTTTTGAATAAAATTAAGGCTTAGTGGCCTAAAATCAAACCCAATATGGCGAGTACCAATTTCAGATAGAGCTCTCATTGTCCTATCGTCATACACTCCATCAATTTTCCAATCAACGCTGCTAGTCATGAAATCATTCTACACTGCGCGTTATGCTAGTGTTGAAAAAGACGTTTGGGCAAGATGTTCCGATGGATTCTGGATGAAATTGATAAGATATACCCCTTTTAAACTTGGCCGCGACTACTTGACCTTGATCTATAACTTGCTCAATTCCAAGTTTGTTAACAAATGCCTTACTCCCAGATTTAACATAGAGTGAGTTGTAGCGTTGAACTTGAATATCTTGACCAATATACTTTTCTGAAAAAAACTCAGGCCACTTTGGGATATTAAAACTAACACTATGGCCATGTAGAGGCCTGGGATCAATTTCCACATCAAGTCCCATAACAGACATCAAAATTTGATGCCCGAGACAGATCCCCATTTGAAAATGTTGCTCAGAGTTCAATAATTCAGAAATCACAGGACCAAGATCACAATACTCCCTAGGATGCCCTGGTCCCGGACCGTAGATAATAAAATATTTTTGGTCACTGGTGGCAATTTTTGACTTAAAAAACTCCACAAATTTTTTGTATGGAATGACTTCCACCTCTATACCTACGCCTGCCAAGGTGCTGACAATATTCCAGGTAAAGGAGTCATCGAAATCAACCAGTATGTATTGATCCATCAATTTTCTCCCTCTTTTTGAAAAGAGTAGAATCCTTGTCCATCAAAATTTATGAAGAAATTAAAGGCCAGCCTAGAATCTAGTTGTTCCTTATGATATTCCAAATCAAATTTCCAACACTTGTTATAGGGGGCATATGTAATTCCCGCCCACCACTCTTTGTGCAATCTTAAATAGAAATCATAGGTTTTAGCACCAGAAAGTGAGAGGGTATCTAGGAGCTGGATCTGTCCTGAAGCTTTGCCAATTCGTTTTTTATTCTTTTTTTGGTTAGCATAATCTAGCGATATGGCAAATGAGCCGATAAAAAATCCCTGCGATAAGCTAGAAGAAAATATATGCCTATTACTTTGATAAAAATAATAGTCATTGAATGTAAAGCTAGTTTTACCAAGGGTAAAGCCTGTATCCACATGGAGTCTCGTTATATCATCTGAAAATTTCTCTGAATTAGTATTGAGCTCTAACCCTTGTGATATATTTAGGTGAGCAATTTCAGAATAATCAAAATTATCCCTAAGATGAAGTTGCTCAAACATAGGACCAATTTTTTTTGCACTCTTTTTTATGATTAAATTTTCCCATTTTAGCTCAAGAGAATTACGAGGAGAAATGGCAGTCAGTGTCTGTGTATCATCTAAATTATATTCGAGTGTCTGCACCTTATCATATTCGTCAAAGAGTCCTTCACCGGAGTCGAGGCTTTCCACTTGATTTCGAAAGGCCCCATTACCTTGAGTTGAATTGAGTGCTGTGTAGTGATGAATCATCCTATAAGCTTGCGAGTGTCTATAACTATTTTTTTCAATTGTTATTACATCTTTAGAAAACTGATTACTAAATGCAGGTAAATCACCAATGAGAAGTTCTTCATTTTGTTCTAATTTTTTTTTAGAAAGCTCTGGAGGATTTTTCAAATCACTGCTTGCAATATTTTCTTTGTAGCTAAGTCCAAAAATTTTGTCTAATTCAAAAGAAATTTCACTTTCTTGAAAAATATAGTTTTTGTGAAATCTTCGTGCCGTTTCATAGGGAAATTCATAACTTTGATAGTCATACTTTGTTTCAGTTTTTAACTCAATTGGCCCCATATTGGCGATACCTAGCTTAAGATATGGAGTTGCCCTGAGCCTTCTAGCATTACGGATAATTTCACCCTCTTCTCTCTTTCTCGCCCTATCTTGCCTAAAGAGTGTCCAAGAGCTATCGAGTCCTCCCGTAAGATAATTAAAATAATCCCCACCAGACTTCCAAACTGTAAAAGGAATAAAACCCAATTTAATTGCAGGAAGAATTTGTACATAGTTGTGATCAAAATCAAGCGGGTTGGCAACAAGTGTATTTTTATTAAAATGACCTTCAACCGAGATATCAAAAATATTCTTTCTAAGGTCAAAGAAACTCCCCCCCCCTAGCTCACTTCCCATGACTCTATCACCTGTATAGGAGCTACTATCTCTCAAAATATCTAAATCTCTTGCGTCGCTATATCTAAGGTGATGAACGAAATCTCTTCCAAATTGGTAGTGCTCCTCTAAAACAGAAAAGTGCCTGAGATAGTGTTGTCCCGAAACTTCAAAAGAATCTCTTCCTGGAAGGTAAACCCGGTCATTATTGGTTTGGGATTCGAAATTAACCCAACTTCTTCCTCCATATAGAGTTCGCAGCTCCCATTCAGAAAGAATCCCTCTTCTTTGCTTCATTCCTGGCGTGGCGGTAAGATCGGATGAGTTAGAAATGGCCCAAAACCAAGGTTGCTTAAAAGTAACCTCACCAGGCCTAAGTGACAGACTTGGAAATAACAAACCTGTTTCTCTAACCGATTTTATAGGTAGCATTAAAAATGGCAAATACATCATACTCACACCATTTATTTTCACGATGGCGTGTTTGACTGTTACGTAGCGACCTTCAGTAATATAGATGTCTTTCCCAAATACAGACCAAGACTCAGGACAATCTCGACAAGTTGTGTATTCGGTATCTTCTCCAATGATAATACCTTTTTTAGGACGTATGAGCTTACTGCCCATTAAATTGTAAAGAGGAGATATTATGCGTGCATTAAAAACTTCAAGGTAACCTGTTCTTGCATTAAAGTGAAGTTTGGTTCCATAAAGAGTAATATCCTTACCAGTAAACCTCACATTCCCTGTGATCTCTAATTCTCCAGTCTCAGTATTTAGTGTTGCTGACTCTCCATAGAGGGCCTCATCCTGATGGAGGATGACAACATTACCGATGGCCTCAAGAGATTTTTCACTAGATTTATAATATCCGTGATCTGATAAAACTTTTATTTCTTGGTTAAAGACAAATGTGTGTTCGTCCCGGGCCTGTAGATTTTTGATAGGCATGGTGATCAGTACACAAAGAATCAATATACTTTTTAATTTCTCCCACAAAAAAGTACGATCCGATAACCAGATAATTTCTCTTGTTTTTATCTTGAATAGTTTCACTATAGTTGCTTGTAGCATTAAACGAAAATTTCTCTCCAAGTTTTTCAACTTCCAAGATGTTAAGCGACCTTGGATGATCAAATGAGCAAAGCTGGACTGGGTAATCCTCCCCCCAAAACATTTTTATGGCCTTTAGCATTTGTTCAATATCCTTTGAACCTCTACTAGATAGTCCACAAAGAATGTGCAAAGGAGCGCATCGATTATATTGGGATAAAATCCAATTAAACCTTTGAAATATCTGCCTTAGCCCATCTAAATTATGTGTCCCTAAAAAGATAAACTCTTCACCGGAAAGTGTCATCCTTTCCCCACGACCATGCCCTAGAATCCCCTCCTCGACGCTATGAGAAGGAACATCCAATTTTTCCTGACCTAGCACCTTGAGCGCCAATTTACTGGCAAGCTGAAAATTGCGAAAAGAATAATTTTTTAATGAAAGAGTAGGATCATTTTCAATAATATCTTCAAAAGGTATCTCAAATTTTGTGCAATGATGAAGGCAAAGAGATCTCAGGTAATTCAACTGAAAGCTAGTCACTAACGGCACTCCAGGTCTTGTTATACCCAGTTTTTCAAACAAAATTTGATCATATCTATTTCCCAAAATTTCACAGTGATCCCGAGATATGCTAACTACCCCACAAAAGCTTGGGTCTATCATATTAACAGTATCGAAGCGCCCACCCAGGCCTACTTCCAATATAAGGACTTCTACTTCCAGGGTCTGGCACCATTCAAGAAAGCAAAAAAATAAAAATTCGTAGTAGCTAAGTTTCAAATTTTGAGGAATTTTTTTAAGTGAAAGATCAATTATGGCCAAGAGCTCTTTTTCAGAAATTGGTTGGTCGCGGTAACTAAATCTCTCACAAACACTTTTAATATGGGGAGAAGTCCAAATTGCACATTTTTTTCCATTTTGACTCAGTATTTTGGCCAACTGATGGCAGCTCTGGCCCTTACCGTTTGAGCCGGCCACTGTCACAACTTGAATAGAGCGATTGTTAATATCTTTATTGTAGGGGCCAAAAAATTCAGACAGATGTTTATAGCGCTCCCTTACACTCTCTTTTACAAAGGATTCACTACCAAAAAATTGGTCTAATTTTTTTTCGATTTGTCCTTGCACTAAAAAATCCCTAGTGCTTAGTCACTGGTAAAAGTGTGTTGATAAAAAACGAGATCTCATCTTTAAGTTGTTTTCTGTGAACAATGCAGTCAATAAAGCCTCTTTCTAAAAGAAATTCTGATCTTTGAAAACCTTTAGGAAGACTCTGTCTGATACTTTGCTCAATAACTCGAGGTCCAGCAAAGCCAATTAAGGCCTTGGGCTCAGCGATGTTGATATCACCCAACATGGCAAAACTAGCTGCACACCCACCGGTAGTGGGATCAGTTAGTATTGAGATAAAGGGAAGGTTTGCCTCTCTCAGCCTTTGTCTGCTGGCCGAAGTTTTGGCCATTTGCATAAGAGAAATTATCCCCTCTTGCATCCTGGCCCCTCCCGAACATGACACTACAATACAGGGAATTTTCTTTTCATAGGCCAAGTCCATGGCATAAGCAATTTTTTCACCAGTAACAACTCCCATGGAACCACCCATGAATGAAAAGTCCATGGCCGCGATAGAAACTTCTCTTTGTCCTATTTTGCCAATCCCCAAAAGAGTTCCGTCATGAAGACCAGTGCCATCTTTTGCTTTTTTTAATCTATTTTCATAGCTCTGCTTATCTTCAAATTTTAAGGGATCATTACTAATAAGCTTCTCGCCAATTTGCTTAAAACTGCCTTCATCCACCAGGTACTCCACTCTTTTCAAAGCGGTGATTCGAAAATGTTTGTCACAGTAAGGACAGACATTTCCATTTTCCTCAAGTTTTGTACACTGGAGAATCTCTCCACATTCAGGACATTTTTTCCAAAGTCCCTCAGGAGTATTTGAATTAGGTCTTTTTTTACTTTTGAGCTTTGGGCTTTTAATCGTGTCAAACCAACCCATGGTACGCCTCACTTTTTTTCTAATATTGCATTTTAGTAAACAAATTTACTCTGAAAAAACTCCACTGTCATCAATGTGCCCACTCTTCGTGGCAGTGCTGCAATTGTTAAACAACTGATATAACTTAAACCTTAGTGTTTCCCTCAACTTATCTGTAAAATAACCGATAAGTCTGATGAATTGTGTGTGTTTTACTGCTCGGTGGTATATGAAATTGATATTGTTTGTATTGGCATTGACCTTTATGACAGGCCCACTGGCTTTGGGTGGGGATACCGGTTTCAATAAATTTGAATGCATCGAAGGTCTCTTCCGAGTTTATAGCTGGGACGACGATGATCCAATGAACACTGGCAATGAAGGTGCAATTGAACCCATACGTGGCAACCCTCCAAAGACCAAAGGCAATATCCCCCTCACTCCTGGCCAACATGATTTACTTCAAAAATATTTTTACTTAAGGGCCGACATTGCCCTCCACAAATATGCTCGCGCCTTTTTAATGGTCAACCGGGACTTGGGAAGAATAGCAGGAAGCAGTGAAACCGCTGCAAGATTAAAAGTGGCGATTGATGAAAGGGCAGAAAAAGATACGGTTGAAGGTTATGGCGAGATTTATGAATTTTACCAAATGATAATGGAAGATGATTCAGATACCTCTAGGTTTAGCGGTAAAGATTTAGAGTACTACCTCTCAATTGGAACTCAATTAAAATCACTTTTTCCCTCGGAAGATGAGGCCAAATATGCTCCAGGCGTTTACGATGCCAAAGCGATGGCCCTGCTAGCAGGTGCTAATCCCAAGGGCACATACTTTACTGAAGAATTTATAAAGGCCATCAGAGGCGCCTACTCTGGAAAGGATTTTGATCTCAATAAACTTAGAGGAGAAAAAGAGATTCGTGAAAGAGAAGGTGATTTAGATAAACTCTCTGATGAAATCATTGCCACATTTTCATCTCGAAAAGATTTTCATTGCATGAAATATAATATAAAAAATGATCCAAGCAGTGGATGGAAGTATGCTCCCAAAGACTTTGCTCAAGTCCATATGGAGGAATATGCTCAGTGCTTTGATTTGGATTCATTTGAAATTGGAGAGGGCATTTATCTCTCACAAAATATTTACTCTGCCATAGAGGCCATAAATAAAGAAGGTGGGATAATTGTTCATACAGTGGATGCTCCACAACTTCCCCCCATTTTAGCGGAGCCTCCTGATGTAGTACTCTTAGTGCCTCCTTTGCATGATGCGGGTACTCTATTAACATCAGACGGTGATGGTGGGTCTGGGCCACCACCAAACCCTTATAGTTTTGAAATCACACCACATGATAGTAATGATGAAATAAGAGTCGATGTTGTAATTAAAAAGGACGGAGAAGCTATTGATGTTAGCGGAGCCGACCCTAAAATTACTATCACTTGGAATCCGGTTGGAGGAGATCCTACGGCCTGCCCTGACAACTCATGTGTCATCGCCAAAGATGTGGAACCTTTTATAGCAAGTATCAATGTCACTGTGGGAGAAGATGAACTCCCGGCGCAAACAATACCGATCACAGAAAAAAGAAGACCTCTCGCCATTCCTGTGGGCGGGGGAAGTGGTACATCTCCATACACTTTTGAGTTGAATCCAGATGACCGTGACACAGAGGTCGAAATTACTATTCTCACAAAAAATAATGATGTGCCCATGGACCCTAATAGTGATGATCCAAAAGTCGTCATCACATGGTCACCCATATCTGACCCTCCTGTAGTTCCTGCAGCAGAACCAACCGAGTGCACAGGCAGGTCTTGTGTTATTCCAAAAGGGGATGAACCATTTAGTGCCCAAATTTTTGTTACTGTTGGAGAGGATGAACTCCCTGCACAGACAATACCGATCACAGAAAAAAGAAGACCTCTCGCTATTCCTGTGGGCGGGGGAAGTGGTACATCTCCATACACTTTTGAGTTGATTCCAGATGACCGTGACACAGAGGTCGAAATTACTATTCTCACAAAAAATAATGATGTGCCCATGGACCCTAATAGTGATGATCCAAAAGTCGTCATCACATGGTCACTCATATCTGACCCTCCTGCAGTTCCTGCAGCAGAACCAATCGAGTGCCCAGGCAGATCTTGTATTATTCCAAAAGGGGATGAACCATTTAGTGCCGAAATTAGTGTCACTATTGGAGAAGATGTTTTGCCTCCACAAGTATTTGCAATTGATGTTGCTGGGCCTGAATCGGAATACAGCTTTGAGCTATCGAGTGAGAGTAAACCTGAAAAAGAGATTGTTACCGTAACAGTAAATAAAGGTGGCACTGAAATTCCTGTCGACGGAGCAGATCCAGCTGTCGTGATCAGCTGGGTAAAGGTTTCAAGTGGGCCTGACGATACTACTGATGATACAAGTAGCGCTGCTGTTGACGCCGACAGCACAACTGCTGACGTCGATAGCACAACTGCCGATGTCGACAGCACAACTGCTGATGTTGATAGCACAACTGCTGATGTCGACAGCTCAACTACTGATCCTACAGTGTGTCTTTTAGGTCAATGCGAAATAGAGAAAGGCCCGAGGGCATTTACAGTACGTATATTGGTGAAGGTTGGAGATGAAGAACTTGAGCCGCAAGAAATCGAAATTTCGAGAAAAAGGAACTCTTCAGGGTATGAAATAGTCTTAGATGATGAAAGGAATGATGATGAGTCTGAGGTTAATATCAAAATATCAATCAAAAAAGATGGAGTAAGTGTTGATCTGTCTGAGATTGAAGGTGGCCACATTGTTTGGGACTCTTCAGATGCAGCAGGAGTTGCTGCAAGAGCAAGCGAAGATGACGAAGAGAGTGAAGAAGGTAGTAGTGCCAGAAGCAGCCTTGATTTGAACATAGGCGCAGTCGAAGAAACTGATGATACTGATACATCAGGGACTTTCTCATTTTCTGCAGAAACACAAAATATCTCAGGCAATACAGATGTAATCATCTCTCTCAAAAAAGATGGAGAAGAAATAGGGCCAGAAGATGCAGAACAGCCTGTCATAATCACTTGGAGTAAAGTGCCAAGCATTGATACAGATGCCTTACCTGATGCTGACGCAGATGCAGTACCTGATGCTGACACAGATGCCGTACCTGATGCTGACACAGATGCCGTACCCGACGCTGACACAGATGCCGTGCCTGATGCTGACTCAGTTTCTGTCCAAGAAATCGTTTGTGAAGATAGTGTTTGCCGTATTCCACAAGATGAAGCCGCCTTTGATGTGGTGATTAATGTCAAAGTTGGCGACCAACAGCTAGAACCTCTCAAAGTGGAGGGCATACCAGTTAAGGGAACAGCGCCAACTGAAGCTGCTACAGGTATTGAAGATATAGAAGTGACAGGCATTGGAGAAGCCGATTCCACCAGCGAGCCAGAATGCCAAAAAGATTCACTGGATTGCGATTTTCCAATAAAAGATAGTGACTATGATATAAAGGTTTCTCTAGTTAAAGACGGAGAAGATGAGCCTTTAGATGAGCTTACCCACACTGTAAAAGCAAAAGACGAAGACGAAGACGAAGAAGAAGATGATGAAGCAGATGCAGAGCCTACGGCAGCTGTGGTACCAGAATTTCAGCCCAATCCTATTAATCCAGCATGGAAAAGATCATTTGATAGTGGTACGGCCAGACAATAAAGCTATGAAATTCTAGAATACAAAAGTCTGATCATTAGTACCAAGAATGGTAACTCTGTCAGAGCCAATCAAAGCGATTTCTTCGTATAATTTTGAATGAAAATTAGGTTTTAGGTGTCCAAGAAAAATAGGCACACTTGGAGGCATTTTTAATATTTCCTCTTTCATTGAATCAGGCGTGTGATGCTGACTATCTACGGCGACTTGTTTTAGCGAGTTGGGAAAACTGACTTCAGTAAAGATGGCCTTTACATTCTCTGTTTGTTTTGCAAACTTCCAAATTTTCTCTGTAGGGGCAGTATCTTGAGTAAAAACAATGGCCGAGTTGCCTCTTTCTATAATAAAACCGATGGCATCACATGGATGGTTTACAGGAATGGCCGTAATTGTGTAATCCCCCAGCTTAATCTTTTTTTCTACTTCAATTTCATTAAATCTTATAGTTGGATTTTGCTGCGTCGGAAGTTTTGTAAAATCAGGCCATATGACATCGTTGAGTAGGTACTTAGAAATTGAATCACTAATAGTCTTATTGGTGTGTACTTCAAAAGGTTTCCCTTTCATTCCAAAACAATTATCACAAATAAAAGCGAGGTCTTTTATATGATCTAGATGGGGATGAGAAATTAAAATATTGTCAATTTTGGCCTGCTCATCAATTTGAATACCATTGGCACACGAGCCGGCATCAATTAAAAGTGTGCCATCAATTAGATAAGACGTGGCAAAATGCCCTGGGCACACACCACCACTTCCACCGATAATTCTTACTAACATAATTATGGTCCTGCTAAATATTTGATTCTTATCAGTTATTTTACCCTAATTCATATCAATAATACAAAAATGACATCACGGGGATCATTTTTCCAGATCTGCCCCAAAAAGCTATTTTTCTCCTGGCCCATCAATCAGCTTTTGATAGATATTTTTGGGATTTTCACCAAGTATTTCCGCCACAAGCTTGGCCACAATTTTTTTCTTACCCGCCTGCTCAAGCACCTTTTGGGCCAGATCGGTCAATTTCTTGTCGCTTCTTCTAGATTCCTTTACATCAATATAGAAGACGATCACCATCTCCCCTTTCAAAGTAATTTGATCGGCTATTGAAGAAAATTCATCTCCTTTAAATCGAACAACTTGCTGGAAAAGCTTTGTTAGCTCTCTGGCCAGACAAAACCTACCTCCTGGAAACTCATTACACAAAAGCTCTAGTGTCTCCATCACTCGATAGGGAGATTCAAAGAAAATATGAGTCATAGAACGTGAGCCAGCAAACTCTATTTTATCTTTTCGCTTTTCACTATCGCGCGGAAAAAAACCATGGATCATGCACGGCTGTGGAGGAAGGCCTGCGAGTTCAAGTGCAGTTATAGGAGAGGTGGGGCCAGGGAAAGAGTCTATTTCAATCCCCTTTTCCAAACAGCCTCTTATGAGGGGATATGCAGGATCTGAAATGATAGGAGATCCAGCATCTGAAACCATATAAGCTTGAGGATAATCTTTAATAGTTTTGATAGTTCGATCTAAGTCATGCTCGGTACTGTGCTCATGATAAGAAATCAGCTTTTTACTCTGCGTAGAAATCTTCAAATGACCGAATATTTTAATCAGGTTTCGAGTATCTTCACAAATAAAAAGCTCACCTGATTTCAGCCCCTCGAGAGCTCTTGCAGTTAAGTCCTCAATATTCCCAAGGGGAAGTCCTAATAGTGTCAGCTTTGCCATAGATATGAACCTTCATTTTTTTCCGCATTAACCCAGGTGTATGCTCCATGTTACACTAGCACCTGGGTTAGGTAACCAAGAAAGATTCCATTTTCAAGGAGTGAAAATGTCTATTAGGGCCACAATTACAACTGATGCCAACGGGGATATTACTGTACAAATGCATGGAGGACTAGAATATGATTATTCAGTGCCTCTCAAAGAAGATTTGTTAGAGTTAGCTGAGCAAAATCCACACTCAAGAATCACACTTGATATGCAGGGAGTGGACTTTGTCGGATCGAGTGGCATAGGAAACTTTGTGGACACACTCAGGCATTTGAACAGAGACAAAACACAAGTAAACCTTCAAAATGTCAAAGAAGAGTTTGTAAAAGTGTTTAAACTTTATACTTTTGATATCAGTACCTACATCAATGACCAATTTGAGACAGATGAAACAAGACATCTTCAACTCATCCATGGTGGTTCAAGCCGTAGGACTTTTGAAAACTAAGCACGAGTGCTGACCAGTGAAAAAAGTCCTCATTACAAGAAAACTATTTGATGGTGCCTTTAATCGACTTAAACGCTCGAAGTTTTTTGGTGAAATAGAGCTCGACTACTGGGATCAACTCTCACCTATCCCAAAAAAAGAACTTGAAAAACGCGCTGTTGGGTGCAATGCCATACTTTGCAGCCTTGAAGACCAAATCGATAAAAAAATCATTCAAAATAATCCTCAGCTTTCAGTCATCTCCAACTACGCCGTTGGAGTTAACAATATTGACACAAATTATTGCCGTGAAAAATCAATTCCAGTTGGACACACTCCAGGAGTTCTGACTGAGGCAACAGCTGATCTTTCATTTGCACTATTAATTTCAGCAGCTCGAAATATTGTCAGCTCAAGTCAAAGCATACCAAAAGGTGATTGGAAATACTGGGACCCTGAGGGACACCTGGGGATTGAGCTTGCTGGAAAGTCTCTGGGAATTGTGGGGGCCGGAAGAATAGGCAAGGCCATGGCATATAGGGCCCACCACGGTTTTAACATGAAAATCCAATATTTTAACCGTTCAAAAAATAGTGAATTAGAAAAAAATACAAAAGCTCAGCGTGTAGATTTATCCACCCTGGCACGTGAGAGTGACTTTGTCTCCATCCACCTCCCCTTAAATGACCAAACAGTAGGTTTTATAGGCAGAGATTTTTTTAATGAGATGAAAGAAACGGCAATTTTGATAAACACCGCCCGAGGTAAAATAATAAATCAAAGTGAACTCTACCAGATACTTAAAGACAGAAAAATATTTGCAGCAGCACTAGATGTTACAGACCCAGAGCCACTACCGCCTGGTCACCAGCTCTTAACACTTAGTAATTGTCTGATTACACCCCATATTGGATCCTCTACCTTTCAAACAAGATTAAGCATGGCAAGCATTGCGGTTGAAAACTTAATTGATGGATTAGAAGGAAGAGAGCTGACACATAGATTTTGCTAAATCTATACTCTATCTTCCCACTTAGAATAAATTTGACCTTTTTCTTTGGGAATTTGACTTGACCAAGGCCCACTTTTTTTCGCGCATTTACTTTCTAGATTTACGAAGCGAAAAACTCTCCCCTCTCCATCTGATATTTCGGTGCAATTACCAAGGCCTTTGGATCTTTTTAATGTTTTAAATTGATCTGCCCCTTTGCCGAATACAAAGAATTCATAACGTTGTTGAAAGTGCTGATGGCCCTCATCGCTATTATAAGCAATTTCCATAAAAGGAAGCAGCTCCACTTGGGCGCTCGTGACCTCCGACTTCTCAATCACATACTCAACTTCGCCACTTGTAAATACCATCCTAGATTGAAGACACTCTTTTAATTCGAAATCTAAAACACTGGAAAAAAATGATGACATGAGATGGATATTTTTTGTAGGGACTAAAATTTTAACCACAGACATTCCCTAATCCTCTTCCTAAGGCTTAACAAGAATTATTATTTATCTATTATCTTTGTAAATGTGATTTAGAGCAAATGACTTGGTTAATATATACTGGTTCCAGTTTGATTTTCAAGTGAGTGGATGACGAAGAAGGCGTGTGGTACACGCAGATGAGGAATACGCCACTTGAAAATAAAACTGGGATCAGTATAATCCGTTTTTTTTCATTATCTGATGTAGGTAGCTTCCCTTGAGGATACTCTCTCCTCTGCAATCACCGTCTAGGCAATGATTTTCAACTCTGCACCCTCTTTCATCATCCCATTTGAAATCGGTTCCACCAGCGACCAAAATACCTTCAAGAATCCCCGTTTTCTTATTAAATACTGGGGAGCCAGAGTTCATCACAAATGTATCAACGCTTAGATGAAAAAATTCCTCGCCCCAGCCAGCAGGACCTACGTGTGCGGCCACATGCTCAATGGCCTTCATAGGAGCGCCTAAAGGGAAACCAAGAAGTGCTAATTTAGAAACATCCACATCTTCTCCACCTTTTTGGGAGAGCTCAAACTTGGCCCCATAGCGTGGAGCGCGATCGAGCCGAAAAATGGCCAAGTCGAGATGAAAGGCAGGCCCTGGTGAGACAACAAATTCGAGACGACTACATTTATAGATATCTGATTCTAAAAACCAATAATTACCACCATAGGAAAAGTCTTTGCGGTAATTGAAGACCCAAGTGGAGTTGTCACAACTATATTGATCTCGCATGCAATGACCTGCAGTGGCCATGAGGTCCTTTCCAATCATAAAGGCACTACATTTACCGGCAGCAGGTTGATCTTTGAATCTAACTTCCGGGCAAAGATTCCAATTGTCCGCAAGAGAGAGAACATCGAGCTTTTTTATAAAACTCAAGTGTGGAGTTAAGCTATCGCTATCAATCTTTGAGGCAACAGAGTGTGAGTAAAGCCTTGTATAGGCATTTGAGGCCCGGTAAATTTCAACTCTATCATCGTCCCCGTAGATAATTTGAGGCATTCCTGAAACGGCAAGTGTTGCTTTCAGTAAAATTAGGACTAGTACCATAGAGCTGCCTTAATAGATGACTTGAGACAAAACGCCGCAATGTGACTTTCGAGAAAATTATCGTGTTTCAAGGGCTTTAGCAAGGGGAAGATGACTCAGATGCAAATAGCTGATATAAATATTTAAATATAGGTAAACAAATTCGTTGTTAAATGGAATTCTATGACTTTGACGCAACTCAAATATATCCTGGCCGTAGACAAACACCGCCATTTTGGAAGGGCCGCCAAATCAGTTCACGTCGCCCAACCTACACTCAGCGTGGGAATTGCAAAGCTTGAAGAGTATTTAGGAGTCATCATATTTGACCGTTCTCGCTCCACAATTCTCCCCACAAGCGCTGGTGAGAAAATATTAAAAAAAGCACAAACTATTATCAAACAAATGCAGGCCCTCGAAAATTTAGCAAGTGAAGTCGACGGAGAAATTAGCGGCAACTTTAAACTCGGAATTATTCCCACACTGGCGCCATTTTTAGTGCCACAAATTGTGAAAACTTTTGGACTAAACTACCCAAAGGTTCAACTTGAAATTCAAGAAATTAAAACTGAAGACATCATCTCACTTTTAGATAAAGATAGGCTCGATGCAGGACTTCTGGCCACTCCCTTAGGGGAAGATTTTATTGTGGAAAGAGCTTTGTATTATGAGCCTTTTCTTGTCTATGTTCATGAAGATCACCCGCTTGCAAATAAAGATAAAATCAAGGCCTCCGATATTGATCTTAAAGATTTGTGGGTTCTATCTGAAGGCCACTGCTTTAGAAATCAAGTTTTGAATCTCTGTACCCCATCTCAAAAGCAGGTGGGACAAGGCCATTGGAGCTTTCAAAGTGGAAGCCTAGAGACCCTCGTCAACCTAGTTGACCAATGTGGAGGGCTAACTTTGCTACCTAAAATGGTGTCAAAGAATCTGCCTAAGAAATCAAAGCGTCTAAAAGAGTTTGTAGGTAACCCACCTGTCAGAGAAGTAGGACTTGTTTATTCGAGACTCTTTTTAAAAGAGCCCATTATTGATGCTATAGAAAAGTCTATTCTTGATAGTCTTCCAGAAGGTATTTTCTCACCTAAGGCCTTCCCACAAAAGGCAACTGTTCTCGCCCCTAACTAATTAACTCGGTAAAAAGGCTCATTCCAATCTTCAATGAGAATATGATTTTTTCTTCGTGGATATAGGATGATTTTTTGTTTAAAGCCTATTTTTTGATCACTGACACTGTCGGGAAATCGAAGATCAGACAAAACATAGATTAAACACTTATCGACACTTTTGGGAAGGTTTGAGCGCACTTTGGGATTGTCTACTATACCGTTGACAAGTATTTCGAACATTAAAACCGCCTTTCCTCCAAAGCCTTTTTCTTCGTCTAACTCTCTTTTGTAACAATTTCTAAATTGATGAAAGTTATCTCTTAAAACTTGTCTAATAATCACTGCATCTTTTTTGCGATCATGTCCCAACTTCTCCGAAGCACATGCCGAAAAAGTAATAACAAGTGTAAATAAAATGAACTTCATTCTTCCCCCAACTCAAAAGAAACAAGGTACTTTGGATCATGAATCCTGAGTACCATTATACCTTGCTTTATTTCTTGCTGCCACTGATCCACTACCCTTTTTTGCCTGAGCTCGACCTGATCAAGAAGTTCAGGCCTATCTTTTAAAGACATTCCCTCTGGTCGCAAAAAAGATTTTCTTGAGATTCCCAGAACCCACGTGTTGTGAGAGAAGGTACTCACAAGCTCACTGATATGATCTACAAGGTACAGGTTTTGTTCCCTAGTTTTAGAGAATCCAAAACAAGGATCAAGTACCAGCCTATGAACAATAGATGCTCTTTTAAACTCCGCCACCACTTGGGTAAATCGCTTGGTCATTACGCCTACCAATTCCCCACCACTAAGCTCTCTTTTAGTGCAATTCATATGCTCACTACTTTTTTCTCTAAGCTCATTAAAAGTATGACAAAAAACATACAAGGCCCGCGGCACTTTATTTAATAAAAAACTAATTATTCCATCATCAATAATCCCTGAAACATCATTGAATATGAGCTGGGTCTTGGAATCGTATTGACTCCACAACTCATAAACCCTTTCAAAAGTTTCCATTTTATATGTATCAATAGACAAGTGTGTGCAATTTCTAAAGAGATCATTTTCAAATGCAGGGAGAAGACACTTTTCAAGTCGCGCCCATTCGCTAGCACTACTGACCAACTCATTCATGGGAGCTGTACTTTCACCGCCAATATCAATATAACTGCAGCCGCTTTCAATTAGGTAGCGAACACGTTTACAAAATTCGTTACTACTATCGAATTTGCCACCATCTGAAAATGAATTGGGGGTGGCATTAACCACCCCCATTAGTTGAAAATGAGAATTTAAATTTAATTTAGGCGGGAGCAAGATTCCCTCCGGAAGCTGCTCCTCCCGGTGATCCCTCTCCCTCGGATTCTGAGACGGCTTTATCTTCTTTGCCTGAAGCTCCGCCATCAGAGTCTCCTCCTACTGAAGGAATGGGAATCCCAATGTCTTCACCTGCAATGAGAGCTGTAATTTGTTTAAGATCAAGAGTTTCCCAAACAATTAGGGCCTCTGCCACCCTCTCAAGTGCCTCTTTTTTTTCTACAAGAATATTTTTAGCGATTTCATAGTTCTTTGTTACAAAATTTGAAACTTCTTTATCAATCAGCCTTGCTGTTTCATCTGAGAATTCACTTTGCTCACTCATACCTGCGCCCATAAAAGGTTGGCCTTGAGAACGTCCATATTTGATTGGTCCAAGATCGCTCATCCCCCACTGACAGACCATAGCATGAGATAGCTCTGTGGCCCTTTCAATATCATTGGAAGCTCCATTGGTAATCTCACCAAAGGTCAACTCCTCTGCAACTCTACCACCCATTAAAAATGAGATAAAATTATTGGCCCTTCCTTTAGATAAGTTGAGCATCTCTTCATTCGGTAGTGTTTGAGTCACGCCGAGTGCTTGCCCTCTCGGAATAATACTTACTTTGTGAATAGGATCAGTTTCAGGAAGGTTCATTCCCACAAGAGTATGCCCCGCTTCGTGGTAAGCAGTAATTCTCTTTTCTTTATCAGAGAGAACCATCGACTTTCTTTCAACACCCATTAAAACCTTATCTTTGGCGCGTTCAAAGTGATCCATTGAAATATTTTTATTATTTTCTCTTGCGGCCATAAGAGCAGCTTCATTGACTAGATTGGCAAGGTCTGCCCCTGTAAAGCCTGGAGTCCCTTTGGCAATAACTTCAAGGTCAACATCTTCATTCATAGGCGGCTTTTTACAATGAACTTTTAAAATGCCAAGTCGGCCTCTAACATCAGGAGCTCCTACAACAACTCTTCTATCAAATCGCCCTGGTCTCAGCAGTGCTGGATCTAATACATCCATTCTATTTGTCGCAGCTACAAGGATAACCCCTTCATTACTTTCAAAACCATCCATTTCAACTAAGAGCTGGTTTAGTGTTTGCTCTCTTTCATCGTGACCACCACCAAGTCCTGCTCCTCTATGCCTACCAACGGCATCGATTTCATCGATAAAGATAATACAAGGTGCATTTTTCTTACCCTGTTCGAAGAGATCTCTAACTCTAGAAGCTCCCACCCCTACGAACATTTCAACAAAATCAGAACCTGAAATTGAAAAGAATGGAACATCAGCTTCACCAGCAACTGCTCGTGCCAAAAGAGTTTTCCCAGTTCCTGGAGGCCCAACTAAAATAACACCTTTAGGGATCTTGCCTCCAAGGGCAGTATACTTTTTGGGATCTTTCAAGAAATCGACGACTTCCCACAATTCTTGTTTGGCCTCTTCCACTCCTGAAACATCATCAAAAGTAATTTTTTTCTCAGAGGGGCTGAGCATCCTAGCACGGGACTTACCAAAGCTCATGGCCTTCCCTCCCCCGGACTGAATCTGCCTCATGAAGAAAATAAATATAAATAGGAGCAGAAGTATTGGGCCCCAATTTATTAATAGGGAAGTTAAAAAGCTTTGTTTTTCTTCTGGAATATAATCTGGGATAATGCCACTCTCCTCAAGCATTTTAAAAGTAGTATCCCCCGTTGGTCCTGATGTTTGAAATTTGGCCCCATTATTATAGCCTTCGTTGTACTGGCCATAAATAATATTGGTTCCCTTCATCTGAACCTCTCCAACTTGTCCACCTTTTACGGCCTTTACAAATTCAGAGTAACGGATGCTAGTTCTCACTCCATCTTTTTGATCTAGGAATTTTACTACCAGTGCTAACAAAAGGATTAATACCATCCAAAGAGCAAATGTTTTTTGTTGTTGTTTCATGCTAATACCGCTTTTGAAGTTTAAGTTTTGTGATAGCTATCTTTTGAAGATTTTTAGACAAACCACACCTATTCTATAATAAAACGCACCCTTACCAGGTGACAACCCAGGACCATACTTCCTGTCGGATTATTTTTGCTGGGAATGAGGTATGCAGTGAAGTCCCTTCTGCCCCTTTGATGCTCCGCTTCGTAATACCCAAAACACGGGGCGAATCCATAAATTATATGGCAAAGGATGAGAATCTCGTTTAAGGGAAATTTTAGGTGACTTTTTAAGTCCATTTCCCCACTTTTTTCTGACACTTCTAGGTGCCCTTAAAAAGAATATCTTAATAAACTGCTCAACATTTTTTTGGCCAAGAAGCTGTTTGTGAACCTTGCTTCTCAAATGATCGAGTCCCATCCACTTTGGGGACGAATTTGATCTTCCTTTGACAAGTGACTCCCAGCCCTTGGAAAGCTCAAATACACCTCTAGAGTTGCACGCCACAAGTAGTCCATCCCATTTGTAGAGGAACAAATCTCCAGCAAGCCTATGTGGACCCATCCAAACCTTGTCACCCGCAAAAAACTTGCCCAACTCTTTGGCCCACTTACCCCTTTCAGCCTTTGAAAGTGTTTTAATCGAGGGCAAGAGATCATTTTCAAAAGGAGAAAAGTCAGATTTAAAATCATTTCTCCAATAAAAGTGAGCATTATGAAACTTTTTGCTGGAAAGTCTTGTATTTACGGTTTTTGCATTTGCAAATACACTGACACCTAATTTTTTGGCCAATCTATTTTGCAAATATACATAGTGCTTTAGATATTGTGGGTATTTCTTCTTGATGCTGGGAATGACTTCTTTTCTAATATAATTGCGCTCAAAACGAGTGTCATCGTTGGTATGATCAGTAAAAAACTCAACCCCTTCGTAATCGAGGTAATTCTCAATTTGAGTCCTGCTGACACAAAGAAATGGCCTTCTAACGCTGTCTCTCAGCACCGGAATACCTAGGCTCGAAATCATTTCAGAGGAGCGCCATCTTTTCATCAGGGACCACTCAAATGAATCATCAAGATTATGGGCCGTATAAACAACATCCCCTTTTCCCAAAAATTCATTAAAAAATTTATATCTCTCTTTTCTGGCCCAGTTCTCCAGATTGCTTTTGCTCTCAGGTGGATTTAAATGGGTCACTTTGAGCTCGAACTGCATCTCTCTTGCCCAGGCCTTGAGCTCAGCCTCCTCGGCTTCAGACTCTTCACGAATTCCGTGATTGACATGGAGGAGTACCAATTCCTTAAATTTTTCATTATTATGAAACAACTCCATTAAAACCATGGCGAGGGCCTTGGAATCAGCGCCTCCGGAAATGGCCACATAGGCCTTACCAGATTCTGGATACAGCTTTGCCTGCTCCATAAAGCTGTCAATGTGTTTTACAAATCTAAAAGTATAAGGAAGATAATTCATGGCGCTAAACAACATACAACAGTTAAATTAGATTTACAATTACTATGAAATCAAACACTCAGATTTGACATAGTCTAACTACTTGAATAAAAATCATTCTTCGATTATAGGCTTTGGCGAGGTAGCTCAGTTGGTGAGAGCGTCGGATTCATAACCCGAAGGCCGGGAGTTCGACTCTCCCCCTCGCTACCAAAGTCTTCATTTCAGTATATACAGAATTGCTTCAGTATAGCGGCAAAACGAACTGCTTAAAACGGTTAGTTTCACCTGTTGGATCTGGCACGCACCGACGAAAAAAATCTTAGGCCTAAGAGGCTTTCCCCTACATTAAAAATGAGATAAATTAGACACCCAAACTAATCCTCAATTTTCTTGTGAGTAACTATGAAAGAAAACCGAAGCAAAGAAGTGGCCGAAATTGAAAGAATCACTAAGTTTAGTCATAAACAAGTGAGTGTCACACTTCAGCTTTTGATCGACGAAGATTGTACAGTTCCTTTTATTGCCAGATATAGAAAAGACCAAACCATGGGACTTGATGAAGTAGGCATCAGACTCGTTGAAAAATCCTTCGAAGAAATTACAGAGCGTGAAAAACGAAGAGAATTTATTCTGGAAACGCTAAAATCCCAAAAGATTTTGACCCCAAAATTAGAGGGCCTGATTCTTTCAGCAAAAAACCTAAGAGAGCTAGAAGATATCTATGCCCCCTATAAATCTAAGAAAAAAACAAAAGCACAGGTTGCAAAAGACAATGGACTAGAACCACTATCTGAGCACTTTTTGAATTCATCAAAAACCCCAGATCAAGATCATGATTGGATTGTCTCTACATTTGTAGAAGGCAACGAAAAGGTTGAATCTCTTGAGAAGGCTTTAGAAGGGGCAATGGATATAATCATTGAAAGCTTTTCTCACCACCCTGAAAGCAAAGAAAAAATAAGGCATTTCTATTGGAAAAACTCTATTTTGCAATCTGAAAAAAGAAAAGATGCAGAAAAAGTAAAAGACCATTTGAAATACAAAGATTTCTTTGAGTTCACTGAAAAGCTCGAGTCCTTAAAAACAGCAAAGTCATCACATCGCTACCTTGCCATTCGAAGAGGAATGCAAAAGAAAATATTGAAAGTTGAAGTTTCAGCTCAACATGAATTTTCACAGAAAATCTTAGAAGAAGCTTTCTTTCCCAAGGACAAAAAATTAGGTTATAGAAATGAGCTAGCCGCAGCCAGCGAAAAGGCCACAAAATTATATATTTATCCTTCTATCGATACAGAAGTAAAAACTGAACTCAAAAAGTTCTCTGATATTGCTGCAGTTGAAGTTTTTAATACTAATTTAAAAAACTTACTACTATCTCCATATTTGGGGGCCAAGGCAGTAATGGGTGTGGACCCAGGTATTGTGTCCGGTTGTAAAATCGTAATAGTTGGTAGCACCGGGGAGTTAATAGATGATTTTGTTATTTTCCCTCACCCACCTAAACAAAAAAAGGCAGAGGCCTTTGCTCTAATCCAAAAGGCCTTAGAAAAGCACAAGATTGAATATATTGCCATTGGCAATGGAACTTTTGGTCGAGAAACCTTGGCCTTTTTTCAAGAAAATATACCTCCTGTTAAAAGTGGAGAGATTAAGGCCACTATGATTTCAGAATCAGGCGCCTCTGTGTACTCTGCTTCTGATATAGCAAGAGAGGAGTTCCCCAAAAAAGATGTCACAGTGAGAGGCTCTGTTTCCATTGCCAGAAGATTCCAAGACCCACTTGCAGAACTGGTTAAGATAGACCCAAAATCGATTGGGGTCGGGCAGTACCAACATGATGTGAGCCAAAGTTTTCTAAAAAAATCTCTTGGCTCTGTGGTGGAAAGCTGTGTCAACTTTGTAGGAGTAGACCTCAATACGGCTTCTGCTCCCCTGCTTTCATTTGTCTCAGGTATTGGACCTGTTATGGCCAAAAATATCGTGCAATACAGAAATTCAAAAGGTGGATTTAAAAATAGAAAAGAGCTTTTCAATGTTCCACGTTTTTCAGACAAAGTTTTTACTCAAAGTGCAGGTTTTTTGAGAATTTATAGTGGAGAACAACCCCTTGATTCGACCTTCATACACCCCGAAGCCTACGAATCTATCATTGAATGGATTGTAGCTCACAAAAAAACGGTCAAAGAGCTAGTGGGTAACTCAGAGCTTATTGGCTCACTTGAAAATGATAGAGAGCTCAAAACAAAGCTAGGTGATTTTACATTTAAAGATATTGTTAAATCTCTTAAAACTCCTTCTCAAGATCCGCGAACGACTTTTAAATCTGTCGACTTTGACAAGAGTTTAAAAGTAATAAAGGATCTTAAAGTGGGGACTTGGTACCCCGGCGTTGTCAGTAATATTACTAATTTTGGCGCCTTCGTAGATGTTGGGCTTAAAGAAACAGGGCTCGTACATATAAGTGAGCTAAGTGACCAATTTGTAAAAAACCCACTGGATCATATAAAAGTAGGTCAAGAATTAAGGGTCAAAGTAATAGACGTGGACTTCGATAGAAAAAGAATCTCACTGAGCGCAAGAACTGGAGAAAAACCACCTGCTCATACTGAGGTCAAAAGACATCACAAAAAGGCCGAGAGGAAGAGTACGCCAGCTCGTGGGGAGAAACCGCAAAAAAGCAGAGAAAAACCGGCCCGCGCGCTTAAGTCCAATCCTTTTGGAGCACTCAAAGATTTTAAGATAAAAACTTAAGAGGCCACTTGGTCTAATTTTTGTCCCATTTCATTTAGAAATTCGGTGGCACTCTCTTCGATGCTGTCGCCTTCGGATTCTCTTGTTATAAATTCGAAGGGTACAAAGATATATCTGTTCCCTGCTCCCATCATATGCCCAAGGATCCATCTCTTGGTAGTTTCGCTTGTAATTCCCATTCTCCAGTCAATGCGAAAGATATCTTCAGGATTATTTGTGTATAAGTTATCGCACTTACTCTCCCCATTATTTTCGAGAGCTGATTTAAAGAAATTAGTATTAATATATGCGTGCAAATAGTCTTTGGAAATTAACTGTGTAAAGGTTCGATTATTTGGAACATGAAACAAAATGCCATGAGATGTGATTTGCTTCATAAAAATAAATTGCGCCTTTGTATAATCTCCCTGCATAAAACAAAGCAGAGGAGACTCCAATCTTAAACGAAATTGCCTTGCTCCTAACTTTTCAGTCAGCAGCTGGTAGTAGACAAAGTATCTATACTTACCAACATCAGGTAGTCCTTCGAGAGAAACACAAAAATAAGGACCTTTTTCACAATGAGTAGAAATCTCAACTTCTGGATCAGATAAATCGATAACTGAAGACTCATTAAATAAGTAAGCTGTGAAAATTTCATGCATTGAAACACGGTAGAATTTCTCTGGAGTTTTGACCCAAACGGCGTGAGCATGCAGCTCTTCTATCAAGGCCTCAAGCCTTTCAAGGCGAATGTCGCTTCCACTGAACAGACCTTTCATATGATCGCAACTTTTTTTGCCGTCACTCCAATGAAAGCTTAGAGCACCCTCACTTGCTAATTTGAGACTCTGATCTAGCTCAGAATTTTCTATGTACTTATGGACGTTTCCTGCCCACTTAGTATTAATGTCCTTACTCATATCCCAGTCCCCCGTCAAAAAAGATCATAATAGAATAACTTAACCAAAGAACTAAACTGCTGAAAATGTGACAATTGAGGGCCTAACTTCCTAGATTGATAGAACTTTAAAAGATATTAAGACATCCAATAAAATAAGTTGAGAAACTCGTATAAGCTCCATTTTCGACCACTGAAATTGGCAAATTGAAAGGTGTAAATAAAGTTAGGAAAAGCTTCTTACTTTCTCAATAAATGAGCTCTTTTGACCCATTATTCCTTTGAAGGCCCCAAAGGAAAAAATAGTGGAAATACCAAATGGAATGATAAAGGCCAATACAATTTGGTACCCATCAAGATGGACTGGAATATTCCTTTCCACAAAAACTGCAGGCATAATATTTCCCTCGTAGTTATCCAGAAAATAAAGAAGGCCTGCCCCTGCTCCAAGTCCACACAAAATAGTTATTGAACACAAAACAAGAACAAAGCGCTGTACCATCTGCTTGATGGACTCTATCCCTTTTCCTCGAATCCAAAAGCTAACAAGATCAACTTTTATTTTATTAAAGAAAACAAAAAGACCAGAGGTAATGGAAATCGCCACAAGTAGTGTCATCACGGTGAATAAAAATAGCATGATTCTATTTTCAAGATTTAAGGCCCACACAAGCGTAGAGTTTTCATCCTCCCATCTCTTTACTTGAAGAGATTTCAAAGAGGCATGGGAGAAAATTTCTTTTACTGTACCCACATCTATATCGCTATAAAATACAACTTTATTGAGAATTCGTTTTCTTAAAATATTTTGCAGAAAAGAGCTTCTGACAAAAGCATGGTTTGCGTCAATTTCTTGAACATTGGCATTGAATATATCTGTCACATGCAGTTTTCCAATTCTGGGTACGTCACCTAAGAGCTTATTGGTTACCATAGGAAAGATCAGCTCAACTTCTCCCCTATAATCTACGTGAATTTTGTAAGCAAGCTCACTTCCAAGCACAATTCCTGAAATATCTCGGTCAGAAGCGAATGGAGCAGGATTTGAAAGATTAACCCCATGAAGAACAACAGGAGAAATACGGCCCCCATTTTTAATAAGTAGCTCAATTTCAAGCTCGGGATGAGCAGAGATTCCCTCGAGTCTTTTATCTTTTAAAAGATCTTGAATAATGGACTCAGAAACACCTTCAAATTTAGCTGAAACAACTCCTTTGACTCTCTTAGATCTGCCGATGACACCTCTTTGCAGTCCACCCATTGTCCCTTGGAGTACAAGTAGTGCAAAAGAGCTGAGAAAAAGGCCGACGATGGCCAAAATTAGCAGCCGCTGTCTAGTCCTGCTAAAAAAGATGTAGTGAAAGAAATATTTTAGAAATGGACCCACGTGCTCCTATTTAAAAAAAGGCCTGGTTCACCCAGGCCATCAGCTTAAATATCGTAAAATTTCTTTTTCTCGGCGACAAGATTTTTAAGTAGTGGTGCCGGTGAATATCTGTCCTCATTAACCTCTGAGGCAAATCTTTCCAGAGCTCCAGTGATTCGGTCAAGTCCTTCTGAATCAGCATACTTTAATAGGCCTCCTCTAAAGGGAGGAAATCCTGTTCCAAAAATTAAACCAAGATCAACCACAGATGCTTTGCTCACGATTCCATCACTAAGAATTCTGGCCGCTTCATTTATCATGGGGAGAAAAACTCTCATTTGTATGGAAGTCTCATCCATATTTTTGGAACCCATATTAGGAAGAAATTTCTCTATCTCACTATTGAGGTCCCCTGGCTTTCCTTTGGCATCATAAAGATAAAATCCTTTTGATGTTTTTTTGCCGAGGAGTCCACTATCAAAAGCTGCCTTAGAAATGCCACAGGCACGGGCCCTAGGGCCTAAGCCTTCCTCCATAATCTTCCCAACTTTAACCAGAACATCAATTCCAATCTCATCCATTAACCGGCATGCCCCCATAGGCATTCCAAAGTTTAGACAGGCCTGATCTAACTCTTCCGGGTGAACCCCTTCTTCAAGTAAATAGGCCGCTTCATTCAAAAAGGGCATGAGTATTCTGTTAACAAGAAAACCTGGTCCATCACCTACAACAATTGGAGTTTTGCCTACTTTTACACACCACTTATAAAGAGCTTCAACTGTTTCTGGAGCTACCTTATCGTGAGTGATGATCTCAACAAGTGGCATTCTATTAACTGGATTAAAAAAGTGAAGACCTGCAAACCTTTCAGGTTTTTTCAGACCTTTTGCCATTTCAGTGACAGAAAGCGATGAAGTATTAGATGTCAGTAGACAATCATCTCGTACATGATTTTCAAGTTCTCCAAACACCAATTTCTTTATTTTCATATCTTCAACAACAGCTTCAATCACTAGATCAACACTATTAAAACCATCAAAACCGAGCTGAGGGGATATAGAGAGCTGCTTTCTTTCGTATTCTGCTTTAGACATCTTTCTTCGCTTGAGGGCCCCTGAAAAATTGGCCGAGGACTGCTTAAGTCCCAATTCAAGTGCATCATTGTTCAGATCTTTTAAAATAGGAGATTGTCCATTGTTGGCAAATAGCCACGCAATTCCACCTCCCATAGTACCTGCTCCAACAACAGCTCCTCTTTTAACTTTTAAAACACTGCCCTCACCTTTTGCTCCATCATACTTTTTAGAATTTTCATGCATGAAGAAGATGTGAATGAGGTTCTTGCTTTGCTCGGTGACACATAATTCACCAAATCCTTGTGCTTCTAAGGCCAAGTAACTTGACCTTCCTTTTGAAGCACCTTGTTCCATCACGTCTAAAATTTTCAGTGGTGCGTGATAAAAACCTTTTGTCTTTTTGAGAACCCCTTCTCTCGCTTTTTGAAAGATAAGCTTTCTCGACAAAAAGTTTTCAGAGGCCATATGCTCTAAATTCTCTTTAAGAGCGTCCATGGGAGAGCTCCTTTTCTTAGTGCCTGCTCCCTTTTTAAAATAGCGAGACGCCACTTTTACAAGATTTTCTTTAGGAAATATTTCTGTCACAAGACCAAGTTTTTTTGCTTTTTTGGCATCAATCATTCTTCCCGTCAAAATCATATCAAGTGCACCAGGAAGTGATATTTTTTTGGGCAGTCTATAGGTTCCACCAAAGCCAGGAAGAAGCCCAAGCTTTACCTCAGGAACTGCAAATTTAGTTCCCGAATCATCGGAAGCGATAATATGATCACAAGACAGTGCTAGCTCTAGCCCTCCACCCAGACAAAAGCCATCGACACATGCCACAGTTGGAATAGAGAGATCGTCTATTTTGTTATAGAGCTCTTGCCCTTTTTCAGCACCACTTGTGGCCTCGACCTCAGTATTGAGTTTTTGGATCATTTTTATATCGGCGCCTGCCAAAAAGACTCTCGGTATGTGGGAAAAGAAAATCAGGCCTTTTATACCTGCTCCTTCTCCTTTTTTCACTTCTTCAAGGGCCTCATTAAGCTCAAGTAGGGTATCCTCATCCAGAACCGTCATAGAGGATTCTGAGTTGTAACCAAAGCCTATATGGGCGATATTGTCTTTAACCTCATAAGATAATTTTTGAAAGCTCATATCTAAATTCTCCTCTTCACTTTTTTACAAATTTTCGATCACAACAGCGCCACCTTGGCCGCCACCAATACAAAGAGATGCAAGTCCATACTTGCCTCCTCTTCTTTTTAACTCATGTGCTAGTGTGACAATAAGCCTCGATCCAGTTGAACCAACTGGATGTCCAAGGGCAATGGCACCACCATTAACATTGAGCTTGTCATCGTCGAGATCACCAATTTTTTCATTGATCCCCCATCTTTTAGAAATTGATGGATCTGCCATCACTTTTTTACAAGCAATAACTTGAGCAGCAAAAGCCTCATTGAATTCTATAAGATCCATTTGATCTAGGGTCATGCCCAATTTTTTAAGAAGGTGATGACTTGAGATGGCAGGACCTAGGCCCATTCTCTCAGGCTCAAGCCCATGAAAATGATAATCAACCATTCTCGCCATAGGCTTTAGGTTGTATTTATTGACCGCATCTTCACTGGCAAGAAGAAGCATTGATCCCCCATCAGTAATGGGACAAGAGTTGGCAACCGTAACCGTTCCAGATTTTTTTTCAAAAAATGGCTTTAGTTTTCCTAAGCCTTCAACAGTAGATTTCTCACGTGGTCCAATATCATGACGAAGAATTCGGTCAAACTTCTTTCCTATAATAAGAGGAACAATCTCATCATCAAATTTGCCCTCTTTTGTAGCAGCTGTTGCCCGGTGATGAGAGCGATTGGCATATTCATCTTGATCTTGCCTGGTAATACCAAATTCTCTGGCGAGAATCTCAGCTGTTTGTCCCATATTAATAGAGCAAAAGGGATCTGTTAGCCCTTGTTCAATAGCAATGATAGGTGCAAGGTGCTGGGGCCTAAAGGCCTTTAAGGCCAAAACTTTATCTTGCATTGACTTCGCTCTCATGACGTTTGCAAAAAGCTCAGTCATCTCTTTTCCGAAGATAAGTGGCATTTGAGACATAGACTCAATACCACCAGCAAATATCAAATCACTTCTACCACTGGCCACTTTCAGCCAACCTTGAGAAGCCGCCTCCATGCCAGAAGCACAATTTCGATGAGTACAATAACCGCTTATGGTTTGTGGCAAGCCTGCTTCAAGGGCCACAATTCTTCCTATATTAGGATACTTTGGAGGAGCTCCAGTATTTCCAAGTATAACTTCGTCAATGGCGTCCGGAGGAAGCGACGTAACATCCATTATATTTTTGAGTAAACCGATTCCCAAATGGGGAACTGGGTAGTCCTTTATGTCAGCGCCTGATTTTACTTGAGGAGTTCTTTTGGCCTCAACTATAAAAACATCTCTCATTGGGAATTCTCCTGAGCGAAAATTTGCTAAAGCGTGATTTTACATAATATTTCACTGAAAAAGAACTACTTATTTCGATAGGTGCTGAGCAGCTGGCAATTGTTTTAAACTTGGAGAAAAAATTAAAGAAGCGGCGAGAGAGATGCCGCTTCCTTTAATAGGGGAGAAAAAAAAAGGGGAAGAGAGTTATCTTTAAGTGCCCTTCTAGAAGGACACGTTAAGACCTGCAAAAAATGATGCATTATGAGCATCGTCTACTTCCTGACCTAGCTCATTAAGCCAAGTTTGATCAGGATTTTGTTGACTAGAATAGGCCTTCTTCTCATTAAAACTTGAAGTCAGTCCTTTTGAATATTTAAAGCCAACAGCTGCACCAAATGTATCAGTAAACATTAAATCAGTACCAGCTCCCAATTCACCTGAAAGAAAACTTCCAGAGTAAGACTCGTTACCAAACTGAACATTTGAGTAAGGAGTGTAAGATCCAGTATAAGTTGACTGATTATTTTGGTCATATTTAAGTGAAGTTCTATTAAAGCCAAGACCTGCACCTAAATAAGGCTGGATCATGCCAGTTGCAATTAAATAAAACTTTCCATTAATATCAATTTTCATACCAGTATATTTAATTTCTCTGGCACCGTAGTTATCACCATACCAACCCTGATAGTTTCCATAATAGGGAGAATAAGATGAGTAGTATGGTTGTGAGTAAGCATTTCCACCACCATAGTATGAGTTATTTGAATTGGTATAGTCATTGATAGTCATTTTTGTGTAGGTAAAACCAATGCCAACTCCAATGCGCTCATGAACTCTTGATTCTAAATTAATCCCACTAGTGAATGTCGATTCGAAATCAAAATTTGTTGATTTCATCATCGTCGCTCCCACATGTGGAGTAATTTTAATAGACTTAAAACTCTTTGGCGCTGGCAATTGAGCCGGAACTGGCGCTTCTACTTTTTGAACCGCAGCTTGCTTTGTCTGAACTCGGTCAACCTGTTGTGGTTCATCAAGAGTCATACCATTACCATTAAACATGTTTTTCAATTTGTTTGTTAGCTTTCTTTCTTCTGCCATACGAGCGTCTTCGATCTTCTTACGGACCATATTCTCATTTTTTTGCTCATAAGCAGCTCTCATTTTCTTGAGCTTATCGGCCTGAGAGGGTCTCTTTTTCACATTTCCTTCTACATCTAATGGATCTGAATAGTACGTATCTTCATCTATACCGTAATCCTCAAAATCTTGAGAATAAGCATAGGGAGAAGTCAACATACCCCCAACCATGGTTAATCCAATCAATGCCCCAAAAAAGAGCTGATCTGTTTTTGCTACCGATTTCATAGTTACTCCTAAGTACTCCATACGTTCAACACCAGGGCCGGTCATTGGCCATAGCTTTTATAAAACTATTATCTACCCCCCTAAAAGCAATCTGCTTGCCAAGTTCTGCTATCCCCCAAACAAGAGAAGTATTCATGATATTTCAAATAGCTGGCACAGAAATGGAACGCATAGTGCGCAAAAATTACAAGCTTTTTCAAAAGCGAAAAATACTCAAAACCCTGTAAGAGCTCCCTGATTGTCAAAACTTTGATCACTTTTTAGACACTGAATCCCGGCCATTTTGGATGGCCCTCAAACACAATTCTCACAACATAGATGAAGTGAGGGCACTGTATGAATTTCGATTTTGAAATTTTTTCATGGGGTGCAAGCGGTTAAGACAGTATTGCATCTCTAGCTCATATTCAGTTACTGACTGAAGAGTTTTAGGTGTGGTCCTCTGGTTTCCAATGGCCCTTGATGGAAGTTGAGTGCACTATATCGGTGGTTTTCGCAAAGACCCGCCTTACGATCATTCCAGCGGAGCTTGCTTCTCTTGATGAAATTTACTGTGCTTAAGGAAGATCTGCTACAAGTAGTATTCACGGCGCTAGGAAATCTCGTGGGGTTTATCACCTTTGGAGAGCGCCACGAGACTCCCTAGCGCCATGAACACCACTTGTAGCAAGTCTGCCTCATGACCAATTTTTAAATAGAGTGTTAGCAAGCTCTGCCGGAGTAGTTGTAAGGCATGACTTTGCTAGTACCACCCAGTTTTTTACTTAAAAATCCGAAATAAGGTAGAAGTCTAGCTTAGCGTTGAACTGAAAAGTAGCGATAAGAACCATCAAAATAGCCAGGGGATTGATAGTAATCGATAACCCTACAAATATAGCTATCATTTGGGCAATCACCCTCGCCTATTAGAAAGGCCTTGAGCTTACTAAAAATGCCTGAAATCATAATTGTCACAGTTACTAAAATCAGCATGTATTCAACTGAGGTTTGGCCTCTTTGATTTCTAAATTTCCTAGAAGAGTGATTCATCACCTAATTATAAATGTTAGATGGCCATTTCACCTAGTGAGCAAGGTTTTTCACTTCCATTAATATAGATATAGGGCCTAGTGAAGGAGATGAGAATGGACCCAAGTAGCTAAAATTACTTAATTCTCTACCACTTGTAGGAGCATTAAACTCCCTTGCGATCACCCTATTTATGGCCAATCGTCCGCGAACTCCCGACCAGTGCTCATGCCCAACAGACCAATTATCAGAAAAAGCGAATCGTTCAACTTCTTTATCACTCATTAAAGTAGATAAACTGTTTTTAATTTTTGGAATCAAATCATCTGCTCTCAACTTGGGATTTTGCCCAAGTTTGAGCTGATAGCTTTGGGTCACCCGCAATTTATCCTCTGAAGGAAGACAAACAACTTGTAAAAAGGGGAACTCACTTCCCAACCACTGCCTTTCACAAATATGGGCCACAAATGGTGTGTCACTTATGCTGGGAGCGCAAGAGAGCTCACTTAATTTCAAATTGATTTCAAAGGATCCATATTTTTTCTCAGGCCTTCTTAAAAGCAGCGGCGGGCCATCATAAATTCTCCCAAGATAGTGAACCTCACAGGCTTCAATAACTCCCTCAAAACTATTTAACTGGATGTACTTAGGCCTTCCACCTTCGAACTCCCAATTCATGATTTCAGTATTTTTTAAATGACCGCCTTCAGATACAAATAATTCTAATAAACTCTTCTCCAAAGAACTAGCATCTAAGTAGTAACCGGGACACAAGGTTTTAAGCGGCAAATAGTAAAAATCGAGAGCATTAAAATTTGGACACAAAATTCCTTGGAATCCACCGCTAAGAGAATAAAGGAACTCTTTAACCTCTAAGGAGTTTTTATTTGCCAATAAGAATTGAATCCATTCAGCTACAATTTTCTGAGGGATTTCTTTGAAAGAGTGAACGCCAATCTCCTCTACCCTGTGACTGTAAAAAAAGAGAGAAGACATTCTTTTAAAATAACCCATCATCGACTGATCAAATTGATCCCGATCTATTTTAGAAAATTTAACAAAGAAATCTTTGGGAAACAGGCCTGGCTTTTTTCTAAAAATTTCTCTTAAATTTTTGTAGGGACTACGGCCTCCTAAAATTTGGACATCATTAAAAATGCCAATAACATGGGAATTCACGGAAAAGTCTTCAATTTTTTTAAGACATTCTATATTCCACTTTTCGCCCCAAAGCTTCAACAATTGATATTCCATCTCACCAATAAAGCTATTGAAGTTATGGCCAATACCAATATTTTCATCATCAAGCATTAATACACTTTGATCATTTCGATGAACGCCAATTGCAAGCATTAATGAGTAAATATTTTTACCTACGACTGCATTTTGATATTTTCTATTTAAAATCATTCCCCGGCCCACACAATAATTTGATTAACCATCTGGGCAGATTTTTTCTCAACCTGATCCAAATTTAATGTACCTGTAACTTCCAGATCATCATTAAAGGCCTGTCGATAAAAATGACTCAGCTCACCAACCACCACAGGATAATCTTTGTTTTGATTTTTTATAAAGTCAAATTCTGTAGACCTATGTGTCTTGGGACCACAAAAAACTTGGCAGCTAGACCAGTAAGGCTCCATAACTGAATGAATGGACACACCATGCCCCCCGCCAACATAAGCCTTTCCAAAATGATGATACCACTCACATAAAAAGCCGCCGTAAGGAAATATCACTATAGAGTTTTTTGAAATCACGCCCTCCTGATTTTTTCCATCAAGGATGCAAAGCTCAATTGATTTAGAACTGACCACTTTTTTTAACTCGGCCATCACATCTACGATAGATTCTGGGCCCAAGCTATGAGGAGCAATAAATACTTTGATTTCTCCTGCTTCAATTTTAGACAGAAAGTCACTATCGCTCAGCAAGGCCGCTTCCATAGGCCAAAAACTTCCCAGTATGACTCTTTTAGACTTGGGTGCCTCCTCTAGCCAGGCCAGGATTTGTTGATAGTGTGGAGCGCTTTCGAGCTTTGATTCAGAGGCCTTGACTCTGTCTATAATTTGAAGTGATCTGAGATCACTTGTATCAATTTTTTTGCTCTCAATGCCCAACTGAGTAAAGCTCTCACTATCAGCTTCAGAGGGGCAGACAATCAAATCAAACTCTGAGTAGAAGCGATTCCACCACCATTTTGATAGAGGGTTAGAAGAAATTGATTTCATTTTACTTTTGAGGCTTGCATTTAACACAATAAAAGATTTAGATGCGCAGTTGATTCCATAATCAATGAGATGGGGAAAAAAATCATACCTCACCAAAATAAAACAATCAGCAGTAAGCCACGAACGAGGATTACGTGCCCTTTGTAGGCCACTAAAAGTTCCAGGGAAAAAAGTCACCAAAGGTAATCTTAAAAACCGTACTTCTCCGGCAAAGGTGCGCACAGAAAACTTAGTGACAAAATGTTCGAGACTGCCTGAGCAGTAAATGATCTCAACGAGCAGGCCACTGCTAAGGGCCTTTTCAACAATCGGAAGAATATGTTGCATTTCTCCTTCAGAGGAAACCTCAAAGGCAAGGTGGGCCTTCAACCCATCTTCAGCAAAAGATTTTGAAGCGGGAAGGAAATTTTTTAACTCAAAGTTTTCTCGCCTTTTGATGAAAGGGAGATGCACCGCGGACAAGGCACGACCAAAGAGATAAATCAAAGGATAAGCTGTCCAAAGAAAAAACTTGATTAAAACACTTATCATATTATTTGACCTGCACAGTAAGACTTAAAGAATTTTATTATAAATTAAACCCAACAACACTGGCACACTATTTTTTTGGTGCCGCAAAGCCAGCGAACAACCCCCTTGGAGCATGAATTTTCGCCAGGAATTAATGTAAGAAGTACTTTAAATAGGAAGCTAATCTTACAATTTTCATTAATTGAGTGTTTTGGAAATTTTTTTCTTGAAGTTAGCACGGGATTTAGGCATATTGTCAAAGTTCCAAAGTTGTACACAACATCTTGAAATTAGTTCATATATGAATTAATACACGATTATATTGGTAGGAGTTACTAGATGAAAACTATTGTATTGTCCCTGTTGATCGCAGGATTGGCCTTTTCCGCAACTGCCGATGATAACCTCAAGGCATCACCTTTTTCACTTGGCCAAACTTTTGAATTGACCCCAGGTAGAGATTCTACATGGCCATCAGGTCACGCAAAGCATAAAGAATTTGAGGGCTGGGATCTAACTTACTACACAACTATAGGCTACAAACTTACTGATAATGATAGCTTTAAACTAAAACATGTAATGACCTGGAGCAACCCAGGCCACCTAGATAAAGACCAAAGTGGTGCTTGGAATTACAGTTACATCCAATACTCAAGAGGTGGGCTACTTTCTGAAAAAACTCATTTCATCAACTTTTCTGCTTATTTGAGAATGTATATTAATAATCAAAGGGGCGATGACACACTAAAAGATTACTTAAACACTGCTTCAACACCTGTATCTCCATATGCTAGGAAGGATAGAGATAAAACACCTCATATTTACAGACTTGGTGTTTCTCAGAGTAAATCTTTTGGCAATTTTGGTCTTTCTACTAGTCAGTATTTTCAAGTATATGAAAGAGCAACAGGCGTCGATGGAACCAGTGATTGGAAATTCAACCTGAGCGTTGGACCCAAGTACTCAATCACCAAGAAACTTGAGGTTTCAGCTCCACTTTACTACTTTCACAAAGCTGTTATTAGAAAACCCAAGAGAAATAGTTCAAGGCAAAAAAATGAAAGTTTTGAGTGGGTTCCAACAGTTGGTTACCAATTTTCGGATGCTATTTATTTTGAAGCATATATGGACATGAATAATATTATGGCCTCCAGAGATAAGCACTCTTTTATCAATCCTCATATTTTTGACAACACATCTTATGGACTCGTTGTAGATTTCAGCCTATTTTAATCAAAGAATTAAAAAAAAATTATAGTGAAAGGGAACCAGTTTGGTTCCCTTTTTTATGGGAATTTTTTTCCTAAACAATTATTGTAAATGGGGCATTAACTTCTGAAAGCAGTTCTCCGATAGATTTTAGGAGAGGAAGGCTAATGGCCCAAAATATTAACGAACAAAATTCACAGCGAGACTTTAGAAAAAAACTTTTCGTTTTAAGTGAACACGAGTCCGCTTCTCTTCCGCTAGAACAACAGTGGTTTTTAAAAGTCGGCGAAAAGATTTTTGGTCCCTACTCAGAAATCAATATGCAGACCTATTTAGATTTTCACAAAAAATATCCAAAAGAGACTATGGTTGCCAACTCTAGAGAAAACGTTTGGCTCTCTCCATTTGAAGTACCTTCTTTCAATAGAAGAAAACCTCAAATGAAAATCGCCAAAAACATTGAAGATGGTGGTGAGGAAAAGATTTATTCACTGTGGGTAGACGGTCATAGAAAGGGTCCATTTTCCGAAAGTGAAATTAATGAGCTGATTGATAAAAAAGAAATCCTATACACGGATACCCTGAGTGTAGACAACGGACAAAGCTGGATTAAGGTACATGAAAATCCTGCATTTGATCGAAGAGCAGATGAGCTCCCACCAAAAGAGCTACCCTTCACTCCTGATGTTCCGGATCTTGGTAATACTGATCCTGCTTACAACCTAGAGTATATTCCAGGCCTTGGTACTTCAAAGGCAATTGTGGAACTTGCCATGATGGGCCGCCAGGATCGCAATGAAATATTCTCAAAGGCCCAAAAGGTTACAGAAAAAAAATCAAAATTTAAATTTCCAAGTGGAATCAATATATTAAAATCAAAATTTTTTAAAATTTTATCAGCTCTTTGTCTCCTGGGTGCTCTGGCCTATGGCGGGTATGCTCTGTACGCTTTAATGCCAAAAAAGGCTGAAACTGCTCCAAAGAAGATAAAAGCTCCACCCAAAAGAGCAGCTAGGAAAAGGCCTGTTATCAAAAAAGCGGCTCCTAAAAGGCCTACTGCGCCGAAAGTAAGAGCGAAGGTCATTCCACCACCGCCTCCGCCAAAACCACCATCACTTAATCAGGCACCGAGGGATCCAGATCCTTTTGAAAACCAATACAAAGAACCCGAGTACAAAGAAGAGTATCCAAACGGCGGTGAAGAGAATTTACCACCAGAGGTAGATAACCCTGAAGCGGCTCCCCTTGGAGAGGATGAATTTCAGGGGCTTCTAGAAGAGGTGGGAGAAGAACTTCCGGCAGAAGGTCTCAGTCAAGAAGAAATCATGCAGCACATGCAAGAGTATGGCGGTGATGAAGCGGAACTTCTTCCAGAAGAAGTAGAGTACTAGCCCACTATCCACACTACAAATTCATGGACATGAAAGAGGCGTCTTGGTAGATTTTTCACCATGACACCACATATGATGCCCCCAAAAAAAGGCCTTCTTATTTCACTCGAGGGAATAGAGGGGGCAGGAAAATCAGCTCAAACCCAGACCATTGAAAATTACTTTAAAAATATTGGCATGAATGTCGTAAAACTTAGAGAACCTGGTGGCTCGAAATTTGGCGAGGGCCTAAGAAATGTCATTTTGAATTCAGAAACGGACATATCTCCCCTAGCACAGGCGCATCTCTTTGCATCGGCGAGGGCCCAGCTACTGGAAGAAATTGTTCTGCCGCTACTTAAAGAAAAAGAAAACGTTGTACTGCTTGATCGGTACGTAGACTCTAGCTTTGCTTATCAAGGGGTGGCCCTAGGGCTTGGAATTAAAACCATTCAAGAAATTCACGCCCATCCTCCACTAAACCTCCTTCCCGATATTACATTTTATCTAAGAATCACTGTGGAGCTTTCCATGGAAAGGCAAAAAAAGCGTGGCGGAGGAAAAGATTTTTTTGAGAAAAACCCCAAAGAGTTTTACCAGAAGTTGGTTGAAGGCTTTGACCTAGTGGCAAAGACCTATCCCAAACGAGTAAAATGCATTCGTGCAGAAAACTCAATAGAAGAAGTATCACGTGAAATTGAGGAGTACTTAGAAAAGTGGATGAAAAACAGATAAAGAGCAAGCTCCTCCAGGCCTTCAAGGCAGGAGAGCAAGGCCATTTTTATATTCTGAAAGCCGGACAATTGGAGTTTGCAAACCTTTGGATCCAAGACTTTTGCATGACACTTGCAGGTGCTTCTAGCTTAGAAAAATTGCACAACCACGTAGATTTTTTACTCTTAGGGGAATCGCTGGCAAGAGATAAGGACTATACTGCTGCTGAGCTAAGTGAATTTTTTCATTTTGGCCAATTTGCTCCCATGAAGCTTCCCTATAAAATTATTGTTGTTTATGCTTCACACCTAATTAGTGAAAATAACTCTAATAAAATGCTTAAATCACTTGAAGAGCCCATACCAGGACTTTCCATCTTCTTTGTCACCAAAAATGACCAGACCCTTTTGCCAACGGTTGAATCAAGGGCCACAACACTTTCACTGAAATCGGGAAAAGATCACCCATGGGCCTCTCAAAAAAGAGATGAGAGCAGAAGTGTTGAAGACTCAATTGTAAGCTACTCTAGTATTTATCCAGACAGAGAGGCCTTCTCGAAAAAATGGTCACTTCTTTTGAATAAAGAACTTGAATTCTCACAGCTGCTTGAAGCAATGAATGACTTTCCCATGGCAGGCCCTTGGGCCTTAGATTTATGCTTGCACTGCGAACAACAAAATGCCAAAAGCTTTTCTCAGCTTGAAAAGTCTCAAGATCTTTTGAATTTTTACGACAAAGGCGCGACATTCCACACGCCTAAAAGTGAAAGATTTTTTCTCATAGCACAAACTCTAAAAAATCTTTAATATACTGGCCATGTGTGCGCACCTCATAATGACAGACACGGGTGGATCACATACCCTAAAGTATTAAAATTTAACTAACGGATCTGATGATGTCCAACATTAACATACCTGAATCAAGTGAGGATAATCCCACACATGATCGTGAACAATATAGAGAAGAAAAGAAAAATGACCAGCCAAAAAGCGATGACTCTGGTGAAAAGAGAGCACGCTTTAAAGAAGGCCAAACTCTCCAATTTGTAAGAGTGCGTTTTCCTGGTAACTCAAGATCTTTTCCCTTTCTGGTTGGAAAGAGAAAATTCGTCTATGGGCAAAAAGTTGTGGCCATGTCGGACCGAGGAATGGCCGTAGGCTATATAAACTCTTTCCCCTACGATGTTTCCTATCAAGAAGAATTAGAGCCCATAAAAAGCATTTCAAAAATTGCCTCTGATGAAGATCTCGAAAAAGAAAAGAGCTACTTAGAGAGTATTAATAAAGCGGAAAACTTTTGTCTTTCCAGAGTTGAGCATCACAAGCTGGGAATGAATATCACCCACGTTGAATTTACTCAATTTGGAAAAAAAGCTGTCTTCTACTTCAATGCTCCTCAACGGGTAGATTTTAGAGGACTCGTTAAAGATCTCGTCTCACATTTAAAAATGAGAATCGAGCTGAGACAAATTTCACTAAGAGATAGGTCCGCGGCCATCGGAGGCCTTGGCCCCTGTGGAAGACAACTATGTTGCTCTAGCTTTTTAAGCAAATATGGTCACATCAGTATTAAAATGGCCAAGAACCAAAATATGACCATGAACCCCACCAAGCTAAATGGTGTGTGTGGGCAACTTAAGTGCTGTTTAAAGTATGAAGATGAAGTCTACAGCGATAGACGCTCTAGCATGCCCGAAGAAGGCACTATGATTTATACAAATAGTGGGGATAAGGGAAAGGTCACTAAACTTAACTTAATCGGGGAGCAATTTGATCTTCTCACTGATAGAGGAATTATCAAACGATTTTCACTTGGAGAATACGATACCAATAATTCACTTCCAAAGGACTGGAGCTTCCCCCAAAAATTTGACAATATTTCTTATGAGACTTCGAGTGTTATTGGTGTTGAGGACTATCAAAAGAAATTGGCAACTCAGTTTAAAGAGGGGCTCAACTTCAAATTCCCAGAATTTGAAAACTTGGCCTACAACTACTACAGAGGTCATGAAGGTAATCATATATTAGACGACCAGGAAGAAGAGAAAAGATATGACTACATCAATGAGTGGAAAAAAGAAGACCTAACTCAAAATCCATATTTAAATTATGATAGAAATGAACTAGCAGATGAAGAAGAGCTAGAAGATGAATTTGCAGAAGAAGATGACGCTGAGTTGGAGAGAAAAGATGTAGAAGTGTCAGCGCAAGCTCCATCTCAAAATCAGTCAAATGATCAAAGAAAACAACACAACCGCTCAAGGCATGGAAGCAAGCAAGGAAAAGACCATGGACGTGGTCCTAAAAATACACAAGAGAATTCTCTTAAAAGTAACGAAGACGAAAGAGACAAAAACGAGAAGAAAACCGGAGAAGAAGGCGAGAAGAAAAATCGCAATAGAAACCGCAATCGTAACCGTAATCGAAACCGCAATCGAAACAGAAAAGAAGGCGACAACAAGAATAAAACGCAAGATTAGGCGAACACTAAAAGTTAAATTCCATGTCCAAAATTAAAATTTTACACACATCAGATTGGCACCTTGGAAAAAAGTTGTACAAACAAAGTCGACTTGAAGAAATGGTTAGCTATCTAAATTTCACTAAGAAAATGGTCGAAGAAAATGCCATCACTCACCTACTTATATCAGGTGATGTATTTGACTCCCCAAATCCTGAAACCACTGCCTATAAACTTTTTTTTGAATTTCTCCACTGTATAAAATGTGACGTCTATATAATTTCTGGAAACCATGACAACGGAAAATTTCTAGAGGCACCACTCCCCTTTCTCAAAGATTATCAAATACAAATAATTGGCTCTCTAAGATCAGATCCAATGAAGCACTCATTTAAATTGAGGTTTCCCGAAAATTCTGAAAAATTTGTAAACCTAACCCTTCTCCCTTTTTTCAGAAGCACAGAGCTTCTTATATGGGCCGGGGAGCAAGGTCTTGTATTTGATAAAACCATAAGCTTTGAAGAAAAAATTAATCTCTCACTTGAGTCTTTTTTTGATCACACACCAAAAGGTGGTGAATACTCCATATTAATGCTTCACCACTTACTTGGAAGTTTTTATTCTGAGGGGACGGAACAAACAGTGCAGGGTTCTGGCATTAACTCCATTGATGTGAAGTTATTAAAAGATCATTTTGATTATGTGGCCCTAGGCCATATCCACAAATCACAAAATGCCAGGACATCAGGGCCCGTCGCCTTTTATCCCGGCTCGCCTATTCCCATGCGCTTTTCTGAAGATAGTAAAAAATTTGTAAATATATTAGAGATTTCAGAAAATGGTACAGTGGATATTCAAAAAGTGGTGTTACCCATTTTTAGAGAATTAAAGCGCATAAAAGTCAACGACACAAATTTTCAAGAAAAAATTGAAAAGGACTTTGAGCAATCTTCTAGTCGAGTCTCTTTGTTTGAAGCTTGGTATGAAGTTAGCGTGGAAATCGCACGACCAAAGCTTGGCCTGATCGATCAAATTAGAGATCTCTTTTCTAAACACCAAAAAAGGCTACTTAATGTTAAGCTCGAGCTTGCTGCGGGCTCGGATGAATCAAGTAAAACCCGCGAGCTATTAAATTTTGACTCTCTTCCAACTCCTACAAAACTGTTTAAATCATATTTTTCTGAAAAGTTTGGTGAAGCTGAGCTAAGTGAAAAGTTATGCACTCAGTTTGAAACTCTTATAAGCGAAATCCAAGATGGAGAGAGCTTATGAGAATACAAAGCCTTGAAATCCAAAATATTGCCTCACTCAAAGGCCAACATATTATAGATTTTGAGAAGCTTTGCCAAAATAGCGACCTCTTTGTCATCACAGGCCCAATTGGCTCAGGCAAATCAACAATCCTAGGCGCCATCTCACTTGCCCTATATGGCTCACACTATAAAAGTGAGCTCAAATCTTCAGACTTTATCACCCTTGGTGAATCATTTGGAGAAATCTTATGCCACTTCCGCATTGGGGAAAACTATTTTGAGGCCTATTGGAAATGCCAAATTCTCTCATCAAAATCCCTTAAACCTTTAAAGGTTCCGAGGATAAGTAAATCTCTCAAAAGAAATGGGATACTTATTGAAGAGAAAATCGAAGATATTCTGGGATTAAACTTTTCACAGTTTTCTAAAACAATTCTTCTGGGTCAAGGCCAATTTGCTAAATACTTAACAAGCCCCTTTTCTGAGAGAAGAGAAATACTAGAGCGCCTCTCTGGTCTTGAGATACTCTCTAAAATTGGCAAGTCTCTTCGCTCTCAAATTAAAGAGCTCGATTTCAAACATCTTCAACTTGAAAAAAGATTAGATGACCCCCTTTTTGATAAAGAGACTAATGTGGATGAGCTTAAGATTGAGATTACAGCTCTCAAAAATAAGCGCGACCAATTAAATTCACTGTCGTCAAATTACCAACAACTAAGACAGGGCATTAAGGCCTTGTCCCAAACTCTCCAAAAGAAAAATCAACAAGTCGGGGCGGGCCTCGTCAACGATGAAGCTCTCAAAGCAAATACCTTCGAGGAAAATAAGCTGCAACAGGCCTTTTCGCAAAATGAAAAGAATCTTGCGGATCTTGAATCGGCCTTCATTGAAATTTCGCCTATTCTCAAAGAGGCAGTAAAACTCTCCATTCAAAATGAAGAGAAGATTCAATTAAAAAAATCTCTTGAAAAGAAAATACATATTAAATCTAGTGAGCTAGCTGAAACTGTCAGGGCCCAAAGTAATTTTGAGCTTCAAAATACCTCAGTATCCGAGAAGTGGATTGCCATCACCAGTCTGGTGAAGAAGAAATGGCCTGAGTTAGATGGGAAAGACACTGGCGAGCTAAACAAGTTAATCAAAGAACAAATCGAAAGATTCCATCAACTCATAAGAGGTCTGGACAAAAAAGAAGCTGATGGAGCTCTAAGACTTCAAAAGATTGGCCATCAGATAGACATCTTTAAAGCAAAAAATCAGCAATTAGAAAAAACTCTCATGCACAGTACTCAAATAAGTAGTCAATATTCTGAAAGTGCATTTGAACTAGAGACCCTTAAAAGTGAATTTGTAGAAATAGAAAAAAAGAGAGCAGAATACTTTGATGAAAAGGCAATCAATAGATGCAGAGAGTTAGCAAATACCAACGGAGACTGTCCTGTATGTAATACAAAGACCGAGGAGGAATTGGCCTCAGTGGACCAACACACAAGCTTAGAGCAAACAAGGTTTGAAAGTCACAAGCTTAAAATTGAAGAACTTAAACACCAGATGGTGAAATTAAAGGCCAAAATTGAACACTCGCTGTCCTCAGAAAATGAGCTGCGTAGAGAGTTGAGTGCTCTGCTACCTGAAGTGAGCTCACAAGTTCCCAATCAAATAGGTAATGAGCTACAAAATCAAAAAGAACAAGGTCTCACTTTGTTAAGTACTATCAGCAGTGAAAAACAACTATTAACGACTCAGCTTGACCAAGGTAAAAAATGGGATAGTGAATTGGCCTTGTTGATTAAAAATCAAACTGAACTGACACAAATGAGTCAATCCCTTGAAAAACAAAAAACGAGGATAATTGATTCAAAAAAAGAAATTGATGGTGAGGTGTCTGAGCTAACAAAGACCATCACCAGTACCCGTGAACTTATATTTTCAAAATGCCATGGCGAAAACCCAAATGATAAATTATCTCAGCTAGAAAAAACCATCACTGCCGCCAGGGATGCCAAACAAATTGCTCAAAATAAATACCACCAAAAACTAGTTGAAAGTAAAGAGCTGTGGACTAGAAAGGATCAAATTAAAAGCTATATAAGGGACTTGTTCACCAGCTTTGAAATTCAATTACTAGAGCTTAAGGCGAGCAGTAGGGAAATGGACGCTCGCCCTGAGCACCATCCCGAGCTAGAGATTGTTAAATTTGAGAAAGTGGTCAATTTTAAAATCACAAGAGAGCATTTTTGTGAACAAATCACCCACGAGTTTTTTAATGAACTGGAAGAAATCACGGCCAGAAATTTTGAAAAAGTACGACTTCTTTGTGAGAGTAGAACTTCGAGCTACTATGAAAGTCTAGCACAGCTGGAATCCCTTCTTAAAAGACAGAGTTATTTAAAAGAGCTAAAAAAAGAAATTCTAAGCATCAAGACCACCCTAGATGAAAAGGTTTATCTCTATGAAGTGGTGGGAAAAGAAGATTTTCGAAATTTTGCACTTGGCCTAATCGAGCAAAATATACTGATGATGGCCAACCGGGAGCTTGAAGAGCTCTTTGATGGCAGATTTCAAATCATCCACTCAGGTGAAGGCAACCGGAAAAATGAATTCTACGTAGTGGACCGACTCCACCACGACGGAATTAGAAAAGTCTCCACCTTATCTGGAGGCGAAACCTTTCTTGTTTCTCTGGCGCTGAGTTTGGCACTTTCAGATCTATCAAGTGGTAGATCTCAAATAGACTCTCTATTTATTGATGAAGGTTTTGGCTCTCTTGATGAAGAAGGACTCGAAGAAGTCCTAGAAGTACTCTTGAAATTAAATCAAAGGGGAAAACAAGTGGGGATTATCAGTCACGTCAAACAATTTACCTCCCAAATTCCAAACCAACTTCACCTGGAAAAAAATCTCTTTGGGGAAACTCACATCTCCTAAATTAAGAATCTATGCATGTTAGAAAGACTGTACCTGTTGGATGATAATAGCACTGTACATAGGGAACATAGAGACCATCATTAACTGGTTTTATACTTGATCTCTGGGTATCTAATACACCAAATGTCACGTCATCATGAGTGTTACACTTTTCAACCCAATCGTTATAATCATCTTCAGCTGAGTCATAGTCCATTGGAGCGGAAGTCAACCAAGCGGGATCTACACTATATTTAATCGGATTCGATAATTTGATAGCATTGATTGTCTGCCAGACCGTCGTAACTCCTCCCAAATTTTGAGTGCCTCCACCAGGAAAGCCAACCAACCATTTTACCCTAAGTGAAACCTCCATATATGGAGTTAGGGAGCTATCATTACTTTGCTGAATAATCCCAGCTTTCGGACAATTTTCCACAGCAAATAGTGCTCCTGAACCAGTGTACTCACACCCATACTTATCGGAGTCCCCTTCATTAACAACTGAGATTTCATCAATATACCAATAGGCGCGATTATTGCTATCATCCTCTTGAAATAATGATCTATCTTGTCTGTCAGTAATACCTGTGAAGGTTTGTCCCAAGGTTATGCCACCATTTGAGACTAGGGTTTGAGTACAATCCTCTTTACGCCAAAAGATCCCTTCAAGTTGGGCCTTATTTCCAGGCATAGCACTCATAAGAGTTCTATAGGTTTGCTGTCTGGCCTGATAACTGGTGAATTTCATGAAAGCGACCATCAGCCCGCCCATAATGGCAGCTGCCACCATCACACCAATTAAGGTCATTCCCAATTCATTTTGAAGAATATGTTTCTTTGAAGATGATTTCATTTGTCCCATGGCCCTATTTTAACCCAAAGTCGAAATTTTTCTATGTCTTTAAAAATGCAAATTTATATTGGCACTCAATTATCAATTATAATTCCTATTAAAATAATATCCACTGTTTTTTCAATGACTTGTCATAATTATCAAAAGTTAATTTTAATTATTACCAGAGTCTTTTACAATACTACTGAACAAAAATTTCCCGAGGGGGGAGAAAAATGATCACGCTAAATAAAATCTATCGAGTACTTCTGGTGTCTTTTGTTGTAGCAGCAATACCCTGCATTTCCTTTGGCGCCACCTCATCCACCAAAACGATTGAAGATGTAGCTAAGTATTCCACTGCAGTCTCAGAAGATTCTCTGGCCAGCATTTCATCCGCAACCAGCTTCAATACAGCTGTTTCTCAAGTCAATACTGATCTCACAGCGGTTTTTCTAGCAGACTGGGCCTCCAGGCTAAATAACACGATTAATGTAGCGATTCCCAACAATGCAATTATTGAAGAAAAAGCAATTGATTATGAGTGTATTGAGGGAAGCCCTATTCTTAGCTCTTCAAAAACAACTATTGGAGATAAACTCAGGTACCAGCCTCTTACAATCTCTGAGTTTGGTATTGCCAACTATCTCAATATCAAAAGCTCCGTTTGTGTGGAATCTACTGAAATCGATCTAGAAGATCACTATGAAATTGGTTATATCAATTGGGAAGACACCTATCTCAAAAAGGTATGCTACCTTAAAGGTACAGAGGATTATTTTGAAACAAGGTTTGAATTCACACCTTGTGCTCAATATGAAGATTCAAGCAAGTGGAATTGTCTAACAGTTGATGTAGTTAATAACGATGGCACTACTGAGGAAAAAACTAATTGTGGAGCCATTAACGATCTTGTTTCCTACGAATTTTTCTATCCCAATGATGATGACGCTAAAGTCTCTACATGTGGGATGGATTTTACCAAAATAGGGACCATCGATACTGGAATAAAAAGTATTATTGATCTATGTGTCACACATTACAAAGTATTAGATCCACAAATCTATGATCTTATAACTTATACAGCAGCCCCCCCCTCAGATGGTGGCGGTTCATCAGGAGGCGGACTCGGCGATGGTGATATACCGCCTCCAGAAGTCGGCCTTGGAGACGATGAAATAGCTGAAGTTGAGGCTGCTTTTTAAAAAAGAAAGCCTGCCTTCCATCGGGATATTAAATTTAATTAAAGTTTTCATCAATAAAAAGGCCACTCAAATTGAGTGGCCTTTTTTTGGCTAATTCATTTTCTTTTTGATTATCTCTAAAACTTGGCGTTGCCCTGTACTCTTGGAAAGGCCATGACGTCTCGGATATTGTGAAGGCCTGTGACGTATTGAACCATGCGCTCGAAGCCTAAGCCGAAACCACCGTGAGGTGCAGTTCCGTATTTTCTTAGATCTAGGTACCACCAGTAATCACTTTCTGAGAGGTTCATCTCTTTAATTCTCTTTTTTAGAGTGTCGAGCTTTTCCTCTCTTTGTGAGCCGCCGATAATTTCGCCGATCCCAGGAACCAGGACGTCCATTGCTCTGACGGTTTTGCCGTCATCGCTTAGTTTCATATAAAAGGCCTTGATGTCTTTTGGGTAATCAGTGACGATGACCGGGCCTTGGTGGAATCCCTCGGTGAGGTATCTTTCATGTTCAGTTTGGAGATCGATTCCCCACTTGGGCGCGAACTCAAAATTTTCTTTAGCATGTGCGGCCTCTAAAATTTCGATCGCTTTAGTGTAAGTGATTTTTACTACCTCGGAAGTCACCACACCTTGGAGTCTTTCGACGAGTCCTGGAGACTCTCGTTTTTCTATGAACTCCAGCTCCTTTGGGCAATGAGACAGACAGTAGTTAATAAGGTATTTCATGTACTCAATTGCTAAATCGGCCACTTCATCAAGACCTGCAAAGGCAATTTCGGGCTCGATCATCCAAAACTCTGAAAGGTGTCTGTGGGTGTGTGAGTTTTCGGCCCTAAAGGTTGGTCCAAATGTGTAGACCTTATTTAGACCCATGGAAAAACACTCCACATTGAGCTGTCCACTGACAGTCAGATGAGTTGGGGCCCCAAAGTAATCTTTTGTGTAATCAATTTCACCTTTGTCATCAAGAGGGGGATTTTTTGGATCTAGGGTGCTGACCCTAAACATTTCACCGGCACCTTCACAGTCAGAGGCCGTGAGTATGGGGGTGTGAATCCAGTAAAAGTCTTGCTCTTGAAAAAAGCGGTGAGTGGCATATGAGAGTGCATTTTTAACTCTAAAGACGGCCCCGAATAATTGGGTCCTAGCACGGAGGTGAGCATTCTCTCTCAAAAACTCAAGGCTTGTGGCCTTCTTTTGGAGAGGGTAGTCAGCTTCCACGTGGCCCACAATAGTGAACTCTTTGGCGTCTAGCTCAACGGCCTGACCTTTGCCCTCGGAAACCCGGAGATCGCCTAAAACGCTGATGCTGGTGCCATTAATCATCTTAGAAATTTCAGCATAATTGGAAAGTGAGGCATCTACCACAATTTGCATATTATCTTGGGTAGACCCATCATTGAAAACGACAAAACAAAACTGTTTGCTTTTTCTGACAAAACGAACCCATCCCTCAACAACAACGCTGCCTTCGTGAATGCGATCTTTAATAATCTTTTTTACGCTGTGTAAACTGCTCACTCTACCACCTACTCTATTTAGCTGAATAATCTTTTAAAATTTTACTGGCAAGTTCTTTGGGAATTCGAGGTCCAAAGTGAGTGACCACTTCTGCTGCCGCTCTTGAGGCAAGTGCTGCTGACTCAGGATAGCTATGTCCGTGAGTGATGCCATATAAAAAGGCCCCTGCAAACATATCCCCTGCTCCATTGCTATCCACGGCCTCAACTTTATGTGGGGCCACTTGATGGTAATTTTCACCATCATATATCAAGGCACCCTGCTCACCTAAAGTGATGGCAAATGTATGAGCAAAATCTCTAAGTTTTCTTGAGGCATCCTCTAAGGAGTTTTCTCCCACAAAGTGGTAGGCTTCCTTTTCATTGCAAAAGATCAGGTCAACTTTTTCGCCGATAATTTCTAAAAGGCCATCGTGGAAGTATTCAACCATGCTGGGATCAGATAGTGATAAGGCGACTTTTACCCCATTTTTTTGGGCGTGCTCTCTCGCCTTAATAGCAGCTGTCTTTCCAGTGGGTGTGGCTACTAGGTAGCCTTCAATATATAGATACTCTGCAAGCTCTAGCTCACTTTGGTTAATTTCATCTTCACCATAAGTGGCCGTGATGCCCAAGTATGTGTTCATTGTTCTTTCAGCATCAGGAGTTACCATCACAAGACATTTTCCTGTGGTCCCTGTGGTTCCAGGGTGCTGGTTCGTGGCGACACCTTCATTTTGAAGATCTTCCACATAGAACTTTCCCATTTCGTCAGAGGCGACTTTACAAGAATAGTATGAATTCCCGCCAAACTGAGAAATAGCGATGACAGAGTTAGCAGCAGAACCTCCGCAGGCCTTCTTGAGAGGTAAGCGTCCAAGGGCGGATAAAAGCTCAGTTTGTCTGGCCTCTTCCACAAGAGTCATAAGTCCTTTTTTAACTTCATTACTTTCGATGAATTGGTCCTCAACTTTGAACTCCATATCAACTAGTGCATTGCCCATCCCATAAACATGATACTTTTTCATTTCAAAAGCCTTTGTCTCTAACATTTATATTCCCCATTTTTGTCACATGAGCTCCCACTATACACATTCCAATATAGTGTGTGAACGAGGAATTGAGGCCCAAAGGGCGCATCTGTCGCGCTATTTCATAATATGAGATTTGGGCGCTTTTTTGGCACGTGCTTTGCTCTTACTAAGGGCATAACACGGTTTTGGTGCTTATCAAGAGAGAAATAGTTGTCGATTTTTTTGACAGCTGTCATAAGGACCAATTCCATTTGAGGAGATACATTTATGAACAGGTGTGGAAAATTGGCCCTATTGGGGGTATTCCTATTTGGTGTTGCGCCCATGAACAATGGAATTGCAAAGTCTAAATTGGTCTTCGATCAGTGTAACATCAAGGTTATTCAATTCTACGATTACAACAAACACAATAAACTCAATGTAGATGAAGGCTATGTCGGTCAAGATATGCTCGATATTTTCACTGATGCCGAGCTTGGTGGCTTTGAAAATGCGGAAGTTTTGGATCTCACAAAAAAGGAGTTCCATGACAATAAGAGAGATGATTTTGAGGGTTATATTAAAGATAATCTAAGTGACGGCGAAGTTTACGCCAGCTTCAGAACCCACTGTTATAAATTCCTTGATGTATCTCCAAAGGTTGTTAAGGGGAGAAGAAAGCATCGAAAAAAACACTACAAATATAATCTCAAATGTAGAATCGCCATGCAAATTGGATCTATCTTTCAAACTCCCGATGGTGAGGAGCACGTCATGACAAGAATGGAGTCTGCTGGTTTTAGAAAGAAAAACCTCCGTTTTGCTAGAAAGGCCCGCGCCCACGATAAAGTTGAGTTAACAGACGAGCAGCTTGAAGTTATCGAAACGAGAGTGGACGGCGAATTTGAAACTGAAAGGGCCCGTAGAAGAGGTGAAGTTGATAGAGAAGAATACAATGATCGCTTGGATCGAATTGAAAGGGTTTATGACGAAGAGTTTGTTTACCCAATCCATAGAAATATCCATCAGGCCATGAAAGAGGCTTATGTAGCTGGTGTTCGAAAAATACTTAAAAGAAAGAAATATACTTGTAAAGCACGCCAATAAGACAATGCGCCTGACTCTTTTTTACACACTAGAGTCAGGCACTATTTCAACCCTCCTGAAATTCAAACCAGTTGCGCACGAAGGCGGTGCCTATTTGCCCCATTTGCCCTGAATTTTTGCCACGCCCCCTTGAGAGAAACGCTGAGACATGCTTTAACCCTTCTCAAGTGTGATTTTGCCATGGTGGGCCAAAACAAAAACAAAATAATGAAGGAGAGGGAAATGATCAAGTCTACTGTGAGAAAAAGCTTAAAGTTATCAGAAAAAATCTATGAGGCACTCCACAAAGCAAAAGAGCTATTTGAAAAAAATCTCAAAAAGCTTGAAGGAACTGACCTATCGGGATTGGGCCTTAGCGGCAATATCTCCTTTGGCATGAATTAACGAGCAAAATAAATATCATAACGGGTCGATTTACCGCTAACGCTGTGATCGACTCCATCAATTACTCGCTCTCCTTTTAAAGGCCTTTTAACTACCAGCTTCTTTCCGCTCATTCTCAAAAAATATTGAACTAATTTTTGATCATCCGAGCTTTCGCCTAAAAGATATTTTAGCATTCTCATCTCTTTGGAAGAAAGTGCCTTCTTTCTTTTTTGCTCCGGGTACATAGGGTCGAGAAAGATCACCCCCTCCCCTACACCTTCTTTTTCAAAATACTCACAGGCCTCACCCAAAAAAATCTGCCAGTTGCCCATGGCCTGAACCAAAGAGTTATCCCCATGCTCTAAAGCACGCTTTTTGGCATTTTCTAATAGAGAGAAAACCACAGGATTTCTTTCAATGGAGCATACGCGAAAGCCAAGAAACAGCATCAGTAATGAGTCCCCTCCTAAACCACAAGTGGCGTCGAGAACTTCAGTGTTCTTTTTCAATTTCCCTGCAATGGCCTTGAAAAGAGGCTCTTTGGTTTTGGCCTTTAAACTACTTTGGTGATATTTCCACTGGCCCACAAAATCAAGCCAGAGAGGTGAGAAGTTTTCCCCCACAAATTCTGGGCAATCTTTTTGGACACACAGCTTTAAAACCCCTTTCTCTTCGCAAAGAAGCAAACCTGGTGGCAAATATTTTTTGAGGTTTTGATCCATACCCTTAAATTCTTCTTAACCGCTTAGGGGCAACCATGTTAGATTGCTACCGATTTCATTTATCCAACAAGGAGGCCAATGTGTCATCTACTCATACACACAATTTTGACTATGATCCATCCCTTCTGCCTAGAGAACTAAAAAAGCATTACATAAGTGCCAGTAATGAAGAAATTCAGCTGATGCTACAGGCCATAGGTGAAGACAAGTTAGACGACCTTTTCTCTCATATTCCAAAGGATGTTCACTTCGATCAAGACTTTAAATTTGAACCAGAGATGGATTATTTTGAGTTGGGAAATTTGCTTGAAGAAATCTCTCATAAAAACAATGTAAAGACCTCCTTTATCGGCTCGGGACTCCCCCAATACAAAATCATGGATATAGTCCCCTATGTTTGCAACCTAAGAGGCCTAACCACTGCTTACACTCCCTACCAACCTGAGAGAAGTCAGGGAACACTTAGAACCTTGTGGATCTATCAATCCCTCATCTCAAAACTCACTGGCTTTGAGGCCATCAACGCCTCACTCTACGATCGATCCACCTGCCTATTTGAAGCACTTGGTACCGCCAAAAGACTTGTGAGAGGTTCTAGCAAAGTCATAGTTTGTGAGTCAATTTATCCTGGTGACATTGAAGTCTTAGAAACCTTAAAAGAGCATACAAAATTAGAAATAATTTATGCTCCACTAGACAAAAATACAGGCCTCACCGATATTTCAAAACTGATTGGTCTATTAGAAACCCATAGTGAAGGACTGGCCGCAGTTGCCTTTCCCCAAATCAACACTCTTGGTCTTTTAGAAAAGGTTGATGAGCTCACCGATCTTTGCAAGAAAAACAATATTAAAAGTATCGCTATCATTGACCCCATGACACTGGGAACTGGCGGCCTTAAGCCACCATCTGAGTTTGGTAGTGATGGCAGTGGCAGCGATATGATTGTAGGAGAAGGCCAACACTTGTGCCTTGCCGCTAATTTCGGAGGCCCAGGCCTTGGAATTTTTGGAATCCGCTACAATCCAAAACAAAAGAACTCCATTAGATCATCTGCTGGACGATTTGTAGGTAAAGCACGGGACGCAAGTGGCGAGGAAGCCTTTTGTATGGTGCTCTCCACTAGGGAGCAACATATCAGAAGAGAGAGGGCCACTTCCAATATTTGCTCCAATCAGGGCTTGCTGGCACTCGCGGCCGGCGTTTATATGAGCCTGCTTGGGCAAACGGGTATGCGCCATGTTGCTGAGCTTTGCTATCACAAGGCACATTATGCTGCTGAACAAATCGCTAATCTCCCCGGTTTTGAACTTTGCCACGACGAGCCTTTCTTCCACGAATTTGTGGTTTGCTGCAAAGAACCTGTTGCTGAGATCAACGCCCATTTGCTCGAACACGGCATCATCGGCGGCTACGATCTGGGACAGGATTATCCTGATATGCAAAATCACTTACTGATCGCTGTGACCGAAAAGAATAGCAAAGAAGAAATTGATGCCC
>JABIHA010000029.1 GCA_018649885.1 Bacteriovoracaceae bacterium
ATTTAAGCAAAGATATTGTCGAACTATATCAATTAAGATGGGATGCCGAAATTAATATAAGAAATTTAAAAAGAACTCTTGGTAGTTATTTTTTGACTTCAAAGACGCCGTCGATGGTGAGGAAAGAATTGTATGTGAAAATTCTTGCGTATAATTTAACGAGATCAGTAATTGTATTTTCTGCCAAATCAAAATTGCCCCGGAAATATAGTTTTAAAACAACAATGTATCTAATTTTAGATTTTCCCAAATCAAAAGATAAAAAAATGGTGGAAAAATTACCAGATTTGCTAAAAAATGAAACCCTAAACTCCAAATTCAGGGTTGAGCCTAGAGCGCTTAAACGTCGAACAAGAGGGACATTTGGGCTTTTGTTAATTCCAAGAAATAAATATAAATCCCTAAACAAAGTGGCTTAAAGCAGTAGCATTCGTATCACGCACCTTTTTAAAATCAGTTTTTAGCCTAGGCCATTGTATATAAAAAAAGCTCTTTCTATGTTAAATATATCAGTGAAAATGAGGAGCACTGAGTAATGAAATACCTAATTGCGTTGGCCATATTTTTATCATTTGGTTTTTCTAAAAAGAAGATGGCAGAAATAGTGCCTTTTGAAGATTTTGACTCGGGTGGGTACCAATTACCTTTTGCGGTTATTGGAGATACTCAAAAGACATCAAAGTTCGAGGCCCTCATAGGAAGGGAAAGAAACTACAAAAAAACGAAAAAACTAATTTCTGCCCTGGCCGAGGAAGAAGTGGATCTAATAGTGCATCTAGGAGATGCCATCTTTTCAGGAAAATACCGAGAGTGGCACAAATTCAATCAGCTCATGTCCCCTATTAGAGAAAATGAAACACCTTTACTTTTGATTATGGGCAACCATGAATATTCAGGCAATAAATCAAAATCTTTTAAGATCATAAAAAAACAATTCCCGCAAATGGTACTGTCTAAATGGTACGCAAGGGAATATTCAAATATTGCGCTCATTTTTTTAGATACTAATAAAAAAAAGCTGGGAGAAGAAAATTGGTCGCGACAGAAAAAATGGTACTTAGAAAAAATAAAGCTCTACAAAGATGACCCAAATATTTTGGGTCTCATGTTATTCACCCACCATCCACCTTTTACCAACAGTAAACTAACTAACGATGAAAAATATGTTGAAAAGGCATTTTTAACACCATTTTTTACTGAAAAAAAAGCATTGGCCGTAATTTCAGGACACGCCCATGGATTTGAGCACTTCATTAAAAGAGATAAGCACTTTATAATCTCTGCCGGAGGCGGTGGTCCAAGGGTCAAATACCATACTGGTAAAAAGATGAGGCATATTGATAGATCTAAGCTGAGCATACCGCGTCCATTTAACTACCTGCTAATTGAACCAAAAACGAAATCAATTAATGTCAAAGTTAGAGGTTTCTACAACATAGAAGACAATATAAAAACTCTCGAAAGTTTTGATATCTCCTTTAATTTATAGAATAATCACACTTACTGATAGGTATGTTGGCCTAGCACCTATTTGCTTTTTTAGAGGGAAGGTTATTTTAGGAATGTGTTGATTATTCCAATAAATGAAACAGACAAAACATGGCCCATGGAAGATAAATCGTATTCATCTTTTTTTGCCTTGGTTATTAGGTTATTGCTTATGAGCTCTTTGATGTGATGATAAAATTGTCCTTGGGACAATTGTGTTTGATCTAGTAAGCCTTTTTTTGAGGTTGGACCTTTTTTGATTAGGGTTCTGATTATTTTCATTTTTTCTGGTGTTGAAAAATTTGAAGGCGTGTATTCATTGTAATCACAAATATATGTTAAATTAGCTCGGGTGCCAGTATACTTGTCAATTCCATTGCGGCGGTGCGCGGTTAACTGTTAACATGTTATCCGTTAACAGTGCACTGTTCAGTTTACGGTTTCTGTTGTTTTTTCTTAAACATTGTATCTGGTACTCATTCTCCTCTAACCTACTGTAAATTGGTTAATACTCTTAAGTTAACCTGGATTTTCCGGTTATTCACTCCAGGTTAATGTGATAACCTGGATTTGACGATAAGTTAGTCCGGATTAGTGAAATAACCCGGATATGAGGTAAAATAAACCTATGAAAATCAAAGAGTTAGCTGAAAAACTACAACAAAAATTCATTGATGGACAAGAGTGCGGAATTGTAAAAGTCGACCATAGGGATTGGCAAAACATCTATTTCGTTGTGCCTCCACCACCTCCCAAAACGCTAACCGACAAGCTGGATTATGGATTGGTTGGGGAGGCATTAAAAATCCTTAATGGACTACCTCAATTTTCAGAAATGAGTGAACTCGATATGTTGATCAACTATTTATTTGTGAGACGAGAAGCAGTTCAATCCTCTCGGCTTGAGGGAACTTGGTCCACTATTGATCATGCACTTACCCCTGGTGAAATCTCCGATTCGGGAGAAAGCAAAAATGAACATCAAGCCGTAAGATGCTATGCAAATTTGTTTGAAGGTATTCTGAAGAAAGCAACAGAAGAAAAAGCAGAAATTTTCACTGAAGAATTCGTATGCTCTGTTCAAAAAAGGATAGTTGAGAATGATCCTAATTCTAGTGGAGTTCCTGGAAAACTAAGAACGCCTAACGAACCTGGGAGTATTGTGACTATAGGCGGAGGCCAGAGATCCGAAAACTCAATTTACAACCCAGCACCAGCTTCAGAAGTTAGGAGGTGCCTCAATGACGTATTGGAATGGTTCAGAGATGATGAGATGGCACAGATGGGAGATGCTGGGGCAGGAGGCTTGAGCCTACCAATTAGATTAGCAATAGGACACTCTCATTTTGAAGCAATACACCCCTTTACGGATGGAAATGGTAGAACAGGCAGAACTCTGTGGCCCATTCAAATGATCAGTGCGGGGAACATGCCATTGTATCTATCTGGTTATGTCGAAGCGAAGAAGGAGAAGTACGGAGCAGCCCTCGCAGAGTCACAAAAGAGATTAAACTACGGGCCGATAATTGAATTCATTTGCAATGCAATTATCGAGAGCAATTTAGAGACCAAAAAAACAAAAGAAACAATAAAATCTTTAGAAGATAGATGGCAGGAGAGAGGAAGGTTCAGGGAGAAGTCTGCTTCCAAGCGCGCCCTAAGACTTCTACTTACGAGTCCAATAATTACTAATGCGTTTTTGCAAAAAGAGTTGGGTGTATCCAAGACTGCAAGTAACGAAGCGATAAAGACTTTGGAAGAAAGGAAAGTAATCCGTTACAGAAAACTGGAAAAAAGGCAAAAAGTCTATGCTGCTGAGGAACTTATCCAAGTTCTTTCTAGGCCATTTGGAAGCGAAGTTGAGCTTGCATTGGAAAAAGCAGAGATTCTACTAGAATTGAAATCCTAAAAAGTGGTGCACCTAAATCTCTAAGTCAGAATCAAAGAGAACGACACAGTACTTATTTCAAAAGATTAATTTCAACTAAATAAAACTAAACGGCAGGAAAACAATGGATGGTGTAATTGAAATCAAGAAATTCTATGCAAAAAAATTATCAAATACTGCAATTTAAAAACAAAAATCAGGGACTCAATATTATGCGATTTTATTTCTATATATGGTAACTTCTATTCCGGTTCCCCCCTATCTTTATTACAGCGAGACCTACGATATTGAGACAATAATATCACTTTGCTTAACTCCTCTGGGGATCGCTATGATCATTTATCAACTCTATACGAGAAAAGTAATTTCCAGAAAAGATATATTAAACTTTAAATCAAAAGAGTTATTAGTGTATTTGAATGGAAAAAACGGGGCAAATCAAAGTAGCATAACTGAACTTCGAAGGAACTTTGAAAATGAGTACATTGCTTTTGAACGAAAAATTGAAAAAGTTTCAATATTTGTGAAAAGAACACTAGAGCTACTTCTTTTTCTTTTTATTGGTATGATCCTCGAAAATCATTTGTTTGAAAATGGAAATATTTAGAATGAGAAAAAGGATTTTTTCTTAGACTCTCTACATACTATGATTCTTGCAGCAGTATGCGGTGCGCGGTTAACTGTTAACATGTTAGCGGTTAACAGTGCATGGTTCAGTTTTGATTGGAAAGGTACATGTACTTGTTATTCAACTATACCTTTTACTTTATGTGCATCAACAACCTGCTCTTCAATTTCTTTTTCCTGAAGTTCGCTATCCGCAATTTGCTTCAAGCAAGCTTGAGTGAGTTTTATATAACGCCAAGATGTGAATAGAGAAGGGTTATTTTGTATAAAGCTACAGTCATTTTGAACAGGATCACCGTTACGAATAGATCTCATCATTTTCATGGCAAATGATTTATTTTGCATTCCCACAGTTTGATTTAGTAGTTCACCATTGGAGCAAGCAAAATGTTGGGTAAACATTGGAATTCGGCCTTCACATTTAATAAGATGTATATCCTCTCTATCAAAACGATCCTTTACTTCGTGATAACAATCGGGTGTAAGTAAACTGAAAATTTCAGCTTCTTCAATACATTTATCCACTTCTTGTGCTAGACCTGTAGCAATTGCTGTAAACATACAAATTATAATAATTAGAAATTTAATTTTCATCTGATACTCCTACCTAATTTATTTCATCTTTAAACTGCAAGATGTGAACCAAAATTAGATAGTCTAACTCTTTGACTTTAGAACGAAATGTCAAAGAATTGAACAAGGGTGAAAAAATAATATACTATCAATAAATATTATTTAGTAAGCGGTGCAATCAATGGAAAAAGCTACCTTACTTTAATATGGACGTGGGAAGCCATTTTCTTTGAATATTCTGGCCTTTTCTTGTCTAACTAGTGGGTGACGATCGTGATATCGTGCTGCCTCTGGTGATTCTGAATACTCCCCTCCTCCGCCCATACCAATTATGTCAGCATGTCCTTGAGACAATGGAGAAACAGTGTTTATTCGATCTACTGAGCCATCTTTTAAATACCAAATGGCACTAAAGATATCCACCACCACAAGACTTCCTTCATCAATTTGCTTTTCACCATCATATCCGATGTAAGCACCGGCAGCTACGTAGTATGGTATCCATCTTGACTCAAATTTTTGAAGAAAAAACTGAGTGGAAGATGAGTTGGAAGTATTAGATAATTCGAATGTAAGGCGCCTTCCTGACTTGAATTCTTTTTCATCAATAACTAATTTAAGGACGACAGGCAAGGCCTCAGGAATGCTTTCAGGGCTATTTTCTTCGACCATTACTATTAACTCCTCAGTCATAGAAACAAGTCCGGGCTTATCAACAGTGGCAACTAATGATAAACAACTGCTATTATCAAGAGTGGTCTGTGTATCAAAACGAGAAAAAACCTCAACCATCTTCACACAAAACTGTTCATTATTCATACCCTCATCTTTTGCAAATTGATTTAATAAATGTGCTCCCTGAGTGATATGTTGGTAATTGACCATGGCCAACTCTGCTCTTTGCGGATCTGTTTTAAGAAAATAAATCCCTGATTTTAGTTGCTCAAGATTGTAGTTAATAGAGGTCCCCTCATTTTGCCGAACAGAAAGTCCCAAGAAGTCACCATCTTCATCTACTTGTGCATAAAAATCGAAATTATCTTCACCATAGATCTCACCTGTAAATGCTTCTACTGTCAGAAGAAATTTTTCCTCCTCAGGAGTGTCTGAGGCTTGGGCCATATTCAAAACATAGGAAAAGAAAATTGCAGCAATTAAAACAATATTTTTAGAATTCATATAACTATCCCTGCTTCAGAGTTTTGAGAATTAGTTTAAACAACGAAATATTAAGTATAATACTGACTCTTTTAAAAATGGTTGCTCTTGAACATTTTACAACTTTCTATGTCAAAACTTTAGGCAATTTCACCTAGAACTCAGGAAACTCGGGTGCCAGCATACTTGTCAATTCCATTGCGGCAGTAAGCAGCGCGCGGTTCAGTTTACGGTTTCGGTTGTTTTATTTTCTTAGACAGATGCTTTAGTTCCCAACATTCGCTGGAAAAGAGCAATCACAATTTTGTAGGGGACAAAACGGCTTAGTAAGACGTACATCCAATTTGTAAAACCGGTTATTTTAACCATTTTTCCTGAAAAAAGGGCCTGGCATCCCATCTCCACAACACACTCGCTGCTCATAGCGCCCTTGGCCGCGAGGGAGCCCAACTTCCAATCGGCCCGCTCCATAAATTCTGTGGTAGTGAGTCCGGGGCAAAGACAGGAAATTTTAATATTTGTATCACGCCACTCAGTTGCCAATGCTCTTGATAAAGAGTGGACATACGCTTTTGTGGCGGCATATACGGCCAACTTAGGCGTGGAAATGAAAGAAGAGATGGAAGCAATATTTTGGATGTAACAAGAGTTTTTACTATTCAACATTGATTTGGCAAAAAGCCAAATCAAGGAACTTAAGCGCTCCATATTAATACTCATGGCAACTCTATGATCATCATATTTATTTTCTAAAAAATTCCCAAAATGACCTAATCCGGCATTATTGATCAAGATATCAATTGATCTTCCCCCTGCACTAGCAGCATCAAAAATTTTCTGGGGAGCATTTTCTTCCAGCAAATCACAGACAAAAACCTCTATCTCAACACCATACTTGCTCTGTAAATGCTCTTTTAATTGATCTAAGCGATCTTTGCGTCTGGCAGTCACAAAGACGTTGATTCCGCGCTTTGCCAGTGCCTGTGCATAACAGTAACCAATGCCACTAGAAGCCCCTGTAACCACGGCCCATTGAACTTTATTCTCCATCATTCTTGCATCCCATAAGAGATCCGGTCCATCAAGTAAATTTTGGGAACCTATTTGAACCTACTTAATTAATAATTAATGTTTTTTTATCACCTATATTTGGCCAGGAAAAGTTTGAACAAATGAATATTGAATTTAATCAAGCATTGGGGTAGAGCTAGAGACGCTTTCATAGAAAAACTATCCAATTTGCTGGCAAACATTTAAAAAGGGCCAAAATGATATATCGACTCATACTTTTCTTAGGACTCTTCATGGTTCACACTCAAGCACATTCCAAAGCTTTAATGGACCCTGCCTTTATTAATGGTTCTTGGTCAGGTGAGTGCACTTCTCAATATAAGTATTGGCCGAATCATTTAATTCTGCTTACTGATGGATTAGGACTTTCTATTACAAGTTATTATCAAGAAGGTTTTAATGGCCCTATCTTAAAGTTATTTACTCGCTACATTATGAAAGAAGCAGCATTTCAACTTAATTACGATGTGGGGAGTGGAATGGGTTATACTATTAAAGGTAATACTATTATGAAGGATGAAAGTACCCTGTTTATTGATGAAGTCATTGAAACGAAAACATTGTTTGGGACTTCAATTTCAGTAGGAAGTGGGGAGTTTTCTCGCATTGATGATAAAAATAGCTTAAGGCTTAGGATTACTGATAGTCAAAAAGATGATGCTATCTGCTTTTTTAAAAAAAATGGACTATCCCCTATCAGTAATTAATTTCACCGAATATAAGCACATATCTCAAATATCAATCACCTTTCTTCCTCTAAAATAAATAAGAAATATTGGATAATTAATCGTTAACTTTTTATACCTACGTTTTGATCTGTATTTTATTAATATTAATAACAGAGAAGCATTTAAGCTAATTTATTTTAAATGAGGAGAAAAAAGATGATTGGAAATGTACAAAAAAAGCTAATAGAGCTGCCAACTTATGGATCCCAACTAATTAGAATGGCCATGCTAATTTTATGTGTCTATTCTTTTTCTACTAGAAATGTAATGGGAGCATGGTGTTCGAAAGTTACAGGAAAGACCCTTGTCGGCTCTTGGGAGAGTTCTGACACATCGTCGAGCTGTGAAGATTTAAAAATAGCATTTCAAATTATTCCCGGCAGTGGTATCACAATTTCAGGCACAAGCTTGGCCGGAACATTTAAATGGATGGGTTACTATGAAAGTCGTACCTCAGCACTTAAAACAGATAAGCATGCAGCCGGATCAATTGCTTACTATCTAAATTATTCTGGCTGGGATTCTTCCACAAGATTATTATATTTTTCAGGATATAAACTCGTAAGAGACTCAACCTCTACAGCGGCGCCGCAATGGGAACCCGTCGAAATTGAAGTAGGCAATGGTGGTTTTAGTGACAATTTAGCAAGTAATTGTAGTTCTTCCATGAAGTTTAATTCAGCATTGACAGACGTATCACCAAGACCAGCATCTGATTTAGGTCTGCTTACAGCGTATTGGGATACAGCATCTACGAGCTCTAGCTGTGTTGGGCGAGATTTAGATTACATCGCACCAGCTTGCTATGTAGATATTTATGACGATTCCGATCTTGCTGGAAGCTACTCCATGCTAGGTATTTATCGAGAAAATAATACCAGATTAACTAATAAGGGGTTTGCTGAGGGAGAAATTGGGTTTTATGCCGATAATACTGCTCAAAATAAATTCTTGTGGGGTACTTATGAAAGCTACAACATAATGGTCAATTGGTCTCGCGGGGCTGCAGGCATCCGACAAAGAACGTGGTGGGAAGCAGGAGAGGCAGAAGTTTACTATTACCCAAGCATGTATGGTACCTATACTGACAATGTATCAGATACCTGCGGTGAAGAGATGCTTGCGTATTAACAAGATTTAAAAAAAAAGAGAAGATATAAAAGGGCCAGGTACACGGCGGAAAGATTAAAGTTACTCCGCCGTTTACCTGGTATTTTTATTTACAGATTATACTGAAGTTAAAATTTTCTCAATTTCTTTAGTGCCAAATGGTTTAAAAAGATATCTATCAATGGAGTAAGCGGTGCGCGGTTAACTGTTAACATGTTAGCGGTTAACAGTGTACGGTTCAGTTTCAGTTTTGGTTGGAAAGGCACATGATCACCTTCTTCTCCATCATTAACAATTTCTCTCCTAACATTGTGATGAGTAGCAGTTATAATTTATTTAACCTATTCACTGGACAATTTTTAAAGCTCAAATTTGCTATTTTATTACTAACAAACCCAAGGGATCTTAAGTTGTTTATTTTTCTATTTTTACTTATCTTTTCGCTTCCAAGTTTTTCAGAAAATCTGTATGGCCTAAATGTTGAATGCAATGTAACCAGAGATGGCGTTCTTATCGCCCATGCAAATGAAGAAGTTAAAAGTCATGACACTGCCTCTGTTGGTTTAACATTCAATTCTCAACCGAAGACAATATATCGGGAAAAAGGTTTTGATTTCCTTAGTGTAAATTATAATAAGGATGCTTTTAACATCGAAGACAAGGGCGATCCTTTAGGAGTGATGATTAAAAAAGATCATCATATTCAAATATGCAGATTTAATGGAAAACGCGGCCCTGCGAGGATTCATAGAAGTGATGGGAGTGTTCTAGAGATAGAAGATACTTCTCCCCACATGAAAGGGTATTACTTTGAAAGTGATGATCAGGGGAGATATGATTTCAATACATATTGGAATGGTTTTTACATATCCTGTATCTCACGACAATGAATCTGTGCCACTTGCACCTGCTCGATTTCTACGACTATGTGGATCGTAAAAAGCGAGGCGGTACCAGACTTCTAGTAGTATGAAATATTTCCGTTAGTAAAAGTAGATGTATAATTTTTAAGTGCTTGCTCTTTTATATACCCTTTTATTTTCACACCAAAATCTATGTCTGCATACCAACCAAAATCTGCTGTTGCGGTAAATCCACACCTACTTGTGTCGACGTCCCCAAAAGGAGCAGGACGATCAGAGCAATTAACGGCAACTCTTCCGCCTGATTTGAAAATATTGTCGACTTTTTTAGCGTTACCAATTACAGCAACAGATAATAACATATGCGTATTTTTATCTGCAGTTGCAATATGTTTAAATAGTGGGCTACCATCAATTGGGGACGCTCCTGTTGACTCTAGCCCAGTAGGTAAAGGTGTTTCAAATGTTAGTTCGGTAATCTGAATATTATCATTTGCGAACATACTAAATGAAGTAAAAATAGATAAGACCATAAATAATTTTTTCATAAAACACTCCTCATAAAATTGGTTATTATTTTGAACTCCTTGCTTCACCTGCTGAGTATCAGGAATTATAATTTAACACCAAAGTCTTAAAACTTTTACTGTCAGATTCATTGATTAATAATGAGATATAAGAATAAATCATCGTTCCAAAATCATGGTTCCAAAACATGGTTCAATCATGACTGCAATACACTTCTCCGTATGCGGTGCGCGGTTAACTGTTAGCGTGTTAGCGGTTAACTGTTAGCGTGTTAGCGGTTAACAGTGCACAGTTCAGTTTACGGTTTCAGTTTTGTTTGGAAAGGTGCATGAAGTGTGTGATGTAAAAAATATCACGCACCTTTTTCCTTGATCTAACTCAGCAATCACCGTGTCGTAATACATATCCATAAAGAGGTATCTTTAATACAGTAGACGTGACGGTGATTTTAAGAATTTGAATAGTATAAATTTGGAGCAACTATTATGAAGCAACTATTTTTAACGATACTCGTTATTTCAAGTTTTAACACATATGCCACAGATGATGGCTTTAGATTCAGCCCGGGGCGTAGTGGGTGTTATGACCTCGATGGGGAGGGTAGTAGCCGCGGATATAATGATGGGTGGATCCAACGTCTGGGCGGTCATGGAGAATGCGGAGATTTCACTGATAATTACTGGCATTTAAGTGGCGCTCATTTGCGAAATGCCAATTTCGTTGGGGCCAAATTAATTCGCAAAAGCTTTGTTCGCAGTAATATTGGCGGGGCAAAATTCTTACATGCAAATTTAATTGGAGCTGTCTTTTCAGAAATACGTGATAGACGAGTTGTGACAGCGATTTACACCAATGATGACAGCAACGTGGCAAGAGTTTGGTTTGCAGGTGCCAATCTAGCAACTGCAAAATTATTTGAATCGGACCTTGAAAAAACTAATTTTCGAAATGCTAACTTAATGGGCGCCGATTTACATGGCTCCCTCTTTAAATTGGTTCATATGGAGAACGTAAATTTTTCCAATGCCAACGTAGAAGATTGTGATTTTAATATGACAAGATTGGAAGGAGCAAACTTCCAAAATGCAAAAGTTCGGGGGGCGAATTTTGCTAGGGCAAAGATGAAGAGGACAAATTTTAAATCTCTTAGAGCAAATGACTTACAGATGAATAGTGCCGGAATGCAAGATGCAATCATGAGTTTTGGTAAATTACAAAGAATTAATTTTGAACGCACTTCAATGACAGGTATGAACTTCTACCGAACTATTTGTACTCGGTGTAATTTAAAAGATGCTTATATTGGTGAAGGTAATATGCGCTTGGCGAACTTTTCTCGCTCTAACTTCGAAGGCTCCCAGCTATATAAAGTCGATTTACGTAATGCCAATATGAGTAGAACTAAGTTAAGAGGAGCTAGACTAGCAGAAGCTGATTTAAGAGGAGCTAATTTTAGTAATTCAAACTTAAAAGATGCCCTCACTCTTTTACGTGCCAAATTTAATAATCAAACAAAATTACCTTTTTCTAAAACCTATGCTCTTCAAAGAGGTATGTTATATCGGCCTTAAGAAAAAGGTACACGCGTACCTTCAAACAACTGCCGCAATGGAATTGATAAATATGTTGGCACCCGAGTTGGCACCCGAGTTTTTCCCAATCAATAATTATATGGATAACCGGCCGGTTTTTTAAGTTCAAGTTGCGCATTTTCATCACACAGATCTGAATTAAGACGTTTTTTGAGATTATAAATAAATGTAGCATTATATTTCCCACTATCCATTATTCGATCTACATCTATATAAGCTTCTGTTAGACCATCATTTGCATTGATTAATTTGGCCTGAAAGAAATCTACTTGTACGGTTTGTTTGGTAAAGGTGTAGATAACAGATTCTAACTCTTCTCTTTGAACTTCAATGGGGTTACTTCCATCGGAGCACAGTTTTTTTACAATAGTTTTTTTGATAAATGGAAACCAAACTTGGTATTTGTAACCTGGAGATTCACATTCCAAGTCGTGATATTCATCGCCATAATTGCATGGATCAGTAATTGGACCAAGCGTTCCGGGATCTTCTATATCTCCCACTAAATGCTCTATATTCTCCTCAATATTAACAAAGCTCTTTTTGCTATTTGAGGGGATTTCTAGACAAGTTATCTTTTTTTCGACATCACATTTCGCATGTACGAACCCTGAAAATAAACCTACTAATAAAATAATGAACTTCATAGAATATACCACCTTGTAAAGAACCTCAGAAAATGAAGGCTTAGAATGTTTCTAAGCCATGTATTTAGCGGATTTTATAATTAGATAAAAGCATTTTGAAAATTTTCAGTTGATTTATTTTGAGTGTTTGCAAAGATGAATCATTTAATATCTTGAGTGCTAGTGTAATTTAGCATGGCACCCGAGTCGGGCACTTTTTGAAAAATGAAGCATTTATTCAGAATCTACGCTTCAGCAAAGTATCTAGATTGATTCTATAAACTCTGCAATTTCGTGACATCTTTGATAGCTGGCAACTTCTAAAGGTTTTCGTTTTCCAAATCCCTTCACGTAGCTATTAAAAGACCTTCCTTTGGAGTGAAGCCATTTTATACTTGCTAGGTCACATCTTTCAAAAGCATAATGTAGTGGACCAAGATTACTAGTACGTTCGTCTGCATAAATTTGATCACCATCTTTAGAATAATCATATTTAATATTAGCATGGAGTAATTCCATGCTTTTTAAAGGGCCGTAGGCCCATAAATGGAGAACCGTTAAGGTTGTCGATAATTCAGGGGGCATTTTAGCTTGAGGTGTAGGGAAGTTGTGGCGCTAATTTTACCTTCACCCAACAGTCATTGAGATGTTTGGCAGTGATGCCATGAGAATATATGGATATCCTTAAGCCAGGCGCCCCTAAAACTTAAATTTCTTCTGAAATTTACCTTCTAATCAAATAGCTACAAGTGCTTAGGGGATAATTGTATGTTAAATTGCCAAAAAGATGCCTAAGTCTAAAGTAGTGCCTCAATTCGCCGAAAAAAAAGGGCCCCACGAGTGGATTGCCCCCTACTCTGACCTGCTTGCAATCAAAAATATAATTTTACTGCGAAAGACCGGCTTATGGTCTTGCAATGACTCCGCTGCCTAGTTTGAGCACATAAATTTTACGGTAACCATAGTCACTGCGAAAATCATTGTCAAAACCCATACCTACTTTAGCGCTTCAGCAAGATACTTTCCTGCGAAGGACTGTAGTAGAATAAAGTAAAAGGTGGGCCGGCACTGCATTCCTATTTTTATAATAATTATTTTTTCATTAATTATTATACTTATCTGTCATCTCATTGCTCTTTTTCTGGAGAAGGTAAATTCCGGTTTTGTCGCATATTATGAAAGTAAAGTTGGGTAATAGAAACCTAATCTTGTTGTGCTTACACTGCTAAGGATGAGAATAATTCAAAAGTTGTTTTATTAGAATTAAGAAAATAGGTGCCAAGCTAAGAAAATGGAATCCGGCCAACATACTTGTCAGTAAGCATGGCATTGATTGCTTACTGACAAGTATGCTGGCACCCGAGTTTTTGTATAAAAAAGGTTTTAATTTGTACTACCTATTTTGCCTATTTTGTTCATGGATACGTTTTTGCTATTCATCAACTGACGTAGCGGTACTAGTAATGGTAATAATTGGTGAACCGTCTTCTGAACCATCTTTAACTATCTCAAAGCTATCATTAATAGATGCTGATAAGCTACCCTGTAGTCTGTTATCAATCCTGCCCAAAGTACCGGTCAGTGCATGACTTAGAAGCACATCATCGACAAAGTCCCTAAAGTTGTTACATGAAGTCCCTTCAAATTTTAAAATCAGGCCAGAGTATCTAAGATGTTCGTCATTTTCATATGCTTCATCAGGAGCTATTATTTCCGCAAATGTACCTTCAGTAAAGGGGTAGCAATGGACAATATATTCTTTCTTACCAATTTTCAGAACAGTTTCTTGACTACTTATTTCTTTATAACCTCTCTGTTCTTTGTAAACTCTAGTTTTTCCCTTCACACTAGAAACTTGTAGCGATTGCTGTGAATACAATGGGCCTATAGTTAATGTGGAAATAAATAAACTTAAGAAACATGTTTTCATTTTTCCCCCAATAAAAAATAACAAAGAAATAGTCATACCTATATTTATTGTTTTCAACTAACGTTACCGCAAGATTTGCTCCATCTCTTAGATTTTTTCTCTAAATGGCATAGCTCTCTAAATCGATGAAACTTAATAGTGCTGCATGCAGATTGACTTAGGAGTATGACCGTATATTTCTCGCTTGTTGAATTACTAATCAATATGCAGAAAAAATATTTCGATAAATTTTATTTACGAGAAAAATGAGAAAAAGGAAGAGAAAAAGAAAAGGTACCATGAGAGAATGCTGCTAACTTAAGAACCTTCATCTAGGCCACCTTGCCCTTTAAAAGGCCCTGGTGGCCACTTCTTCGAGAATATCCCCATTCTTGTTTTTTTGCATTTTTCCGGTCCGTTGTTAGTAAACAATATCGATTATTTCTTTTTTTCACCGCCCTAGGTTCTCTTCGATATTTTGCATTTAATATTTCAGTTTTTAGGAGAAGGATGACATCTAGAAGAGCCTTTTCTCCCATTCCAAGTACAACATTTGAGTATAGACTCATCGCTGTTTTAAAACTTCTTTTTCTAGGGCAATAGTCATTAAAGTAGTTTGATGTTAAACCAATTATTTTCCTAATTAAATTGTAGCAAATTATCCGGACCCA
>JABIHA010000105.1 GCA_018649885.1 Bacteriovoracaceae bacterium
CAATGGCGTGAACTCCTACATCCCAGCTGTAGCCTTTTCTTGTAAACATATGGGTGTAGCCACCTGGAAGGTAGTGTTGTTCTAGAACTAAAACCTTCTTTCCATACTTGGCAAGGGCAGTGGCACAGCACATCCCTCCCATTCCTGAGCCGATGACAATTGCATCAAAGTGAGTTTCACCTGAGCGTTTGCCGATCATTTTATAGACTTTTTTTCCCGCAATATTGGGTAAGATATCAACCATGATTTTCCCCCACTAGTTGTGTACTCGCGTGGTCAAGGTCTTTACTTGAAAACCTTGACCATGCGAGTATTAACATCCTGTTTATTAATAAAAATTTAACATGTTTGCTGAATTTAGGGGAGGCTTTAAACCTTAATTCTTCATTAAAAAACCAAGTAACTTAAACAGTTATAGCTGCTTTGAAACACAGCTTTTTTACACGAAGTTTGAAAATAATTCTCAAATTATTTTAGGTGTATAAAAGATCGACACTTTTTTTTTGCAAAACGGCTCATAAGGGCTGTCAATCTTACTCGGTGGGCGTTCTAGTCAGTTGATTACTCAGAAATTTAGTAAAATTGTGCCATGAATATAAAACTATTTTTACCGTTTTTTATAAAAGCGGCCCTATTTGTTTGCGTTGTGATTTCATCTTCTTGTACTCAAAAAAGAGCTGAAGAGTTTGTCCAAGGTGGTGGTGAAAACCTCACTGAGCTGTCGGCTTATCAAGGACATACTTTTGAAGTTGAAACTGGTGAAATTGAAGGAATTACTAAAATCTCAAAAGCAGAGGTAGTAGAAATAGATCCTGAATTAGGCATTAAAAATCACCCTATCGTTAAATTAAAAAAATCACATCCTTTATTAAATGGATTTAATTTTCGAGGAAAACCACATACTACTTATCAAATTGTCACTTTAATTAATAAAGGGAAGCTCGAAGTTTTTAAATATTGCAAACGTGATGAATTATCAATTCAGGAACTGGGATTTGCAAGAATTTACAAGTCAGGATTTTTAGTGCCTCTTGTCTATTATCCCGTCGAATTCTTCAGGATTGATCACGTACAAAATGAAAGTGGAGAGGATACACACAAGAAAAAAGAGTTTTCTGTACCAGGCCTTGATGGAGCATCACATATTAAATTTTCATCAAATTCTCAAATAGAATTTAATAACCTTTATAGTTTAGATGTTTATCCCAAAACTGTATTAAATTACCAAAACGACTGGTTTTTAAGTGTCACAGTTGTTGAGACCAGCGGTAAAGAAAAGGCATCAACAGGTGCCCACTTAAGCTATGACTTTAGTTTTAAGGACATTTCTCGTGTAAAGATAAATCCAGTAAAAGATGGGATTTCCATAGTAAGTTTAAATAAAGATAACAAGATTAAAGTGGAAGGACTAGATGCTGACGTTTTGATCTATCTACCTGTTGATAGGCTGAAATATAAAACCATAGATGGCGAACGAGTGGTTTTTCAAAGCGGTAGTAGTGAGAATGCTTGGAAATCATTTCATTTTATGAAAATAAATTTTGATAAAATTGTTGCTTATTTTTTAGAAGGTGAAGAGGAAGATCAATCTCAATTACATTACACTCAAAGAGATCGAGGGATATCTTTAGATAGTAATCAAATAACGAGTCTCGAGCTAAGTCCGGATTATATTTCTTTTAATATTAAATCCGAGAAAGACAAAGCCGTGTTTAAGGTCTCGCTAAAGAAGGCCCATCCCCAAAAAGCTCCGCGGATCTATTTTGAAGAAGATCTAAAAAAATATGGATTTTTTGTAACAAGTCCAGATGTCATTCAAGATCATCACATGGTCTACAAAGAAAATTTTGATGGCAATAGGTATTTAAGCCGTTTTATGCCAGATAATGGAAAAATTATTTATCACTTTTCCAAAAACTCACCTAAGGGAAAACTGAGAGATGTCGCCATTAAGTCAATTCGTGCATGGGACCAGGCTTTTATAGATGCTAAAACTGGAATTCGTGTTGAAGTAGACGAAGACCATGATGTGGCACTAGGGGACGTCAGATACAATGTCATTAATATAGTTGATTCTGATGTTCAAGAAGCTTGGCTTCTAGGTTATGGCCCAAGTTTAACAGACCATCTCTCTGGTGAAATTATATCGGCTACATCCAATCTCTATGCAGGGCCTATGAAGCAAATTTTAATTGGAACATTACAAGATTATATCCTCTCAGAGTTGCACAACCTAGGAGACCAGAAAAGTATGGTAACTCCAACAGGCCAGCTAGTAAATAACTTCAATACCAATACAAGTAGCCTTGTTGATTATAGCAATTCTCACCAGGTTATTGGAAGTCCTTATCACATGACCACCTATTTGGTCCCGAATGGAGACCTCACACCAAAGCAATATGAAAGTAGATCAAGTGGAGAGTTTCTTACAAATAACCAATTTAAAATCATTACTAAAGAGAGGGGCAAAAAACAACAAAGATTAAGAGGGAGACCTGCCTTTGATTACTCGGTAGAAAGTGAGAAAAAAAGTGGCAGTTGCAATTTTGCTATTTCACAAAAAAGCTTCATTGAAAAAGTGAAGGGAAATTGTGATGAGCTGGGAAGGGCGATTAAAAGTGCTAAAAAATCAAATAGAACGAGACTTTCAAATAGAGTGACACTTCTTGAAACTTGCGCTGAAAAATTAGTTCCTGAAATGGCCCTCGCCACACTTGTCCATGAGATGGGACACAATTTTGGTCTTAGACATAATTTCGCAGGCTCGACAGATAAAGACAATTTTTACCCCAAGGAAAAGACTAATGGTATTAGTGTTGAGTCTTCTACTGTGATGGAGTATAGCAGCTCTAGTGCAGAAGAATTAGAAATTCCCGGAAGTTATGACGTCGAGGCTCTAAGGTTTGGTTATGCTAATGCAATTACGCCTAAAGTCGGCGAGGTAAGGCCACTTAAGCTCGATAGAAACTTAGAAGAACAAGGTTTTGAAATAAAGAAATTTAAATTTTGTACAGATCAAGATGTAATGATGAGATCAACTATGTGTGATCGTTTTGACAAGGGTGTAACATCACTTGAAGTTGTGGACGACTTGATTCTCACTTTTAATTCAAGATACCTACTTCGCTACCAACGACTGGGAAGAAAAAGATCTCTTCCATGGTGGTGGCTTAACTATATAAATTCCATGACCGTCTATCATAAGATGAAGTCTATTTATGATGATTGGAGAAATAAGCTCTACGAGTTTATGGGTAAAGAAGATAAGTACCTTGTTGGCATGAGTACTGAGGACTTTCAGGCCACTCTTGATAAAATGAAGGCCGATGAAAAATATGGACCTATTTATGAGAATTATAGGCCTGCAGTAGAGAAAATATTTGATTTTCTTACCAATCTAGTAAAAACCCCTGATCAGTTTTGTTTGGTTAGTGGGGGGAGTGGTAATGAGTTTATTCGCTTTTCTAAAGTAAGGGCGAGAGTTTTAGCAGAAAAAGGTCAGTCCATTGTAAAGTGTGACCACGAACTGGCCCAAAGCTATTTTGCAGAAAATCAAATGGTACTACTTGATGAATTGGGGCTCCCTCGGTTTAATTTCATCAATGAGGATAATTTAGAAGAGCTAGATCCAGCTGTTGACCAAGTCGGGCTAATCGCTGAACAGCTTAGTGCCATGGTCGTTTTATCAGAAAGATTCTATTTTACTTCTATGAACAATTGGCAGCGTGATTTTGCGCCAAGCTTTATGGATGAGCCTATCTTCAAAGCAAAGATCAAATCATATATGCTCGAAAGGTTCACTGAAGGTATTAACCCTAAAGGATTTGATTACAAAACAAAAGAAATCTCTCATAGTGTGAGTCTTGCACCTCATTTAACTGAATACAGTAAAGATAAATCCTATTTTGACTGGATTTTTAGAATATTCAAATGGGGACTTTATATTCCAGATACCTTTAAAGGTACTCTCGACAACCTGGCTCCATACCAATTTAATTACGAAAGAATGGAGCAGGCAGCAGATGAGCACGATGTTTCTTACAAAATTAAAGGCTCTGATTTATATCTCGTTGCAGATAGTGAAAATGACTTTGCTAAAACTATATTGGAGCGAGCGATCGAAGTTAGAGATTTACTAGAAGAAAATACTTCTGAAGAAAAACAAGGTGGAATGAACTCTGGTGAATATTCCGTTAAAGATCATGAACGTGAATTTGGATCACCTCTCGATAGAGAAAGTGAAAAAGAAGAAAGCACGGAGGAAGAGGCAGCTGCTGTTAGTACTGCTGTTCCCACTGCTACGAGTCCTACCCCTGAGTTAGCTGTAGAAGAAGTGCAGTTAAGCCCAAGAGAAAAAAGAAGACTCGTAAGAGAGCAAAGAAAAAAAGCTCGTAAAAAGAAAAAAGAAGCAGGTGGTGAAATCAGCAGCGCCGAGGTTGTTGTTCCTGATGTAGCCTTAATAGATGAAGCAAGCTTACCACCAGAAATAGTTGTTACAGAAGGCCCTGAGGCTGCAGGTGAACTTCCACCCCTGGCAATAGAAATTGAACCAACGTCAATTGACGAAATAGTTCCCATGGTATTACTACCTTTTCCTGATAGGCTGAGAGCTGCTGCTACAAAAGTGGGCATGGGTGAAAACTTTCTTGAATTTAATTCTAGTGTAACAGTTGAGGAATTCATGGAAAGAGTTCAAGAAATCGACGGCGGTTCTGAGGAGCAGATTAATAACCCAGAGTTTAAAGATTTTGAAGAAGATGTGAAATTTGCTTTGATGGCGATAATGGCCGAGGAAATTAAAATTAACACAAAACTACAGTTATTACTTTCTAGAAGTGATTTAAAGTCCGAGGAAATTAAAACTGATGAATTAGAGTCCGAGGCAGAGGCAGATGAAAAAGAGAGGATTAGAAGACAATATATTATTCGTTTTGCCGATAATAATTATGGTGTAGATTTGGACTTCTCCGTACAAAATTTACTAGAAAGGGTTGAAATCTATCTGAAAAATAGATATGAAAAATCTGAAGCAGAGCTTGACTCCCAATTAGATTTTTTCCACTTTCTATTTTTCTAATATGGTCTATATATAAGGGAAGCCGTAGGTGCTTTTGAGAAGCTCTATAATAGAAGAGCCACCTTTTTGCATAGGACTTTGAATAAACATTCCCTGGTTAATATAAAACTGATCAGGGGTCACTTGTTTTGCATCATAAAAGAATTGAAATGAGTAATACTCACTAGTCATTTTTCTAGATAAAATAGTGAGATCTTCAAGGCCATCACAATTTGGGCAATTGAGACTTAGAGTTCTTACGCGGTAAGGTTGTGATCCACTATCAAAGTGTGCATCGCGAACCTTGACGATCACATTTTCTGATGGATACTCAACTGTACCTACAACTCCACTTGCATATTTCTTTGTTCGCACTATCAGGAAATTATCAAAAATCCTCAGCTCATAATAATCATACTCACTGGGTTTTCCGAGTTTAAAATCAAATAAATCAGAGTCTTTACTGGCCTTGATTCCAGACTTGGATCTTTTCAAGACGATTTTTACATGATTTCCATCTCCCGATATGGAGATGTATTCCCAAATTGTGTTTTTGTCTTTGATTACTCGCTTAATACAAAGTGTGAAGACCCTGCCGTACCGGTCATACTCCCGACATAGATTACCTTTATAGCGGATAATCGAATCGGCCTTATATTGAGCAAGATATTGTGGAAAATTTGTGAATAAGTCGTGAGCAAGGGAGTCAACTGAAAATATTTGTGATGGGAAATATTCATCACTTAATGATGGCGCTGAATACGATAGAATGAGTAGACATATTACAACTATTTTCATTAGTGCTCACGATTATCAGTGTATTCCAGCTTCTTCGTTTCAATGGCCTCAATATATCCAAGTACCATATTTTTAACTTCTATCAGATTTTCCCCACTTAAAAGTAGGGTATACATAAGTTTTAATTCTTGAAGAAATCGACCATTTTGATCCACGGGCGCTGATGACTGTGTGCTTGGAAAATCTGAAATATGATTTTCTACAAAATCTTCAACTTTCTTTATGGTTTTCTCAATAATATAGGTATTCAAAACCTGATTAAATGAATTTTGCGACAGCTCCGGAGAGTTGTAGCCAATATAGTCGATTCTGCCTTTTGGAGACTTAAAAATATTGGCCTTAAGGCCCCAGTTTCCCCACTGCCTGCTGATTGAATTACCTTCGTAGGAAACGCTGTAGGGGTGGAATACAAAGCTTACCTGTGTCAGGGCCGCATGATCAAAGGAATTAATTGTGAGAAACTGCTCTGATTTGATCGAAAATTTGTAAAAGGTATTTTTTTTGTCATCCTTTCTACCGACCATGGAAAATAACTCAACAGAGTTGTGATCTTTGAGAGAATAAATTTTTAGATTTTCTTTATCCGTAAGAGGGAAGCTTCTTTTGGCCTTGATAAAATTGGCCCTTGTATTGTATTTTAAGTCTTTACCGTGGGTAATGATTGTTTCTGTATAAGTTAGCTTTCCTCCACATCCATAGTAAAAGACGACCTCTCTTATTCCCTTTGGGATTTTACTATTAACTCTTCTTAGTTGGGCGAGTGTTTCACCAGCTTGGTAGGTTCTATCTTTACACCAGACGGATTCCGTGGAAGTAAAGGTCAAAAAATCCTCACTTCCTGTTTGGATGTAGTTTTCAGAAAGTTTACGGGCCTTATCTTCTAGAACAGTCCTGAAGGTTTTAATCATTGTGTCTATACTTAAAATTGAGCTAGGAAGTGGCAAAGGAGCTGCGTAGAGCCCCTTAGTCATAAGTAAAATTAGAACAATAGATGCCCTCATTAATCGATGTCCATAAATTTCATATTTGTTGGATTAAAGTATAGTGTATGAGTCACTTCTTCAGTTTTTGATTTTTTGTGAGGAGAGAATTTTTTAAGAGTAACCTCAATTTCAAAGTAACTCTTGGCGAAGTACTTATTTTGAATTCCTTTAAATTCCAACCCTGTTGTCATCAAGTTTTGAAGCTCTAAAATGGTCTCAAGTTTCATGCCGCCACCTTTTACTTCTATCTCAACATCTTTTGTAATATTTTTCTTAGTGGCAAATGCTGAATCAACAGTGAAACCTAATTTTAAATCTCCCGTCATTGTTTTAAAAACATAGGGCTTGATATTTCCTAAGGCCTGATTGAGTGAGAATTTATTTTCAGAAAGCTCAGCTACTGCACTCTCTGGAAGTTTTCCATGCTCTTTAATTTCGGCCATCTTTTCTGATTCTTCGATGAATTTGTCAAAGCTAACAGGCTCTGCAGTTAAAGAAATCATCAATTTATTGAAGTACTTCTCCTTGCTTTTTCCTATCATAGAAAAGCCAAAGCTCTTTGATTTACTTGTAAATGTATTTTTAGCTGAAAATAAAAGAGTCGATACACCTTTTGCTAAATAAAGCTCTTCTCTACTGAAAGATAGCTTTGTTACTCTATCTTCAATGACCTCTCCTAAAACCCCATAATTCATACTGTATGAATCAATTTTTAATAGATTTTCAGAGGCCTCTGATATTTGGACAGTCCCATTTAGAGAGATTCCCACTTCTTCAGTTGCGGAGCCTGTGGAGCTAGTTTCGACATAGTTATTTGTGACTCTTGAAAAATTAATGCTGTCACCATTTGGAATTAAAAGTATCAATTGATCAATTTGTACAACCTCACCCTTTGTCTTTTGATGAAATAAAATTGAAGAGAGAAAGTCGGTACCTAAATTGAGCTCTGGGCTTAAGACTGAGAGAAGGTCCGGGTTTTTGGCCCCCGTAAAAATAGCTGCTGCAGTTCCAAGGGCATTGGAAGGTGAGGCCTGGATATCAGAAACGGCACTTTCTGTTAGTCTGTATACATCAATGACAATTTTGACTAAATCATTGGATGAGAATTTTTTAAATGTATCGAGAAGTGGGATTAGTGAGATAAGTCTGGTTCGGTCTTCTTTTTTCTCAAGCCAAAAAGTTAGCTCCTGTCCATCTGCGTGTAAAACATCATCAATATTAACAGTGGCAAAGGTGCCTCCTGAGAACATGACTGTACTGAGTTTACTCTTAAGCTTAGAGGCAGAAATATTTTGAGTTACATATAAACAATAATTTAAATCTTTAGTTCCACTTGCTCCGTCATGGCAGCTGACTTTGCCTGGTGGCTTGAGTAGAGGGGTATCTGAAAATGCTGAGCTAACCATGATTAATGACGCTGAGCATAGTAAAAAAAACATTTTCATGCTTATTCTCCTATAGATGATATTGTGCGGCTAAAATATTAACTGGGACGGGGTATGTCAAATGACGAATGTCAATTATTGTTACAAATCTTTGATTATTGTTTCAATTGCTGTCACGCAAGTCTTTGGCTTGCAGCTTCATTTGTTATGTGGAAAATGCGCAATGAGTTGAATGTGGTCTTTAGTGCTTAAGAAATGACTTTGCGCGTATTCGGCAAGCTTGCGATAATCTGTTTTTAGGAGTCGGGCCAGCTCTCTTAGATACTCCCCCTGGCCCATACTCATTTCAAATTGAAGAAATTCCCAATTTCTTTCGGCAAAATACAGTGCTTTTCTGTCTTTTTTGACGATTTGATGTTTTCTACAGCCCGACGTTCCTGAGCTAATGCCAAAGAGTTGAGTGGAAATGATGTGATTGGTTGAATAGCGGCATGTGAGTGAGAAGACAGTTGAGTCCTTCATTACATATTGCCCAGCCCCACAGCCAACATTGGTATCGGGGATAATTTTCTCTTTTTTCTTATAGAATGCAGCATTTGCAGAGAAAATCGCGAAACATAAAATTATCATGGTCAGTCTCATAGCAAAAATTGTACGGCCAAGCGCATAGGGCTGCCAAGGCGCATTTGTCACCGCCAGACTTTCTTTTTTAAGCCATTCCAGGTACAAAACCAGGTACAAAACTAGCGAGGAACAAACATGAACTTAATTTTTGGTGCAACTGAGATTACTGAGAGACCTAGAGGTCTGACTTTTGATGATGTTTTAATGGTCCCCCAACATTCGGAAATTAACTCCAGAAGAAGCCCTGATCTTTCAAGTCAGCTCACAAGAAATTACCGTTTTGATATTCCCGTTATCTCCTCAAATATGGATACTATCTCTGAATCAGATATGTGTTTGGCCATGGCAAGACTTGGCGGACAAGGAATTTTACACCGTTTCATGACCACCCAAGAACAAGTGGCTCAAGTAAAACTGATCAGAGGCACGCAAGATTCTGAAGGGTTAAAAGCACCCATTGCAGCCTCTATTGGTGTTAAAGAAGAAGGCAAAGAAAGAGCTCATGCTCTAGTTGATGCTGGTGTCAATATTCTTACCATTGATATTGCCCATGGTGATTCAGTGATGATGTTTGAAGTTCTCGATTATGTAAAAAAACAATTTCCAAGTATAGATGTCATTGCAGGAAATGTTGCTGGTGGAGACGGGCTGAGAAGACTTGTTGATCACGGCGCTGATGCTATTAAAGTGGGAATCGGTGGTGGTTCTATGTGTACAACTAGAATTATTACTGGCTGTGGAGTTCCTCAACTGACTTCTATTGCACTTGCTTATGGTGAGGCAAAAAAATATGGTGTACCGATTATTTCTGATGGAGGACACCGAACAAGTGGTGATATCACCAAGGCCTTAGCTGCCGGAGCACAAAGTGTAATGCTAGGAAGTATGCTTTCTGGGACTCTTGAAACTCCCGGAGAAGTTAAAGGTGGGAAGAAAAGATATAGAGGAATGGCCTCAAAAGATGCTCAGGTATCTTGGAGAGGTGAGCTTCCCAAGGGAATGGCAGCAGAGGGAGAGGCAACTCTCATTGCTTGTAAAGGACCTGTTGAAAATATCATTACAGAAATCACCGGTGGTGTGAGATCGGGAATGACTTACCTCAATGCCCTAACTGTGGCTCAGATTTATGAAAATGCTAGATTCATGGAAATGACTCCTTCAGGTATGGCCGAGTCACGTCCCCATGGTGTGAGATAAAAATTAAAATAGTGGGCAAGACAAATGAAATGGTCGAATATGTGCTCTCCTATGACCGCTTAAACGAGCGGATCAAAGGTAGGGCACAGGATAAGAAAAAGGCCTTAAAAATTCTTAATGAGATCAAATCTGATTTTAGCTTTAAATCAATAAACCGGTTTAAAAATTTCTTAGATAACACTCTTATGCGCCTTTATGATGAGGTTGCGCTGCAAGTTCCAGATAACATGGATCTCAATGAGCTTTACAAAAATAATTGTCTTATTTTTGTACCCAATCATCAAAGTCACGCAGATTACTTGGCCATAAGCTATAAGCTGGCGGGAACAGATTACAGGCTTCCCATCCACATTACTGCAGGCATCAATCTTAACTTTTTTCCTGTGGGGAAAATTTTTAGAAGTGCTGGGGCATTTTTTATTCGGAGAAGTTTTAACTCTGATATCTTGTACAAAATTACGCTTGAAGCCTATATCTCCTATCTTCTTAGTAAGGGGACACCCATTGAATTTTTCTTCGAAGGGGGGCGCTCTCGTCATGGGAAGTTGATGCCACCTCGTTTTGGCATGTTTCAAATGATTCTTTCAACTCACAGAAAGCTAAAAGAAAAAAAGCCACTACTTTTTATCCCAGTTAGTATTGTTCATGAAATGCTACCTGAGGAAAAATCTCACGCCAGGGAGATTGATGGTGGCAAGAAGAGCAAAGAAAAAACCAGTGAGCTTTTTAAACTTTATAAAGTGATGGACCGAAAACTTGGATCTATCCACATTAATCTTGGGCAGCCTATTTCTGTTCCCGGTGATGAGGTAGATGTAAAAGACGCCACAAGAGAAGTTGCCTTTGATTGTTATCGTATGGTGGGGCGAGGAATGCTTGTGACACCAACGGCAGTTCTGGCAATGGTATTACTTGATGAACCCAGTGGGGCCATGACGCTAGAAGATATCATGGTTAAGGGTGGTAAAATTATTGATTACTGCCAAACATTTGAAGTTCCCATTACAAATTCGCTGAAAGCTGGGACAGGTGAAAAGAGTCTAAAAAGAGCGTTAGAGCTTCTAATTTCCAGTAAGAAAATTGAAGTAATACCCAATGAAAGATTAGAGCAAACCTATTATGTCATTAATGAGCAAAATAGAGTGGATCTTTTATATTCAAAAAATACTATCTTGCACCATTTTTTAGTGCCATTTTTTATCAACTCAGCATGGATAAAAGTTTTTACAGGTAGTGCTAAGTCGGGCTCTGATATTGGAAAACTCTTTTTAGATCAAAGAAAGAGATTAAAATATGAGTTTTACTTGCCTACAATAAAGCGAATGAATGTATTGGGACTAGGAATTGTTTCTCACTACACAGGAAAGTCTTCAGAGACTCTTGATGACTGCATGACTTTTTCAAAAGAGGAGATGTTTAAATTAGTATCAAATATAAATGTCTTTTCAAGGTCGTGCATTTACATTTTTGAGGCCTATTATATTGGGGCCCTTACAGTAAAACACCTCTATAAAAAATATGGAGATGAGGGATTTAAAAGGGATCAATACCAAAGTTCTACCAAAGAAATTTTTCAACTGGAAAAAAATCATGGAAGAATCATTCGGTATCAAGAATCCTACTCCATCTTTCTCATGAAAAATGCATTTAAATTCTTTGAAAACCTTCATGTTATTAAACAATATAAAGATAAGCCGGGAACATATTATATTCCCAGGCCTTCAGAGCTTGATAAAGTGATCAATGTTTACTTACAAGATTTGACTGAAAGGCTAACTATTAATATCAACACACTTCACACATAAATTTAGGTGACAATATGAGTAGTACTGGATTTGCTGGAGACAGTAAAAAAGTAGAAGAAGCAATAGGCGAAATCATTAAATATCTTGGTGAAAACCCGGAAAGAGAGGGTTTAAAGGACACTCCGAGAAGAATGATAAAGTCTTGGGATAGACTTTTTGGGGGATATAACCAAAAAGTAGAAGATATTCTGACTTTTTTTGAAGAAGACAATGTCATTCCTCATGGCCAAATTATTCTCTTAAAAGATATCGAGTTTTACTCCACCTGTGAGCATCACTTCCTTCCTTTTGTAGGCAAGGCCCATGTGGCCTATATTCCTAAATCTAGGGTTGTGGGTATTTCAAAACTAGCAAGAATTGTAGAGCTCTACGCTAGAAGACTTCAAATTCAAGAGCGAATCTGCAACCAAGTTTCCACTGCCATAATGGATCATCTCGATGCTGAGGGAGCAGGCTGTATTATCGAAAGTAAGCACTTTTGCATGACCTGTCGTGGTGTTGAAAAGCAAAACTCAGTTATGGTGACCTCTAGCTTAAAGGGCATTTTTCTAAAAAATGCCCAGACTAGAAATGAACTTCTAAGTTTAATTCAGGGCTGTTAATGGATTTTAAATCTGGAACTCCAGAAAAAATCCACCTCCCAAACTCTAGACTTCTGTTTATTAAAAGTACTGAGCTCACTGATCCTTACAAGAGCTGGGATCAACTAATTCAATACATTAACGAAAGTAGGCTGAAGCAGTGTGGAGGCCACAGGATAATTCACTTTGATGATGAAGAGATACTTGTGGGGATCAATATTATCGGATTTCCTGAAGATGCTAAGTCTCAGGGGATAGAATGGATTGATTTTGATAAATCAATTGTCACTAAAACTCCCATTCACGGTGTTTTGTCACATATGACTGAGCTAACTCACTTTATAAAAGAGTTTTTTAAGGGTTCAAGTGGTTCTACGCGCAGAGTCGTGCTATGCTTTGGCGACGGCCGGCCCGAGAGCTCTTGTGAGAAGCATTCGTGGTGGTTTGAGCACTGGAAAAATTGACCAAATTATGGGGTTTTATGGCTTGTCACCCTTGCTAGAAACGTGTAATTTCAACAATGCTCTCTCAAATTTTAATACACTGGTAGGAGGTGGACTATTTCTGTTAGAAAAGGTAGCGGCAATCGTGGTCGAGAACGGGGACCAAGAATAAATGATCATATAAGGGCCCCCGAAGTAAGATTAGTTGGTGATGATGGCGAACAATTTGGAATAGTTGATTTAGGGCGTGCCAGAGAGATAGCTAATGATAAAGGTTTGGATTTAGTAGAAGTATCCCCCAATGCAAAACCACCAGTGGTCAAAGTTATTGACTACGGAAAGTTTAAATATCAGCAGCAAAAAGCTGCCAATGAGGCCAAGAAAAAACAAACTCAGGCCCAGTTAAAAGAAATCCAATTTAGACCCAATATTGATATTCATGATCTTGAGGTAAAGCTCGGTAGGGCCAAGAAGTTTATTGAGCAGGGTGACAAAATTAAAATGATTATGCAATTTCGTGGACGTGAAATGGCCTATCAAAGACAAGGCCTTGAAAAATTCAAGGGTATCATCTCCCAAGTTACTGAATTTGGGGCATTGATTGAAAATGAGCCGAAGATTATGGGCAACAGAATTATCACCATGATTTCTCCCGCTAAAAAGAATTAATTACTGCATGTGAGCGTTGATAATTGAAACCCTCCATGATAAGCATATGTGCTTAAATTATCGTAGAAAAAAGTGCAGACAGGAGTCTATAAAATGCCAAAGATGAAGACAAAGAGAAGTGCCGCTAAAAGATTTACACTTACTGGTACTGGAAAAATTAAAATTAAAAAGGCCAATCTTCGTCATATTTTAGAGAAGAAGTCCCACAAAAATAAAAAGGACGCTTCAAAGACTGGTTACGTTCATCAAAGCGATGTTCGTCAAACAATGAGAATGTTGCCTTACGCAAAATAGTGAATATAAATTGTCCGGGGTCTAATAAAGTGAAGTGCAAACTTCCCCCTAGGTCAAGATGAGGAGAATATAATGGCCAGAGTTAGAAGAGGCTTTAAAGCAAGAAGAAGAAGAAACAAGATTTTAAAACTAGCAAAGGGTTATCACTTTGATAGAAGAACTAAGTTTCGTCATGCAACTCAAACAGTTGTAAGGGCCTTACATAATGCTTATAAGCAAAGAAGGCTTCTCAAAAGAAATATGAGAAGATTATGGATCACAAGAATTTCTGCAGGCGCAAAATTACTTGATGGTTCTTACTCTAAAATGATGGGTGGGCTTATTAAAAATAATGTAACCCTCAATAGAAAAATGCTTTCTGAAATTGCTGCTAGAGATATGGCAGGTTTTGAAGTTGTATTTAACGCATCAAAATAAGTTTATTTAAATTCATATGAAAAGGGCATCTGTGTGATGCCCTTTTTTTTGTCTTTTTTAAAGTGGCCTGTTTTTACAGACCACTGGATAAAACTAGGTCTTGCCTATTGAAAGCTTAGGACCTCATCTCTTGTATTATTTGTCTCATTACTTTCAACTACACCATTTGAACTGTCTGCAGTTGCTTGAAACTGTCTTGTTCCCATGCCTCCAACATTAGGACGGTAAAAACTGATGGTCTTAGTCGCTCCGGCTGATACATCAGCTGATTGTAGGATTGCTATCCAATTGGAAGTAGCATTCCAAGAAACCTTTACGTAGTAGCTGTTGGTAACAGTGGAGCTGCCTTGGTTTTTGATCACAACGTACATGTACTGCCCAGATATATACATATCCTGAACAATTAAATCTTTTCCAGAGCTTCCTCCACTGGCAACTGCAAAGCTTAGGGTTTCATTTCTAGAGTTGTTGGACTCACTGGATTCAGTGACATAACTATAGTAGTCAGCTGTTGCTGTAAAGGCGTATGAACTGGTGCCTACACCAAAATCTGATTTACTATAGGAAATGGTGACACTTGAACCTGCTCCTATGGAGCTGGTGTATAGAACCTTTGAGTAACCACTTCTGTAGAGTCTTGTATAAGAGTAACCAGAAGAGATTGTTCCTGTATTTTTCACTTTGACCTTAATGTAATTTCCTTCAACCCACATATCTTGGACTTGAAGGTCTTTACTTGAAGCTGCCGTGGTAAAACTTAAGGTTTCGGACCTTGAGTTGTTACTCTCATTGCTTTCCGTTACATAGCGGTAGTAATCAGCATTTGCGGTGAAGCTGTAGGAGCTTGAACCTAGGTAAAAATCAGACTTGTAAAAAGTATGAGTGTAGGTTGCTCCAGGAGCAATGCTTGAAACGTAGCTTGTTCTAGATCTACCGTTGCCATAAAGTCTCGTGTAGGAATAACCAGCAGAACCTGTGCCTTGGTTTTTCACTTTCACTTTGATGTAGTTTCCTTCCACAAGGATGTCTTGAACAATCAGATCTGGGCCACCTGAACTGGCAAAACTGAGAGTCTTAGCTTTCGAGTTATTACTCTCATTTGTTTCTGAGACATAGCGATAGTAATCAGCATTTGCAGTGAAGCTGTAAGAGCTGCCAGTAAGGTAAAAATCAGACTTGTAAAAAATATGAGTGTAGGTGGCTCCTGCAGCAATTCTTGAAACGTAGCTTGTTCTAGATCTACCGTTTCCGTAGAGTCTGGTGTAGGAGTAGCCCGACGAAGATGTTCCCTGATTTTTAACAGAAACTTTTATGTAGCTTCCGCTGACATAAATATTAGTGACAATCAGGTCCACACTAGAGCTACTGGCAAAGCTAAGTGACTTACTCAGTGAATTGTTACTTTCATTACTTTCAGTGACGTAGCCGTAGTAGTCTGCATTTGCCGTAAAGGTGTATGAGCTGCCAGTAAGATAAAAACCAGACTTGTAGAAAGTATGGGTATAGGTCGATCCTGTAGCAATACTTGAAACGTAGCTTGTTTTAGTTCTACTATTGCCATAGAGTCTGGTGTAAGAGTAGCCCGATGAAGAGGTACCCTGATTTTTCACTTTCACTTTAATGTAGTTTCCACTTACATAAACGTCTGTGACAACAAGATCAACACTTGATCCAGTAAGAGTCATTGATTCAGTGTAGGTGTTATTGGTTTCACTACTCTCAGAACGGTAATTGTAAGTATCAGCGGTAGCGGTGAAAGAAAATGTTCCTCCTGAGCTGACACCCAGCCTTGATTTTAGAAAACTTACTGTTGTTGAAACTCCAGCTGATAAACTCGCAGTATAGGCAGTGTAAGTGTATGAGCCTTGAACTACTTTGGTGTAGGAGTAACTTGAGTAAGCGGTGCCAATGTTTTTAACAGTTGCTTTGATATAGTTTCCCTCGTCCTTTAGATCTAGTACAACTAGGTCTGGTTTAGCTGGAGCTGGAATACTTATAGAAGCACCACTGCAGTTATTGGTACTATCAAGTTCAGCTGTCGCTGTTGTAGTACATGCATTTAGGTCGTAACTACTTCCATCAACCATTTGCATATTTCCTTTGTAAAAAGATGCAGTGGAGCTCGCTCCTGGGTTGAGGTTGGTATGGTAGTAGAAATTTGTTATGACACCTCTATTGAGTGAAGTTCTCGGAGCCGCAGCTGCCGCATTACCATTATTAGTGATGGTGACGTAGACATAACTTCCAGAGAGGTAGACATTACTCACCACAAGATCTGGAGCAGTAGGGGAGCCTACAATCCAAATTGTTGAACTAGTTGAGTTATTGGTCTCATCACTTTCAGTACTAGCAGAAGTCGAATCCACTATGGCACTGACAATGTAATTAGCAGATTCAGTAATTCCAAAATCAAGTGCATCATATTCAATGGATGAGCTTGCACCAATTCCTAGACTAGTAACAAGTGAAGTCTTTGTTTGACCATAAGCTGTTACTGCTACATAGAAACCAGATGCGACATCATCACCATCATTTGAAAATGAAACTTTGACTTTATCGGCTATAAACTGGATGGAGCTAATAGAGAGATCTGGTTTGGGATCTGGAAAAGAGATGGTGGCCGTAGATGAGTTATTGGTTTCATCTATTTCTGTGACATTATTGTAAATATCAACTGAACCTGTAGCTGAAACATCTCCTCTAGGGTTTCCAAAGTCGGCACCATCAAAAAGAATTTGCTTAGTCTGACTTGGAAGGAGTAGTCCTATCGCTGCAGTCTTTTCAGTGCCTGAGATATCAACTCTTGCAGAGGAGCCATAATTGACCCTGACACCGCCAATATTTTTGACAGTCAGCACGAGGTAATTGTTTCCAGAGTAGACAAGGGAATCAACAATTAAATCAGGCTTTGCTGCTACTGCAAAATCGATCACTTGTGTTAGTGAGTTATTGCTTTCATCATCTTCAACGATATTAGAAGCATGATCAGCATAAAGAGTAAATGATTTACTCATGGGACCAGTGATACCCATTTGAGATGTGACAAATAAATGAACTTTCGTCGCTCCCGGATCAGGGCATGGAACAGAGATAGCTTGGTGATAAGCACCATCAATATACATTCTCAGAGAATGAGTGATGGCGCATGTTCCATCTCCAGTATTGGCAACAGTGACTTTAATACTGTCTATGTCGTGCACAATACTTGAAATACTTAAATCGGGGTAAATAGGGGCAGGAATGGAAACCGATCCAGAGGCCGAGTTATTAGTCTCATCCTCTTCATCCAAAATATTTTCTGAGTCAATTGTCGCTGTAACGGTGATCGTCTGACCAAGACTTAACTGCATGGCTACTCGAGGTATGCTTTTGGAAGAAAAAACTCCTGGACCGGGTACCAAAATATTAGTTGAAAAATCAAACCCTCCTGAACTAGGGTCAAATTTTATTTTTACACTTTCTCCACCACCGCCTTCTCCAGCATTTCTGAAATAGGCCGTAATAGTATCGTTAGATGGATTGTATGAAACTGAATTGACTACTAAGTCTGGTTTTGGGGGAGGTGGTGCTCCATTTCTGTGACAGCTAGCTTGCGCTCCCACGAGAGTTTGAGTGTCAGAGCAATCAGGTCCAGCTAGGGCATCACAACTTGCGGGACAATCTGCTGGAGCTTCTGCTCCCAAACCCCAATAGCAAATTCCATCAGCATCTGAATCACTACAAACTGCAGTTTCTGCGAGAGCGAAGTCGGCAATCAATAGGTCGTATTTAGGTTTTCTAAATTTACCAAAGTCCATCCATAGCATTTTTCCCATTTCAAGCTCACCCCAATCACTACCGAGGTCACTATAGAACTCTAGAACTAAGTTTCCAAAACTATCAAAGTCATAGCCGACAATAATAACATCCATATGGTAGGGAAGTATTTGAGCGAGAAGGGGGCCTTCATCAATAAGCTTTTCCATGACAGATTGTTTGCTAATGTAATCTGCTACATATTCTACGTAGTCACTTCTATATCCAGCACTTAGCAAATGTATCATCCACTGTGATTGGCTTTTACTTTTATTAAAATAGATATTGAGGGCAGAGGTGAGAATGTCATCTCTGATTTGGTCTGAAGAATGATTGCCATTCCAGCTAAAACTATCTGAAAGACCATAGCTATCAATTTCTTTAGCAGAATATCTGGTGCTGGCATCTGTTTGATAACTTGGGGAGAGTGAAATAGAAACCCCATTTTTTAAATAGTAATCAGTGCCTGGAAAATTTGGATTGAAAATACCACTTTCAAATCTTAGAAAGTTTTCAGCGTAACTTGGTAGAGTAGATACAGAGACTCCATACACATCTTTAAATAATTGCAATTTTTGCGAATCAGGCAACTGACTCGCAGATGTAACACCTTCAGTCCACTCATCGTTTTGTGAGTGAGAGTCTGGTGAATACAAAGTTAGGGATAGAATAAAAATGAGTAGATAAGTCGATGAGAATCGACTTAGAGTCGCTACCATGTGTGGCCTCCTTGGCAATTGGGTGAGTAGTTTTTTAGGCATATCAATCTCCCCATAAGAAAAATCTTATGAATTTGGTCATGTATCTGAGCTGATTAAATCATTGGCCTAAATTCCTGAGCAAAATAGACCAATTAGCAGTAGAAAAATGCACTAAAAAATGAAATGCGCTCTACCATCCAGGGAGCCCATCGGAATATGAAAAAGCAAAAATGAGAATAATTACTCGAGGAGGGAGTAAAGTTTTCTGAAGAAGATTGAATTTTAAAATTTCTTTGCCAGGGGCAAAGCCACACACGCCTATTCATCGGAGCTTTAAGCGTTTACTTTAATATTTTTATAATTTCATAGGGATAGGACAAAAGTTCCCCATAATTGTTATAGTGGCGCAGAATACAAAAGCTTGCTAACCTATTGATATAAAATAATCTCAAAGCCCGTGGTGTAAGAACCTTTTTTGGAGGATTGGCAATGAGCATGACAAAAGCCGATATTGTAGAAAGAGTTTATAAGGAAGCTGGATTTTCCAAAAAGGAAGGAGCTGAACTTATTGACATGGTTTTTAGAATCATTAAAGAGACACTTGCTAAAGGTGAAAAAGTAAAGATCTCGGGATTTGGAAACTTCTCTATTAGAGACAAGGCCACTAGAATGGGGCGAAACCCTCAGACAGGCCAAAGTATGGAGATCTCTGCTAGAAGGGTTCTCACCTTTAAGCCGTCCCAGGTTCTCAAAGAGGATATTACCGCAAGGTTTGCTCATCGAATTAGTGATGATGGAAAAGAGGATACTTCTCTTCCAGCACAAGAGGGGCCATCTAGAGCGCTTAGTTCTTTTCTATCCAATACTGATGATGGAGACGATTACTAAATCTCAATTTTTGAAATAAATAATTATTAAGAGGTGTACTCAGGTACACCTTTTTTTTTTGCTGTGCTTTCCAAAGCATTTTTCTATACTTATACTATGAATAAGTAGTTGGGCTTTTTGGACCAACATTTCAAAAGGATCTGCATGGAAGCAACGCCTAGTTCACACATTGACAATCGCCATCACAATCAAAAGTCGCGTTTTCTGGCCGAGGAAATTTGTCAGATTGCGAATGTTAAGCCATATGTTCTCAGATTCTGGGAAAGTGAATTTGAAGAGATTCAGCCTGTGCTAGATTCAACAGGGAAAAAGTATTATGCATTTAAGGATCTTAAAGCGATCCAAATAATAAAAAAACTATTAGTAGATGAAAAATTGACTATAGAGCGTGCCAAGCTATACCTGGAAAAACTAAAAAAGTTTGGTTTTGATAAGCCAGGACATAAATTTGCCACCGTTAATAAAATTAGCAAACCGAAAAATCTAGGTGAGAAAAAAACTGCAGGAATAGGGCCAAAAAAGGGAAAGGTTATTCCACCTCTTCGTTCCACAGAAAAAAGAGAGCACAAGCAGCTGGTAGTTCAACAGGGTCTTGATGATTCTCAGACTCAAAAATTAATCCTTGCTAAGGCCAAATTAGAAAGTTTAGTTGGGATGGTTGATGCTCTCAAGAAGGGAAAAAACTTTCGTGAGAGCGTCTCTAGTTCCAGTATGACTCAATAATACATCAGCATTTTGGGCATTAATTTGCTTTTTAAACTTAGCTATTAAGTAATCAACAAATTGATCAAGACTGTTCCAGTTGTTTCTCGATGTGCAATTTTTTAGCTTTTTTATGCGGTAACACAGCTGGGCCGAGGCCAACTCAGGGTGGTTGATAAAAGGGTTAATTTCCTTTTCATGCTCGGAAATATTGGGCTCACTGAGTTCAGAGAGATCATCCAGAAGTTGAAAGGCAATACCGAGGTCTCTTCCCATGCGATGGGCCGACCAAAAAACTGAGCTTTTCCCACTAATAATACATGGACCTGCAAGGCAGAGTTGAAAAAGCCTGCCTGTTTTTAGAATATGTGTTGAAAGCAATTGATCAAAACCATTTTCAGCAAGGTGTGAAAGATCTTGCACTTGGCCTTGAATGAGACCTTTTGGTCCTAGGCCCCAGCCATAATAATTGAGAAGTGCTCCAAGGTTTTGGCCTTTGATTTTTGAAAGTGCCTGATAGCTCAAATTAAGTAGTCCGTCCCCTGCAAGTGTGGCCTGCCAAAGTCCGTAGGCCTTATGGGTTGCGGGTTTTCCTCGACGCTCATCATCATCATCCATGCACGGTAAGTCATCGTGAACAAGAGTGTAGGTATGATGTATTTCTGTGCTGAGGGCCAAATGGACAAAATCGGAGGAGTTGGGATCTAGCCCTAGATCGCAGGCCATAGTATTTACTAGCAGTGGTCTTAGTAGTTTCCCAGTGGGAAAAAGTGCATATTTGTAAACTTCTGCAAACGAGTCTGCAGGAAGAGAGTGCTCTAAATATTCTTTTAACTTGGTCTGTAGGTATTGTCGTTTTTGATCAAAATTCATCCCACACATTTATCATTAATTGAGTGGTATGAGAATTCTTATTGGCTTGATGGGATAGGGCGGCTTACCGTTCCTGTCACTCTTAGCATGTAAAATCCATTTTCCATTTTAATTTTCTGCAAAAATATATTGAGTATAGAAAAATCGTCTAAAAATTCCTTACTAAAATTGACCTTCCCAGTCAGGTTAAGTCTGGAGTTTTTCATTGATCTTGGGTTGATATCTATAGTCCCTTTGAAAGTTGCTCTAATAGGCGAGTGAGCATTACCCAGATCGAGATTATCAAAAGTGAGCTTTTGATTATTGTATTTGCCTTTTACAACACCGGTTCCAAGAACAAGAGAGGGGACATCAAAGCCAGAGATAGTTTGGGGGGGGATTTCAAGGCCTTTAAGATCTAGTTTAAAAGTTCCACTGGAAAGCGATGAATTTTTTACATTGCCTAGAGCATTGAGGGAGCCTATTCCTCTAATTTTGAAAACATCCTCATAGAGATTTTTAAAATCTGAGAAGTGAAAAATTGCACTAGGAACACTTATGACCTGCTCTTTGGGACCAATTGTTGAATAAACTTCAAACTTCGATTTGTTGACGCCAGCTTGGGTGAGAAGCTTTACACCAAAAGGTGAGAAACCAGGTCCTCTGAATTTTATAGCGAGCTCATCTAATTTAATTTCTTTACCCCCAATACAGCGGCCAGATACACTTGGAGTACGTAAATTTAGATTTGGTAAAAATAAGAAATTAAGTGAGAGCTCTTTATAGGCGATATTACAATTTTTTACTCCTGAAATGGCCTTTTGTATTTTGCCCTCAATAACTTGTGTTAAGGGGAAATTAAAAAGAAAGCCTAGAGTGATACATAGAAGAACCAAGAATATCCACTTAAGAATACCAATGGGAGGAGTTTCATAGTGTTCGGGAAGTAATTGGTTTTCAGAGACTCTTTGTTTGGACATGTTGGGTTAGCCTTCAGTTTTAGTAGATTTACCAAGATGCTTGACTCTCAAATTTCCCTTGAGAAGTTTTGAAGCCTCAATTCTTTCGACTTCAATATTTAGCACTGACATTTTTTCTTTTTGAGTCAAGGCTTCTAAAAGAGAGGCGAAATCCATCAATGTGAGTTTATCAAATTTTAAATCACTTTCCATTATCCCAAGGCCTTTTATACTTTCATTGATTTCGAAGTTGGCCAGGTGGATATTATTTAAATCCACTCCACTAGCTGAAAGTATTCCTTTCAGCTTATTTGAGAGCTCATTTTTACTCTTTATAGCATTGCCTCTAAATATTCTTCTGGATCCACTTTCCACTTCTGCTCTTTGAGTTTTTAGAAAATTTGCCAGTTCTAAAATTTCGGTTTTACTCTGAATATTTCTTCTCAGTGAAAAGTTGCTGTAAAAAAAGAGCAGTAGTAGGGTGGTTGGGATCAAAAGGAGAATAATTGTGGCCACTTGATTCAAAATATTTCTAGGTTCTTCATCAAGGTTTCCTAGAAGTTCTGAGACTTTTGAATAGGGATTAGTTTCTTTAATAGCATCAACTTGCCTAAAGAGAACTTCATCAATTTTTCTAAAAATGGGTGTTCTTTCACTCATAGTCTATATTCCAAAATTAACGGTGAGCTTTTTATCAACTTTATTAAGCTCTAGTAATGGAGCTCCTAAAGAAGTTGCTTTTATCTTTTTTTGAACTTTCTGTAGATGAGTTACATCCTTTGCTGAAAGTACGGCCTTTGTGACTTCTCCATCTGATTTAAAATAAATGAGGGTGACATCAGGGTATGCTGCAAAAAGTGAGCTAACTTCAGATAGAGGGTATAGAGCATTAATACTTGTAGAAGAGTTGATAGTTGAAATCTCCTGCTCTATACCTTTGTGTCCAGATTTTAATTTTCTAAGGATAAGACCTGGAGAATGGGCAATCTTTTTTCTTAAAGTTGGTCCAATGGCGAGGCTTGGAGTTTTTAATACTTTGCTAAGTCTAATATTTAAATTTTTGTCATCACTTCTTAGAAAAAATCTTTCAGTAAGAAGAGACAGTAGTAAAACTGTCATGACAATTCCAATACGGAGTCCAATATAGGTTGCAGAGTGTAGTGGGATATCTTCAAATTGTTTGGAAGAGTAAATTCCAGATCGCAGGTTGAGAGGCTTACTCTTATTTTCGAAACTAAGAGCAAGAATATTAACCATGTCATAACTTCTAAATTTTTTGGCATCAAGGTTAATATTTACTAGCCGTGAGTTTTCACTACTTTTTAAGTGGAGGGTTCTAATCCCCAAAGATTCTGCCAGAAAATTGGCCATATTTTTAATTTTAGAAGTTCCACCGGTTATAAAAATATTTCTGATATGATGACCGGTATCAACTCTATAACCTAATTCCCATCTTCTAAAATCAGTAACAAAATTTTGAAATATTTTTTTCATCAAAAGACCAAACTCTTTTTGATCTTCATCAACTTTGTCGTATTGAGACTCAGTTAGAAAAAAGCAATTCTTATGTTTATAAATAAGAGCATCTTCTTCTGAAATTCGATATGTTTGGCTAAGAACTTCAGTGATTAATTGCCCACCAGTTCCAGAGTAATTAACTGAAACGAGTATTTTATTGTAGAAGAAAAAGGCCTTTGTAGTGTCATGACCAAAGTCGATGATCGCAAACTCACCATCCATGTGGTGTGCCTGAACATAATCTTGTACTACAGATGAAGCCGTTGTAATGGAATCAGGCAGAGTTCCCTTTGAAGAAAAGCTGTCAAAATATTGCTCCCATGAGTCTCGACTCGTTATGGATACCAAGGCGTGGCTTTTCTTATCAAGCGAGTTTAATTTTGCCTTGTAATGGGTGTCTGCAATATTGAAGGGTAGGTTATCTTCTAATTGAAAAGGAATTAGAGCTTCAGCTTTTTTCTTATTTTCAATGGGTAAGTACAAAATTCTGTTGGTGTAATGATTGGGAGCTAAAATAAAAGCACTTCTTCCTTCAAAGTTTCTTTCTTTAATATAGGATTTTATGATTTTGAAATGTATTTCATCAATTGAAGTATTCTCAGGAAATTGATCGGAGATTTCATTAATGATAATTTCTTCACAGTGATCTATGCTCACTTTCTTCTTAGTGAGTTCACCTTCAAATATCTTGATGGAAAAAGTTCCGGGGTCGATGGCCAGTATTTTCATATATTTATTTTAACAAACTTTATTCATAAGCTAAACGGCATTGTTTACCATATGTTTTTAGTCTCCTTTTAGTTCAAGTGTTCTAGGATTTAGAAGCTCTAGTGGAGGTGGAGTAGGTGTTCCCGTCGCCGTTGGACTAGGGGTCGCCTGTGCAGTTGCGTCAGAATTAGAGTTGCTATTACTGGAAGGCGTGGGTGTCGGTGTTGGGAGCGGTTTTGCAGGAAGGGCGACAAATGAGCTAATTGTGTACTCTGCCCTTCCATATTTTCCAGTAGAAAAAATCTGAAAAAGTGATGATTTGGCCCCAAATTTCAGACCAGCTTTCTCAAACTCTTTTTCACGTTTTTCGAATTCTGCTTTGGTCATGACGTTGGCGGTACTTGTAATATAGGTTTTAAAGTCATCTAGTGTTTCGAAGTAGTGGGTAAGGCCATCTTCGTCACCATCTCGGTATTTAAAAAAATCCTCAACTTGTTCTTCTCCCATTTCAGGAAATAGTAATTTGAGAGTCTTGTCGGTGATTTTGTTAATATCAATTGTGACTGCTCCGTGAACGGTCACAGAATTTTTAATTAACTCGACTATCTCATCTGCCCAATCAGGTAGTAGATAAAGCTCAGATAGTGAAGTCATTGGTCCGTGTTTGGGTTGTAAACTAATACGGTCAAATTTGTCAGGCATTGCGCTCACGAAATGGTCGTCATAGGACTCTTTGTCACTAACATAGTATTTAATTGTTGCAATCAACTCTTCCGGATCTAAATGGCCAAAGAGCTCTGAAAATCGATCCCCATCTTTTTCATCTTCTTTTTTCTCTTCCATTGCTTGTTTCAGCATCTTCACTAATTCATTATCAATATTTACTACATCAGTGCTACCATCAGATGAATTGCTACTTGAGTCAGTAGTGTTCGAATTATCTGTCCCATTGGGATCATTTTGACTGACAGCACTTTTTACTCTTAAGAGGTTTAGGTTAATTTTCTGAGACTCATTAGTGATCACTACTTGCATTTCGCCATTGACGAGAGTTTCTTTTTCAAATTCCTCAAGTGCAGATTTTTGAATTAAATTAGCACCTTCTCCCAAATCAATAGGGTATTTGAAAGGCTGGTCCCAAATGAAATTGAGAACTTCATGTTTAACGACTTTTTTGGCATCTTTATTTTTCTCAAGTAAGTTTCTGCCTTCTTTATAGAGTCTGAGACGCGCCATCGCTAGGCTAATTCCGGCTTCGGCATTGAGCTTGGCCTGGGAGCGATCTTGTTGATTGTAGATTTTGAGTCGATTGACCTTGGTATCAAAAGTAAATGTGGCCAAAACCACAGTTAAAATGGCAATAGCAGAAAGCACCATCATCAAGGCGACTCCGCTATCACTTTTAATAATTTTAACTATACCTTTTGCCATGGTTTTTTGTTTGCTACCTATTTCTTTTTAGATTTTGGGTCTTCTTTTTCTTCTTCAAAATAAGGCCACAAAGGCCTATATGTTTTTTCAACTTCCTCTTCATGTCCCTCAGCTGTGATCCATTTAAAGGAAACTTTGAGAGATCTTATTATATTTCTTTCATTTTTATCTTGGATATCACGCAGCCTATCTACAAATTTTTCCTTCTTTTTGTCCCAGAACTCAAATTTAAATTCTTTTAGTCTTCTTAAGATGATGTAACTTCTTATTCTTGAATAATCTCTTTTTTCCTCTCCGAATGGATTTTCAGAGACAAAGTAGCGAACCAGTTGATTCAGGCCTTGGTCTTTTTCATCTTTAGAGTCCATTCTCTCGTATTTGTACTTAACCCATGAATAATCAGATTGCTTCACATTTTCAACCCTTCTTCTGTTGGCACTTGTTAAGAATTCAAGTTCTTCTTTACTCTCTTGCTTGATTTTGGGAATTTGAAGACCATCTGCAGAGTAGCCATAGAAGTTATCATTGTTTCGAAATTTTTCTAGGTCACTGTTAGAGTTACCATTGTAATTATTGCCATTACTGGTAGCTTTCTTTTTTTCTTCAGAGAAATATAGAGGTGAATAAATTTGGCCAATATCCCAAGCAATTCTTGAAAGCCCTGTGTAGACAGCTAGTTTTTCATTGTCTTCTGCTGTAACTTTAATACTGGTATCCACACTATTGTTAACAATTGTGACGACTCCGATACTAATAAATGCCAAAATGGTAATACTTATTAGTATTTCCATTAGTGTAAAACCATTTTGACCGAGTAACTTTTTCAATCTAAATTTCCATTTTTATTTTTGCTTTATAGTTATACAACCAAGTTGTCAGCGAATAGTGGTACTTTGTTTCTTTATTTCTTACAGTGACCTTAACTTGCCAAACCATTTCTTCAAGATTTTTCTTCATTTTGTCATACACAAGCTTTTTATATTTTGCGTCTGTGCTGACTTCTTCTTCATCCTCTGGTTTTCCTTGAATTTTTGCCAGGTCAGGAATCTTTAATTTTTTGTATTCAATTTCGTACTGGTAGTTCTTATGATTTTCGAAGGGTTTTATATCAGGAGCTGCAGTCATGGCCTCACGAAATTCAGGTGGGTTCACTATTAATTCGTTAATTTTATCTTCACAAAGATTGTGGAGTAAGAGCTCTTCATTATAGTTGGTGCTATCCAGTAGGTTATTTCCCTGGGCAACCATATAAGCACCAATAAAAAGGGAAAAGATGGTGATGGCAATCATCACCTCCATAAGTGTAAAACCTGATTGATTTGGAAATTTATTGAAGGGGGTGCCCCGCCGTCCAGTTTTCATAAATCTCTTTTGCTTTACTTTGGTGAATATCATCTAGTTCATCTTGATCAGAGCTTTGGATGGGGTGATAGTCTACACTTACACCCGCCATAAATGGCTCTGCCACGATGGTCACAATTTCTTCGTCTGTACCAAGTATTATAATGCTACTATCTTTTTCACCTGTTGGATAAAAGTAGATGGCTGCATTTGAGTCATTAATAAACTTATTTCGAATATTTGTGGCCACTCCTATAATAGTGACTAGATCATTGACCTCACTTTCTTCCTCAGAAAATTCTGTCACTGGTTGAAACTGACTATTTAGATCTTCTAATCTTTTATCGAGTGCTTCTTTGTCTCTGATAGAAAGGCCTCTTTCTTCATTATAAACAGAAAAATCTGGAAGAATCAGTCCTGTTTTGGGCCCATACTCCACCACATATTTTGCTGGAGTGGCCTCCATATCAATTCGGAGTCTTACGATGGAGCCCCTTAGTATCGATTCATCGAGTCCAATTTGTAGTGATCTTCTTAGGTCTCCACTTACTTCTTCAAGTGCACCTCGGGTTGAGCTTTGAAATGGGTTAGGTATGATGGTTAAGATCATCGCCATCAAGGCCATGGCGATGAGGATCTCTATGAGGGTAAAACCCTTTTGTGATAAAAGCTTCTTCGGCATGGTCCTCGCAATGAAGTTGTCACAATTTAATAAGGTATTTATTTTTTAACATTTGATATATCAGTATCAAATCCATCGCCGCCTTCAACGCCGTCTTCTCCAAAGGAGACTATGGTATATTTTTTTCCATCAGACTTATAATCGTATTCGTTGTCCCATGGATCAAGTGGAATTTCGCCTCCGTCAATATAGCCATTGGGAGCGTAGCGTTTACATTCTTTTCCAGTTGTAGGTTTTTCTACCAGAGCGTCGAGTTTTTGCTCTGTTGTCGGGTAGTAGTTACAATGTCTTCTAAATTCATTTAGTCTGTCTTTCAGACTATTGATCTGGATTCTTGCGGCACTTACCTTTCCCTCACTAAGTTGATCAAATATTTTTCCCACGACAAAAGTACCCGCAATGGCGAGTAGGGACAGGCCAATAAGAATTTCAATGAGAGAAAACCCTTGCTGGCTTTTTAAAATTTGTTTCATCAATTTAGTATCATTTTTCATTTTCATTTTCATTGCACCTCTAAACCAGAATTGGACACACTCACAGTACTTGCTCCACTGCAGTCAGCTGATTGTAGCAAATTTTTGAAGTGAGGTCGACCTGACATTTGTCGATTAAATGCAAAATATTGGTCAAGTTTATCAGTTGATTGTCAATTGACATACTGACTCCAGTTTAGATTTCAAGTGAGTGGATGACGAGGGAGACGTGTAGCACACTCCGACAAGGAATTACTATCTGGCAGAGTAGAGGTCCATCATTGGCATAATTACAGAGGCCACTATAAAGCCTACCGCACATCCCATACCCACCATCATAATGGGCTCTAGTACAGAGGTTAGGCCATTTAGTTTATTTTCAACTTGATCTTCGTAATTTTCAGAGACAATGGCCAGCATTGGCTCTAGCTCTCCAGATTGTTCACCAAGTGAAATCATATGTGTGACTAGAGAGGGAAAGTAGCCGGACTTCTTCAAGGGACCTGCAAGGGACGCTCCTTCCGCAACAGAGTCTTTTGCTTCTCTAAGGGCCTCTTTCATATGAACGTTGGGAATCAAGTTAATGACGATTCTCATGGAGGTGAGAATTGGGACACCTGAGCTCAGGAGTGTGCCCAAAGTAGAGCAAAACCTCGAAACGTTAATCATTTTTATAATTGTCCCCATAATAGGGAGTTTTAGTTGGACTGAGTGCCAGCGATTGATGCCTGATTTTGTCTTGAGGTAGCGATTGATGAGAAAAGTAATTACCACACCTGCAATTAAAATAAATAGCCAATCCTCTCTAATAGTATCTGATATCCAGATGCTCACTTTGGTTGGTAGAGGTAGCTCTTTTTTCATAGATTTAAAAACTTTTGTAATTTTGGGGATAACAAAAGTAAATATACCAATCATCATCACTGAACCAAAAAATAGCATAACAAATGGATAGAAAAGGGCACCAGTAATTTTATTTTTTAACTTTACTTGTGATTCACTAAAATCTGCTAATCTGAGTAGGACTATCTCTAGAGTTCCTGAAGCCTCACCGGCTTCAACCATATTGACATAGACATTATTAAAAATTTTAGGGTAGTCACTAAAGGCCTTAGCAAGACTGGTACCCTCATTAACTTTTTGTTTAACTTCAGAAAGCACTAATTTGAGTTTTTCGCTGTCCACCTGATCAACTAGGGCGGACAGAGCATCAACTATTTGAATTTTGGCCTTAACAAGTGTTGCCAGCTGTCTTGTCATCATTGCCAAGTCATTTATACTGACACCTTTTTGAAGAAAGCTAAAGCTGGAGCCTGATTTATCAGAACCAGAAGACTTCTCCTCTTTAATTGAGAGGAGCATTATACCTTTAGTTTTGATCATGCTCTTTGCAGTTCCAATCCCATCGGCACTAATTTTATCTTTGATTTCCTTACCGGTTTTATTTAGACCTTTAAAGGTGTAAATTGGCACTTAAACCTCTCCTCATTTTAACCACTAAACTCTTCATCATTAATTGCCCTGACCATTTCATCGATTGATGTTTTGCCTGCGAATACTTTTTCCAGGGCATTGTGACGAAGTGTGCTCATTCCATTTTTAATAGCAGCTCTTTTTATTGTGGAAGAGTCAGCCTGTCTTAAAATATGATTTTTAATGTCATCATTGATAACTAAAAGCTCTGAAACGGAGGTCAAACCGCCATACCCTGTGCCCTGGCATCTTGGGCATCCACCAGCTGCGAAAATTGTGGCCTCATCAGGTATTTCTTCAATGCCGAGTAGTGAGAGTTCAAAATCAGTGGCTTCATGAGGTTTTTTACATACCTTACAAAGAGTTCGAATAAGTCTTTGGGCCAAAACAGCTGCCAGAGATGAGGCGATTAAAAAGGGTTGAACACCCATATCAATTAACCGAGTAGGGCAGGAAGAGGCATCATTGGTGTGAATGGTGGAAAGTACGAAGTGACCAGTGAGTGACGCATTAATGGCCATCTCAGCTGTTTCGTAGTCTCGTGTTTCACCAACCATGATGACATCGGGGTTTTGTCTGAGGATGGATCTGAGTGCACGGGCAAATGTCAGATCAATTTTTGGGTTTACTTGAATTTGAGAAATACCACCGAGTTCATATTCCACTGGATCTTCAACGGTAATAATCATCCGATCGGGAGTATTAATTCTCTCGAGCATTGCAAAGAGTGTAGTTGTTTTACCATGGCCTGTTGGACCTGAAACGTAGACAACACCGTGCTTTAGTTGAGATAGCTCATCTAGTCTTTTTAGCACTTGGCCTTCAAAACCAAGAGACTCCAGTTTTAGAATATTATTACTTTTTTCTAAAACTCTCATAACTATTCGTTCACCATTTTGAACAGGAACAGTTGAAAGTCGAATATCAATATCTTTACCGGCAATTTTAATTTTTATTCTTCCGTCTTGAGGGATTCTTTTTTCTGCAATATCAAGTTTTCCCATAACCTTGACTCTTGAAGTCACTGCCATATGGGTTTTGATGGGTTGCCTTAATATTTCTGTCATCACACGATTTATTCTAAACCGGTATATTGATTCCTTTTCATAGGGTTCAATATGTATGTCTGAAGCTCTTTCTTTAACTGCTCTAAAAATGATGGAGTTAACAAAGCGAATGACGGGCGCTTCGTCAGCAGCTGCATCGAGAATATCTATGGGGCCATCGAGATCAAGGTTTTCTTCGAATTCATCTTCAATATTGTCGATTAAATTCTTATTCGCTTTTTCAAAGACCCTATTTATGGCCTCATTTATTTTTAGAGTCGATGAAACTATTGGTGTGATATTTTTATCAAAGAGCGTTCTTAGATCAGCTAGTACTTCATGTTTAAAGGGATCGGTCATGACGACTGTAACTTCATCAGAGGACTCGACAATTGGTAGTACCTCATGTTGTTTACAGTAGTTGATAGGAAGATCTCTTATGATTTCACCATCAATTTCTTCAACTTTAAATTCTTCGGAGTAGGGGATTCCCATTTGTAAGCAAATGGCCTTGGTGATGTCATGGGGATGAATATAGTTTTTCTTGAGAAGAATTTCACCTATTAAAACATCACTTTCACTTTGAATTTCAAGGGCCTCATCTAACTGTTCTTGTGTTAGCGAAGTGTGCTTAACCAAAATTTCACCAATTTTGATATTCTGCTCTTCAGCCCCTTGTACTAGATTTTCTGACCTACTCAACTTATTTCCCCTTCAAGGCTAATCATCTTGCGCTGGAGGTACATCACCACCCATTTGTTCTTCAGTTATCAGCTCTGGGCTGACATTATTGGCAGCGTTTTGAGTTCCCTCAGTTGTAGGGTCAATACCTTCAACTGTTTCGATAAGTGGAACATGCTGATTTTCATCTTTGGCCAGTGCTTTTTGGTCTTTTTTGTTTTGGTTTTTCATATATTCTTCTTTTTGATCCTCTGTCAGCTTTTTTGCTCTGTTGCTTTCACGAACTATCTCTTGATAGTTGGGAATATTCGGATTGTAATTGCCCTGTCTAATACCATCATTGGAATCATTACTTTGTTGATACTGTAGGGAATCGTCAGGGTTGTATAGTGGCCCTTGTGCCTGCTTTTTGGCCTTTTTATATAGGCCTTTAGAAGTAGCGTTAAAGGGGTCATCTTCTCCGTAAACATCTTTTAAATGAGCTGCCCTTCTATTGAGAATATCTTTCATAGTCGAGGCTGCAGTTTTTTCATATGGAGTTAAGATTTTTGGAGTTAAAAAGAAAATTAAATTAGTCTTGAAGACAGATTTTTCTTTTTGCTTAAATAACCATCCAAGAATAGGGATATCTCCAAGAAGCGGGACCTTACTTTCGGTCACTGACTCTTTGTCGCGCATCAAACCACCCATGGCAATGGTGTCTCTGTCCCTTACTACCACAGTTGTTACGGTGGTTCTGAATGTTGTAGCGGCTCCAGACCCTGTTGAGTTAATACGGTCTGAAAAATCTTCTACTTTTTGGTCAATTTTTAATTTTACAAATCTTGTTACCTTATTGATCTGGGGGGTGATTTTTAGGGCGAGCTTAACCTCTTGGGTTCCTGTGCTAATTGAAGTCTGGCCGTTGGCGATAGTTTTTTCTTCCACAGGGATTTTTTCACCAACCTCAAAAATAGCTTCCACATTGTCTTGTGCCAATATTTGAGGTGTGGCCAAAATATCTGTATTATTGTTGGCAGCAACAGCTTTTATAAGTGCATTGACTGATCTAATTTTGACGGTGCTTCCGTTGGGGAGGTCCACATTGACTTTACTTCCTGCGCCCGCACCAACAAATAATCCAGAAAGATTGGTCATATTATTTGTAATAAGGTCCATTAAACCTGTAGGCTGGAAGCCGGCCCTTTCTGTTGCACCTGAACCGTAAGCTCCAAAAATTGAAATACCTAGGGCCCTATTTTTTTGAATGAGTGTCTCCATAATCAAACCTTCAACATAAACTTGATTCTTAGGTATATCGAGTTTGGCGATCACATTTTTAATTGTTAAATAATCGGTGGGGGAAGCCGTGACGACTAGTGCGTTATTATCTTTGTCGGCTGTCACTTTCACATCAGCCGAAAATAGCCCCGTTGAAGTTGAGCTCGATGAAAACCTTGATGCTAGTTTTGAAGAAGAAGATCTAGTCGATTTTGTAGATTGCTTTGATCCTGTGGTTAAGGTGCCTAGCGTTTTTGCAAGGGACTCAGCATCTCCATAGTTTAGATAGTAGACGTGGACTCGGTCAGAGCCTTCTGAAGGTGTTTCCACATCGAGCTTGCCAATTAGAGTTCGTAGTTCTTTTTCACCATCTGAGTTGGCCATGGCAATTATCGAGTTAGTCCTAGGTTCTGCAATGATCTTTCCAATATTTTGTTTTTTATTACTAGAAGATTTTGCAGATGAACGAAATCTTGAGGATGTGCCACTTTGAAGGATTTGATCGAGAAGTTTGGCAATTTCTTGGGCCGAAGAGTGGTGAACTTTGATTATTTGAAGGCCCATTTCATGGCCTGGCACATCTAGAAATTTTAATAATTGTTGGATTCTATTGATTTGTGCACCTGTATCGTGGACGATCAGGGTATTTGTTTGTTTGATCGCCATTAAACGACCATATCTTGATATAAGTGGTCTAAAAGTTGTTTGGACCTCAGATACATCAATATTTTTGAGTGGAATAATTTTCATGACGTAATTATCAGTGTCGGGTGTAAATTTGCCTGTGTAGATTTTTGCAGGTGTATACCTAACATCTCTGGCCTGGATAATTTTATAAAAGGCTCCTGACTTCACTAGGGTAAGTCCATTGAGATTTAGTGCTGTCAAATAAGCTTTCCAAGCATCTCCCACTGTTATAGGGGTGGGGGCAAGAATTGAGATTTTTCCCTTTACATCTTTGTCGAGAATTAGATTGATTCCTGTCAGTTTCTGCATATGTTTTGTAATTTCTAAAATATCAGCATTTGGGAAATCAAAACTCTCAATAACTTCAGGGCCAAAGGCAGTTTCAGGGTTTAAGTTAACATAGGGGGAGTCACTCTTTGGTGGAGCAGTGAAGGAATTAATCCCGCTTCCCCTGCCAAAGGCATCCTCTTCTTTATTTCTAGTCTTACTTTCACCCGATTTCTTTGCTGTAAACTTCGATCTAGATTTGTATTTATTAAATTGTGCGGATACGTTCGTAGATGCTAAGGAAGCAAAAAGGAGGATTTTAAAAATGTTTTTCATGGTAGTCCTTCAGCTATTTCTTTTTTTCTTTATTTGCGCATTCACCAATCTTGTAGGCAAGAGATTGTTCTATCCCTCCACGATCGACAGTGACGCTAAATTTTTTCATATTTTGAATTTTGCCAAATAAATTCATCACTTCATTTAGGTTATTGATTTTTCTTTTATTAATTTTGCGGATGATATCATCATCTTGAATCCCTAAGTGAGAAAAAATTCCATCTGGTGCAACTTCTTGAATTCGAAATGAAAGAGTACCATCTGGGTTTTGAATGGGAACCCCTCTGGCCTGGGTCAGCACATTTCCTAAATCCTTCAGCTTATCTTTAAAGAAGCCACATTCAACATCAAAGTTATTGCCATCATTTTTGATTCCCTCTGGAGTGAGAGAGTCCATTAGCTTTTTACCGCTGTCTTTATCGAGAATATTAAATTTGTACTTACTTTGAGAGATTTTCTCTTTATTGGCGATATATTCACATTTTCCACTTGAGAGATTTTTGACAATTATCTTTAGTCTTGTGATTTTATCGATTTTTGCCAAGTTTTGAATTTTTTCACCCTGCCTAAAACTTTTTAAGTCTCTGGCCCCTCTTACTTGGACTGCGGCAACAGATTTAATAGCATCTTGCAAAACAACAGTAGAAATCAGCTTTATAGGAAGAGAAGACTTATTACTGCTTTGGTCACAGACTAGTGTTGTATTGATGATTGGCTTGATGTCTTGAATTGTTTCATTGCCTCGAAGTTTGACTCTAAATACATTGGTCATTCTGACTTTATTGATTTGAGGTCTAGTCCCTTGCGCTTTGGCACTAATTTTTTGAACAGGAAGCTTTCTTGGGGTAGGTCGACCTTTCATTGCGAGTCCACCAACTTTCCCCACGCCATAAGCCATGCCAAGCGCGGAAGATAATATAAAGGCCTTATGGATAAATGGTCTGGCGGTAGTACTAAGAAGTTTCTCTGCAAAGTTGAGTTTTTCTGCACTAAAATTATCAGCTTTTAAGGATGTTGCTGTTTTCTTTGCCATTTTTGCGCGGGCGCCACTCCAGCCTTTCTTTGTAAAGGCCAGGACTCCTGCCATGGCCAGACTGACTTTCTTTTTAAATCCACTAGAAGTACCAAGTGAAGGCACAGATTGTTCATCACCGTCATCATCACCGAGCAAGTCATCAAGGCTAGCTTCTTTAAACTCAGAGGGGGTTTCATCCATTTTGACGGAGTCTGGAAGATCAGAATCTTGAAAGGTAGGTACCTCTGCAGTTGAGTCGTGATCAGTTTGATCGTCTCCCAGATTCTTCTTGGATACCTTACTTTTGAGCTTTGCTATTATGTCTTTAATAAATTTGTTCATTTCCTATATTGTGACTCCTTCACAGCTGCCTTGCAAGCGGGAGGTGTTAGGTAAATTATTTCCTTTAAGCCTGCGAAAAAAGAGGATAATTTGTGTCTTTTCGAATTTTATTTAGCAGGTTATTCTTTTAAGAAGAAAAAGTTTTCGGGGGCATCGGTTCTAATTTGAAATTTAACTCAAAATACTCATTGTGTCTGCTTTTATTTTTACTCACTTCCTGTGGTACAGGGGGGTTTAACTTTAAAAACTGGTTTAGTGAAAAAGAAAAAAATGAAAAAAAGAGTAAGTCTAACAAGTATAGACTGGGTCCACTGAGAAAAAAATCAGGCTACTTCAAGGATGTCACAGCAAAATATGGCCTTCCAGGAATCAAAGCAACCCATATTTACGCTGTTGACTTCAATAGCGATGGATGGACAGATCTAGTTGTGTTACCTGAGTTTTTTAGTCGGCCAGAGTTTTACTATTTTTCTCCTAGGAAAAAGAAATTCTTGAGGCTTTGGTATAGTCCCTTTAAAAAAAATATGAAGGCCTCTTTTTTAAATTTTGTTGACTTTGATAATGACGGCATCATGGATGTCATCGTAGGAGTTCTCAATCAGAAAACAGAAATCACAAAGTCTCCTCTGATCATCTTTCGTGGTTATCTTAAAAAGAAGAAGCTCAGCTACGGGAGAGCTTTTACTTTTCCTGGTAAACCACGGCCAATTTCTTCAGCTACAGTTCTAGATTATAACTTAGATGGAAAACTGGATCTCTTTGTCAGCAATTGGTATGGCCCGGGTAAATATGGCCCCGCTATTACTCCCGACCAGCTCTTTTTTGGAGAGGGTTTTCGTTTTAAGGATGTCTCGGGTGCACTTAAAGAAGAAAATAAGAGAGATGGAAGAGAAGGGCCGTATGTAAATGCAAAACCAACTTATGGGGCGCTTAATTGTGATATTGATGGAAATCATTATCCCGATATATTAACGGTTTCATCGGACGGGTTTGCCAATAAAGTGTGGATGAATGTTTACAATAAAAAGTTGAGGGCCAGGTCATTTGAAAATGCTGGAAATATCTCAAATTTTGGAGCTGACTCGCAGGGTGATTACGATCTTCGAGGAGGAGGCCGTACATTTGGACTTGATTGCATTGATTACAATGGTGATGGAATCATGGATACATTTTTAGGTGAGCTTTCTCATTCGTATGACAATGAAAATCGGGACCGCTCTAGTATTCTTACAGGCTCAAGAAGAAAATTTCCCCCAAAATTTGTAAGGACCCAGTACTACGATGATCAAGGCCTTACTAATTGGAGTCAGGGAGATAGAAGGGGAACATTTTTTGATTATAACTTTGATGGTCTTGTAGACTTAATTGTAGATAACACAGGTTTTCCCCCAAAATCGAGACTTGTTCTTTTTGAGCAAGAAAAAAACCACGCCTTTAAAGATATAGCCGTAAGAGCAGGTATCGATATTCTCAATCCTTCCGGCACAGTTATTATGGATTTCAACAAAGATGGTAAGCCAGATATAGTGACAGGTCAGACAAGTATCAGAGCTGGCAATATTAAAAGAAGTATTTACCTATTTGAAAACCAGCTTCCCAGGAAAAGGAGGAGGAGCTTAAGGTTTTTTCCAAAGGGAGTGTGGTCTAATGCTGCAGGAATTGGAGCGAGAATTGTTTTGAAGACAAATAAGAGAGTTCAAACTAAGTATGTTCATTACTCGCATGGGGGTCTTCCCTCTCAAAATGAAAGAGGTGTATTTTTTGGGCTTTCAAAAAATGAAAAAGTGGTCTTTGCTAAGGTTTATTGGCCATATAAGAAGAAGGGAAAACCCTTTGTTAGAAAGTATAAGCTCTCTAAGCTTAAATTTAAAAAATTTCTGAATTTAACTCTTTGTGAAATTGGAGATGCAAAGAAAGGGCGTTTCGCAAAATGTCCTAAAAAGTAGGTTCAAGCCCTTCATTATCTTTCCAAAATTTTCCCTCGAAATTGCCTTGGTCAAAATTTGTGACAATAAATCCATCCTCAGATCCCTGAGTATCAAAGCCATAATCTAGTGCGCCTTTTTTCAAGTAAAATGCTGTAAAGGGATCAATGTGGACCCTAGTTTCTCTTGATGTGATGACGGTGTCGTTTTCATCAGCATTAGTGAAGCCTGTGGCGTAGGTAAACCCATCACAACCTTTGCCATCGATAGTAATTCGAAAGACCTTGCCACCCAGGGTGAAGTCATTTTCAAGTATTAGCTGAATTTGATCAGCAGCACCTTCTGTGATCATTAATTGATTTTTAATGCTTTGAATCAAACGCCTAACCCCTGTGATAAATTGTGAATTCACGATATAATAGCTGCTAATGGTTAAGTTGTTCCTATCATAGGAGTTGAGTAAGGTGAAGCTGGAATACCTCTTGGTTATTGAAGACCCCCATAAACACATGGCCAAAGTCGTGATTAAGGGAAGGCGCAGCAATGACATGAACCAACTTCGATTCTTTCTACCGGCATGGTGCCCTGGCTCTTATATGATTCGTGACTATGCCAGGCATATAGTTTCGCTGCAGGCGATGCAAGGAAATGGAGAAGTACTACATTGCATCAAGGAGACCAAGTCTACTTGGGTAATTGACTGGGATAAGTCTGAGCTGTCAAATCAGGGCCTAGACTTCGAATTAGTCTATCAAATTTATTGCTTTCAAATTTCCGTGAGAAGTTCATATATAGACGTTTCACACGCCTTTATTAATGGACCAGGGACCTTTATGGGTCTGGTAGATCACCCGGTGGAGGAACCCACTTTGGAGGTTGTTTTCCCCCAGCTTTGGTCCAAAATTTCAACTTCGCTTGAAGATATTTCGCCTACAAGAGATGTTTTTTTATTCAAGGCAGATGACTATGATTCTTTTATCGATTGTCCTCTAGAGATTGGATGTCACGATACTGATGGCTTTATGCACGGAGGGGTTCCCTTTGAATTGGCCTTTTATGGAAGAGTGCTCCAACACAAAAACCAACTTAAGGCCGATATAAAAAGAATTGTGGAGTATATATCAACTCTTTGGGGAAATATTCCTTTTGATAAGTATTGTTTTATCTCACATTTTTTAAGAAATCAGTTTGGTGGACTTGAACATGGAAACTCCTCAGTGCTTATTTTCGATAGTGCTCTTCTCGGAAAAAGAAAAGAGTACCTCGACTATTTGAGTCTTGTGGCACACGAGTATTTCCACGCTTGGAATATAAAAAAAATAAGGCCCATTGAGTTGGGTCCTTTTGATTATCAAAAAGAGAATTACACAACTCTTCTATGGCTAGTTGAGGGTTTGACCACTTATATGGATGATCTGATAGTTTTTCGAACAGGCATTGGGCAGCTCGAAGAGTATTTAGAAATAATTAAGAATACTTTAAAGAAATACGATAAAAATGCAGGGAAAAGATTCCAAACTTTAGAGGAGGCATCTTTTGATGCTTGGATAAAATTATACAATATTGATGAAAATTTTAAAAATTCCAATGTTTGTTATTATAGCAAAGGAAAGCTTGTCTTTATGGCCTTGCATATTCTGTTTTTTGAAAAGGGAGTCCCTTTTAGTGAATTCCTGAAGGCACTGTGGAATCTCCATCAGGGTAGGCCTTCAGTTGGAATTAAAAGCGAGGAAGTCTTTCAGATTGTAGAGGGTCTTGCTGGCGTGGAAGTTTGTGATGAATTTACCAGAATGATTTCAACCACTGAAGATATTGATTTTGATTTTCTCTTTAAAAAAATTGGGATCAATATAAAAAGAGCGCCAGGGGCAAGTGTCAGTATTGGTGCCAGTGTGCACATCAAAGATTCGTGTCGAGTATTTGTAAAAGAGGTGGAACTTGATGGGTCAGCTTTTAAGGCGGGACTGAATCCTGGAGACGAAATAATTGGTGTTGATGGAGTAAGGATACTTGCCGAAGATTTAAAAATATTTCCAGATTGCTTAGGAGTAGATACGCGGGTGCGTTTTCAAGTTTCTCGGGCGGGACAGTTGATGGAAGTCGATACTATCACTGAAGCTGAGGGTCTAGTGGTACAAGGACTTGAAGTGCTCGATCAAAATTTAGTGACTAATTGTTTTATGAATTGATCCAAGCTATCGCCACAATCTCACGGTAAGCCTCACAATTTCTTCTTTCCACTGAAAACTCACCTTCAAAGCTTATTTGATCTTTGAGGCAAGAAAATTTATCTTTCTCAATGACAATATTTGAAAGGACGATTTTTGTTTTAGGATTTTTTTCATGGAAAAGTGGCCACAGGGATTTGTAGCAGGCTTCTTTAATACACCATATCTCTAGGGGGGAAAATCCCAACGCAAGCTCTTTACTCCCTATGAAAAATCGGTGTGTTGCCGGATCAATTTTTCTGCCTTCAAACTCTACATCCACTCCAATACTCGAATATTCGTCTTTTTTTGCTGCCACACTAGCTGCCAGAGCAAGCAATGTGTCTTTATTATGAGTATGGGACTTACTGACAACGATTTCCTGGTGGTCCACAAGGTATTGATAGTTGATCATCTCAAGACTGACCGGGTCTTTTTTACACAGGTTTTGAAAGGCCTTAGTGAGACTAAGGTTTGCCAGGTCTTGCAGCGTGACCTCCTTAGAGAGTAGGCATGCAGTTTGATGAAAAGAGATGTTTCTACTCAGTGTGTCACCGCTAGTTTTTACGTCTTTACTTGAATTTTAAAGTTTATTTTGCCATAAGTAATAGAAAGTATCTAATTTTTGGAGAGAGGCTATGCCATTTAATCCTGATGCCGTCATGGCCAAAATTGCATTTGTTATTACAGCGACTATTCTTGTTTGTCTTACCAAAGTTAGGGCAATGGACCATGCAGACATGAGCTTTAATATTGAAGTACCGGCCATTATAAAATCTATCACCAAGTAAAATGCTCCAGTAATTGCTCCATTTTTTTAGGTCAAACCTTTCTTAAATTAGTAAATTCATTAGTTTTATGTTTACACCAACTCGAATAATCTGCTTTAATTAGCCTTTGTCGGTTACAGGCATCCCACTTATCCAGACACGCTCAATATTACTATATAAAAAACCAGGAGTTTCCAAGATGGCAGAGACTAATTATCGAATGTTAGCAAAACAACAGGCTACAAACAGACCAATGAGAGTGGGAAAATTGCACCCTGAGAGTGTTGAAAAATTTTATAGTGAGAACACATTTAATGTTTACACCGCAGAAGGGATTCCCTCAACCTTGAAAAAAGAATTGGTACCAGGACAATCGCTATCTAAAGAGCAAGCTGATTTAGTTGCTGCGGCCGTTTCAAAATGGGCCATCTCAAAAGGTGTGAGTCACTTTTCACATTGGTTTCAGCCTTTGACTGGCTCCACGGCAGAAAAACATGATGCTCTACTAGATTTCAAAAATAATCTACCCATACAAAGACTAACTGGAAAAATGTTGATGCAAGGTGAGCCCGATGCTTCATCTTTTCCTCATGGTGGCTCAAGGTCTACCTTCGAGGCCCGCGGCTACACATCTTGGGATGTGACATCTCCTATTTTTATTATGGAAGGTGGAAATGGCAAAACCATGTGCATTCCCACTGCTTTTGTCAGCTACACTGGAGATGCTCTAGATATTAAAACTCCACTTCTTAGATCCATTACAAGACTTTCAGATGCGGCCACAAAGTTTATGCATTTAACAGGCAATACTGACGTTGAATTTGTTCAAACTAACTGTGGACCAGAACAAGAATATTTTCTGGTTGATAAGGCCTTTTATTATCAAAGACCGGATCTAATCATGACAGGGAGAACACTATTTGGCTCACTGACGGCAAGAAATCAACAGCTCGATGATCACTACTTTGGCACCATCCCTTCAAGAGTTGAAAACTTCATGCAAGAGCTTGAAATAGAGCTCTACCGCGTGGGAATTCCCGCCAAGACAAGACATAATGAAGTGGCACCAGGCCAATTTGAGCTGGCCCCAATTTTTGAAGATGCCAATATTGCAGCCGATCACAATCAGTTGACTATGGCGCTGATCAAAAAAGTGGCAGAGAAACACGATTTTGTCGCCCTTCTTCACGAAAAACCATTTGCTGGAATCAATGGCTCCGGAAAGCATCTCAATTGGTCCATGTCAGATAATCTTGGTCGAAACCTACTGGAACCAGGTCCAAAACCTCATCAAAATAACAGATTCCTAGCGGTCACGGCCATGGTTTGTGAAGCAGTTCATAGACATGCTGATGTTATTAGAGGTTCTGTTGCAAGTCACGGCAACGACCATAGACTTGGCGCTAATGAAGCACCACCAAGTATTATTTCCGTATTTTTAGGTGAGACTATTGAAAGAATTTTTGATGCCGTTAGAGAGGGGGCTTCATTTGATTCAAAAGGAGAAAAATTTCTCGATATGGGTGCAGAACAACTGGGCAGGTTAACTAAAGATAACACTGATCGAAATAGAACATCTCCTTTTGCTTTTACTGGCAATCGCTTTGAGTTTAGAGCTGTTGGATCAAGTGCTACCATTGGTTTTCCTCTGACCATTGTAAATGCTGCAGTCACTGAACTACTCGTGGAAAGTAACATTTTAATTGAAGCAGATTTAAAAGCTGGAAAGTCAATTGATGAGGCCCTTGAAAATCTTACTAGAAAATGGGTTAAAAGTAGTGAAAAAGTTATTTTTAGTGGTGACGGTTACTCAGATGAGTGGGTGAAAGAAGCTGCTAAAAGAGGGCTTCCTAATCTTAGAACATCAGCAGATGCATTTGCCGTATTTGACGATGTGTCCAAGACCAAGTTTTTAACTGAAACAGGTGTTTTCACTGAATCAGAAATCCAAACTAGGTACAATGTTGCAATTGAGCGTTACAACCAGCTTAGAGAAATAGAATTTCAAACTCAGATCCGTATGATTGAGCAGCATGTAATCCCACATGTGGTGAAGTATAAATCTGAATTGGTATCTGTTATCAACGGCCAAAAGTCAGCTGGAGTTGAAGGACATGTTGAAAAAGAGCTTTTAAAAAGAATTAATTTTTCAGCAGAGTCTCTTTATTCAGTTACAGGTGAACTTCGCGGAAAATTGGAGGAGACATTTGCAAAAGAAGATAAGGCTTGTTCATTTTCATGTGCAACAGAGCTTCTTCCACTTTCACAAAAAGCAGCTGATCTTTGTAACGAGATCGAAGAGATTACTCCTGATAAGGTATGGCAGCTTCCGACTTACCTAGATATGTTATTTGTTAGATAATGAGTTTTTTTGGGGGCAGGAATTTTCCTGCCTTCACTTCAAAATGGGTCCAGTATATTTTTTAATTAATGGGATTAGCATTACATGGTCCGATGGCATCGCAACGGACTTTATAGTTTTGCTGTTTTCCACAACCTTTGGCACCAAATTCCATAATCTTAAATTGAATTGTTTTTATATTTTTTTCGGGGCAGTTAAAGTCATAGCTGGCCCTTTTTATCACTACAGACTCAAAGTTGGGGATGGGTCCACCAGTACTAGCACAACCTGAAAAGACAAAAAGTAGAAGAAAACTCCATTTCATAAATAACCTCCAGGCTATATCTTACCCTCTTCCTTAAGTTTCTCAAGATGCTTTTTAATATTCTCCATGGCGAGAACTTTCAGTCTTCTATCAAGAGAAGGATAAATTTCATCGTATATTTGATCACTATCATGTCCAGTATCATGGAGTCTTTTAATTTGTCCTTCTCTCATTATTCTGTGATTGTATACAGTTTTTATCCGGTTAATGCCTCCGGTGGGAAAACCGTGAGAGGGAAAAATAAATTGTGGGGATAGCTCCATCACTTTTTCTAGGCTAGTCATATAGCTTTTCATATTACCTTCTTCGCCACCAATGACTACGGTGCCTATCCCTTGAATCAAATCTCCCACAATAAACCACTCAGGAGTTTGTGCAACCCCCGCCTGCCTAGGATAGAGACCCAACTGACCACGGTCGTGGCCTGGGGTACTCATGACAATAACATCTTTGTCGTTCCACACAGTTAAAATATCTCCATCTTTAGATAAGACTATTTCGACTCCCTCAAAATAATGATCACCTTTTTTAGATAACGCTCTACTGTGCGAGTCCTGGCTAATAAAAATGGGAATTCCAAGTTTTCTTGCGAGATCAGGAGCATGCTGATGGTGATCTGGGTGATGATGGGTGATGAATATTTTTTTTAAAGGTAAATCTTTTACCGTGTTAACAAGTAGATCAAAACTATCACGATCTTTAGGGGAGGGATCGATTAAAACATCTCCCAGAAAAAAGCAATTAGTGTGCTCTGCAGGTGGGATAGAATAAGAAGGGACAATGATCTGAAATATTCCTCCCAAAAATTCGAGAGTGGGTAGTGTTCCAGTGGCCCAAGTGGGAGTTATGGTATCTGGAAGATCTGCGCCTTCAAAAAATCTCTTCATGGGATAGACCATGAGCCGTAGGCCTTGATGGTACTCATTAAGAACCTCGGAAGGGAGCATCCATTTTCCTTCAGAGTGTTCATTATGCTCTCTACTAATTTTAGTAACATCTAATTCAATATCTTTTTTGACTTCAACTCGGTAGAGAGTATTTTCCACCCGAATGGGGAAAAATTTGGGAGATAGAAGGCAGGTCACTTTTTGTGGTGGACCAAACAGGCAACTATCGTCCAAATCAATTTCTAATTCTTCAAAGGCCTCTCTTTTGAGGGCCTCGTGGTCACTTTCACCACTTGCAATTTTCCCACCGGGAAAAGAGGTGTAGCCAGGCCACTGCAGTAGAGAGTTCTTTCTAACTACGACAAAGTATTTTGAATCTCTCTGGAGGACTAGTGAGACGGCTTTCAGCAAACGTTCCAATCTTCAACCTTTTCTTTAGTATCTCTATGTATGGCATAAATGCCTATATTCCTTGGTGAAATTGTTTCATCAAAGAGTTCTAGTATTTCAACATGGTGACCATTTTCTTGCAAGTGTATGGCGCGGTCATATAGTAATATATGTTCAAGTGAGCGGCCCAATTGGTTTCTGATAATATTGGCCACCAGAAGCCCGTGAACAATCTTTTGAATTTCTGGGCCTCTAAAGAAATCATCAAGTTCTGAGTCTTTCATCTCAGGATCTAACTTCAATCTCTTAAACTGCTCGCGGGCATAATCTGGAAATGAACCTCTATAAAGAAAGGGTTTAGAGGGACCCAGGGGAATAAAGTCTTTCATATCAAAGCGATGAAATAATAAAAGGTGAAAGGCCCAGCGATAATACTTTACTCTATTTTTCAAATCAAACCCATTTCGGTCAACCTCACGGTGGGACCTGGTGGCGAGAGTTAAGGCCTCAAAGCTCCATGGAAAAAGATCGTCTTGTGCGTGACTAGATAAATTGGTTGTTTTTAAACTAGCTATTTTAAAATAGCAGCAACCTAGATTTAAAAGGCGATGTCCTGGAGAGTTATTAAATAGCTCTAGGTGGCGATTGGCCAAGTCTCCACAGGTATGAAGCCCAATAGAAAGAGTTTGATTATCAAATAGATTTTCAATTCTAGCGCATTGATCAGTTAGATCGTGATGGCAAAATCTAACTGCTGGAGCCTGTTTTGTTTTGTACCTTAGGTCGCGTTTTTGACCAAGCTCTTGTAGTTTTTGATCAGAGTCTACAGAAGTAGTTTTTATATTCCACTTGTGTGCTAGGAAGTGGGATAAGTGTCCTTTTCCTCCACATAAATCAACAATTTTTAAATTTGTATCTAGCTTTTTTACCTCTCCTACAAAGTGACAGAGGTGGGCCAGTTCATGATGTTTTTTATTTTTAATTTTAAAAATACTATGACTACCAAAGTACTGAAGCCAATCTTTTTGAACAATTTTTGCCCTGGCCTGAGTAAGATGGTCTAACTTTTCAAAGTACTCTCTAAGCTCAGGCAAATTAATTACGCTGAAGTTTTTTTGGCACTCAAGCTGGTACAGTTGATCGAAATTTAGAGACTCTAATTCTTCTATCCAGGCAAGAGCGTAGTGTTCAAGTTGACCCGGATAATAGTCAATAATCTCCCGATTCCAAATAGGTTGGTATTTTAAAACGCAGCGCTTAACTCGCTGATAGTGATCTGTTAGTCTCTTATCCACCACACTTTCTAGCACAATTCTTTAGCGGGTGGTAGACTGACAAGTGTCTAGAGTCACTTTTTGGAGAGTATCGATGGAAAAAAAGGCCTTGGTATTTGGCATGGGCGTTTCAGGATTATCAGCGCTTAAATTATTGATGGAAAGGGGCTTTTGCGTCACTGCCATCAGTTCCGGTCCCACCCAAGATTGGAAATACCGTAAAGAAATTGAAGCTTACGGCGCGCGAGTTGTGTGCCTAAGTGAAAAAGATGCAATGCAAGAATTTCCTGATGCACAGTTTGCTGTGCTCAGTCCTGGAATTTCAAGACAGCACCCACTGGTTACTCATTTTGGAGAACAAAAGATTGAGGTGATTTCTGAAATTGAATTGGGCTTTCGTTTCTTTGAAGGCCAGGCCAAAATTGTGGCGATCACAGGCTCCAATGGAAAAACGACTACCTGTAAGCTTCTTACCCATCTTTTAAAAAGTTGTCAGAAAAAAGTATTTTGCGGAGGCAATATTGGAGATGGTTTTTGTGAGTTTATTGCAAGTGAGGCGGACGTTGATGTGATGGTGCTTGAGCTTTCAAGTTTTCAGCTGGAATCCATAAGGGATTTTCATCCAGATGTTGCAGTGATTTTAAATATGACTCCCACTCACATGGAGCGCTACAATCACTTTGAAGATTATGCCAAGGCCAAGTGGAATCTAGCGAGTGCTCTCCACGCCGATGATACCCTCATATATAACAGCGACTCTGAGCTTATGGGGCATTGGTCTAAGTTTATTAAATCAAAAAAAATTACGGTGGGTAGTGAATTTGTCAGCTCTGAGTATCCAAAGCTTGGTATAGAGGAGTTCTTTCATTTAAAAGGTGAGCACAGTAAACAAAATCTTTTATTTTGCCTTGAAGTACTTACGGCCTTAAATATTGATTTACATTTAAATGAACTCAAACAGTCTCTTGATACTTTTGAGGGGGTTGGTCATCGGCTAGAGCGGCTTTCCTCCGGTGTTCAATTTGAAGTCTATAACGATGCTAAGTCGACGAATTTTTTTTCCACCAAAAAAGCTATTGAAGCTCTGCTTGTGGATGGAGCTATTTCACTTGTTCTAGGTGGAAAGCTTAGAAGTGACAGCATCATCCCTTCTGAGCAAATCGAGTTCTATAAAGCTTCTGTTGAGCAAATTCTTTTGATTGGAGAGTCTAGCTCCAGCTATTCACAGGCCTTTGGAAAATGTGACAAAGTTTTCGTGCTTGATGATTTAGAAGGCCTTTCAAATTTTATTAATGAAGGTAGGCTTCAGGCTAAAATTCTTCTTTTTTCCCCGGCACATCCATCATTTGATCAGTTCAAAAATTATGTAGATAGGGGTGAGCAATTTAAAAAGATGGTGGCCTTACTAGGGCCAAAGTGACTAATTGCTGCATTACAAATCTTACATTAGGCTGACTATGGCATTGCACGGTGCGCTTTGTCTTTTAGGATCGAACTCTGTGTGTCACTTTGCTGGGAGAATCGATAATCTTTAATTTACACACAGGGAGATGAATCATGAAAATGCTAATTTTAGTTGGTCTTATGGTTTCTGCAAGTGCTTTTGCAGATGTAAACGTTAATTTAAATCAAGAAGACAAAAATGTTGGAAGACTTGATCAAACCAGCAGATCACCAGGACATTTAACAATTAGAGCAAAGAGAACTTCTATCACACCAGAAGAAGTAGATCTTCACTTTAGCTACAAGTATGAAACTACAGTTTGCGCTCGTTTTATGACAGATCGTTACTGGGTTCCAGGACATTGTCGTTGGGTTTACAGAGGTGGAAGAAGACACAGAGTATGTTCACGTGGTTACTACAGAACTAGAACTTACTGTGCTCGTTACGAACAAGTTGTTCAAACTAAAACAAGAGAAGTTGAATTAGACTTTGAAAAAGCGGCAACACTATCAGCTAGTGATGTTGAACTCTTTGAAATCAATATTGAGCAAGAAAGATTTAGAAGTGATGATATTGATCTAACAGCTTCAGTAATTCAATCTGACGAAGCCTATAAAATCAAAATTAAAAGTGGCATTTCTGGTAAAAAAATTAAGTTTAAGCTTAGATAGTTTATAGGCTAAATACCTATGATAAGAGGGCCCTATAAGGGCCCTTTTTTTGTATCAATAAATTCTCTTTTGTCACCCTACATTGAGTTCTGAGAGAGGCTCTCAAGTTTTTCTTTCAATGGATCGAATAGTTGATAGCTTTCGTCGGGGATGTGAATGAGAGATTATCGAAGAAGGGTTTATTTACTAGTTCTTGCTACGTTTTTATACTTTGGTGCTTATCCGCACCTTGCACCCAATTTGTTAAATTCCTTTGTCACGGCTAACTCATTTGAAGCAAGTGAGGTAAAAGGCTTCTCTGGTGGGATTGCCATTAGGGACGCTCGTGAAATGATTCGAGCAGAGCTCATTATTGATAAGAACAATCTACCTCCAATGAGAGCTGCTGAAGATCCTCTCAGGAGAGTCCGGCGAAGAAGAAGAGTCAAAGTTTCAAAGACTGCGCAAGCTCCTGCCAAGGCCGACGTGGTGGTCAAAGAAAAAACCATTGAAAACAAAACTGCTGAAGGAAAAAATACTCGCATTAGCAATTTACAAAATAAAATGGATGATCAGAAGTTGCTTTCAACATCCACAGAAATGGCCGCAGGGAAATCCCTAGGAGGCCCTTGCGAAATGCTGGGGAGAGAGTCAGAAGAGTGTCTTCAGTACAGAAAGTCTATGGGCCTTTAAAAAAAATACAAATTAAATTTATTGAAAGACCTACCGCCGTGCCCGGTGCATTTAAACTCATTTACTGCGAAGTGTGGTGCCAATTTTATTCTGACAGTGGTGCCAAATCACGCCTGGTAAATTTTCAACCACCCGAGAAAAAAACTCAAGTGTAGCACTTACAATCGCCTCCACAGTGACATTCATTCAATTTGAAAAATGTTGGCACAAACTTTGAAATAGATAATTTCCATCGGTCACAAATTTTAAAAGATTTTTGATTTTGTCCTACATATCAAATCCCTTTTAACAGACGAACCAAAGGAGTCTATTTTGAAGACAAAGATTTTAATGTTAGCGGCCTTGATGGTGGTAAGCGCTCAAAGCTTTAGTGCCTTACCAAAATCTTCGCCATTATCAACTCAAGTGAAAAAAGCAAAGTTAGTTTTTCAAGGAAAGGTTGTGGATATTGATTATCGGGATTCAGACGATTCATCAAAAGTTCCCCACACATATGTTACCTACCAAATTGAAAAAATTCTCAAAGGCAATTACAAGGCCCACAAAATTACGCTTCGATTTCTCGGTGGCGTTGATAGTGAGGACGATTTTGTAGAAGTCAGTGGTTACCCTCTTTTTGATATGGGAGACAGAGATATTTTGATGGTTGAAGGCAATGGCACCGATGCGTGCCCACTTGTCGATTGTGAGCTTGGAAGGTTTAGACTCATTGGAGGAAAGACATATGGAGAGCTAGGACAAAAAATTTCTCTCAAAAAAGGTCTTATTGTCAGAGGCCTGCCAGTTAAGCTCAAAGAGGTGAGTACTCATTATCTAAAGCCTAAACAGTTTGGGAAAAAAGTCGTCATCACAAAAGATGAGTCCGTATTTACTAATAAAGATAGTGAGAAAGGACGTTTTAAAAAACCGGTTACCATTAGGCCTACAAAACCTAATAAACCTGGAAGATTTAATATCCTAGAGGGAACAGAGCTAGGGCAGAAGCTGGCGACAGCAAAGCTGTTAAAAGCTCATCTACCGGCCAAAGATTTTTCCACTTATACAATGAAAATCATTAAAAGAATCCACAGTCCAGGTGAATTAAAAAGACTACCTGCTGTTCAATCAATTTCAATTAAAAGGCCTTTTAAATTATCCATTGGAAAGATTTTATCACCCAAAAAACAGTTTAAAAGGATAGTTGCTCTTCCAAAAAATAGGGCAGAAAAACAGGAACTTCAACTGTACAAGGCAAACGGCAACAGCCCAGTGATTAGATAATAACTAATATCTATACCAGGAGAGAAGAAATGAAAAATACCATATTAGCATGTTCAGTGATTACCATGGCACTAAGTTCTTTTGATGCTTCGGCTTGGGTCACCAGTAAGTGCCTTGGCCGAAAACTTAAGTGGCCAAATAATACAGTGAGAATGAGGGCCTCTGGAGTCAGCTTTGCTCCAGGAAGTTGGAGAGATGCTCTAACCGATGCAGTAGGAGCTTGGAATAAAAACCCTTCAAAGTTTCAGTGGAATCTAACTTATGGAGATTCATCGGTGGGTTCAGGAAATGGACAAAATGAAGCTTGGTTTACTAATTCCCAAGGTCTTTTAAAAGGTGCTCCGGCACGGGCCTTAACAAAGTACACTTGCATTAATTATCTATTTGGAAAAACTGTAAAGCTTAAAGAGTCAGATGTGATTTTTGATGCGGGAGAGTCCTATACTACAACTAAAAATAAAAACTATCTATGGGAGTACGGTGGAGGAGGAAGGTCGTTTAGAACAACAGCACTCCATGAGCTTGGCCACGCTCTAGGACTAAAGCATGAAAATAGAGAATATAATATTATGGGGGAAGATTGGACGACTGTTAATGTGAATTATGTAACAGCAAGTGCTTACCCTGGTGAGGATGCAGGGGACGCGGCAGTCTATCTCTATGGGACTACCTCTAGTAATAGGCAGGATGTATCAGTTGTTCATTGGAAGAGAACCGGCGCCAAAGGACAGTATAGTGATCACTCCATGACAAAACTTTACAACTCATCAAATGCCACTCTTTCAAACTATAGTGATAGTGGAGAGAGAAGGTATAGACTAAACCCTGGACAGACTATAAAAGCCGAATTCTCATTTGAGAATAATGGAAAAAACACCCAGAATATTCAAGTGGCATACTATATTAGTACTAATGAGCTGATCACAACACTCGATCAAAAGATAGGCTCTAGCAGTATGACGCTTTCAAGAGATGGAGTTTTTACCTACAAAAAATCTCTGGTCATCCCCGGTAATATGGGAGATGGCAAAAAGTATCTTGGAGTTATCGTGGACTATAAAGGTAATTTATCTGAGGTCAATGAATCAAATAATGCTACCTATTTACCCATTGAGGTATTGTAGGAAAGAGGGAGAAAAGGTACCCGTCTGTACCTAAATAGGGCAGGGGAGCAGCATTGCTCCCCTGTCTGTTTTTATGCTATGGTGCTGACAAGAGGAAGGCATCTATGGAAAAGTTAACACTAAGTTCAAATCAACTAACGCAAAATATTGAAAATCTTCAAAACCATCTGAATGAGATAAAAGTGGAGGGTGCTTATATCTCGAGCTTTGATGCCTACTTGAGTGAATACGTCCCAAGACAAGAGTGCCATAGATACTATGTGACGGGCTTCACTGGCTCCATGGCCGAAGTATTTGTACCAGCAAATGGGAGAGTTCAGCTATTTGTTGATGGTCGCTATTACGAGCAAGCAGAAAGAGAAGTTGATCCAAAACTAGTGGAAATTAATAAGTGCGGGCTAGGTTTAAATGAGTTTCTCTTTAAATATATAAAAGACCATGAGATCACCTCAATTGCCTATGAGGCATCTAGAACTCCTATCTCTACTTTAAAGACAATGGAGCAGACCCTAGATGCAAAGGCCATGGATGAAGCTAAATTATCAAAGCTTCTCAGTTATCAAACTTTTAGGGCTGATGGTGAATTGTATTGTGCCAAAAGACCTGATAGCGAATCGACTCATTTGAAGCTTGAAAGAGTTATCAAAAATGAGCATGAAGCCATTTTTGTTTCAGCACTTGATTCAATCTCTTGGCTTAGCAATTTAAGATCAAATGGCATTCCAAATAGTTCCTTTTTTTTGGCCAAATCAATTGCCACCTCTCAGACATTATACCTATTTTTAAATACTGAAGTACCTTCTGACAAAATAGGCAGTGATAATATCAAAATTTTCAGTGAAGATTCATTTGAGGATGTATTAAAGAGTATTACTGCTGACGGAAAGATCGAGCGCATACTTTATGATGCTGAAAGAATAACTGCTAAAGACTACCATTCACTTTGCGGTGTTGTGAGCGAAGACAACCTGGATGAGTTTCCAGGAGGTCTATACACTTTCCAATCAAGAAAATTAGACTCAGAGCTTGCGGCCATTAGAGAAAGTTTTGATCTTGCTGACCTGGCTATTTTAAATTCCATAAAAACTATTAGGCAGAAAGTCAAAAGTGGACAGCAAGTTTCGGAAAGAGATCTCTATAACGAAACTAACTCTTCTTATAAAAACCTTGGGGCCCTTTCACAAAGCTTTACCACAATTGCTTCAACGGGAGTCAATTCAAGTGTGATTCACTATGGTGATGCCAGTGATAAGGTTTTTGTAGAAGATGGGGATTGGATGCTACTAGATAGCGGTGGTTATTGGGAGTCTGGCTTTGCCACTGATACCACTAGAACTTTTATGGCAAATCCTGATGCCGAGCCTTCAACTGAACAAAAGAAAATCTATACCTTGGTTCTTAAGGGATATATTAATGCCTCAACGGCCATTGTAAAAGAAGGGACTATTGGCGCCGTCATCGATGGCCTTGCTCGCGCCCCGATTAATGAATATGGATATAATTATGAGCACGGCACAGGTCACGGAGTTGGCATTAGTGTCCATGAAGAGGGTATCAAGTTTAGACCAAGTTCTAATACGCCTATTTACCCCGGCCAAGTAGTTTCCATTGAACCAGGGATTTATCTCCCAGGATTTGGTGGATGCCGATTTGAAAATATCATAGAAGTTGTGGCCCACCCCAAATTTCCAGGCTTTGTATATTTTGAATCCCTTGTTTATATTGGCCTTGATTTGGCCCTTATCGATGATAGCCTACTCAGCGAAAAGGAAAGGTTATGGGTAGAAAATTACCAGAAGAAATGCGCTAAATTAAATCGAGTTTTTTAGGTTGAAATATTCTTCTCTTCACACACCCTTTCACCTTTTTGTTGGGTGATTTTTTCTAAAGGTTTTGGGCCAAAGTCTAAAACAAATTGCCTGGTATTGTGGTTCCTACATACAAGTCTTAAATTCTCCAATGTATTTTTCCCTCCCTTTGAATAGGGGATGATGTGGTGATCAAACTCCAGATTTCTAGATTCAGCGCACCTTCCTCTGTGCATGCTAACATGCTCGCAGGTGTAGTTTGCTCTTTTTCGAATTTTTCTTTTTATGACTTGAGAAATATACCTAGACCTGACACTTTGTATTGGAGAAGGCCTTCGAATTGCTTTTAATTCACATTTTTTAACTTGTTTTAATTTATTTTCAAGGGCCACTTCAAGTAACTTGATCTGATCCTCCCCTGTGAGATCTTGCAGCTCATTTAAAAGTTTCAAGACTTTTTTAGAGACTTTTAATTTAGGGGGGCTCCACCCAGGGGGGAGCTCATGTTTAGAGGAGTGCGAAGGCCTTGACGGTGATGTAGACAAAATCTCTTTTATTTTTGATATGGGGACTCCCACAATCTTTGAAAAAACTTCCTCTTTTTTTGCAACGGATTTGTCTGGCTGCTTTGTGAGATAATCACTGGCCACAACTGCAGCAGTGAGTGAGAGCTCTCCTTTTTGGATGGCCTTTTCAATTTGATCCGAGTTTGCCATTAACTTCATCGCAGTGACCCGGTAATAG
>JABIHA010000007.1 GCA_018649885.1 Bacteriovoracaceae bacterium
TACAAGATACACATCTCTATTTTTCCATTTCCAAGCGCTGGCATCTTTCTCAACGCTTTTGCCGGTTTCAAGAGCAATTTGTTTTAGAGTTTCTTGGCAAAGTTTTTTACGAGCTTTACAAAATGCCGCTGAATTCATTGAGACCAATTTTAATCCATTTTTTAAGCGGCTAAGATTGAAAGCCGACAACGCTTCTTTACAAGAACCATTTTTTAGAATTTGTAGCATGAAGCAATGCAGAGTAGAGACAGGGTCAAAGTCTCGAATTCTCAAACAATCGCTCATTAAAAGATCAATATATTTATGGGGAATAATTTTTTTAGACTAAAAGACTGACTACCAATGATTTTCTTAAGTTAGCAGCATTCTCTCATGGCACCTTTTTTGTTTGAATTCAGCTTAGCACCTATTTTCTGGTGGTCTTCCACATTATTTACACGTAATTTTTTCTAGATAAGACTTTCCTAAACGCTCTGAGATTTGCTGTGATATCCATTGGATTTTAAGACCAAGAGCTGTAAAAGGAGTAAAAAGACTTGGATCTTCTAAGAAACCGCTGGTTTGGATTCCAATAAGCTCTCCACTAGAATTAATTACCATCGCTCCACTCATCCCAGAAATTGAATCTAAATCAGAAATAAAGCCCTGGGATCCAATGAGATAATCTGACATCACCTGATGGATAGGCAGAATAATCTCAGGGTCGGAAACTCCAAATAATTCAGAAACCCATTGCACATTATCAAAGTTAAAGCCAATATTACCATGGGTAATATACTGTGAAATACCATCTGAGTTCTGATTATTGCTACGCCATGCCCTGTCTGGAAAACCAATTGACCATACAGCTTCTTGCTTTTCAGGTTTCGTTAAGCTTACCAGGGGAATACAAGGGTATGATTGATCCTGACTTATAATCTGAAGAAGAATATAGTCTTCATTCTTTTTTAGTGTATGCTCTTTGAAAGTTGGAAGTGGCGAAATATGATCCTTTTCATCTCCCATGTAGGTTAAGCGTTCTCCCGATAAAACCACAAGAGCTTTCACTGGTACCAGTGTGTCTTGGGATTGACCCATTAGAAAAGAGATATGATTGGGCCTAGTAATCAAAGAGGGGTCCACCTCTAAGGTGGCCATTTCTGTGCCCTGAACACTCTGTGTTTCAAATTTCGCCAGGCCTTTGTCAACTAACTGAGATGACAGGCAATGCAGGGCCGTTAAAGCATAACCATCAGGACTTAAAATATTTATACTACACAATTCTCCTGAGGAGGTTTGTATTAAATAGCTTGAGGATACGGCCTTTTCCAGTACATCCAGAGAAAGGCCATGACCACTGTCAACAACAGGCTTAAAAAAACCTTCTTCTGCATACCCCTTTTGAAGAGCTAAACTTCCTGCAATAAAAATAATGGCCATTAGGATTCGATTTATTTTCATAACATTCCTATAAGCTAACTCTAAGCTGGAATAATTTTAGGGAGATTGTACCCTTCATTGTCATCAAAAAACAGAGCCCTTGAATTTTTAGTATAGGTAGACTTTAAAATCCTAATAGAGTCTGTGAATTTTTTACACTGCTCTCTAATTAATTTCTAAAAGTGATTCTAAGCGTTTCCCATCTCTTGAAACATAACCCGAAATTATTACCACTTGTAGAGACATTTTATGGCAACGATTTTTTTAAAAAAATCTAAATTCAAAATACTTAGCTAGTCTTCCCTAAGCCAGGTATATAAGAAATTGCCAATTTTAAATTTTCTCTACAAATTTCCAAAAATTATTGTATTGTGCGCCAATGAGTCATCAAATTTTTATAGTTAGTCTTTTCAGTTTCGTCTTCCAAGTCATTTCCGCTCATGGAAGTTGCGATCGCCTCTCAATGAATGCTGTAAAATTTGTAAAAAATGGCTCATTTAGTAAAAACTTTTCCTCAGCAAAACCAATTGATCTTGTGCCTTTTAAAAGCAGAGAAGAATTACTTGATTACTGCTCACATGGAATTAACAATAACTACTGCACAACTGTTATAGCAGACCATAAAATGAAAAAAGTGGGCCCTGACAATAGTAGACTCTATCTGCTAGAAAATGATCACAAGGCCTACAAAGACCAGTCAAAATTCTACGATCCTTATATTGGAGTATACTTTCCACGTCCATCTCTACATACAAAGTATGTGAGTTCTTTTACTGGGCAACCAATTTTACTTGAATTTCAAAAAATGAGAAAAAGGATATTAAATCTTCGAAATAACATCCTCGCAGAAAGCGAAAAAAAATACAAAGAGGCTGATCCTTGTGAACCGATAAGTATTTACCTTGGAACAGAGGGCACTATTGTTGGAGCTGGGCCCATTGCTATTTATGGTGAGAAATTTTTTAACAAAGACACAAATAGAATAACCACAAATTTTATTACCGCAGATGATGGAAAGATCGGCTTTGTAAAACTTATTTCAAAGGACGCTCTCATTGACAAGGACTATTACGATATTGCCCTTGTACACGAGTTAACCCATGGTCTTGTTCAACAGCTCTATGGCATAGATAAAACAAGAGGGCTTCTATCTAAGCACTACTCTACAAATGGTCACCTCGCCAGCGTTGTCACCGATCCTGCCTTGGCATGGATTGAGGGGATCTCTATTGGTTTTGAAGCCTACTTGGGAAAATCTAGATTTAGTGACCACTACTTTGAAACTGAGTATTGGAGCAAAATTTTTCAAATTATGGGTGATCAGACCTGGATGGACCAAAAAGGTGACAAGGCCTATGCTGTCACCCAGGCCATAATTAATTCGCAAGAGGCCAATGTCACTATTTTAATAGAAGAGAGACAAAAGGCCATTCGCGAAAATCACTTTCTCACAAAAGGGAGGTTTAATAATCTTTCTCATAAATATGATTCTGTATTTCTCGCTATGAGCTATAATGAGGCGAGCTCTATTAGCGAGTGGCACATTGAAAATTTTGATACCATGTACTCTAAAGAAGGAGTGGTAGGGCATTTGATCTATAAAATTTTAAAACTAGATTTAATCGACGAATTTGTTACGATTATCGTCAAAGATGCTCCTCAAAATTTATATGATTTCATGAACGCTTTCGTCGATCGATATTTTGGAACTGAACAATACAAACAATTATTTCCTACACTTTTAGAAATAACCAGTGCCAGAACTTATAAAGATATAATTGTACCCGCTATTAAGAGTTTCTATGGGCACGAAGATATGAGAAGAGATCTCAAGCAATTGCTTCCATCACATCAATACCAAGAGCTTGAAAGCAAAAAATTAAAAATTCTTCCTTTTCAAAAGAATCTTTGGATGGAATATAGAACATCCAATGAAATGTCTCACTTAATATCAGGGAAGATGGCCAGGATCAACCTCGCCACCGCCACCTATGACCAGATGTTGGAATATGTTGGTTCAGTTTATTTTTACTCTCTGGGAGGACGCTATCTTCTCAAACCCTTTAGTGAAACAATCAGTGACGGGCTGATAAATTCGGTTCATAGTGTTCTTCTCAAACTCAATGAAGATTGGAACCTTCCTGGGCTGAAACCAGATCCAAAGGAATATTATTTCGAATATATCGAATTAGCAGAGATAATAACGAAGAATTTATACAATACCAGAGAAGATTATCTCAAAAAAATTGAAAACGGTGAAATTTCCATAAATGTTAAAGATCCAGGATCTGAATTAACGGTTGATCAAATAATTGATGATCTAATGGTTAAGTTAGTCTCTGATTGGGGGGATAAATCCTCAAACTCGCTAGAATATGTACAGCTCATTCCAAAAGTCGTTTGTGAGCTAAAATGGCATATGAAATTATCTCGTGAATGTTTCAATAACCAATGTATGCGAAACCCACTGGTTTATCGCTCTGAAATGAGTGTATGGTATTCTCCTTACAATGAATTTGAGGGATCTAATAACCCTACCCAATATTGCTTCCAAGCAAATGCCTATGGTCAATTGTATGGGTATCAAAAAGAAGTGAATACCTATCTCAAAAAAGTGGTTGAAGATTCTGATGATAAAACCCTCAATGACAATCTTACAGAAAAATTCAATAAATGGATCAATAAGTAGGAAAAAACAAAAAACAAAAAAGGTGCCAAAAAAGGTGCCAGAAAAAAGGTGCCAGGGTCAGCGGAAAAAAGGTGCCAGAAAAAAGGAAAAAAGGTGCCAGGGTCAGTACGGGCTGCGTTGGTTAAAGCGGAAAAAAGGTGCCAAAAAAAGGTGCCAGGGTCAGTACGGGCTGCGTTAGGAAAAAAGGTGCCAGGAAAAAAGGTGCCAGGGTCAGTACGGGCTGCGTTGGTTAAAGCTGGGCAATTGAATCTTCTTTTTTGTTGAGGGGTTTTTTGGAGGTGAGAATATTTTCTTTTGTAACCCTTTCTTTATGTAGAAATACTCGTTCTCATCA
>JABIHA010000006.1 GCA_018649885.1 Bacteriovoracaceae bacterium
CAAAGAAAAACTCCTTCTTTTTTTGAAATACCCCCAGCTTCCGCTTCACAACAATCAAGCAGAGCTGGACATCAGAGAGAGTTATCAAAGGAAAGATCTCACTTCAAAATAGATCAAGGCAAGGCATGGAGGCATGGGATTTGATGCTATCAATAATCTCAACTTGCAGAAAACTTGGTGTGAGTTTTTGGAAATACCTAGATGATCGAACTTCGGCCCGCGGAGAACTTCCTTTTCTTGCCCAAACTATAAGATCTCTTTAAAAACAGTATATTGGCCAGTTACTACCTCTCTGTATAAAAATTAGACAATCAGATAAAATCTTCAATTTAGTAGCTATAAATGTAGCTGGCTTATAGTCTGGTAGGGAATAATTGGAGAATTTAAAATGCACCGAACGCTACTTACACTTTTAATCGCCTCACTACTTGGCGCAAGTTGTATGAAACAGGGATCCGAGATCCCTAGTGAAGCGGCCCATCTATTTGAATCCAAAGACGCAAAAAAGAAAAAAAAGAAGAAGAAGAAAAAGAAAGCACCTAAAAATATCATACTCCCAAGTGGAAATTTTCAGTTCACAGATGGACAAATCGCTTTAGTCTCAAGGGGAAGATTCTTTCATGATGATATCCCTACATTTGAACACGAGCAGGTCTTCAATTTGACAAGAGATAAAAAAGACCTTGAAGAAACAGTGCCTATGGATTTTATCTATATAAAGGTAGATGGTGGAGACCCGACTATGGTCATCGCATCCACTAAAGACAGAAAGCTCCACAAGGAGTATCAGAAGTACCTAGTGGAAGATGAAGACGAGGAAGAAGAAGATGATGAGGAAACTGATCCTTCAGTTAAGATCTACGCCACAGGAAGAATTTCTTTTGAATTCGATGAAAAAGCTATTTTAAGTAAAATAAAAATTGATAATAAAGGATCAAAAATTTGTTCTTCATTTTCACTGATGAGCAAGCTTTTGACATTTTTTAGTAGCTCTAAAAGATTCAAAGTACCAAAAGGTGTCCAAGTCAGTTTTAAGCATCAAAAAAATAGTGACTGTGAATTTGAATTAGAGTAAAAAAATCATGGTAAGTACTTCCTATAAAGTTCAAGGTAACTCTCAGCTGTTGATCTCCAATTAAATTGTTCGCTCCACTTCACCATTTGCAAGGATTCCTCGCTTCCCTTTTGGATTTTGTCTATAGCATTAAGTACAACGAAGGCCATGTCAGCTGGATCAAAGTTCTTAAAGTAATCTGCGTGAACTCCACCGATTTCAGGAAGACTCATTTCAGTTGATAAAATTGTGGGAATTCCCTGGCCCATGGCCTCCACTGCTGGAATGCCAAAACCTTCGGCGAGAGAGGGAAAGACAAAAGCACTTGCATTTTGATAGTACCAACTCTTCATCTGTTCACTAATTTTACCAGGTAAAAAGACTCTCTTTTCAAGCCCATTTTTGACAACTTCCTCACTTATCTCACTAGCGTATGGATGATAGGTGGAGCCAGCAATAACTAAGTCAAAGTCTTTTAGATGCTTCATCATTTGGACTAGTACATGAAAGTTCTTCTTGGGAAGAATTGTTCCCACCGTAAAGAGAAAGGGACGATCTGATAGAAAAGATGGTCTTTCCACACTAGTAGTATCTTGCAATAAGTTAACCCCTAAGTAGATTTGGTGAATTTCGGTGTCCCCTACTCTTAGATGTTCTCTAACTATTTTTTCTGTGTACTTTGAAATAACCGTAAGTGCACAGCTTCGATCAACTTTTTTTTGCAATATCTTGATGCGATTTTCAATTGTCTTCGAGTCTCTTTCTTCTTGTAGGAAATTGAGATCATTTATTGTTAGAAGAAAGGGAATTTTCTTTGAAGGGGGAAAGTACTTTGTATCTTGATGGATTGAATGCCACAAGTCAGTTTTAGGAGATAAAAAAGGTAGTGTCTTATAGATTTTTTTCAGTGTGTGGTAGCGCGCTTTTTCTCCAAACTCGGAAATTTGCCCTGGAAAAACCATATATTCTAAATCCAGATCCTTTGGCGCAATTTCCTCAAAAATCTGACCTAATTGCAAACAAACCTGTCCCAGTCCGCAAGCAATGTCAGATAGCTTTTCCATTTCAATGATTACACGATTTCCCATGACCTATAGTATAGGACAGCTATCACTATGTTTGAAGGGAATTCAAAAAAGGGGCCTCTAATTTATTAATACCTGCGCTGCCTGCCAAGTCAAAGGCCTTGGATCTTTGCAAAATTCGATCATCTAGGACATTAAAGTCCGAGATCAATATGAATTTGTACCAAGGAAAGAATGAGAGTCGATAGAGCATTTTGTTAAATAGCTTCTTTAAAAATGCTCCCTTTAAGTGACTCGCGGTGATGCTATATCTTGGTGCGACAATTCTTGTCTCTTCCCACTTTAAAACACTCAAGTAAATTTCTTTTTTTCTTATGCTGTCTATCTTTCGATTTTTTTTGCGGTATAGGTGAATCAAATCAAGCGAGTTTTGATATTCGGTTGAAATAAAGTTACATTTATTCTCACTTTTTGATTCTAAGTACTTTGTCACTAAATCGAGAAATAGGTATCTATTAGTTTGCTTTTTCTCCCTCAAGTAAAGGGATACGGGAATAAGATACTTAGTGAGCATCCATTGCCACCTTCTAAAAATAAAAAACACTGAATTTAAAATCAATTCATATAGGTATATTTCTTTGGATAATTGCTTAGTCTCATAAGATAGTATTAGCGGATTTAAAAAATTTTTATTTGAATCAATATAGATGCGGTAAAGCTCGATACTTCTCTTGTCGAAATCGTCAATGTCACCAGCAAGAGTACATGCTTGTTCAAGTGAGCTTGAATTCATGGCCTCACCCTAACACAACTCTTAAATGGATGCAGCCTCAGGTTGTAAATTTTGACTCACTTCTTTTAGTCTATTTACAAACAATTCCAATTGGTTAGCAGTACTGCTCACTCCAAGGCCCACTCTAAAAGAGCCTTTAGATATGGTTGCGGGAGAGCCTAACCCGTTGAGTACTGATTCCCCCCCATCTTTATGGCCCATACAAGCTGAGCTGGACGATAAAAAGATATGGGGAAACTGATATAAAATAGAAGTGGCATCAGCGCCTTTAAGTGAAAAATTGAGAATATGAGCAAGACCAAACTCAACATCACTATTAAAGTGAAGTCCTCTTAGATCACTCGCTATTAAAAGACTTTGTAGTTTCCCAGATAATTTTTGATAGTGACGTACATGACTCGTGAGGTTTTCGGTGACAAATTCTAGGGCACACTCAAGTCCTACCACAAGTGGCAGTCCAAAAGTTCCGGCCCTAATGCCCATTTGTTGTCCCCCTCCATGAATCAGAGGGGTCAATTGTTTTAAAAGATTGCACTTACCTACAAAGGCCCCAACATTTTTCGGGCCATAAATTTTATGTCCACTAAAGCTGAGAAAATCTACTTCTCCACTTCCTAAAAAAGGAAGCTGCGTTTTACCAAGAGATTGAGAAATATCGAGGTGTAAGAGAGCTGAATATTTTTGGGTACACTTGGATAGCTTGGGATAATCAAATAAGCTTCCAAGCTCACTATTGCCGTAACAAAGAGTCACTAGAGACTTAGGGTGGTCTTCGAGGAGACGCGCCAGGGATTCAACACAAATTTTCCCAAACATATCAGTCTTTGCGTACACCACTTTAGCGCCAAATTTTTCAATAAATTTGAGTGGTTCTAATATGGAGGGGTGCTCTACTTTAGTAGTAATAAAACTCTGGCACATACCAGAAAAATAAGCACCTTTAATAATTGTATTATTAGACTCTGTGGCCCCAGAGGTAATGACTACTTCCCTTTTTGAATATCCCCCCATCAACTGCCCGATTTTTGCTATGGCCTTATTAAACCTGGCCACTGCCAGCTGACCTAAGGCGTGGGTTGATGAGCTATTAGCAAAGTACGCAGCACTTGTGCGCTCCATCTCTGAGCTAACATCTGTGTTTATTGGTGTTGTAGAACAGTGGTCAAGAAAGATCTGATTTTCTTTCACCACGACGTTCCCGCAAAGGATTCAAACTCAGCTGGAGTATTAAGATTCATCACCACTCTTGGGTCATTAGCCGGGGCAGCTATCACTAAACTCGGATCTAGCTTTTTAATTTGTAAATCAAGTCTTGATTCATCTCCTGATACAAGTAGACGTTCCAAGGATTTTAAAAAATCATGATGCAGGGCCACTGGGTGTCCACCACGTTCTTCGTGATAGGGTATACAGGCCTGTGCCCCCTTGAGCACATGAAGCATCAAAATTCTTAAAATATTGACATCAGCTATAGGAATATCAATGGGAGTTAAAAATACACCTCTCGGCGCACTATCATAGCTCATAATCTCTTTAATGCCCGATTGAATGGAGCTAAATTGTCCAAACTCAGGGTTGGGAGAAATAACGGTTTTGATTTGAATATTTTGATAATAGACGTACTCACTGCACGACTGTAAGAGCCAGGGGATTGCCTCTAAATACTTATCAGAATCGAATCCTAAAACTAATACAACTCTTCCACCACCCAATTTTCCGTAGGCCTCCAGTTGAGAAAATAACCACGGATTTCCTTTATAGGGCACAAGACCTTTGGGTGAGCCCATCCTAGATGACTTTCCTGCAGCTAATATTATTAGTGGAAAACCACTGGGATTACTCATGACTCTCTCCTGCATGAAAGATTTCTAAAAGTTGAGATGAAATAGAAATTCCTAGCTCACCAGGAGTCTTACCTCCAATAGCAAGGCCTATGGGGCAGTAGACTTTCTCAAGCGTTTCTTTTGAAACCCCTCTAGCATTAAGTCTTTTTTTGAATCGGTCCCACTTTGAAAGTGAGCCTATGAGCCCTAAAAATCGGGGTGAGTAGTTAGACAACTCAAAAACAAGGTCTTCATCAAGGGCGTGATCATGAGTCATAATCGCCACATAGCTAAGAGGAGATGAGAGCAAACTTTCATTCTTCTCCACAAAATCAAGTGGATCGCAACAGATACTTTCAATTCCAAAGCAGTCCCCAATTTTTTCACTCCACTGCTTTCTTTCATCAATCACTTTTATTTGAAAAGGAGTTTCACTCAGTACACGACAAACTGCCTGGCCTACGTGGCCTGCACCAAAGAGATATAAAGTGGGTCTTTGACCTAATACTTCGAAAAAAAGATGGGCCTCTCCTCCACAACATTGTGAGGTTCTCTCACCCAGGGGAAATTTTTCAAGGCGACTACTCCCCTCTTTCATACAGCTTTGGGCCATTGAAATGGAAATATGCTCAAGCCTTCCCCCACCGACTGTGCCAAAGAAACTACCATCTTCCACAACAATCATTTTTGCTCCCAGCTCTCGTGGTACTCCGCCTTTTACATTGACCACAGTCACTAAGACAAACCCAGAGAGCGAGCTTTCAAGCTCTGAAATTTTACTGGCCCAATCCCACATATATCTTCTCCATATAGTATTTAAATAAATTGAGTGTCACTTTTTTTCTATATGCACCAGTGGATCTAATATCATCAATTGGTGACAGTTCTTCGTTTAAAATGGAAAGTCCTTTTTCTATTAAATCAGATCCAAACTCCTGCTCTTCAAATGCATCCCTCAAGGAATCCATAAGAATAGGTGTCGCGGCCATGCTACCTAGAGCTAAACGAAATTTTTCAATGCGACTATTATTCACTTGAACCATTAAGCAAAATAGAACTTTTGAAATGGCCTGGGCATTTCTTGTTCCCACTTTGTGATAAAAATTAAATTTCTTTTCTTGCCCTCTTCTTAATTTAATATGAGTAATCAGCTCACCTGGGGCCAGAGCGTGTGTTTTATAACCTGTATGAAAGTCCTGGTAATCAACCCATCTTTGTCCTTCACTAGAGCTTAGCAGTAATTCAGCGTCGTAACATAGAAGAGCAGGAGGTGTATCAGCTGCGGGAGAAGCATTGACAATATTTCCGCCAATAGTCCCACGGTTTTGAATCGCTTTGGCGCCAGTTAGTCCGGCGGCTTGATAGAGTAAGGGAAATTCTGATTTTATCACCTCACTGGAGCGAATTTCACTATAAGTGGTAAGTGCACCTAAAACAACTTCACAATCTGACTCTTCAATACCTTGTAGTTCAAATAATCCCCATATATTGAGAAAGTCGGCACCATCCAGTAAATTAGACTCTAGCTGGACCATTAAGTCAGTCCCGCCTGCAAATGGAATCCATTTTTTATCTGTATCAGCTAGTAGCTGAAGTGCCTCGCTCAGATCTTCTGGAGTTGTCATTGAAAGCGTGGAAGTTGAGTTTCTCACTGTTGATCCTCCATTTGAGAGCAAATTAATGTCGACTCAAAGATTTTCTTATAGCCTGTACAACGACACAAGTTTCCTGAAAGCGCCGTTTTGACCTCTTCAAGATTTGGTGCCGGGTTATCCCTAAGTAAACTAATGGCGGCAAGCACCATACCCGGAGTACAAAACCCACACTGAGCTCCTCCATTTTCTAGAAACGATTTTTGAATAGGGGCCAAGCTCTCAGAGTTTGCCACTCCCTCAATGGTTTCAATCTCAGAAGATGCTACCTGGGAGATGGGAATCAAACAGCTATTGACTAGTTTTCCATTAACTAAAACACTGCAGGCCCCACACTCTCCTTCACCACAACCTTCTTTGGTTCCAGTTAAGTTTTCATCTGATCTGATAGTATCAAGTAGGCGCTCCATTGGATGGGCCAAAAAGACTTTGGTCTCTCCATTTATTTTCAATGTAAATTCTTCTTTATGACTCACTAGAGGCCTCCATAAATTCCATTAAATCCTCTGGTAGCATGGGGATAAAATGAGGCGCGCTTCCAAGGGCATTTTGGACAGCATTAATAATGGCGGGAGCAGGTCCATCCATCGGTAGCTCCCCAATCCCTTTGGCGCCTTTTGGTCCATAGTTTTGATTTTTTTCTTCGAAATAGACTCTGATATCGGGAACATCTGCACTTGTGTGCATTATGTAATTAGTCATTTGACTATTTTTCATCAGGCCTTCTTCCCAAACCACTTTTTCACTAAGTGCGTAGCCAACTCCCTGGGCAACACCGCCCTCAATTTGGCCTTCGGCAAGAGTTGGATGCATCACATGCCCCACTTCTTGGATGGCCACAAAATCATCAACCTTTGTTTCATAGGTAAGGGTGTTGACTGAGACTTCAGCAGCGTAGACGGCCCAGGCATATGTTGCGTAGGCGTCACCTTGGTAATTCTCTTCATCCCATTTTATACCTGGTGGCTGCTTGTACTGAACATAGGATTTAAGACTTCCAAATTGATCAATATATTTTCCACTGGCCTCAAAGAATTCCCTCTCAGTATAGACTTCACCAAGAAAACCTGTGGTCCTCAAAGTGCTGACAAGAGAGCTTCCAGCTTTTTCTAAAAGATCTCCCACAACCATTGTTGTTCTTGAGGCCACTGTCGGCCCTGAATTTGGGACATTACTTGTATCAGGCCTTGCCACAATCACACTTTGCTCAGAAATCCCTAAGGCACTGGAAGCCACTTGAGAAAAAATCGTATTGGCCCCTTGGCCTATTTCAGTACTTGAGGCCTTGACGACCACCTGGCCATCTCTTGTCGCCTCTAATCCAACAATAGAGGCGAGATAACTCTCACCTGAGCCCGTAAAACCGGCGCCATGAAAAAAGCATGCAAGCCCAATCCCTTTTTTTACAATTGGGTTTTTCTTATTCTGAATGGCGAAGCTCTTAGATTTTTCTGAGAAATCCATTAACTCATCTACCGTGGAAAAGAGCTCATGATAGCCAGGCTCCTCAGCAATACTTTGCCCAGTAGCGGTGGTATCCCCAATTTTGAGCACATTGATTTTTCTAAATTCGACAGGATCAATTCCCAATTTTTTGGCCACCACATCCATATGCCTTTCTAAGGCGAATATACTTTGAGGAGCACCAAAACCACGAAAGGCGCCAAAGGGAGGATGATTTGTGGCAACGGCCTTTGAGTGAACCCTGACATTTTCAATATTGTAGGGACCTGCTGCGTGAATAGTTCCCCTACTTAGTACCACTGAAGACAGTGTGGCGTAGGCACCACCGTCTAGAAAAAATTCAAAATCAAGACCCGTTATCTTTCCTTTTTTATCTACGGCCATTTTAATATGAGACATTGAAGGATGGCGCTTAGTGGTCACCTCCATGTCTTCGGCCCGTGAATAAATCATCTTCACTGGTCTTTTTGATTTATATGATAGAAGGGCAGCATGCGAAGAAATGATAGATGGATAATCCTCTTTCCCTCCAAAGCCCCCGCCTGTTTCGGTTTGAACAACCCTAACTTTTTCTGGTGGAAGAGAAAATACTTCTCTTAGAGCCTGCTGAACATAGTAAGGACATTGAAGCGATCCCCACACAGTAATACTGCCATCATCACTTGCGTGGGCGATGACACCGTGGTTTTCAATATAGAGCTGCTCTTGTGCTCCGGTGGAATAACTGCCTTCAATAACCTGACTGCCTGCGCTTATGCCTTTGGCCACGTCACCTTTAGTGATGGTGTACTCTTTAAAAATATTGTCACTTCCCCAAACTACTTCTTTTTTGGCCAAAGAGTCTTCAATACTAAAAATACCTGGACTGGCTTCTATATCGAGTTCTACATAATCACGGGCCTTTAAAACCTCTTCTCTATCCTCACCGGCGAGAAGTAGCACCACCTCACCAGGATGAGAAATATGAGAGGAGGCCAGACAAGGCTGATCATCCAAGATTACCTGAATCACATTTTTCCCAGGAATATCCGAAGCCCTTACAATGGTGAATTTTTCCCAATCAATACCGGGTTTAAAACTAACCCCTTTTATTTTTCCTCTGGGAACACTACTTCTGACACTCACTCCGTGGAGCATATTGGGAAATTTTAAATCATCTATGTACTTAGACTTTCCAGTCAGCTTCGAAACACCTTCTACCCTGGTCGGAAAACTTCTTTTTTTCATTTTTTTAAATACCTTTTTTTAATCGTCAATTTTAATGGGTAAAATATAATGAGAGCACACACAGAAGATTAATTCCCCAAAGTGTCACTGGGATGTCTCCACCCTTTCCCACCAAAAGCTTTAATACGCTATAACTTAAAAGACCCCAAATAATACCTTGGCTTATAGAATAACTAAGGGGGATCAAAAACATAGCAAGAAATGCTGGTATCCCCTCTTCCAACTCGGCCCAATCTATTTTACTAACAGGTGCCATCATAAAGACACCAACAATCACTAGAATAGGAGCTGTAGCAATAGAGGGAATCATAGACAGTAGTGGCGAAAAAAACATCAAAGGCAGAAATAGAACTCCTGCCACAACTGCCACCAAACCAGTTCTACCTCCACCTTGAATGGCCGCAGCCGATTCAATATAACTTGTCCCTGGAGATGAGCCAAAAATAGCAGAGCTCAAGGTTGCTATAGCATCACAAAAAAGACTTTCTTTAAGATTTCGTGGGTCTCCCGATTCATCGAGAAGATTTCCCGCCTCGGCAACTCCCATAAATGTAGAAAGAGAGTCAAAGAGATCGGTAAAAACAAAGCTGAAGATAACGGGAACCATCCCCCATTTAAGTGCACCAATGACATCCATCTTAAACAGCAGGCCAAAATCAGCAGGCGAATAGATGCCATTAAAGCTTACAAGTGTCTTCACTCCGTGATTAATAAAAGAGGCATCACCATAGTATCGTCCTATGGGGTAGCACATCAGGGTGGTTAAAAAAATTGAGACAATGGCACCACCTGGAATTTTTTTAACCATAAAAATTGAGGTCAAAACCAGTCCCAACAAGAAAGTGATTGTCACTGCATTTAAAGGCCCTGCAGTTACCAGTGTTGCCTGGCCCTTAACAACCAAACCTGCATTAGAAAACCCAATCAAGGCAATAAATAGACCTATCCCGCAGGAGACTGCCATTCGTTGACTCTTTGGTATGGCCTTAACTATTTTGGAGCGAATATTAGTCACAGATAAAATCACAAAAATCACACCGGACCAAAAAACGGCCCCCAAGGCCTCTTCTACAGTTGCGCCCATTCCGGCAACAACGCTAAAAGCAAAGAAAGCATTGAGCCCCATTCCCGGAGCAACCACGATAGGGTTTTTGCCATAAAGCCCCATGAGAATACTTCCAAGGGCACTGACCAGAACTGTCGCGGTTACTACCGCGGGAAATGACATCCCCGCTTGGGACAAAATTATTGGATTTAAAATAGTAATATAGGCCGTGGCCAAAAAGGCGGTGACTCCCGCTAAAACTTCTGTTTTCAAGTCAGTACGATTTTGATCAAAATCAAAATATTTTGCCAGCAAGTGGATGCCCCTTATCTCTTTATAAAATAGGGGAGCATTGTAATCGGTTTACTGTAAAGGTGACAATAAAACCATGGTGATTGCTGCGTAGCTCAGCAAACAAGGGCCTTACAAACCACCTCCGGAGATCATAATATCCAAAAGGATGAAAATAATAAGGAGATAATGATGCAAACCAGAAAAATTATGTACACACTTTTACTGACTATGGGGATTGCCACCTCTTGCCTAGCGAAGAAGGCCGAGGCCACTAAAGTGATGTTAAAAACCAATTACGGCAATATAGAAATAGAGCTCTACCCAAAAAAAGCTCCACAAACTGTTAAGAACTTTCTTCGATACGTGAAAGAAAATAAATACAACGGAACAATATTTCACAGAGTGATTGATGGCTTTATGATTCAAGGTGGTGGACTAACTCCCGACATGAAAAAAGTAAGCGCTCACAGGCCCATTAAAAATGAAGCTGACAATGGGTTAAAGAATGAAGCTGGAACAATCGCCATGGCCCGAACTGGCACAGTCGATAGTGCAACCAATCAATTTTTTATCAACGTTAATGACAATGATTTTCTCAATCACAAATCAAAAGACCCTAAGGGTTTTGGCTACGCCGTCTTTGGAAAAGTCACCAAAGGCATGCCTATTATTAATAAAATCAAAATGATTAAAACTGCTGTCAAAAATGGAAGACGTGACGTTCCGACTCAAGATGTGATCATTCAATCTGCCAGAAAACTTTAATTTCAAAACTATTTGGTTGTAGGCCAATTCCGTATTGGCCTACTAATTTCTGAAATCCTCAATAACATCTACTACTGTTCTAAACATTCCTTTAGGATATTTCTTGTGAAATTTTTTGAGGATGTTTTTCTTATCAAAAAACTCAGGTTCAACAGAAAGAAGAACCTCTGCATACTCTTCAGCTATTTTAAAAACAATGGCGAGAGGAGAAAGTGAGCTATTATTGGTAGTCGCAAATCCCATACCATTGAGTTGACCGTGATGTTGCAAAATAATACTGGCAGCTGAATAAGGGGCCTTTGGGTATTCCCTTATTAATTCTGCAGCATCATAAGCGTGCTTATTGATTTTATTTTCTTCTGCCTTTGGAAGTCTAAGCTCGCTTAGCTCTCTTCTAGTACTAACTTTGGCATATCTATCTTCCGTCAGGGTAATATCGTGAAAAAGAGCAATAAAAGAAATGGTCTTTTGCTGATCTTCATTGCCCCAGTCTAATCTCGACAAAATAGCGACACCAACAGCTGCTGTCATCATTGAGTGTTTAAATAGATAGCTATCACCATTTTCTTGAAGTGTTTTCAAAAGATCCGTTAGAGTATTCCCGCTATCTATAACTTTAGACATAGAGCTAACAGTGGCATCGGCAAGCTTAATAGTATCTTGATCTAGCCCCCCCATGGACAACATATTGCTGACAGTGGAAAGTCCAATTTCAGTGACTTTTGTACGTTCTGGAGTCTTGATACTATCATCACTCAAAATACTTAGCACTTGTTTTGAGAATTGATTAATAAATTTCAAACGCATTTCTTTGTGCACATATATATGTTTGACACCCTTACTGTGGAGCTCATCAATTAAAATCGAGGGAAACTCTTCTCCACCTTCAATAATAATCATGAATTCATTACTCTTGGTTATTTGATAAACATCACAAGCACATTTTTCGACTTTTATATTTAAAAGATTTTCAACTAAAATGGGATAGAACTTTTTGAGTTTCTTATTTTTTGCCGCCATATCCTTGGATGTAATTTTAAGAAGTCTTCCGGCCTCTCTAATGGCATCCTTCCATTTTTCAGGAGAGATGGTATTAACTCCCTCAACAATAACAGAATTCATAAGAATATAGGGAATAGGAAATTCACCTTCATGAAGGTAGTCTAAAATGACCTTCGAAGTATTTTCTCCTTCATTAAACTTATTACTAATAATCAACGCAACACCATCAAGGTGCTTGCTATGATAGGTAATTAATTCTTGTGCACTTTCCAAGCAAACAACTTCTAGGCCCAGGTACACATCTAAATTCATAGAAAGTAGCTTTCTTAGTTCAACATCTCTTTCTATTAAAATGATTCTATCCATTCTTTTTTCCAAATATTATATCATCAGATTTTTTGTTCATCTTCCTTTTTATAGTAATGATCTCATTAATTGCATGAGGAATATCCACACATATTTCCTCATTTCTAAGCCCTCCTGCTCTCATTAACATTTCTTTCCATTCTTTCGAAACCCCACATACTTTTAAAACACCCTTGTCTCTTAGGCCTGACTGGCATTGGATTAAAAGTGGAACTAAAAATGGGTCAATATATCTTACATCTCTAAAACTCAAGATTGTATACAGTGCCCTTACTTTGGGAATCTCTTCTAAAATTTCTAGTAGAAACCTCTCAAAGTTACGCTTCAGGTCCCCTCTCAGAACACAGACTGCGTAGTGACCCTTGTTTGACCAAAAATATCCTGCTTCATTACTATTCAACGAATTGATTCCCTATATTATCTCATTATCCAAGGATAGAGTATGCTAATAAGCGTTAATCTCCGAAGCCGCTTTAAATAAATTGAGCTTGCCACCACTTTGAGTCTTTCCATCAAGTGATGAATTAAAATCAACAGAATTTAAAAGTATCGCTTTAAGAACCCTAACAGCTTCAGCCGGCCTACTTAGATACAACTCATTAAATCTCGTTGAGGCCACTGAATGCAAAAAGGCAATAGCGCCAGCAACATGTGGAGTCGCCATGGAAGTACCTGTAAGGGTTCCAACCTTGCCTTCTGGGACAGTAGATACAATTTCTGTTCCAGGAGCACCAAGGTCTATGCTATTTGCACCAAATCCTGCATACTCATAAATTTTATTTTCTGAATTAGTATTTGTTACCGTTACCAAAAAATCTGATGAACAGCCTGTTGGGACATCACCATTTTCATCAACATTGACACTGTCATTTATTGTTGCTGCTGCTGAGAGGATTCCCATACTCCCCATTTGATTATAGAGATCATTCCACACTGGAAAATCATCACTTTCACAATTTCCATAATCAACACCAAAACTTGAATTAGTGGCAACAACGTTGGCACCTTTGAGACCAGAGGATTCCATCCAAATTTTCTTTTGCTTCATCACATAACCGTAGGCCTTGACAATTGTGGAGGTCAGCCTAGATGAACCGGCGACACTCATGATTTTCACATCCCAGTTAACCCCACTGACAAGTTTTTTATTATTTCCAACAGCCCCAATAATCCCCGCCACATGAGTGCCATGACGAGCAACTGGAATTTTTCCATTGTCCTCATATGCATTCCATCCGTTGAGATCATCTACGTAACCATTTTGATCATCGTCTACTCCATTTCCACCAATTTCAGCTTCATTGACCCAAATATTTCTCTCTAGATCACTGTGGCCCAAATCAACTCCACCATCAACAACGGCCACTACAATTTGATTACCAGAAGAGTCAACACCACCGGTTCCAAGCTCCCAGGCCTGATTAGCATTTATATCAGCTTGTGCCTTCCCAGTATTAAGTGACCACTGGGTTTTAAATTCTTTGTCGTTGGGTGACTTTCTTTGCTTTACGTAGTGATCATATTGAGCGTACTCAATTTGTGGATTGTTACGAAGCTGACTAAGAGTGCGAGCATTAGATAGTGTATTCATCCCCTTCACCAAGTATATTCCATGCTCTTTATTTAAAACTTCTTCAACAGAAATATGGGAAGAAAAGATCGAATTAATAGCGTCCCCATCTCCCTTTAGCTTAACAATGAAAGATCCATTGTGAGGGTGAATTTTATCTAATGAATGAGCAGAAAAGGCCAAACAAAGGCCTACCAAAGAAAAAAGTATTCTCATCACCAACTCTCCTTGCAGGTATGACTATTAATTAATTTTTTGTCTGCCTAAGTTTTCGGGTAAATACACTGCTGCAAGCAAGTATTGAATTTTGTCTCCGGGGCAGCGGAAAAAATTTCCTAAATAAAATTTAAGAGTGTTTAAAGTTTGGTCGGTTTGGGTCTCTATCTCATAAATTGTTAGCGACAAAAGAAGTCGACAATTATCAATATAACATCTTAGTAGGAAGGGGATTTTGATAGTCTGTGTTTTTTTGTTTTCTTTGAGTTTTCTTAAGAGGTTTGACTTGTCGATGGAGTGGGTTTGCACGCCCAAGGAAATTTCGTGAGATTTAGTAAGTATGGTGGTGGGGGCTTCTATCAAGGCGGAGATTTTTAAAAAGCATGATCTTTTATTGATATTTCGCTCGGATTTAGGTTTATTTCCAGTGGTAGTAAATGCTTCTATGGTAAGGGGCGCATGTAGCTTTGGTGGTATTAATAGGCCTTGATCAGAGTTCGGTGTTTTATGGGTGGTATTCGCGAGGCCGCACCTTACGGTTTGCTTCTCTTAGTGTGTTCCACTCCGCTTCAAAACTACCCACTGGGTAGTTCCGCCGCAGGCGGTTTTGTGGATGGGGGTTTTTAGGTGCAGCTCGGTCCTGAAGAGCAAGTCATAAGAAAAAACTGTGAGAGTTTAGCTAACTCTCGCTCTGATTTATATAGAGATCCATTTTCTGTTGCGAGAGAGTCACTATGGCGGCCCTAGCATTGCAATTTGAGCATAACTGGCGCAGGTTCCCAATCGCCGATGCTCCCCCCATACTATGAGGGGTAACATGATCAAAGTGCAGGTTGTATTTTGAGCCACAGTTTTCACACTTATTACCTGATCTTGTTATCACTGTTTTTTTGATAGCAGCTGAGATGGTTCTTGAGTTTATGATAGGTTTTGATTTTCTAGACCCAAGCGCTTTGATCTTTTTTCTAATAGTGGCTGCCGCCTCTGTGATGGCGTATCCGATGATATCTTCTGTACTGTAAAGACCCTTATTTGAAAGCTACTCTTTAATAAATTCATAATCCTTTGCCATTTGCCCCACTAAGGTGAGGTGGATGCGAAGGCTTCCATCTGAATGCGCTCGGGTTTTAGATCTGGTGGCACGCTTTTTACCTGTTAGCTTCTCCACAAGCTCTCTTGTTTGGGTTTGAGTTTTCCCCACAATGCTATCCAGTATCTCATTTTTCTTTTTGTTACTTTTAATACCATCCACTAAATTTGACACTTCTGCTAGGTTTGTCAGCGTTACCTGTTTCTTTGCTAGTGCTTTATCAGCATTTGGTACAAGTCTTAGAGTTTTTGCTGCTAAAATTCTTCTGCTGGTCTCACTGTCACTTTTATTAAAATTTTTGCGGATATATTTAAAGAGCGAGCCCGTCTTGTCATCACAAAAAAGTCTTCGTCTATTCACCTCATTAATATGTCTCAAAAACTGGCGAGTACAATACTCTTCTTTCTCATTCCACATTTTAGTGTCAGCAATTAGTCTTTCATCTGATAAATTTTGTAGTGACAAGGCAACCTCCCAGGTAAAAGTAACATACCATTTTAATCACATTTACTAAACAAAAAGATTCAATTTGGCCTCTTTGAAAAACCTCAAACACTAGTGCTGGAACTGATTCCAAGCAACGAAAGATCACCAACCCTCACAAAAGAACTCAAAGAAAAACAAACACCGCCTGCGGTGGAACTACCCAATGGGTAGTTTGAATGTAAGTGAAATACACCAAGACAAGCATGCTCCGCCGGAGTAGCCGTGAAGGCGCGACTTCGCGAATACCACCCATAAAACACCGAACTCTCATCAAGGCCTATTAATACCACCAAAACCACATACGCCCCTTTCCATAAAAGAATTACTACCACCAAAAATAAACTGAAGCCCCGAGCGAGACATCAATAAAAGATCACACCTCTTAAAAATCCCCGCCTTGATAGAAGCCTCCCACTACCTCGCTTACTAAAGCTCATAAAATTTCCTTGGGCGTGCAAACCCGCTCCATCCACAAGTCTAACCTCTCAAGAAAATCCAAGGAAAACAAAATTAGAGAACAAAATATTCCAAATGCCCCTCCCTAGAGATCGCCACCTCTAAGAGAGGCCATTCGATAGATAGCAGGACTTAGGGGATTATTAAGCAGAAAAGGAGTTAAAGAACCTGTAATCATCACCTTTTGGAGGGATTGGTGCCAATTAGTGTCAGGAGTGTAAATTTACGGCATTGCTGCTAAAGCTTAAAAAGCAAATTTTTGGAGTTATTTAATGAAAAAGTCTTATCGATGTGCTAAAAACGGCTTAATTCCTGACGAGATTTTTAAGCATGTAGGTGTGTACATATTTTTTAAAATCAATTCACTACCTACTTCAGATTATTGAATAGACTTACTGGGTTCGACAAGTTGTAGAACTTAGGTAGTTTTGATTCGTTAAGAGAAAAATAAATGAGGTTGAGATTTATGATAAAAATACGAAAAATGTGCATTGAAGACGCCCAGGGAATTATTAATATTTTGAATCCAATTATTGAAAGAGGGTATTCAACTGTTTTCGATGCACCATTTTCATTGGGAGAAGAAAGAGCATTTTTAAAAAGTTTTCCTGACCGAGGAGTTTTTAATATTGCTGAAAATCAAAATGGGCATATTCTAGGATTTCAAGTTTTAGAATCATTTGTTACGTTTGCTCGATCAATGGACCATGTTGCATGTATTGGTACATATGTTGATATTAATTCTCATGGCAAAGGGGTTGGAAAATTGTTATCTCAAAATACATTTAACGAGGCACGAGCAATAGGTTTTGAAAAAATATTTTCATACGTTCTTGAAGCTAATAAAATGGCACTTTCGTTTTATACATCTTTGGGGTTTGAGGTCGTGGGCAAAGCTAAGCAACAAGTAAAACTTAAAAATGAATATTTGGATGAACTTCTCATTGAAAAATTCCTCTAGAAAAAGATGATGAGCACTCTACTCCCATCCACTTGGAATAGAAACCTCTGTATAAAATAAACTGCAATTCTGATTAAATATTAGGTATGTAGGTAGTGGCATAGCTTGTCGGTTATAGCCTAAGAAATCTCTAATCCCGACATAGTGATAGTCTTTAAAAGAACCAAAAAATAAATCTCTTTAATTAATCTTCAAAGCGAGCACGAGAGAACACTCAGAACAAATCTACTGATTTTACTATCTTTGTTTCAAATACTTTAAGTTTTAGAGATGTGGGTAATAGTAGGCTCCACGATATTGGACCAGGAGAGAATCCTGGCCCAGTAAAATGACGTATGCTTTTACTATTCTACTACTGAATTATCTTCGAGGTCATATAACCAACTATACATCTTTCTTACAAAGATGATGAAATCTCTGCTAGTTGGTTTTCTTCCCAGTGCCTTTTCAACCATTTTTTCAACCACTGCTGGAAGTTTAAAGTTATAGGGATTGCCCTCAATAGAAACTGAGCCTTCACCTTGCTTTTCATCTGTAACGTTATTCCATCTGGCCCAGAATGTTTTGTCAGATCTTGAAACTGAACCACAACTACTTTCACTTGGACAAGGTCTGGGATCGTAGATCTCAACCTGCATTTCTCTAAAGGCCCCTGACATAGTCAAAAAGTCTTTGTTTGCAGATCCTGTAATGAGAGCTGGAATATTCGCTGCTGTCACATTATTCCCTTTGGCATTAAAGCCATCAATGGAAAGAGATTTAATGTGATACTCCAGGTGAAATTCACTAGAGTGCGGGACCTTCTTCCACTTAAAGTGAACATTGGCCCTTTTAGCATAAGCACTTACTTCTTTTTGAGCAGTGCTAAAACGATCATAGTTTGCTGGAAGCTTGTATAGTAAGTGATCCAGATACATTGTGTTAGGAAATCCACCTAGATCTTCAACTTTTTCTCCTGAGTGCTCTGAAAGAGGCTCAAGCATAATATAGATAGAAACTTCTGGGTGCTTATCTGCTTTTTTAATCAACTCAGATACAATTCTTTTTTCAAAAAGAAATTGGTCATTGATGATGATTTGCTTTTTTGCTCTTCTAATAAGTCTAATATTTTGATCAACTGCACTTTGGATACTTCCATCAAAGTTGTTTTGACCAAGTCTTACTGTAAAGCCATGCTCTTCAATGGGGGCCTTAACATCTTCAATATCAACAGTGGAGGCCACCGATTTTGAAGAAGCGTCCCACTTTCTTTTTAGAACATCAAAGCTTGATAGAATTATCTCAATCTCCTGAGATGATTTTGGTTTGTTAATACTATCTCCAGCTCTTAGTGCGTACCACATATCCCAGTAGTATGAATCTTGAACAGCGATTGCGGCCGGACCTTCAATTCTGGCGACTTCATCAAAAGTCATTCCACCTGAGCTATCAGTCCAGTTTTTTGAGCCCACAAAGGCCGTAGGAGTTGAATCGGCCCAAGCACCAACGCCGTCAATAACCATCACTTTAGAGTGATCTGACTTGGCCTTGGGGTAGAGTCCCACAGGAGCACCTGTGAATTTTGAAAGTTGGTCGAGAAGTGACTTAGCGTAGTCATCAGGTAATATTTCATCAAAGTATTTAGGAAGACCTGTAGGAGATGCCATTACATATGATGAGCCAACAGTTAAATTGGAATTCGTTTTAGCAACACTCGCCAGGTATTCAAAAATCGGTCTCATCTCTTTAAAGTGAGCAAAGTAATTTGTATTATCTTTTAAAAGTAGAACCTTCACGCCCTCTTTTGCTTTCTCTTCCAGAATTTTGGCAACACTTGTTCCCATTGTTCCACCCATAAAGAAGATATCCACAAAGATTGTATGTTTGGCCTCTTTCATCGCCTTAATCATTTGAGCAAAAATCGAATCTTTTTCACTGAAAATATCTTGAGGTGCTTGAAGCAAGATATTATCATTAGCAGATCCAAAACTTGCAGGATTGTAGATATCAAAGATATCGCCAATAGGATTTTTCTCACCCTCATACATTTTCTCAAGCTCTCTTAGAATTTGAGGATCATGTCTATTTTCATTTAAAATGGAAACTTTGTTTCCTGGAATGAAACCAGCTGGTGACATTAAATGGTTAACTTCTTCCCCACCCAGTAAATCAGTAATGGACTTACCATTCATCTGAATCATCACAGTAGTTGCCACAAAACACTTTTTAACTTTAGCAATATCTGAAGGTGACTGGTACTGGTGAACACATTTAGAAAACCTTGTTCTTCTCTTTGAACCACTGTGAGTAGGAAGCTCAATCAGGCAATTTCTAATGTCACTGGCACTACTGTTTTGTTTTCTACATTTTAAAAGCTCAGACCCTTCAATATCTATTAGTCCGGCTGCAAGAGTTAGCCTATTCTTTGCTCCCCCATTTTCTTTCAAAGTATTTGTAAGGGACGGGTCACCTAAGAGTTCTTGTGCATAAAGTGCCCAAGAAACGATATAGATTTGAAGCAGGTTTTCAGCCTTTTTGAGCTGCTTTGTTTCTAAGAAATAAGCAAGATTTTTTCTCACTTTTTCTGATGGAATAAATGATTTTGCAAGAGATTCCATCTCACGTCTTAAACTAAGAATTCGTGCTTGTTTTGCACGCAAATTCCCAACTCTTGCCCACTTCTTCACTTGAGCTTTTTTAGCTCTCGAAACATCATCGCGATCAAATTCACCTAAGGCCTCATCAATAAACAAATCATTGACTGGCATCCACCACTTGGCGAGATCTTGTTGGAAATTCTTATCAAAAAGAAGACGCCTTACATCGGCATCGATTCCATTGAAAGCAAGCTCTTTATAAATGAGCTTAGATATTAATTTTTCTTTAGTAATATTGTTTTTTGAAAAAACTGAAGTACTTAAAACAATAAGTGTAAGTGCGATTAACTTTTTCATTACTTACCCCCTTTAATTGAGGAAAAAATCTGCTTGAGTGGGCCTGTCAGCTCTCCTACTTTATTTTGAGAGTCTACTATCATCGCCTTAATCATTTCATTGCCTGCAGTAGCTATTTCTTTACCTGCCATATTAACTGGAGAACCATTTTCGAGAGTGATCTTGATTCCAGAAACGGCTTCAACATCAATGGCCGTTTTAATAGCTGTGATTTTCACACTACTTGCGACATCGGATACAGTAGGATCAATTTCAACATCAATTTCTTTAAAATGAATATTGACGGGAGTTCCCTTTTTATACTTTTTAAGTTGTGCTTGAAGATAAGGAGTAAATTTCCACCAATTGGGTGCATCGCTAAAGAGCTTAATCTCTCTTTCCATATTGTTGTATTGCTCAAACATGCCAAACTTAATATTAATTTTTTGAACCTGACCTTTGTCTTTATCACTCCACTGAGTAGTGATCAGAGCATGGGGGTATTCAAATTCTTCAGGAGCTGCCACACGACTCATAGAGTGGTTATCAGTGCCTTCGGGAATTCTGATGTAATCAATATTCACTAGTGGTGAAGCCTGCTCTCCCCCAAACTTTGACTTGTGAGGAGCAAATACAACCAGCATCTGAAGTTTTGCGACAACCTCTCTAGGGGTCGCAGTCACTTTGATCAGTCCTAAAAGAGGAACAAGGTAAGGCGCTTTGATAAACTCAGGAGTTGACTCATCAAAAAGAGGCAGGCTCTTTCTTGTCATCTCTTTTAGTACAAGGCCTAGAGATGTTGGATTACCCACATTGAGTGCGTATCCATTGTTGTTTGTAACCCAATTTTTTGAAAAGACATCTTTTAGGGGTGTCTCTCTATTAGATGAAAAACCCATTTGGTTCGCGGCCCAGTTATTTCTAGACATTTTCATCATCTGATAGCTTTCTTTGTCTTTATTAAACCTATTCCAGGGGGTGAGCATAACACTGACATCCCTAAGTCCACCCGTTAAGGAATCTTTTTTGATGGCCTGAAGTTTGCTTCTAATTTGAGTGGAAACTTCGCTCATTATATCCCGGCCGATTTCAATGGCCGATTTTTGTCCAAGCTCCATTTGCGACATAGAACCTAGAAGTGGTGAAACCATGTTTGGAAGATTCTCAAGCAGAGAATCCGTCGTCTTAGCGCCGACTTCTTTATTAATAAGGGCATCTCGCGGATCAGAATAAGTTCCTGCTCCTTGTGAATCCATCACCTGAGTTCTGTCAGTAACATCCCATTTACTGTCGTCTACAAATACTTGGTATCTAAATTTAGTTGGATTTAGGGGTACTGCACTCAGTGCGCTTGCACTTAGTAGCATGGCCCCAATTAAGGCCTTGATATTCATCTACTCTCTCCCGATACTCATATCGTTTTTATAAGTAAGAAGTCACTCATACTTGATACTCTGCGTAATTGGGAGGGAGTGTGTAATTATTTTAATATTTGTTGGTTTAATTTAAGAACAAGAAACAATTCGAGACACAATGCGTTACTTCTTTTTATTTTAACCACCTACCTCAAGATAGATGTGTTTCCAGGATTGCTAACAACTGAGACAAGGCGAGGTCAATTTCTCTTTGATCGCGCGCGGTGTGATGGGCATGGCCAATTTGCGGCTCCACAAAGAGATCGTGCATGGGTTTGACTTGTCCATCAAACTGCAATTTCACACCCTCTTTGGTTCTTCCACGCTCTAATACATCTCTTTTTAAACGACGTTCAAAACGAATCTGCTCCTCAATTTGAATAAAAACAGAGTGGTCAATGAGCCCTCTGAGCTCACTTTGATGAAGCAGAAGAGTTCCATCTATGACCAAAATTGGTGTGGGAGCAAGTTCTATAAACTCCCTTGATCTGGAGTGAGTCGCAAAATCATAAATAGGAACTTCGATGGCATTTCCATTTTTAAACCTATCAATATGAGTGCCCATCAAGTCAAAATCAATGGCCTGGGGGTGATCAAAATTGACTGAGCCACCGTCTCCATCGAATTTTGCACTTTGATCTATATAGTAGCTGTCTTGCCCAAGCATACTGACTAAATCAGATTCAATACTCCCGATTAAGTTCTTAGCAAAAGTCGTTTTTCCTGAACCACTTCCACCGACGATGCCTATGACTTTGACATTTTTAATACTCATAGTGTTTTGTTCCGTAGATTCTATCTCCTGCATCTCCTACACCTGGAAGAAGGTAGCCATTAGAATCTAGTTCTGGCTCCACATTTAATGTATAAATACTTACATCAGGATGAAATTCTTTAACCTGGTCCAGACCCTTTTGTGCACATAAAAGTGTCAGTACGGTAATTTTTCCAACCTCATAGTCCTTTAGACGATCAAGTGCTGCAACCATGGTGTCCCCAGTGGCGAGCAGAGGATCAAGCAGCATGATATGGGCATTTTCCACATCGTCTGGAAGACGAAAAAAGTATTCCACAGTGTTGTGAATAAACTTATCTCGGTAGATTCCAATATGGCCTACTTGAGCAAAAGGAAGAAGATCGAGCAGTCCTGAGATCATGCCATTGCCTGCTCTCATAATAGAGACCACCACCATTCTCTCGCTGACTCTGGAAGCCCGGGCCTTACCCATAGGGGTTTCGACGGTCATTTCATTAACGGCCAGATCTTTCGTGGCCTCATAGCCAATCATCACACTAATTTCCTCAATGAGTCTCCTAAACTCTGGTGGTTTTGTTTCTTTATCCCTCAATATTCTCAGTTTGTGCTGTAAAAGGGGGTGCTCAACTATATTTAAAAATTCACGACTCATTATTACCTCTAATTAAAAAACGGTTCCATCACTTATTATTTTTATGGGTGAAGACAGTGTATCAGGCCTTAATTTGGAAGCAAGTTTTCTTCCGGCCCACCAAGTTCCCCCTTCTAAAACTTTTGCCAAGGGAAAATCAGCAGACGATTTCCCCAGTTTTTTTCTAACTTCATCACCTACTCTATCTAGTAGACAAATAGTAAGTGCCCGCCACTCTATGATAAGTTCACTATCAACTGAGTGCTCAAGCTCTAGAAGTGCTGGGTCTCTAAGCTCCAGCATTCCAGAGTCTACAAAGAGACCACCATTTCGGTATTCGGGAAGCCCCGTCAACTGATCAACTCCTGTTACTTTCATTCCCAGTTCATCGTAGGGAGCAATCAGTGAATAAGTTAACCACTGGGATAGTTTATGAAAGGGAACGAGTAAATCAAGTGGTCTATATTCCCACACGTCCCCTAGAGGATAACCACCTCTACTAAGTCTCGAAGGCCAAATGGGTCCCAGCCCCAAAAGTACAGCGAGTAAAATATCACAGGCCCGTACGAATGGAAGATCAGTTGTTTCCATTAATAAATCACTAGGTCTGCTTGTGAAATACTGGCTATCTCTTATGGTCTTACCCAGCTTGTTTAGTAAGTGGACTCTTCCCTCTATACCAGTAAGTGGATTATCGTCTGATACTTGAAAACCTTTTTTCAAATCATCAGCGCTAAAGGCCATCAGCTTATCTTGATCCACTTTATAGGGGTCACTTGGATCACTTGAAAAAGCTCCATTCATAAACATATCAAAGCTAGCAAGGGCCAGACCCTCGCTTCTAGTGCTCACTTTTCCGGCCATTTGATCTTTGTATTTCCAAACATTGCCCGCGCCTGCATCAAGCAGAACTGAGACAATGACAAGATCCCATAGAGCGCAGGCACGCTGCTCTTTGGTCTTCTCACTTAGTTTTTGTTTTAAAATGGCCGTACGGTCAATCCCGCCGCCTCCGAAGTGATTCCATCTACAGTGAAATGGGATATTTAAATCGGGGTAATTTTCTTTTGTAGTTTCAAGTACTAACGCGACCACATCATAGAATTTATTTTCTCTAATGATGAAATTTGTTTTTCCAGTGAGGGCATAATCCCAAATCTTTTTTGAGTGATCGCGCACAGTTTTAGGATTAAAAAACTTTTCAATCTCTGCGGGAAGAGGAATGGGGAAGATCTTACTCATCGATGCCTCGCCCTTGAACTTTCTTTAAGGCCTTATCGTCTTTCACTTCACCTGCAGTATAGTACCCAGCGGCCTTTTTTGCTTCCATTTCAACTTGAGCATCTTCAGGTATGAGATCTGCCGGAATTGTAACTCTATTAGTTACTTCAATGCCACTTCCGACAATGGAGTCATACTTCATGTCAGACATAGATATGAGATTATCAATGCGTTTAACCCCAAGCCAGTGAAGAGAATCTGGCATGAACTCTTGGAACCTCATATCCTCAACTCCAGCAACGCATTCAGTTCTTCTAAAATAATTGGCGGCACTGTCCCCTCCCTCTTGCCTCTTTCTAGCGTTATAAACTAAAAACTTGGTGACTTCGCCTAATGCTCGCCCCTCTTTTCTAAAGTAAATAACCAGGCCATTGCCACCGTCTTGCGCCGTTTTGATAGACTCTTCAAGGCCGTGAACAAGATAGGGTCTGCAAGTGCATATATCACTTCCAAAAACATCACTTCCGTTGCACTCATCGTGAACCCTACAAGTGAGTTTCTTACTTAAATCTGAAATATTTTTAACATCTCCAAAGATATAAGCGGTAAGTCCACCAATGGGGGGGAGTAACACTTTTATATCTGGTCTTGTCACAAGCTCTGGAAACATTCCCCCAGTGTCTTTAAAAAGTGAGCGCCTTAGATCTCCTTCATCAATGCCAATTCTTTTGGCCATGCCAGGTAGATACCAAACTGGTTCGATGGCAGCTTTAGTAACCACGACATCTGTGCTTTCTTTAATCACCTTGCCATCAACTTTGAGTCTTCCCTTCAAAACGGCTTCCGTCAGCTCGGGCATTTTGATATGGGCTTTGGTAATGGCAATAGAGGGTCTAATATCGAATCCCTGTTTTAATTCTTCACTAAAGACCTCTGCCACTTTTGCTCCCCAAGGATCAACAGTGACCATTTTCTCAGGGTTAAACCAAGAATCATTAGGTGCAATGTCTATAACAGGAGCGGTATTGGTGAGATCGGGAACATGCTCTGAGCTAAGATGCCCAGCTGCTCTGGAAAGTGCACCATAAACTGTGTACTGACCACCGTGGGTGCCAATAGCATTTCTCTTTGCCACATCAGTCATGGAGCCAATAACAGGCCCGCGCTTTCTTGGGTCTTTCTCCCCCCAATTAATAGTGGGCGACTCTTTAAACACCTTGTGAGGGTGTGAAGTTAAAACAATGTGGTCTTTATTGTTGGTTCTCATTTCCTATATCCTTGGTCACTAAGACATCCAATTATTATCTGATTGTAATTCCCATTTGGTGGTGAGCTTTTTTAGGTTACTCCAAAAGTCCATGGAGGCCTCTCCCGTTATTTCACCGGCACCAAATTTTGAATCGTTTATACCTGCAAAGCTAAAGGGCTCCCGTGGTACAGGTACTCCGATATTCACTCCCACCATTCCCGCGCGCGCTTCTTTTGCCACTCGCTGGGCGAATATTCCTGAGCTGGTAAAAACTGAACAGGCATTTCCGTAGGGATTACTATTTTCTATTTCTAAGGCCTCACTTAGTGAGTTAACTCTTATGATTGATATCACTGGTCCAAATAGCTCGTCACATGCGAACTCCGAGCCTGGTTTAACTCCATCTAAGATGGTGGGAGAAAGCCAGCTTCCCTTTTCACACCCTTTAGGCGCTACCGGGTTTCTTCCGTCTAGAAGAACTTTAACCCCTTCACTTTCGGCCCGGTCAATTGCTTTTGTTATGCGCTCTACTGAACTACTATCTATCACTGCACCCATTTGCTCACCGATTTTGGTGGCGCGCGCGCGCTCGACAACTTTTTCGATTATGTGATCCACATCGCCCACAGCTAAAAGCACTGAGGCGGCCATACATCTTTGTCCGGCACAACCTGTAAAGGAATCAGCAATCCCCATACCACTGAGTTTAACTTCAGCATCGGGAAGTAGTATCAAATGATTTTTAGCTCCCCCTAGACAGAGTGCTCTCTTTCCAGTGCTCGCGGCTTTTGCATAGACTAACTTTGCTACTTTTGTAGAGCCCACAAACCCCACCGCCTTAATATCGGGGTGCTCACAAATGCCTTCAACCACTTCCTTTCCACCTTGAACAACACTCAGTACTCCATCAGGCAGACCGGCTTCTTTGAGAGCGCAGGCCATCCAGTAACTTGTGAGAGGAGTTTTCTCAGAGGGTTTCCAGATATAACAATTTCCCAGGGTCAGCGCGATGGGCATAGTCCACATGGGTACCATTGCTGGAAAATTAAAAGGTGTAATAGAGGCAACCACTCCCAGTGGCTCTCTTATATATTCACAGCTCACACCACGACTTACTTCCATTTTCGCCTGTGAGTCCATATTTTGGATTGAAAGAGCAAACTCCAAGACTTCCAGGCCTTTCATCACACCCGCGCGGGCCTCTGGAATTGTTTTTCCATTTTCCAGGTGAACTATCCGCGAGATTTCATCAATATTGTCCTTTAAGATATCCCTAAAGTTAAACATCACCTGAGTTCTCTCTTTTAGTGGAGTGGCACTCCAGGCGCCAAAGCTCTCTTTTGCCTTTGCCACTGCCGCTTTCAAGTCTTCATTTGTAGAAAAATGAAACTCTCCAAGAAAATTTCCATCAAGTGGGCTGATCACAGTACAAGCTGTTCCACTGCCTGGAATCCAGGATCCACCAATAAAATTACCGAGTTTAAAAGGAGCTTCAAATTTTTCCAGAGTTTTCAAATCACTATCCCTCGTCCACAAAATGAAAAAGAATCATTTTCGTGGTTTTTTCTCCCTTTGTCACTGTCCGGATCAGCAGTAACTACAATAATTTACATGGCTTTGAGGAACTCTTGACACGTTGCTAATATAAAGAGAAATTAATCCCCATGGACACCAGTTTAGCGCTCTTTTATGGGTTTTTAATTATTCTAATCGCCTTTATCCTCTTTTATCTCAAAAGAAGAATTCACCAATTTTTCAAAGAGCATCGCTATCCCAAGCTCTTGGTGTGGATTTTTTTCGCACTAAGTGTCTTAATGATTGGGACCTTGGTCACCTACCGTACATCCCACATTCCGGTATCTCAATTTTACGGTTCTCCACTTCTGTGGACTTCCTACATTTTCATGGGATTTATTGGACCATTTTTTCTGGTACTTGTGGCCTTTGATCTTATGCGACTGGGGACTCGCCCCATAAAAAGCAAAATAAAAATTAATCCAGATAGACGAGAGTTCCTAAAAAAAGCAGCAGGCATAGGCATCTTTGCCGGCCCTGGAATTCTCAGCGCCTCGGGGCCTTTTGGAGAAGAGCTGGTACCCAAGGTAGTAGAGGTTGTAGTCCAGGTGAAGGACCTCCCCCAAAAGCTTGTGGGCCTAACTATTGCTCAGGTTAGCGATATTCACATTGGGCCACTTTTAAGAGGGGACTTCCTAGAAAAAATTGTAGCAGAGGTAAACTCATTAAAAGCAGATATTATCACCATTACAGGCGACCTAGTCGATGGCAGAGTCTCCCAACTAGAAAGTGAGCTAAGCTCACTTAGTGAGCTCAAGGCCGACTTAGGAGTCTATTTTTGCAGCGGAAACCACGAGCTGTACTGGGGTTATGATAGTTGGCTCAACTTTGTCGAAAATAAGGGAATTACAGTTTTTCGAAATGATCACAAGGTTATCAGTAAAGACGGCGAAAAATTTATGATTGCTGGAGTTCATGACCATTCTATTAAAAGAATGATTAGATCGATGGAAAGCTCACCTAAAAAAGCAGTAGAAGGAGCGGAACATCTGCCACTCAAAATTCTTCTGGCCCACCAACCTAAAAGCTGCTTCGAAGCACAGAAGGCCGGTTTTGATCTCCAACTCTCCGGCCACACCCATGCTGGACAATATTTTCCCTGGAATTTATTCATAGGCCTTTTTCAGCCCTACGTTAAAGGTCTACACCAATTGCAAAACCTCTCCATTTACGTTAATTCTGGCACTGGTTACTGGGGACCTCCCAACAGATTGGGGGTACCAGCTGAGATCACACTTTTAAAGTTAGAAAGAACAGAAGGTTAATTTGGCCAATATCATTGAAAACAAATGTCCCAAGTGTTTCGTCAACAAGGCCTTTTGTTTTTGTCATCATATTAAAAAAGTCGACTTGCAAACCAAGCTCAGTTTAGTAGTGCACACAAGAGAGCTCCTACTTTCATCCAACACGGCCAGACTTGCCCACCGAAGTTTGCCCAACTCAGACTTCTTCGTCTACGGAAGCGAGTATACAAAAATTGATGAAAAAGCGCTGGTCCCTGAGGAGTATGAAAACTTAGTGCTCTTTCCCTATGAGGATGCCATTACATTAGATAGCGATTATCTCTCTACAATAGAGCGCCCTATTAACTTAATTGTTCCCGATAGTAATTGGAGAGGCGCCAGAAAAATTAAAAGAAGAGTTGGAGTCCTCAGAGATTTAAAATGTGTCAAAATAGATACCCAAAGCAGATCCAGATACTTTCTGAGAAAAGCGCCTATAGAAAATGGACTTTGTACTTTCGAGGCGATTATTGAGGCCTTAAAAATTATTGAACACAAAAAAGATCTCTCAGATCTTTGGTCAAATTTGGATCATTTAATCTCTCGGGTACTCTATCTCAGAATAGGCTCACCGCTAGCAAAAGAGAAATTTGAAATTCACCAAAAAATTTCGAGGGCCTCTGAAGCTCTTGTGCCGACGACAAAGTTTACTACAGGTAGGAATACAACTCACTCCAATCAGTGATCACTTTTTTTCCCTGGGCCTTCTCTAAATTTTCTACACTATTAAATCCCCAGCTAACACTGACAGGATTAAAACCAGACTCAAGTGCAGCCACAATGTCTCTTGTTTCATCGCCCACATAAAGAGCGGTGTCAGTTTTGGGATTAAGATCAGTTTTTCGGAGGATCTTACTAAGATGTTTACTCTTACCAAACATACTTCCTCCTCCATAGATAAAATCAAAGTGACTATCAAGCCCATGAAGAGCTAGAAAATTCTGGGCATTTTCAGCTGAATTGGTTGTCAAAATGCCAATGCTCGCGCCCTTTTCTTTTAAAGTAGAAAGCATTGGGCCGACACCTTCAAAGGCCTTCATTTCTGAAATTCTAAGGGATATCTGCTCTCTCATTTCTTTAACAAGGCCTGGCATGTGGTACCAGCGAATATTAAAACGCTTCATCAACTCAGTGCTAGTCATACCCTTTAATTCTTCTTTCTCAGACTCTGTTAAGGGCGCCAAACCATTTCTTTGGGCCACAAGTTCTAGTCCTTCTAAGACAAATTTAAAAGAGTCGCAAAGAGTACCATCGAAATCAAATACCACTAAGGGAGAGCTGCATTTAGTAAATCCACCAATCACCTCATAGCGATTGCCTCTGTGATAAAAGACCATGGCAAAAACTGAAAGTATCACTAGACAAATAATAATGATAAAGGCCAAAGCAACTCCTCATGTGCGAGCTTAAATTATTTTCTTGAAAGGGCCTCTTTAATGGCCTGGTAGGCATCGACTATTCCACCTGAACTGCAGAGCTCTATCATCGTCCGATATGGATCGTGTGAATCACTTCCAGGAAGTTTCACTTCAAGAGTGCTGTAATCTCTAGACTCACCAATAAGATAGGTATTTTTTAACTGCAAATTAGTAAGATCATCAAAATAGCTTAATATCATGGCGCCTACTCCCGCCACTACAGCAGCAGACTGAGCGCTACCCGACATATCGAAAATGCCTGATTTCCCTGCAGTAAGTGAGATAATTTGCTCTCCTGGAGCAAAGAGATTAACCCTTTTTTCTGCATAATTGCTACCGTTAAAAATGAGGTAGCTCCCTTTTTGTTTGTTATTAGATCCCACTGTGATCCAATTTGGATAAGAGCTTCCATTTGGAAAGTAATAGTTGCTACCTATATCAGAGGCACTATCACCTGCTGCTTGAATAATTAACGCATCATTTTTTCCGTCAGAAAAAAGTGTAGATAGCTCGGTGTTGATTTCTTCATTGTGAGCTGAGAACTCACTTCCCGTGTCCAGCACAATAATATTTGCTCCCATACTCCAAGCATATTTTATAGCGTGAAGAAGATCCTTATCTCTGGTATCCCCTACCTCTGGTCTAACCCTAAGACCCATCAGCAACACTTTTTCAGAAATGCCATCCATTCCTTCACCATTTTCTCTAATGGCGCCAATGATACCTGCAAGGTGTGTTCCCCTCACAGGATTTCCAGTTTCTATTTTCCAATTTCCGTAGGCCTTACTCTGCGTGAGATCATCGGGATCGTCACCAGTTACTATTTGCCTGGCATCGTAGGAGACATTATAAGCGCGGTCTATTAGCTCCTTACTGGCATCAACTAAGCCTTTTAGATTGTCGAATGTTGTGTAGGTTTTCAAAAGCTCTAATAATTTTGCTTTGGCGGCCACAACATCTACATCTTCAGACTCAATGGATTCAATAGTTGCTTGGGTGAACTCTTCAAGTCCTAACTTATCTTTTAAAACTTTGCTTGAATCTGCATAGGTGGTTTGATCGGTGCTATAGGCATTGTACTTGTCTTCGATTTCTTTGAATTCACTTGCATACCTTGTTTGGGCCAGGGTGCAAATTTTAGTTTGATCTTCCGTGTACTTGGCATCAGCACAATCAACGCCTTGGTACACTCCATAAACGCGAGTGAGCGACAGGTTGTCAGTGGTAGAGTTAACAAGTTTGTCATTACCTAAAAAATTCCATCCATAGTAATCATCAATATGGCCATTAACATCATTATCAACGCCATCATTTTTTATTTCATCTTTATTGATCCAAATTCTATCTTTTAAATCAACATGTCCTATATCAAGTCCATCAGAGATAATGGCCACAACAACTTCTCTAGTCGCTTTCTTATCTTTTAACAATTCACTATAAGCGCGATCAACTCCAGCGCCTTCAACTCCATCAAGAGATGAGTCTAAATTCATCCATTGTCCGGCACCTTGTCCACCACCACCTTGATCAATTGGGTCCTTTGGAAGTGATTTTCTTATTGAGTTATCACAGCCACAAATAATGGCAGCAAGTAAGAGTAAAGTAGCTATTCTTATCACGATAATTACCTTGTCCAATTCTTGACGTTAAGTGTCACCTTTTCTTTAATATATGCTTATTTATATCAGTTTCAGGACATTTTGCCATCTGTAATTCCGCGTCAAATCATATTAAAATACTACAATGGGCCCAAATGGAGTCGACCAAAATTCAAATTCCACTACAAATACTCGGGTAAACTCAGGGAGGCGCTCCCCTGGATCAAAAACTTCCAACAAACTAAAAAATATTCTCGGCAAAGCAAAAGCTGATAGCGTTCAAATTTCTGATGAGGCCAAACAAAAGGCCAAAGGCGCATTAAAAAATATTACTAAAGGCGTGACTAAAGGGGCCAAGGAAATTTTAAAAGCACCTCTGAGTGCCTTAAAGGGCGCTCCCACTTCTGTCACTCCTATCCCCTCTCCACTAAATCTTTTAAAAGGTGGTGGTAGCAAAGATGATGAAAAAGACCAAAGCATAGTAGCAGCTGATGGCAAAAAAGAAGACTCGGGGAAAAAAGAGGATCCACTCAAAGGAAATCAAGCTGGCGGAGTAGAAAAAAATGAGGCCAAGAAAATTGCAAAAGCTATAAAGAAAAAAGGCCACATTAGAAAACCTGCTATCTTTTTTATTGGAGGCCTTGAAACCTTCTCTGGAGGCTACGGTGGAATTAAAAAAATGGCCGAGTCAGTTCCAGGAGCTAGGTATTACTCTTGGGATCAAAAAGATGAAATGATTGCTGAAATCGATAAACGTCATGTCTCCCAGCCCGTGGTCTTAGTAGGACACAGCTATGGAGGCGATACTGCTTTTGAAATGGCAGAAGAGCTCAACACCCTTGATCACAACTTCAGACAAGTTAATCTAATGGTAACTCTTGATAGTGTAGGCGGTGAGAATGACATCATCCCGCAAAATGTAAGAAAAAATTTGAATTTTTTTGGAGAGGGCAACCCTCTCTTAAATGATGGGCCGCATGTGGCGAGAAATAACCAATTATCCGATGTAATCAATGAGTTGAGGAGCGAAGGGCACACTGAGTTAGACGACACAAAAGAAATTCAGTACAAAATACTAAAGGAAATTAACCTACAACTTTAGTCTGCCCATTTGATTTTAATGCTCACCTCATATAGCCTATACTACTAGGGTGCGAAATTCCGCTGAGACCAATTTCATTAACGCGAACACTTAAATTTACTGGGGGACATGATGTCTATGTTAGGAAAAGATTTTAAAGATACAGTTTACCTTAAAGGTGGTGAAAGCGTACTTATTGAAACCGTTTCCATGGACCAAGCCGCAGTACTTAGAGAAAAGATTGTTTCAGGTGAAAAATTTATTAAAATAGGCGATGACAGCGAACCACCAGCACCTTCAAAGACATTTAAGTATGCTCTCGCCGCTCAGATGATTAATCCTAATTTCTATTATCAAGGCCTACAAGTGGTGGCCACTGCAGAATTAATAGGTCTTGATAACCCAGAAAAGGCCTCTGCTTATATTTATGTTAAAGAAGAACTTCGAGGCCTTGGTCTTGGTGCTGAGCTTATGAAACTTCTTCTAGGACAACTTAAAGCTATGAATGTCCAAAATATCAAAACACTTTTTGATAAGAGTAGTGATCTTGATGCTGCCGGCGATATCTCGCTTGGAGACTATAGTGTCGAGCCTACTGGAAATGGTGAGTTCCTAATTAAGACCACTCAGTTGTAAATCGATCTTTTTCATCCATAATATAATAGGATGTATACTCACATAATCAAGATTTTCAAGTAATCTTTGATCCAATTTGATGGCATCTTCTCATTCAAAATCCTTCAACTTGCCTTTAGGCAAGCTTCAGGAGTTTTGAATGCGAATCTACCATCAAATTGAACCAAATCTTTACTTGAAAACCTTGATCACGCGAGTAAAAGGAGAAATTATGCAACTAGAAATCACATCTATATACGCCTCAGTCGCCATTATTATCTATGTCTTCCTCTCACTCAGAGTAGCGCTTCTTAGAGGTAAAGAAAAAGTCGGAATTGGATCGGAGGGAGCATCATCTGTGATGGTAAAGTCCATTCGCATTCACGGCAATTTCTCCGAGTACGCACCACTTACAATTATTTTGCTAGCATTACTTGAGCAACAAGCACTACCGAGTTGGTTTTTACATCTATTTGGGGCCCTGTTTATTGTCTCTAGAGTGCTTCACCTCTACGGACTTTCACAATCAAAAGGGAGAACCTTTGGCCGCTTTTATGGGACTATTTGCAATTTCTCACTTTTGCTTTTTGGATCTTTCATCGTTTTGTTTAAAGTGATCTTTTAGAGAATACTAAAAGAAGACTTCAAGACTTAGAAAGTTAAAGACTTTTTTGAGTAGAACAAAGCCCAGTGGTCGCCACTCTGCTTTTATCTTCCCTCTGCCAGTCATTCCAGCCCTTAAAACTTCTCCGGTGCCATGTTCACTATTAGAAAGAGTCGCCCTGGCCATAAAATACTTGTCTTTTTCTCCCTCAAGAAGAGGTCTGCCTTCACCGGCAACGATAGCAAGTTTTATGTCGTCAAAGCTTGTATTGGGATAACTAAAGACTTTGAATTTCACATCCTGGCCACTCTTTACATATGTCACATCACTTTCTGGAACTTCAATTTGAACATATACTTTTTCAGAGCTTGCCACTTTAATTAGCTCTTGCCCAAAATTGACAGGCATCCCAATTAAATTGTCGAGCTCAGAGCTAATAACAACTCCCGCGGTTTCACTTAAAATTTTTGATCTTCCAATTTTTTTATTTATCAGCTCTAGTTCCAGATCAATTGAATTCTTCTCAAACTCTTTTATTTTATAATCTGCAATATTCCCTTCACTTCTTTGTTTAAAAATTTCAGAGATCACTTTTTGTCTTTGGGCCACTTTCTTGGATTTTTCTAGTATCAAGTCTTGGATATCAAGCTGTGCTAAAACTTGACCTTTTTTCACATGCTGGCCTTCTTTTACAAACATTTCAGTAATTTTTCCTGCAGATCCACTATAGTAAGTCTTTGCCACAGGTAAAATTTCAACATTAGCACTCACATTGTGCGGAACTTTCAAAAAGACCATGGCACAAACAAAAGCAATAGTACCTGTTATATAGGCCAAAAGCTTTGTTTTGGGCACTTCGGAGATATTCATGATTCCATAGTAAAATTTGTCTTTCATATGGGCCATGACATTTGTGGCCGGGATTGTATTATACAAAGAGGCATTTCTTAAGGCGACAGTAGACTGACCAATCAAAATTGATAAGAGCTCTGCCTTGTTTTCATTAATCATATCTTTGTTAACTGATTCCATTGAGATGATCCCCAAATCTCCTTGGTCATCTTTGAGTGCTACGGCCCAGAATGATTTAAGCTCTTTTTCTTCTAGATAGGTAACTAGCTCACTTTGGGCAACTTCACTAGACTTGTATGCTTCAAAGTCCGGAATATAAACCTCACCTTGCTGACTAGATATAAAATTGTGAAGTGCTTCTAATTTTTTATTTTCTTCAAGAGTTTTATCTATTACTTCAATTCCACTAACAGACTTTAACTCGAACACACCTTCTCTTCCCCTTTTTTCCACAGAGATAGCAGCAAGTTCATAGGGAATAATATGAGATGATAAATTGACCACTGACATAAGAACAGAGTCGAGATCAAGTGTTGAAGTGATTTCTTTACTTATTTCGATCAGGGCCGAGAGCTCTTTTGCCTTCTTCTCAGATTCAAATAATTTCGCATTCCTTACATACATGGCAGAAGAAGCTGCAAATAGCTGCATTAACTCTAGGTCATCTTGATTAAATAATGTGCCTTTAGCTTCTTTATTTATAATTTGAACAGCGCCAATTGACTGACCTTTCACACTGAGTGGGACTGTTATCATTGACTCTGTAACAAAACCAATTTTATTATCAAGCGCTTTTGAAAACCGTGAGTCTTTGGAGCAGTCTTCCACAATAATGGGCTCTTTATTTTCAACAACCCATCCAACGATACCTACTCCTGACTTGATCTTAATGCCTATAACCTTATCCTTCGTAGGACCTTCAGCCACATAACATTCAATTCCATCACCACTATCTTCATTTAACCAAACAGAGCCCACTTCTGCTTTTAATAGCGAGGTCGCCTTAGCTAAAATCATTCCCAGAAGTGTATCTAGATCCATTGTTGAGCTAAAGTCTTCATGAATTCCAATAATCGTTTTTATTCTATTATGAAGCTCAACCTCTATTTTTTCGAGTCGTGAGGATTTAATATGCATCGCCGCCTGAGTACAAATATCCTCCAAGAGATATTTCTCCGACTGATTAAATTCCTTGTCACCTTTTTTATTTACCACTTGGAGAACACCAATGATCTCGCCTCGGTAAATAAGAGCAGATGAGATGAAAGACTTCGCACCAAGTTGTTCAACTTTATCATAGTGCAAGTTAATGCGGTCATCACTGGTTGCATCGAGAATTAATGACGATCTACCATTTTCTCCAACCCAGCCAATAATACCTTTTCCTGTGGGCACACTTGACTTGAGTATATCTTTTTTCCCAGGGCCTGTGGCGAATTTACAAATTAACTCTTTTTGGTTTTCTTCCATTATCCAAAGTGAGCCACCTTCTGCACTCAATGTGTCCACTACCATGCAAAGCATGCCTTCAATTATTTGAGATAATCCTAAGGATTCATCTTGAAATAGATCATTAATTCTGTGATAAAAATTTAGTGATTTTTGAATATTAGAGCTATCACCTGTGGCCTTTAGCTCTTCTTCAAGTCCCCTTCCACCATGACTACTCAGAAGTTTTAGATGGGCCTTCTTGGAAACAAACTCTTTAGGAACTTCTTTTTCTTCCACGCTCTTAAGATCAACTTCTTTTTTTTGAAATCTCTTTTTTAAGGCCATTATTTATGTGCTCCTGTTCAATATATCTATCAATCTTTTCGGCGAAAGCTCGCAAAAACTTGACTCTTTCCATCAGGTTAGGTTTTGCACTCTTTACCACTAAGTAACTTGAATTAATGAGTTCGATACTTCTAATTTACTGCTGATGAACTCAGAAGTGAGTTCTCTATTTTTTTGACTTCATAATATTTTTTTAGATAACTAACTTTTGTTTTGGTTAGCTCTTCGGTCAAAGCGGCCAAGCCATTTTGTTCTTCTACTAGCTCAAGAGAGGAGATTTTTCGAAGGTAATAGGCCTTCTCACGGTACTCTAGTGCAAGACTTTGCAATTTTATCTGCTCTTCTACTCGAGCTATTTTATCTAGCTCTTTGTAGAGATCAAAGCTTAGGGCCCCAATTTTTTGTAAGTCTTTGTGGTACTCACTTTTTTCACGCTCTCTAAGCGAATTTAGTTTGGCCGTATTTGCAGTAACCTCGGCACTTGCAGCGTGGGCGCCAAAAGGATAAGAAAAATTGAGTGCTAAACTCCAAGAGGGAAAATCAACTCCAAATATTTTATCTACTGACCTTTGCCACTTCTTAGCAATACTTGAGGCTGAACCTGTGGCTTCGATTTTTAATTCTGGGAGACTCTCCCTTTTGCCCTTATAAAGGTCCTCTTCTACTTCTTTGATCTCAAAACTAGTGGCAAGCAGCTTATAGCTCTTTTTCAAATCTCGGCGATGTTCACCAAAACTGGGGAAATCATCTTCCAAAACAGCATTGTCAATTTGGGAGGCGTGAATTTGCTTATCCCCCCTATAAAGAATCAATGACAAATCAATTAGAGCATTTTCAACTTTTACTTTTTGATTGAATAAAAGAGATCTTTTTTTGTATATTTGAGATTTTGTTCTAAGTAAATCAGTTTTGCTCTTCTTCCCTACTTTCCACTTTCTCTTATCAAAATCGTATATTTTTTCACTATAATTCAAATCAGCTTTTCTCTTTTCGAGTATGGCCATTTCTTTCAGCACATCGAGATAACTTTTTATGGCCTTGAAGGATTCATCATTGGCCTTATCGAATTTATTAAATCGATACCTTGAATATTTATTTTTGGCCTTATAGTACCTATTGGCCGTATATCTTTTTCCAAATTCTTTTAAAAGAGGTACTTCAATCTTTATCTGAGCTGCTGACTGATAACGACTCTTAGCAAATGCAACTTTTGAGCTCGAGCGAATTTTGAGCACTTGAAGACTGGCCTCCCAGTCAATTCCCCATATGATTTTATTTTTAATGCCTATGGAGGGACCTGTGGTTCTTTCTTCATAGGTCTTATGATCATAGGTTAAATTGGCAATTGTTGTGTCTCTCTTAGCTTCATAGGCGGTGGTAAGGAAGTAGTCGAAATCTAGACTTGAGGCCTCAATTTCATTTTTAGCTAGCCTATGATCAAGCCTTGAAATTTCCACATCTATATTGTTTTTAAGACACAGCTCGATCACTTTCTGGATATCGATTTGAGGTAAATCCGCAGCAAATAGATTAAGGGCCTGGCCAAGAAGTAAAATTAATTGCATAGAGTAAGTATACTCACTTTTTCCGGCTTCGCCTCACCTACCACACTTTGCCCAGCACAAAAAAAAGGGCCCACGATTGTGGGCCCAGAAAAAAACTTACTTGATTGGTTATTAAATTATGCAGCGGCCTGTCCACCATCATCTATGTGATCACCATGATCATGGTAGTCATCATGTGGGTGGTCATCCATAAAATCTGCACTCTCTGCTGAAATTACAAATGAGCCTTGATCTTCAAAGTACTGAGTGTCCTCTGGAAGATTAATAGTCATCTGACCAGTTGCTGAATACTCAAGTTCTTCTGGAAGCATATCATTTGCCATCTCATTGTCGAAATGAAGTGATCCAGTATCGGCGTTGTAATCAATTCCCTCAGGAAGATTTAATTCCATGCTTCCATTTTCAAGGATTTGATAGTCAGCGTCTCCTGGCAATTCATGTGGATGTGGACCCTCACCTTCTGGAAATGTTATAGAATGAGCATCTGCATTGTAATCAGTTCCCTCAGGAAGTGAAACATCGAGAGTTCCATCGGTGTTAAAAGTAAAATCATCTGGAATTTCTTCAGCAAATGCTTCCATCGCCACATCGTGATCCATAGTCATTGTTCCGGCTTCAGCGTCAATAGCAACACCTTCTGGAACCTCAACAGTTATAGATCCATCTGGATTATCAGAAACCCAATCTGGTCCATCGTGAGCATAACTTGGCTCAGGATTTTCATAGAAATCAGTGCAGTGATCAGGGATACAACATGAGCCGTCGTCACCGTAGTATGTGTCACTTGGTAGATCTACATGAAACTCACCTTCTGGTGTATATTCAACACAATCAGGAGTCATTTCACCAGTCCAATAATTATCAACATGAACACATCCAGCATCAGCGTCGTAGTTAATGCCTTCAGGCAGAGTCACATCAAGTGATCCATCTGGATTGTAGTCGTAGTTAATGCCATCAGGAATCTCATTTGGATGAGGACCATCAGAACCTTCAGGGAAGTGTAACACTCCTGAAGCATCATCATATTGGCAGTCATTTGGAAGATTAATATCCATTGTTCCATCTGGGTTAAAACTAACATCATCTGGAATCATGTGATCAAAGTGCTCTGTAGCAAAATTAGCATCAAATTGTGCTTCACAATTATCTACATCATACTGAAGACCTTCAACTGCTGGAACATTAATTGATCCATCAACATTGTAATCCATAACATCACAGTGACAGCAATAGTCTGGCTCTGGATACTCCATGAAATCAGCACAGTGCTCTGGCACATGGAACGAGCCATCATCGCCATACTCAGTACCACTTGGAAGATCCACAGTGAATTCACCAGCAGGAGAAATATCTACATTGTCTTGGATAAGCTCACCAGTCCAATAGTTATCCACATGTAGCGTTTGCGCTTCGGCGTCGTAATTGATCCCTTCAGGGAGTTCAACTTTTACACTGCCATCCACAACTTCATAGTTAATATCGCTTGGGATATCTTTTACTTCAATATCACCTTCAGCAAAAGTCAAAGTGCCTGATGCATCATCATAAGTTGCATCATGAACAGAAATATCCATTGTACCGTCAGCATTGATCATGACATCTTCTGGGATTTCTGATTGAAAGTCATTCATAAACTCATCGTATCCAAAAGAAACTGTCCCAGCTTCAGGGTCTACATTGTAGCCCTCTGGAGGATTACAGTCGTAGGCGCCATCAGGAGTGGTAGCGGCCCAATCACATTCGTGAACAAAATCAGGACAATCTTGTTCAATGAAATCAAGCTGATCTTGAGGAACATTAAAACTTCCATCTTCGTAAAATTCTGTGGCCTCTGGAAGAGCAATGGCAAGAGAGCCATCTTCTGCTAGTGCCATATTGTCAGGAAGAAGCTCATTAGCACACTCATTGGAAAATTCAAGGCAATTTGAATCTGCATTGTAATCGATTCCATTATCAAGTTGCGCTGTATAACTTCCATCTGGATTTTCGTGGTAATCGTACTGGTCAGGAATTACATTTGGATCGAACTCAGCAGAGACTGTTAGAGCACCTGTATCGTGATTGTAATCACATTGACAGTCATCAGGCATTGAGTAGTTCATTGTACCATCTTGATTAAACTCAATATTCTCGTCAATTGGAAGTACATCAGCGATAGCACCGTGGTCAATAGTGGCAATTCCACCATCTACTTCACAGCCTTCAGGTACTTCAAATGTAGCAGATCCATCTGGTTGCCATTCACAGCAATCCATTTCACCAACATACTCTGGTGGAGGATTGTCCATGTAGTCCCCTGCAGCCTCAGAAAAGCAAAGAGAGCCATCATCGTTATACTCGACTCCTTCATGTGGCAGTTCACAACTCATGCTTCCATCGTCATGAAAATCTACATTGTCAGGACACTCCTCATTGAGGATTTCGTTAGAAACATTTATTGAATTTGTTTCAACATCATATTCTACACCTGCATCAGGAAGAGGAATACATTCACTTCCATTTGCCATTGTAAAAGTTTCTACATCATCAGGCACTGGAAACTCTGCGCCCTCTGGAATAACTAGTGCATTAAGGCCTTCGTCATAGCTTGATCCCTCTGGAAGTGGAACATCCATAGAGCCATCTACATTCATTGTCGCCCCTTCAACAGGGAGAACATCGTTTACAGCTTCAGCTGTAAAGTTGGCCATTCCATCATCTATACTGACACCTTCTGGTGGCTGAATATCGTAGCTACCGTCGGCATTAGCAGTTACCCAATCTGGCTCAGACCATTGACCTGGTTCCTCAAAGTCAGATCCAGCATCAGCTGAGTCATAAAACTCATCACCGTGTGAATCATCAATTTCATGATTGTCGCCATCATTGTACTCATCACCATCAGCATTTGCTTCAGCTTCTAATTGCTCAGTATCAGCAGCGTCGTCGAGGTATTGACCTTCGCCCTCTCCTTCCATTGAAGGATCATGCGACTCATCGTGCTGGGTTTCACCACAATCACCGGAGTCGCCTTCCATTGGTTCACCTGCACCAACATCAGCAAGCTCAGCGGCTGCTCCTGGATCAATAATTCCTCCGCCTAGCATTCCGGGGGCAATTCTTTCTTCCAGCTTTTTACTTTTTAATTTGGGACTTTTCTTTCTCTTGGCCATGAGCGCGCTCCTTAAGTTTAGAGATTGTTAAATATCTTAAAAGATTTGTTTCCAGTTAAAGTGTTATCGGAAAATATAGACCAAAAACATGAGCATGAAAGAAAAAAATAATTGCCTAATAAATGAATATTATGGAAGCTTTTTAATAACAAAACCTTCACTAAAATCGACCCTTTAAGTTTCCTTAATGTCGCTAAAAAAATCTCGTTTAATATAGATTTTATTTAGTGAAAAATACCTCTAAAAGTTGTCCACTTGACTTCTTGAATTGGTAAAAGTCCTTTAAAAATGACACTTTAGATTTTAAGAGTTGAAGCTCTGATTCCTCTCTCGATTGGAGGGCCTTTTTTAACTCGTAAAGTGTTGCTTTCCCGTTCTTGTATTTCAAAAAAAGTAACTTGTACTTCTCTTTGTCAGCATCTACCACAACACCTAGGGCCTCGATCTTTTTCTCACCACTAATTAATAGATTGTGATTCTTTTTTAAGTCGGCCCTTGTTTGGCCCGCCAGCTTTGCTTTTTTCAAATTCTCTTGAACTGTTTTATAGGCATTCAGTTTCTTAGAAGAGTTAGCTGCATAACCCATTATGGAATACTCAAGGCTTGTGCCAATTGACCAAGAAGCGTACTTGGCGGCCCACACTTGATCGTGTGCCCTTCCCTGCTTGTGATTAAGCCCCTTGTAAGTCAAGCTGGCATCAAAATCAAAATCTGGAAGCCTGTCCACTTTTGCATTTTTAAAAGCGGTTTTGTTTTTTCTAATGGATTTTTCAATCCTCTTAGACTCTTCTTTTCTGCTCATTGATTTATCAACTAATATCGCCTCATCATTTTTTTTTGAAATGTCTGGAAGATCTTCTAGGACGGAGGTTAGGTCGTCATAATCAATCTCCCCTTGGTCTTTCTCACCAAAAGCGTGAAGTTCAAACTCCCCTCTTTTTGTGTTGTACTTTGTCTGGGTAGAAACTTTGCTATTAAACTTCTTTCTTTCATCACTACTTGCATCTAGTTTATCAATTAATGAGGCCTTCCCCACGCGCCTTTTAGCACTCACCATTTCTAAATTTTCTATGGCATTTTTATGGGCAAGTGTTCTTACTTTTAAAGTAACGTGTTCCTGCAAACAATCTAAAAAGAGCTTTAGCCCTTTATCAACCTCTTTTACTAACTTTTCACCATGCTTGTGTTTTGCGATTTCACGATCGAGCTCAGCACTCTTAATACCTTTCTCAAGATAATCGGGAAAAAATGTTTCTAGTATGGGATGACTCATTGTTAGACCCAGTGAGGGCTCATGGGTTTTTCTTACTCTCCTAGAGGTTGAAGTGGAATCAACAACGTTATATGTATAGGGAAGACTTAGCTCAGTACCAAAGAAAAACTTCTTGGATAGTGTGGTGCTATAGGTATCTGTTTTTGATTTTACAGAACTAGCTGCCCCGGTCGAGTCTAGTGACGAAGATGAAGGAGTGTCACTGTGATCTCTTGTGGCAGATAAGGACAGATTGATATCGTAATCCCCCCTAGCGCTTTCAACAGAGGTGCCCTTTTCCTTCGTAGACATTTTGGAGATTTTTAAATCAAAATTATTTTCCAAAATAGCGCGTACTACGTCTTTTGTGTCTTGAATCTCACCATATGCATTTAAGCAAAATAAAACTGGAGCCGCTAAGGCCATGATTTTCTTTTTATCCATTAGAAAATGATAGGGGAAAGCTAAAAAAATTCAATGCCTTGGCCTAAAATGTCCCATCATTAAACAAACTAAATTTCTCAGGCCCTTTGCCCGATCAATCAAGTCGGATAGGTTCGCTTTATAAAAGTGGGAATATGGAAGACAAGTCAAAAGATTTTAAAAAATACCCTAAGCTTCGCGAAGATTTGAAGATCTCTCAAATTAAAAGAAGTGGAAAAGTTGGGTTTATCGTTAAAGAGCCAATGAGTGGTGAGTTCTATAAATTTGAATCTGAGGAATGGGAGATCATTGAGCTTTTTAATGGAGAGAACACCATTGATGACATGGTGGAAATCTACAATAAGAAACATAAACTCGACGAAATTGAGGCCCAGGCCCTAAGAGATTTTCAAGATGGTCTTGATGGTATGAGTCTTTTAGTAAAATCAAAAGTCGACACCAATGTTATGCTCATTGAAAAAATGAAAGAAATGAGAAAGAGCCAACTTCTATCGAAGAAAGGTTCTATTATGTATAAAAGATTCCCACTCGTTGATCCCGATAAATGGATGGACCGAGTCACTCCCAAAATAACATGGCTTTGGACTAAGTACTTTTTATTTTTCTCCATGAGCGTCATGCTGGGAGCTGTTTTTATTATGATAAATAATTGGGCAGCTCTAGAAAATGGTACGAGAGAAATTTTCACCTTTAGTGAAATGTCTTGGCAAAATATGGCCATTTTATGGATTGTCGTCTATGCCACTATCGGAATTCACGAATTAGGACACGGATTAACTTGTAAATTCTACGGTGGTGAAGTCCACGAGATTGGATTTCTGCTGCTCTTTGGACAACCTTGTCTATATTGTAATGTTAACGATGCATGGCTGTTTGATAAAAAATGGAAGCAAGTCATGGTGACTATTGCTGGTGGGTATATTGAATTTTTCATTGGAGCAGTTTGTACCTATATTTGGTATTTCTCTAATCCCAATACCTTTATCAACCTCATTTCATTTCAAGTGATGATCATTTGCTCAATCTCTACTATTTTATTTAACTTCAACCCGCTTATTAAGCTCGATGGGTACTACCTATTATCGGATTTTGTTGAAGTCCCCAACCTTAAAGAAGATTGTTTTACCTATCTTAAATACCTTGCTAAGAAATATGTTTTTAGAATGGATGAGCCAGATTTTGAGGCCACCTCCAGAGAAAAATTTATCTACTTCGCCTATGGTATTTGCTCATTTGGTTGGATGTTTGGGCTTCTTACTGGGCTATTTTTCATGGCACAGGGAATGCTTGTAGATTCACTAAACGAATTTGGTGTCCTGATATCTCTTTTTATAGGATGGAAAATTGCAGGGGGATATGTTGATAGTATTAAAAAGTTTGGAGGGGATTTTATTATGAAAAACATCGCCTGGTTTTCTCAAAAGAAAAATCAATTCAAGGTGGGAGCAGGAGCAATTGCCCTGGTCGCCCTATTTTTCATACCCATTAAATATAAAATATACGGTGAGTGTGAGCTTGCCCCCAAGTATGTAAGAGTTGTCAGGGCAGAAACAGACGGCGTACTTACGAGCTGGAGTAAAGATGATGGAGACTTCATAATAAATGGTGAAACCATTGCAAATGTAAGCAACTTTACAACTAACTATGGCAGAGGCATTGCATCTCTGGCCTATGAAAAACAAATAGTGAAGCATAGAAAGGTTCTGATAGATAATCCACAAGGTGCACAATCAGAGAAAAAAGAATTGGCCTCTAAAAAGTCAGAGCTCGAACTCAAAGAACGTGAAGTTCGCGGACTGACTCTCAAATATCAAGGCCCCTATGAACTAGCGACGCTCAATTGCCCAGACTCAGCTAAAACCTTGGGAAGTTTTGTCAAAAAAGGTGATGAACTATGCCAGGTACATGGTGTTAAAGGTCTTCGCGCAAAAATTAATGTGACTGAACAGCAAGTTCGCTTTCTTGAAGCCGGCCAAGATGTTCAATTTAAATTATATTCTAAACCCTATTTCACTTACTTTGGTAAAGTGAAAAAGATTAATCAAAGTACGAGAGCCGATCCCAAGAACCCCAAAAGAAAATTCTATGTTGCTGAGCTTTTAATTAGTAACCCGGGGGAGCTTAAGTCTGGCATGAGTGGGAAAGCAAAAATCATGGGTGAAAATGTTTCGATAATAAAATATCTAGGTATAAAAATAGTGGAAAACTTAAGAATGGATTTATTCTTCTAAAAATTAGGGGTCATTACAATGAAAACTATTTTACTGTCAGCTCTTCTACTTGCAACAAGTGCGTGGGCCTATAAAGTCACAGGAGTTCTCGCCGGAAAGCAAGAAGTGTTAATTAAGTCGAAGTCTCAAGGAGAAATTACCCAAATTGAGAAAAAAGAAGGCACTAAAGTACTTGCTGGGGATACTCTTGCGACAATTGATGACGAACAAGAACAAATTGAATGGAAACAAGCTGCTGAAGAGCTCAAGTCTGCCAAGGGTGATTACTTAAAAACCAAGGCACTCAAAAAATATGTTTCGCAAGAAGAGCTAATCAAAAAAAGGGATATTTATCTCAAGAAAAAGTCAATCTATGAACTCAAAGGCTACAACCTAAAAAATACTAAAATAACTTCTCCCATTGCTGGTGTTATTAGTAAGAAATTTATTAAAATGGGTGAAACGGTAAGCAACGGAGCAAAGACTTTTGAAGTCATCAATTCTGAAAACCTAATTATTGAAATTGATGTGCTGGCAGAAAAAAGTAAAAACCTAAAAATAGGACGCTTTCTAAGCTTCAGCTCTGATCTACATCCGAAAAAAAGCTTTAAGGCCAAAATAACCTTTGTTGCACCTACAATTGATAAAGCTTCTGGAACTACAAGATTAAAGCTGGAGCTTAAAAACAATGTTGTGCACGGACGTTATGAGCTAAAGCCAGGTACTCTTGTCAATGTTCACCTTAAAACTGATCGTCTACCTGCAAGTAGTGCATCTTCTAAGTAGAGTTAGCGATTGAATTTAAGACTGTGTGGTGATTTAAAACGATTGTACCGAAGAGTGTGTTTCTTATCTGCTTTAGAGGCCACACCTCTACCCATTTTCTTTTCCATGCACGAAATGTGAAGGGCAGGCTTACCTCTAGTCCAACTATTTTCTTTAAAGTAGAAATCATAAGAGAAATTATTTAGGCCCATGCCATAGCCGTGGCAATAACTTGTGGCCCACGTTTGCATTTCAGAGAAAAAGCTCCTACTTTTTGGATTGAGAACTCCATCACTACACCAGGCCATAAAACTGCCTTTGTATTTGTGTGAATTGGCCCAATAACCAACAACTTCAGAGTCTCCTTTTTCACAAAGAGAGCCGGCAAGACCCACAATTTCTTTTTCTATATTCACGATATGATCATGTAGTTGAACTGAGCCTGACCACGAAAGCGGCGAGCACAAGAAAATGAAAATACCTATTCGAACTCTCATCATAGAGTCCTTTCGTTATTTTTCTCATGAAGCTTTAATTGGGTTTTACTGTTATTTCAATACGTTAACTCTTTCAGCAATCATGCTTCACCCAATCCTGCGTCGCATCGTCAAGCAGAATTCTATTGTGATTTTAGCCCCACCTCCTATATTATCTGAAACGATTTACCACAGTACTCTACCCAGGGAGATCTCGTTGAAATTAATCACTATTTTGGCCCTAGCCCTTTCATCCACTGCCGTATTTCCCTCAGTTTTTTCACCGGAAGCGGAGTTTGAAAACAAGGCCTTCTCCTACATCTATATTGACCAAAAACTATCTCCCCACCTGGGACTCAACTCACTGACTCCAGACCCCGAAGTCAAACTGGTAAACGGCTTGTCTACTAGGTTTGTAAGGCCAGCTGCCAGGGAGAATTTAAATTACCTAAAGCTTTCAAGGGTGCCATGTTACAAAAAAGGCGCAAGGCCCATCTCGTACAGCATTGAAGGGGCCAAAAAAATTACGGTTAAACTACCTCCATGTAAGTGGGACGCTTCCTCCCCTCTGCGATTTAGCTTCATTGCAGACACTCAGGAGTTTCCAGAACGTGCCAAAAATTTTTCAGATAAATTGGCAAAAAATGACTCTCATTTTTTCATCCATGCAGGAGACCATGTTCAGACAGGAAAAAAAGAGTCCCACTGGCAGAAGTATTTTTTGGCGCTAGAATCAGCGCGAAAAGATCGATTGATGCTTTCAGCTGTAGGAAATCATGAATACCGCTATGGGAAAAAGGCGCGAGCTCTATGGCAGAAATATTTTGGCAAAAACTTTAGAAATCAAAATATTGTTTTAAAAATTGGGGACGCAGTCTTTATTATGTTTAATTCCAATTTCGCTGATGATCCTGCACTTGTTTTAGGACAGTTGAGGTGGCTAAATAATGCTCTTAAAACTCCGGTTAAATGGAAGTTTGTGATCATGCACCATCCCCCTTATTCCAGAACTCCAAGTCATTCAAAATTTTATTGGAAAAAAGAATTTCTGGCGCTGAGAGAGCACTACATTCCTCTGTTTGAGAGATACAAAGTCGACGCCGTCCTCAGTGGGCACACTCACATATATGAAAGATCTGTTAAAAAAGGGATTCAATATGTGACGGCCGGAGCAGCTGGAGGAAAGATGGGAATTATGGGAGGCAAAAATAAATACTCCGTAATTGCTGGAAAATGGCGAACATTGACCCATTTTACGCTCACTCCGAATAAACTCACCATGTTGACTGAAGATCTCGATGGCCATAGATTGGACACCATAGAGATAAATAAAAAATAAAGGGCACACACTTTTGGGCGATCATCTAAAAATTATTCTCCTGATACTTTTTCAAATTGGTGTCATGATTTTCATAGCGACTAAAGGAGTTATCGCTCAAGATCCCACCTATCATCAATTTGCTGATGCCAGAAATTTTTTCGGCCTCCCCAATTTTTGGAATGTTCTATCTAATATTCCCTTTTTCTTTGTGGGAATTATGGGTCTTGTAGCCATATCAAAAAATCCTAAAGGGGCAGCATGGTCTTGGATTACAGTTTATCTGGGAACAGCTTTTGTTTGTATCGGATCTAGTTACTACCACCTAGAACCAAATAACCAAACCCTAGTGTGGGATAGATTACCTATGACAATTGGCTTTATGGGCCTTTTCTCTGCGGTTATAAGCGAATTTATAGACGAAAAAATCGAAAAATATTCTCTCATTCCTTTCTTAATCTTGGGAGCACTCAGTGTCTATTACTGGAAAGTCAGTGGAGACCTAAGGCCCTATGTTTTTATTCAGGCCTCACCTCTTGTCAGTATTTTATTTATGTTTGTGCTCTTTAAATCAAAGTACACTCCTTCATGGCATCTAATATTAGCGCTGGTCTTTTACGCTCTCGCCAAGGCAGTAGAATACTACGACCACGACATCTACGACTTCACTGCAGGTATTATGAGCGGCCATGCCATCAAACATGTACTGGCGGCCATGGGCCTTTATTTCACCATATCCATGATCAGACAAAGACGTGTCAGAAGCCTTTTCAAGCTGAACTGATCTCCCCTCAAAAACTGAAAAATAATTATGCTTTGCAAAGGGACTATCGGGTTAACCCATTGATATTTAAAGCTTTTCTCAATTGAATTAAAAATCTTCTTGCCGTACGTAGAGCGTACGCCTATACTTTATTTGTACGTAAAACTTACGCAAAACAAATAGGAGATTTTGCTTGAGCCTGACTAGAAAACAAAAAGAAGTTCTCGATTTTATTGTGGCCTATATAGACCACGAAGGGATTTCACCTACCTATTCAGAAATCCAGGAATACTTTGGACTAAAATCAAAAGGCTCCGTTCACGACTACGTAAGATATTTAAAGCGTGCTGGTTTCTTGGAAATAGATCCCAACTCCCACCGAGGACTCACTCCCACTAACCCTGAGAGCAAGTCCACTCGCACAGAAGTCGAAATCCCACTTCTAGGAAGCGTCGCTGCCGGCTGCCCCCTAGATGTGATGGATAATATGGAACACTGTGAAAATGTCTCTATCCCTTCTCACATGATTGGCCGGGGGAAATACTTCGCCCTTCAAGTTGAAGGTCAAAGTATGATTGAAGAAGGCATTTTAGATGGAGATATTATTGTCGTGAAGGCCGCAAGGAGTGCTCACAACGGACAAACTGTTGTGGCCTTAGTGGAAGGCGGAGCTACTGTAAAAAAATATTATCAAAAAAATAATAAAATAGAATTACATCCTGCAAATCATACTATGGATCCCATTGTCGTCACTGGCGGGGATTTCGAACTACAAGGTTTAGTGGTCGGGCTCTACCGAGCTTATGGCTAAGCACTAAACTTTTTAACACTTTTTTTGAGTACAAGGTGCTGAAGACTTTCACACACACGGACTTCTACACCTTTTTCGAATGGGCATCTGTCCGCACAACTGTGCTTCGAATGAGGCCTAAGTGCATTCCCATTAACGGTTAACTAAAGCCGAGGGTCGGGTAATCCCTAAGTTTTAGTAAAATATATTTAAATGAGAGGAGACTACCATGAGAAAAAACCAAAGAAGTTTATTAGCTTTTGTCCCAGTAGGAGATCCACTAGGTGATTCTATTTGGCAAAGATTTATAGTCCAGACCATGGACTTCATCAAAAGAAATTTCAACACACCAACCTGGAGGACAGCACAAAAAAACGTGGCGGTGGATTCATGGTCTGACTTATTCCCAACACCAAAAACTAGAACAAGAAACCGACTCATTGATTACCTAGACCCAGTCGTTCTGAGTAAAAGGTAAGAGAAGGCCATAACGGCGAGAAGGTCATGGGTTTTGCTCTTGGCCTTCTCTTTTATCCTGATAGAGGCTTCGTCCCCGCAATGTGCGTTGCTGGCATTGTGAGAGCGAGCTTGTCATTAGGATTTGAAATAATTGATCACACACTTCCCTAAACCCATGGATGGGAAAACAAAAAAGAAGATGCGCAGAGCTTTCTCTGAGCGCCTAACAAGGAGGTTAGTTCTTTTTCGTCCATCGGCATCCCTACCCACCACCCGCTGCTAGAAGGTTGAGTATCCCATGTATCTCGACCTTCAGCACACTTCTTTTATTTCCTTTTCCTTTGACTTGGCCTTGGCAGTTGGTCTTGCCCTCCCAAGAAAAACTCTCTATTTGGCGATGAACTTAGATGAATTAAAAAACTAATTGAACTTTCCGAGACATACTTTAAACCTTGGTTTGATTTTTATTTTTATTTTTAAAATTATTTTGTTTTAATAGGTAAAGAGAAAAAACTTCTTGGGAGGGCAAGACCAACTGCCAAGGCCAACATAAAGAAAAAGAACAAGAAAACTTTAGGCCTTTACCCATCCTCCTTAATTTGAAAAAGATGATGCCCCATGGGAATACTAATTTTAAGACTATCTGAATACTCTTGCCCTAAGGCCCTAAATACATCCTGACAACTCTGCCAATTAGCTTCACCCTTATCACCTCTTAATCTTTTACTCACAAGGGCCTCAGCCTTTTTCTGAAGACCTACAATTGGTGCAATCCATTTTCTGCTTATAGTACCTGAACGTGCCATAGTTTCTAGGATCGTTAAACCTGTCATTTGCTGAATAAGAGTTGGAACTTTAACAGCGTATTGAGAGAGATATTCCAGCGTCAGCTCTTTTGCCAATTGATGTGTACTATCACTCCAGTGAGCATTGTCCTTTTTATTATTCATGGCCTTAAAAAAGTGATAATTATCAAAAACTTTATCACAACTCTGCCGCTCTTTTTCCAAGTGATAAAAGCGCTCCAGCACATCATCAGTGCAACCGCCAATGAGAGTATCGTACATGGACTGCTCATCAATTCCACTGAGCTTTGAAACGTCAAACTCTTCCATATAATACAATGCCATTTGTTCATCTGGCTCGAACTTCACCAGATCCTCTAGCTCTGGGGCCTCCAATACGGCCTTTGTTACTATATCCTCATTTTGCTCCAAACAATCTGTCACACTTTGTTCAATCTCTTGATGACTCCTAAAATACTTTTCATTTAATTTATCCACCTCTGCACTTGCAAAGGTGTTAGTTGCAATAAAAAAAATGGCCATCTGTACAATCATAGTTTCCTCCTTCAACAACAAGATAGCACTGAGATTTGAGACCATGTCAGGGGATTGTTAATTAAATGAAAGCTTATATATAAAAAAATAGCGCCGAACTACTTTTAAGACTTGGCGGGGAGACGTTATCTCAAAAGCTGTCCGACACAAAATGGAGTATCATTAACTCCTCTTTCACATTAGTAATTTGCAAAGGCCCTGCCAGGTCACACATTTGTAATCAAAACCCAAAGGCTTCTAAGTCTTCAGAAGTAGACCTGTAATTTTAAGGGGTTACCGGTCACTGAAATGTAACCAGCCGATTCTTTTACAATTGCTCAAAAAAGAAACGTCCAACTGCAAGTGTTGTTCACGGCGCTAGGAAGTTTGGTGTTTTTATGAAGTGAGGAGAGCGCCGTGAATACCACTTGCAGCAAAGCTACCTAACCAATTCTTGGCCAAAGAAGTTAGACTGAAGCTCAACACCTTGCAACCAAATAGGATTTAAGGGGCCAAAGGAAAAAACGGCATTGCCAACACTAGATTTACCAATGGATCCCAAAAGTTGTCCCAATAGATAACATGTCGTGAATTTCGACTTGCTTGAGTTTAGCAATTGAGTAGCCGGCCTCAACTTTTCCCATAAGCTTAACTCTTGATTCCCAAGCTGTGTTCCACTTGATCCCCACATTGGTGCCGTAAACGTCACCCCAAGTGCTAAGATCATACTGGGCACCGCTGCCTGTGCTCAAGTGAGAGTCCACATCGTAGTGACTATAATAGGTACTTGAATAAATGATAAAATGCTCATTAGAACGGTGGCCTACAAGAAAAGCGAAATTGCTTTGTTCTAGCTCAATAGTCGCCTTCATTGATTCAAAATCTAAGCTCGACTCCTGAGACTGAAACTCATCCCCTGTCTCTTCCTCACTTCCCATTCCATATGCTGCCAGAACTGCTATTTTTAAACCCTCTTCAGGCTCGTGTTCAGGAGTACCATAAAATTGAAATTTGGCACCCAACATACTAGTGGATTCAGCATGACTTTTAAAAAAGATATCAATTCTTTTCCAAACACTAAGTCCCGCGCCAACCCCCACTTGAGTGGAAGACTGCACCTCAACATTACTTTCAACAGTGGGACCTGCGTGAAGAGCTCTAAAACCAAGAAGATAAGATTCATGGGCACGAGCAAGAGAAACCTTATGAGTTGTCTGCGCCGCTAGTTCTGCCTGGCCATTCCACAACTTTCCCCTGGTTTCTGGAGTTTCAAATTGCACGGTGGTCATGTGATAATCCACATTGAGGTTTGAGCATGAGCTCAAAAGAGCTAACACCACTAAGATGATAAACTGCTGCAACCTAACAAGCATGGCGATCCTCGAGTTCATAAAAGTTTAATTGGGATTTATTTTAACTGAGAAAATCTAGAAATCCGAGTCAAAACCGACAGTGCTCGAGGCTTCCACTCTACTACTTAGGTTATGCAACTTCTTTTGATTGTGAGAAATATTTGGGAAAGGTTGATTGAAAGCAATCAAAGAGTCCATCCCATGGGTGGTTTTTCACCATATCAACTATGATTTCCTGATACTCAAGGAGCTGTTCGGTACCTGAATAGTCCATCATGAAAAATAGCATCGAAGGTGTCACAAGTAATTTGTCATAAAGAAATACTGCAAAGATTTTTTCTAAAACAAAGGGAAGCTCACTATCAAATTGATCCAAGTACTGATTTTCCACCAGCCAGCTTTTGGCCTTTTGATATTCGCTATCGACTTTGGGGTTGAAGCTATCTTGATATTTTTTTATTACTGTATAAAAACAGGCCTGAAGATTTTTTTGATGTTTAGCACAGATATCTTTTAGAAGAGAAGTCAAAAAAATACTGGATTTTGCATGATGGTAACTTTCAGTAAAAACAATTTCAAGAGCGCCCAATGCGTCGGCAGACTTCCCCTGCTCTATCAGCTTGAGTATTTCTCTCCCAATGTCTACTTCGTCACGAACATTAAACATGGTTTTCCTAAGCGGCTTTATCAGCCTTTTCTGCTTCACAAGATACATCTATCTCTTCTAAAAAATTTCCTGTCTCAATTTCTTTCCATCCTCGACAATGAAAATCACAAAACTCTTCAACAGCTTTTAAAAAAGATTCCACACTATCAAAGCGGTCCTCTTTTTCAAACTCGAGTGCTTTTAGGACAACCTCATCTAATTTTTTGACAAGATTGGTCCTTACTTCCGAAGGAGCAATAGAATTCTTTTCGAGAACACCAAGACCAGAACTCGTAATATTCCAAGGAACTAAAACTAACATTTCATATAAAATTGCTCCGAGTGTATAAACATCTGATCTTGGATCAAAGGTTTTCGAACCTCTCACAATCTCTGGTGCCTGATATCTAATGGCCGCATAGGCCATTTCTGGGCCTTCAAGCTTAGTACTCCCAATTGTTGACCAATAATCAACTGACCACTTATCGTGCTTATTGCAAAATATATTCTCAGGCGAGAATCCCCCAGTCATAAGGCCTTGACTTGAAATCTTTTTTATATTTTCGCCAATTTCTAAAAATATTTTCAAAGTCAGATCCATCGAAAAAATATTCCCACTGTACCTGAGTTTATCGAGAGTTTCTTTTAGTGAAATCCCTTCGAATGTTTCAAAGATAAGAAAAGCTCCCCCACGAAAAAACCCCTGATCAATCAGCTTAAAATCACATAGAGATTTATTCTTCTCAATATAATTTAGTGACCTGTAAACCAAATCAACGGGTAAAAACTTAATCAGAATGTCTCTTTGATTTTCATGATCATAACCTTCGTAGAACTCTCCACTTGAAAACAAGGGAGCCCCAACATGGTAGTGACCAACCCTTGAAGGAATAGGTAGATACTTTCTACTATCATCCGCACCCGATTCTAAAAATATCCAGAAGAGGCGAAAAGATAGATACATGAATGCAATTACAATAATTTCCATAAATTCTCACAGTTTCAGCTGGGAATCTACTCGGAGATTATCCATAATTACTTAAGTAAACAGGTCGGTTTTTAAATAGGTTTTATTTGGATTTGGCCACCACTCGCAACTTGGCCTTTAATTTCAAAGCAAGAGGAGCAAAGGAGATATTAAAGCCTGGACCTTTTCCCCTACCACCGCTCTGGTCTGCCATGGCCATTTCTGCTCCAAATACTGGAGGTCCCCGGCGATCAGGCTCTAAGAATTCAGAAATTAGTGTATATTTATCAAAAGTTTTACCGGCGGCCCTCAAAATAGAATCTATTTTGACCCTGGCATTTTTTAAGGCCTGAGAAAAAAGAGTATTGAGAACCTGCTGTCTTTTCTTATATGAGAGTTTGTGCTCTAGCTGGCTCATTCTCACACCTTCAATTTCTATCACCTCAGATAATATTTTTCCAAGGCGTTCTAAGTCAGCTATTTCAAAATAAAAAGATTGAGACAAAGCAAAGCCCAAATCAACAGACTTCCTATTCCTCCACTCCTTCCAAGGATTGATAGAAAAGTGAGAGGTTTTTATTTGATCATTTTTAATCCCATTTTTATCTAAAAGAGAATAAATGCGCTTTTTGGCCCTATCGTAGTCTTTTTTGATCATATCTTTGCTCTTTTTCTTAGTTTCATAAGAAAAATGCCCTACCCAAAGATTGGCAAGCTCAGAAGTTTCTGCCTCGCCCACCACTTCAATTCCCGAAGCCGTCTGTGCTAAAGCCTGTCCAGTGTACTCAATTAGCAAAAAGAAAGTTAAGAATCTCGTCGCCTTTAAAAAATTGAACATCTCACTCTCCCTAATTACTTTCACTGCTCTCTAAGTTTGAATTTTTTGCCACACAACCAAACCAACCACAAGACCGGAATCCCTATAACCGTGGTGAATAGGAAGAATCCCTGGTATCCAATGGCATCCACAAAAGTTCCAGAGTAGCCCCCTAGAATTTTTGGAAAAAGTGTCATCAGTGAAGTGAAGATCGCATACTGAACAGCAGTGAAGGAAACATCAGTTAAGCTGGATAAAAAGGCCACAAAAGCAGCACTGGCCATTCCGGCAGCTAAGTTATCAGCAGAGATAACAAGATAGAGCATGGGTAGACTGGGTCCCACTTTTGCTAGGATCATAAAAAGAATATTCGTGGCCGATGACAAAAGAGCTCCCCACCACAAAAGACGAATAACCCCAAAGCGCGTTGTCAGAAGTCCACCAAGGAAGCCTCCTAACAAGGCCGTTACAAATCCAAAGGTTTTAACAACGGCAGCGATTTGAATCTTAGTAAAACCAAGATCCTGATAAAAAACATTGGAAATCACTCCCAAAACGATATCTGAAACCCGGTACCAACCTATTAGTAGTAAAAGTAAGATTGCTAAGTTTTTGCCATAACGATCAAAAAAATTCTGGATGGGATCCAGATAGCCTTCTTTAACCATGTCCGTATTGACCAAACCAGACTTCCCTAGCCCTATAGCAAAAGCTGCAGCAATTGCTATGGCCGCTCCAAAACGAAAGACTCCCACAATAAATCCAGCAAGGGCCTTGTTGCCTACAGATTCGCTCAAGGATTTTGTGAGATCACTTGCAAGCTCTGCGCTTAGAAAAAAGACAGTGGCAAAACAGCCCGCAATCAAAAGAAATAAAAAGAAAAAAAACGTATAATCCGTTGTGGAGTGAGACGTTTCACGAGCTCTTGTGACCTTTGGTTCTGGGCGAACTAATGTAGTGATCATCCCCACCACCATCAAAGCTGCCATAATCAGATAAGTCCATTTCCAGGCATCATAGGAATAATTAGCTTTAGTAGATCCAAAATATTGGGCCAAAAAAAGTGCTCCGGCTCCAGAGACAAGCATCGCAATACGATATCCTGCGATATAGGTTGAGGAAAGAATCGCCTGCATCTCACTGCCGGCTGACTCAATTCGATATGCATCGATGACAATATCTTGAGTAGCAGACGAAAAACCTAACATTACAGCTGCCAAGGCCATATACGTGACAGCATTCTCAGATGACTTTGGGTCAATCATCGCCATCCAAATAATGGCAATGGCCACAGATACTTGTGAAAATATAAGCCAGCTTCTTCTTCTCCCCAGTAAATTGGTTAATATGGGAAGCGGAAGCTTGTCTACTAAGGGGGCCCAAATAAATTTAAAAGAATAGCCAAGCGCAGCCCAACTAAAAAATGTCACGGCCGACCTCTCAATCCCCGCTTCCCGTAACCAAATAGAAAGGGATGAAAAGATCATAAGAATAGGAAGTCCAGCAGAGAAGCCCAGAAAAAGCATAGTTATATTTCGAGAATCTGTAAAAACGTCAAAGCTTTCGCGCCAAGAGCGCGTTGAGTTTTCAGCAGTTAGGTTGGCCATTAATCATCCTTTCTATCTATATATGCATATTTGATGATCCTGGTTTTCCTATTAGTTGTAAATACTTAAGCAATTGATTGGAAGCTCTTGTACTGGTGGCTTCTGCCCCATTACCCAGTGAAGTGAGACCAATAGAATAGGATAGCAATTACAATTTCTGCGCTCTCACTACCTTTTCTTAGATCGAAATTAGCTTAACAATTGCCCCACAGGATGAAATTATGGAATTACATTAAATCTAACACTGAGCGTGTTAGTCAGTTTTCTTGCCTTTTAGGGGCAAAATAGGATATTTTCCCAAACAATAAAGTTTTATTGATATAATTTTTTTATTTCCGAATAGTTGCAAAATGTTTACAATATCCCCCTAAAAGGAAAATTAATGGGAAAACACACCAATATCGTAGTCACACTTGATGCTAAATTTCCGGCAGAAAAGGCATTGAAAAAATTTAAGAGAAAGTGCGAAAGCTTTGGTGTTCTCAAAGAATACAAAAAAAGAAAAGAGTATCAAAAGCCATCTCTAAGATTGAAAGAAAAACTTAAGCAAGCTGAAAAAAGAAGGCTTAAGACAATCAAAAAGAATCGCGGCAGCAACAGACTCTAGTCACCACCACCGTACATTAATCCAGTACATTTATCCCACAGGGGTATCCCTAGGTTTCGTGCAACTGTTTTGATATAGTGCAATTCACTCACATTTTTTTTGTTTTGGAGACACCCAATATGCAGTCCCTTTGGAATGATAAAAAGGCCCAGGATTTTCAAGATGATCAGCTCCAGTTAAGGGCCTACAGCTCAAGGCTACTGGGAGAAAATGATCAGCTGATTCTCCACGGAGGAGGAAATACCTCTATCAAGGTTTCTGAATCAGATATCTATGGTGAACAAAGAGATGTGCTCTACATTAAGGGCTCAGGTCACGACTTAAAGACTATTGAAGTGGATGGGTTCACTCCCGTGGATCTCAAATATGTTAAAAAATTGGCAACCCTTGAAAAGCTCTCTGACAGCGAGATGATTACTCAGATGAAGCTTTCCATGTTAAATCCCAACTCTCCCCTACCCTCTGTGGAAACTATTTTACACGCGCTGATTCCCTTTAAATTTGTCGATCACACCCACTCAGATGCCGTGGTAACCATAACCAATACTGAAGGTAGCGTAGAAAAGCTGCGTGAAATTTATGGTGATGATGTATTAGTTTTAGATTACACCATGCCCGGATTTATTCTCTCAAAATATGTATATGAAAAAACCTTGGAGCTAGATTGGCAAAAAACCAAGGCGATTATTTTACTCCATCACGGCATTTTTACTTTCCACGATGAGGCATCCGTTAGCTACCAGAATATGATCGATTTGGTCACCAAGGCCGAAGATTATATAAAAGAAAAAGGGTGCTTTGATGTTGATACCTCGTCTTCATTTAAAAGTGATCCCGCGCTATTAGATCTCGCAAAAATGCGTAAGATGGCAGCACTTAAGATGGGTGAGAGCTGTATTTTAAAATTTAAAGATGATCCACTGAGCACAAGCTTTAGTGCTAAAGAAGATGTGGCCAGTATTGCCACAAAAGGACCAGTCACACCTGATCACGTGATCCAGACAAAGAGGATTCCCGCAATTTTAGGAAAAAACTGGGAAGAAGATTTTGCAAATTATATCAAAGATTATCAGCAGTATTTTGAAAGAAACCAAAGTGCTGACCTTGTGTGTCTCGACCCCTCCCCTCGCTTTGCTATTTGGAAAAATACAGGGGTTGTTGTCATGGCCGAAAACCACCGAGCTGCGAAAGCGATTAGTAATATAGCCGATCACACTATGAAATCCATTTGTTGGGGACAATCTCTTGGTGGATGGAACACTCTTGGGGAAAAAGAAATTTTTGACCTAGAATACTGGGAGCTAGAGCAAGCAAAATTAAAAAGAATCAAAAGCGTGGGACAGCTGCAGGGAAAAGTGGCAGTAGTGAGTGGTTCTGCCTCAGGGATTGGACTTTCTTGTACAAAGAAACTTTTAAATGAAGGGGCATGTGTAGTAGGCTTTGATATTGATCCAAAAATTAAAAGCTGTGTTGATTCACCAAACTACCTCGGAATTTGTGTTGATCTAACTGTCACTGAAGAAATTAAAAATGCCCTCGCCCAGTGTATTAAGAACTTTGGCGGCATTGATATACTTGTTAGCAATGCTGGAATTTTTCCAAAAAGTGCTCCCATAAAAGATCTAAGCGATGAGTTGTGGGAAAAATCTGTTTCAATAAATCTTAGCTCACACTTTAAACTCTTAAGAGAAACAATCCCCTATCTCGAACACGGGATGAGTCCTTGTGTTGTGCTGATGGGATCAAAAAATGTTCCGGCTCCAGGCCCAGGAGCTGCTAGCTACTCTGCTGCCAAAGCCGCACTCACACAACTTGCAAGAGTGGCTGCTCTAGAGTTGGGTGAAAAAGGAATAAGGGTTAATACCGTCCACCCAAATGCAGTTTACGACACGGCGATTTGGACTGACGAAGTTCTAAACGCTCGCGCCAAACACTACGGACTAACAGTTGAGGAGTACAAAAAAAATAATGTTTTAAAATCAGAAGTCACCTCTTCTGGTGTGGCCAATTTAGTTTTTCAACTGACAACTGATAATTTCTCCAACACCACTGGGGCCCAAATCCCCATCGATGGTGGAAATGATAGGGTTATATAAAATTTATTTAACCCTAGTGATTTTCCTACTAGATTTTATTGAATGCCAAAACTTATTGACATAAATTAGCTTTTGCAAAATTTCTTAAGAATTGTTTAATCCCTAATTTCAGTAGTTTAAAACCCAAACTATTTTATAACTTCCCCAAAGCTATAGCGTACTAAAATACTTAGTACGCGCGAATAAAATTTGTTGGGTAGAACGTTAACGGAAACATAGGACTAACAAACTGAAATTTTTAAGAATTATTCACATTCTTAAATCCAAAGTGGGAACTCTCTCACATTCACTACCCATTGTCCTGACCCTACTACTTACCTCTTGTATGAATCAACAACAAGGCTTCGAAGAAATGTTGTTTGGCAAAAAGAAAAATGCTGAACAAAGCGAGGCCATGAAGTGTTTATTCTACCCAGACACTCCTGAGTGTAACGGCACTGCCGCCGCCGAAGCCGCTTCAACTGCAGCTGCCGCCGCCGCAACGGCCGTGGCACAATCAACTGCCGTTGCTGCAGCTGCAGCGACCGCAACTTCAGGTGCAATTCCAGGACCTACTGCAACAGCACAGGCCCAAGCATCAGCCACTGCTGAGTCGATCGCATCCGCAACTGCCGAGGCCGTCGCCTCTGCTACTGCCGAGGCTGGTGCATCTGCTACCGCAGAATCAATTGCATCTGCTACTGCCGAAGCCGCTGCCTCATCTACTGCCGAATCAATTGCGTCTGCTACTGCCGAGGCCGTCGCCTCTGCTACTGCCAAAGCCGTTGCCTCTGCTACTGCCGAATCAATTGCCTCCGCAACTGCCGAGGCCGTCGCCTCTGCTACTGCCGAAGCTGGCGCATCTGCTACCGCAGAATCTGTTGCCTCTGCTACTGCCGAAGCCGTTGCCTCTGCCACTGCCGAAGCTGCTGCCTCTTCAACTGCGGAATCAATAGCATCTGCTACCGCTGAAGCTGCTGCCTCATCCACTGCCGAGGCCCAAGCATCGGCCACTGCCGAAGCCGTTGCCTCTGCCACTGCCGAAGCTGCTGCCTC
>JABIHA010000005.1 GCA_018649885.1 Bacteriovoracaceae bacterium
AAGGTACATGAGGCCCAGGATGAAAAATCATCCACTTAGTATTCAGCAATTTGGCAATAAGGTAATATCACAGTTTTTGTGATAGATGATCACAAGGGACCGTGAACTACTGAAGCCGAGGAATACGAGGGTGAAGCGGGTGTACTCAGCACCAACAGCAGCAAGCGTCGGGGGCATCGTAGTCAAGGATTCGACACGTATGATAACGACCTCAGAGGTTTAAATGTGAAGCCCAGAAACCCTCTGCGCTCCACGCTGGACGGAAGGCCCTAATCAAACAGGTTGAGACTGTTTCTATAGGTATTCATAGGTCAAACTTTTATTGGTGATCACTTGATATAGAGAAGGATTACTGACCTCGATACCGTTTTCAATTTGGCAATATTTTAAAAAGCTAGTTTGGGCAAGTAGCCCCCGTTGGGATCAAACTGGAGGGTAATAGATTTCTGGTCGCCATGAAATGGGTTTATGATATTGGGGTGATTGTGTCGGGAATTTTGGAAATGTGAAATTCTGTGCTGGAAGGGGTTTTGAGCGTTACTGCTGAAGATGGGGTTAAAGAAAACAATAGATAGAATTTTTCAATAAATTAAAAAACTATCAAATTTGAATAAAAGTATCATGCACTAAGTCCTCTAGGTGTGGACGTACCCAAACCCTACCCAACCCCCCTATTTCAGCTAGTTAGGAATATTTTCATGTTAAAAATTCATTAAGGAGGGGCGCGTTTTTACAACAATGACGCGCCGCAAATGTCTCTGGGGTATATCTTTCTCACAGACAAAGGATGGCAGCATATGAAAAAGTTTATAACTCTTACTTTTTTAACTCTCATAATTACGACAAAGGTGAGCGCAAAAGATTCATCTGTTTTTGAGATGATTAACTTTCAAAAGCTTATTCAGTCAATCGATTTAGGTGTGGGTGTTCAAAGTTATAATTTTCCTCTCTATTTTAGTGAGTACAATGGTCGTGCCTATATAGGAGACGAAGAAGATAGTTTAAGTGGATGGACCCATGCTTTTCTTTTAGAAGTTGATACAGAAGTCAGAAATTCTGATTTGGATAAAACAACTAAAGTAGGCCTTCAAATTCTTCCTGCAAACGTAAGGATACGAATTCTTCCTTATAAAGGAATGCCACTTGATGTGGATGTCGCCAGGCTAGCAATTGCTAAAATTTTACTACCTCATGGATTTTCTATATTTGCACCTGGAGTTGATGTAAGGCCCAGAGGAAGTGATGAGTTGACTGCAAAAGCGTTGGACCGATTTGATAGAAATGGATCAGGCGAGAGTACAATAGTAGAGTTCAACCCTCTTGCCATAGAGATCGTTAGACTCTCATGGGAGAAAAATGTAGTTGATAATGAAATTCTTACTCTTAATATTGAAACCCATCTATCGGCCGGTGTTTTAATAGATCAAGAAATGTATGGTGACGGTCGATATATTGGTTATAAGTATGGATTTTTTAGCACTGGAATTACTGTAAGAGCTGATATTTTAGACATCTTTTTTCTAGAAGCAGGTCACCATCTAGAGGCCCACATAGATCAGAACGATGTAGAATACAATGAGATTTATACAGAATTTTCATTTGGTGTTGGAGTTCATTTAAATAAAAACCTTGATCTTAAAATGGAGTTTTCAAAAACTCCAAATATGGACACGAAATTTGGCCGCTTTATGTTTGTTCTTGAAGGCAATTTGGGTAGTTCAAAAATTATGAAACAAAGAAAGAAGGCCTTGAAAAGAGATCAAGACTAAGATGGACTAATACAAGGTCTTAGCTTGTAGTAATTCCATTTTTTTAAGGGCCCTGGTCGGGCACCCTAAGGCCCATAAATGGAGAACCGTTAAGGTTGTCGATAGAGTTAGGGGGCATTTGAGCTATGGGAGTAGGGGGGGGATGGTGCCAGTTCTGCCTTAACCCGATAGGTTTTTGATCTCAATTTGTGGAAATGCTGGCATAAATCATCCTGATTTAAATGAGAAAAGATGATTATACTCCCTTGGTACCAGGGTAGTTGTGTCGGGAGTTTTGAAAATGTGAACCCTATGCTGGAAAGAGTTTTGAGCGTTACTGCTGAAGAACGGCTTAAACTCTAATTTATTTTTAACTAAAAAATTAATCTAGTTGCCTTCCTGTTATGTGACCGTAGCCAAAAATATCAATAGGATCTCTGCTTTTAATTTTAATTTTATTTCCCACATTTCCTTCAAGTGGTTTTTGCAGTTGAAAAGTCATCCACTGTAACGGCCGAATTATCACCCACCCCGTGGTTAAATTAAATTCCTCTTTTCAATCATTTAGATTCTCTTCTTCTTAATTTTAAAGGAGCAGGG
>JABIHA010000051.1 GCA_018649885.1 Bacteriovoracaceae bacterium
TATGAATTAGGATTTATTGACGATATAGAATATAAATTCACATCGGGAGAAAGCCCCTTTAACTTCCGAGTAGTTAAGAAAAACACATAGTGTAAAGTATGTGTCGCTAATAAATAGTAAAGTATGTCTCGGAAAGTTCAACAAGGTCCATTCTCGACACATACTTTACATTTTATTCTCCCATGCAATTGAGTAACGCAATCGATCATCCAAAAACTTTCCCAGTAATTCTCGGGCAAGGGCAAGTAGCAATCGGGCAAGTCAACGTATAAGGAAATGGATAGAAGTGAATAAGTGATTATACTTCAGTATTGTAAAAAGGTGAGGAATGAAAGTAATTTAGTCACAGAAAAGATTTGGCATAGCTTCAAAGTCTCCGACTAGATCAAAACTTAACTTCTTGTATGTAAGATCGGATTTTGATTTTTACGATTTAAATACGCTGACAGCTAATAACACCCATCCGAGTGTAAAGAGAAGTCCTCCAATAGGAGTTATCATGGCGAAGATTTTAATATTGGTGAGAGCGTAAGCATAAAGTGAGCCACTAAAAAGCACGATTCCTGAAATGATTGCCCATTTGGGCGCAAGCAGTGAAAGCTTGTCACTACACTGATTTTGTAAAATGCCTATCATCATTAAACCTAGGGAGTGGTAGGTCATGTAGTTAACACCTGTTTTCCAGTTTGCCAGTTGCTTCGGCTCAAGAATTTTTGCCAGGCCGTGGGCACCAAAGGCCCCCAGTAAAACACAAATTGCTAAAAGCATTGAGCTAAGTAGTAAAGTATTTTTAGCTTCTTTGGAGATACTCATTAATGAATTCCTTTTTTTCATAGGGGTAGAGATTAAATGTCCCTAAGCCTTTTGCTTTTATTTCACCACTTTTATCGTCGACAATTTCACCGCTTACAACAACTAGGGAATTTCCCTTGTATTCTATATGGCCTATGCCCTTTAATTTATCGCCAAGATAAACGGGTTTGATAAAATTAATTTTGTATTCAACAGTTGAGCACAGCTTTTTGTCTTTAGCTCCCTCGTAAAGGGCCGCAAATCCTAGGACTGAATCCATGAAGGCAGAAACCGCCCCGCCGTGACAAATTCCTGGAGAAGAGAGGTGCTTTTCCACAGTCGTCATTGTCTGGAAATAATTTCCATCTTCTGAAACCTGGATTTGGACTCCCTGATCATTTCCAAAGTGATTAGTGGATTTAAATATTTCAATGATTTTTTCGGGTGTAAATTCAGTCATACTATTTTCCTATTCAAGATATTTCGTGCCACTAGTTGAGTGATTAATGGCCTTTGAAATGGAGAGTTGTCTTCCACTTTTTTGGCCTAAATTTAAGGAGGTGGTATCAACACGTGTGGTGCTAGCCACTCCTGTCGTATTTCCATAGACCATTTTAACTTTTTCTTTCAAGTCTTTTCCAATAAGTACTAAGGCCTTTTGTTGATCAGATTTTAGCTCACTCAAGCCTTTTTTCATTTTTTGATGGTATCCAAGATAGATTCCATTGAAATAAGAATTCTTTGCTCTGGGTCCTTTAAGTTGTGGGTTTTCTCGTTTGGTGGTTTTCCACATTTTCTCAAGTTCACCATCTAAATAGTTCGCTACATAGTCGGCAACTTCTACATTGGTGCGAGCGCCAGTAACTTCTAAATAGATAATTCCTTTTCCGCTATTAAATACAGGTTGAACAAAGAAGTGAGTCAGAATCTCGTAGATGCAGTGGAGCTTAGTACTATTTCTTTTTGAGGTGAGAACTCTTTTAACATAAACCTCTTCCTCATCACTATTCTTGCCATGGCCTATAATATCCATATTGTGTTTCAAAAGTAGTTGGTTGGCCCTTAGTGTTGCCTGCTCACTTTCATAAGGATTTGAACTTGTTGCCAGAGACATCAATTTTTTTACTCTAAGGAGTATCTTATCTATGTATACATCGTCTTGTGAGTTTTCGTTTTGCTGATCATAGTCGCAACCTGCACGCCAAACAACTTGTGTCCACCCAAAGCCCCTGCAAAGGTCTTTATATTCTGATCCGTGGTCTGCTGGAGTATGGAGTGTGTTTTTAAATTGTAGAAAAAGTAGGTAGTGGGCCAATTCGTGCCTGAGGATATTTTTAATAAACTCATTTTTGGCACTATAGATGAGTTTTTTATTAAGGCCTATTTGAAAATTTTTCTCATTAAAAAATCCTAAAGTTTTTGGGTGTTCGAATACAACAAGGTTGATGGGGTAGGTGTAGCCAAAGTATTCAAACCTCGACCTGTTCACAATTACTCCCATTTCAGAGGAGAGGAGGGTGCGGACAATCTTTTTAATGCGACGCAAGAACACTTGCGATGTGCTTGAATAAACAAAGAGCATAGACAATTGGTAGTGTTTTAATGGGTTTCTGACAAGTGGAATTTGTGTCTGTTGTCTCGTTACGAAACGGCGAGTCGGTAAATAAGTCTAACAATGTGTGTCATCTGACCCAAACAGGAACTTGGGTGCTAGGATCCCGGCAAACACGCTCAATAAAACGACACAAAGGAATAGAACAATGCATGCAATCACCCTTATTCTAAGCTTTGCTCTGGTAGTTCAAAGTGCCACTGCGGCCATTCCAGACAATATTAATGTCTCTAAATATCAAACCATTTATTCTGATGCTAAAAAGGTCTCAGACACGGCAAGGAATGATGCGGAAGAGTTAAAAGACACCGCTCGCGCCATTGATCAAGAGATTACAGCTCTTGAAGAAGAAATCACAAAATCAAAGCAAACAATTTCTGATCACAACACAGAAATTTCAAATCTTACAAGGCAAATTCCAGTCCTTGAGTCTGAGGTGAGAAGCCTTGAACAAGAAGTAGATGTAAATGAAAGTGAGCTTACCTCCAAAAGGGGAGAGTATAGAAGTCTTAGTGATGAGATCGCCAGACTTCAAAGGGAGCTCGGGGTTGCCAGGGCAAGATATGATGAAGTGGAAAGAAGACTTTCGGACGCTCGCTCACAGCTTTCAGATGTTGAAAGTAGAGGATCTGCTCAGCGCCAATATGTGGCTGACTTAGAAAGAGAGCTTGCTGATCTCGATGCAAGAATTTTACAAATTAGAGAAAAAAATCATAGAGCAAAAGAAAAGCTCGACGCTTTTACACTAGAGCGGGCTGATCTAGCAGTACAGGTCTCCAGACTTGAAGCGGCCGTTAGAGATTTACGGTCCCAAAAACAAAGAAAGAAAAGAGGACTTGATCAAAAGAAGACTGAGCTTGCAGCTCTTAAGTCTAGTAAGGCAAGTGCCAAGACTGCACTTGAAACTCAAGTTAGAAAAGTCGATAGGAAAAGTGCAGAGCTTGCAGCTGTCAAAAAAGAGGTAAGATCTCTTAAAGCAACTTATCAGGCCTTAAAAACTCAGAAAGGGACTCTTGCTGCTGATGTAACGAGACTTAAAGGTGAGAATAGTACACTTAATACTCAAATTAGCTCTCTTACTTCAGAGGTCTCAAGTCTTCAAACTCAGATTACTTCTGCCAAGACGAGTATTGCAGCTACTAAAAGAAAAATAGCTCCACTAAAAACTCAGAAAGCTGATCTTAGTACAAAGCTTTCTGCTAAGAAAGCAAAGCTCGCAGCTCTTAAGAAAAATCCAGCTAGTCACCCTCAGGTTAAAGCAAAAGTTTCAGGGCTTCAGACAAAAATTGCAGCTCTTGAAAGACAAATCTCAGGAGTTGACGCAAAGATTTCACCACTTAAAAGAACACTAAAGACAAAAGAAGGAGCACTTCAAACAACAGCTCGTTCCCTATTAAGTAAACAAACAGCACTAACTAGTGCAAAAGCTAAGAAAACTGATATTGAAAGAAATCTTCCAGCATGGAAGAGATCTCTTACAACCAAAAGAGGCGAAAAGAAGACTCTTGATTCAGAAATTAGCACTCTTTCAAGTTCACTCACTACAAAGAAGACTGAACAAAGAACTGCTTCTAGGCAACTAAGAACTGCTCAAACGAGAATTAAGCCACTTCGCCAGCAAAAAAGACCACTTGTTCAAAAGAAGACTCAAGTAGCAAGACAATTAAAAAGACTTAAGGCCAAAGTTAATCCAACACCTGCTGAGAAACAAAAAATTGCAGCGTTAGAAAGACAGCTTGCTGGTCTCAATACAAAAATTGATGCTTTGAATGCCAAAATTAGACCACTTAAAGCACAAATTGATACAGCTACTGCAAAAATAGCTTCACTGAAAACAGAAATTGCGGCCATCACTACTAAGGTTGCAGCTAAGAAAAGAAAACTAACAGCACTCAACACTCAGATTGCTAGTCTTGCTTCAAAAGTAAGTACTGCAAGCCAAGATGTCTCCAGACTAAAAACTCAAATTACTTCTCTTACAAGAGAAGTGGCTGCACTTAAGACTAAAAAATCTTCTCTTGAAAGAGAGATTGCCAGCGCAAAGTCAAGACTAGCTCCACTTAAAACTGAAAGATCAGGGTATGTGACAAAAAGGGATGATAAGAAAATATTGCTTGATGCGATCCTTAGAAATCCCTCACAAGTGCCTGAGTACAAAGCTGCAGTAGCTGCATTAGAAAGAGAGATCGGCTCTCTTAGTACAAGCCTAGCATCAGTTAAGAGACAGTTATCACCACTCCAGACTAAGTTAGATAGACAAAAATCAAACAAAAGCACTCTTGAATCAACTCTTGCTACCAAGCAGAGATCACTCTCAGCTAAGCAAACCAAACTCGCCAGTAATAAAACGCAGCTTAGAAGTGCAAAAACTAAGCTTCAGTCCATTGATGGTAAGATCACAGTAGCTAAAAGAAACCTCGATGCTAAAGTTAGACAAAGAGATACTCTTAGTACTCAGCTGGCCTCACTTGAATCAACACTTCCTACTCTTAGAGAAACTCTCAGAGTGGCGAAAGCAAGGCATGCTGCTAAAGCGACAGCAGTGACAGCTGCTCAAACGGCCTTTGATCTGATTGCCGGTAACCTTAGAAGAAAATCAGATAAGCTAACAGAAAAAAGTGATCGTTTAACTTTTATCGACACTAGAATTCCTGAAATTGAAAGAAAGATACAAGAAAGAAGAAGAAGAAAAAGAACACTCAGAGTGGAAAGGGACAGAGCAGACGATACGTTATCTCGTGCCTACAGAGTTCTTGAAGATATAAGAGCTGAAAGAGAAGCTGTTATTGCCAGAATTGATGGACTTGAGTCAGACCTTGGATATCAAAGAGGTGTAGTAGACAGTCTTGCTTATAATATTCAAGCAAATGAAGATAAGAAGTCTCTCGTTGTGGACCGAATCGCTCAGCTTGAAGATTACCTTGAGCAACTTCGAGGAGAGATCACACACAAAAGAGAAATTATCAAATACAACAGAGAGCAAATTGTATTCCTCGGTGAAGAGATAGCAAGATTAGAAGAAGTCATTGATGACAATGAATCAAGACTTCCATCTCTTAGATCAGATTCTATTGCAGCTTGGGATGACTATGATGCTCAAGATACTTATGCCAAATCACTTGAGGCAGATACAGCTGCGAAATTTACTAAGTATGCTGAAGTGAGAGACAGGTACAATTCACTACTACTTGCCGCTAAGGAAAAAGGTAAGACACAAGGAAAAACTCAAGGTGAATCTAAAGGTGGCTTTGATGGTGACATCGAAGGTAGAAAAAAAGGTATCATTGCCGGAGTTGACTTTGGTACTAAAGAGGCCTTACTTGCCGGCTTTGTTAAAGGACTTGAAGATGGTCTATCAGTAGGTAAAGACGAAGGCTATGAAAACGGCAGACACATTGTTGTCAAAAATTATGACGACGGAAAAGATGCCGGTGAGGCCAAGGGAATTGAAAATGCTGAAACAAAAGCATTAAATGAAGATTTCCCACAAGGTAAGAGCAAGAGAAAATCAGATATTTTAGCAGTACTACCAGCTAAAAAAGTTGAAATTGATAACAACTCAAGCTTTCTTCAATCAGGATTTGAAGCAGAGTCAAACATTACTGACATCATTACTGATTCAGTGACTGATTCCTTTTCATCTATCAATCACGAAGGGATGCAATCAATGGATCCTGAAAAGGCAATGCAAGAGAAGATTGATAAACTGATAGCGAGAAAAGCTACCGTGTTTAGTGCCTATGAAAGATCTGTTGATGGAGCTGGTAGAGGACTCACTATCCCAGTTACTCCTGATGCATCGAAAGCAGATTGTGTACTTGGGTATATTGACTTTGTGACTGCATGTGAAGAGTCTTACAAGTCAAAGTACACAAGTTCATACAAAGCGGCTTACGCTACTGAATACAGAGCTGGCTATATTGAAGACATCCGCATCAAGCGTGGTGATGCCTACGATGCTCATAAGGCAGATCGTGAAGATGAAGGTTACAAGGAATCATATCCTGTTAACTTTGCTAAGTACGATGCCATTGGTGCTTCTGATGCGAAAGCTAAAGGTTATGAAGACGGCCTTAAGATTGGTTTTGATGATAGATACCCAGTAATTAAAGATGAGGAATTTAAAAAAGGGGAGATTGCAACTCAAGCCTACTTTGACACTCACGCTTACGTTCAATTCAAAGGGGCCAAGTTAGTCTCTAAAGATGATACGTATATTCCTGGCTCAGAAGTTAGTTTAACCACAAGTTTTGCCAACTACGGTGGAATCTCAAGTGTTAAGGGAGCAGTTAAGGTTTCTGTACAGGCCTTAACACCAAATATTACTTTTGATTCTCCAGGTAATGTTTTAGTCGCTGCTATCCCAGCAACCTCTCAGGCCACAGTGAAAAATGTTGTGACTGGAAAGATCGCTGGCTCAGTTAAAAAAGGTGACGTCATTAAATTTAAAGTTAAGGTGCTACTACCAAGTGGTGACACAGAGGAAAGTGTTGTAACTGTTATGGCCTCAGGTCATATTATGACTGACCTTGATCTGACATTTAACAAGACTTTCAAAAGAAAGAAGAAACAAAAAGTTCAAGTAAGAGTTTTCAATACTAGTAGAACAGTTCTTAATAGAGGTTTTAAAGTGACTCTAACTTCAAACTACGACTCAGGCGAAAGAGTTAAGTACGAAGAGTCTATGGAGACTACTGGAGTACTTAGAAAAGGCCAAGCTGAAGTTATTGAGTTTGAGTACAAAATCAAAGACAAAAAGCTGGCCGGTAAGAGAATTACTTTTACTGTGACAGTTAGCTACCCTGGAGAAGGGACTGTGTCTCAGAAAACTTTTGTTGTAGAGCCTATTTAAGTAGTAAAATACTATCAAATAAATAAAGGGAAGCACCGTGCTTCCCTTTTTTATGCATATGAGTTTATGTGATGACAAAATATCAAAAACTTTTTGGTGCAGGTCCCAGAGGACTATTTTTGAGCGGGCTGATCTTATTAATTCTCATATGGAAAAAAGAGACAGTCTCAATTGGCCCCATTTTGGAAACCTATAGTGTGGGCCTTAGTATCTTTTGTATTCTCACATTGGTGACTTTTTTAATTATTGCCTGGAGCCTAAAATCTCTTCCTCCAAACTTTAGAGGGGAAAGACTAGTTCAAGACCAGGCCTTCAAATTTTTTAGACATCCTCTGTACGGTGCATTTTTATCATTTTTTAATTTTGGGCTAGCAGTCTTATTAAATGACTATATTTTTATGTTGTGGGCGGTCTTACTGCATCCTCTGTGGCATTGGAATATAATGTATGAAGAACAGTTAATGAAATCAAAGTTTAGAGATGAATATAGTGCATACGCAAAGGCAGTTTCTAGATTTTTTCCTTTCAAATTTTTTATAGGAGTATTTCGCAGATAGTGTTTCGCCGATTAGTTTAAACTAGGTGATCTAATATTGTTTGTGTCGCATCGATGGCATCGGTAGCCACTCTTTTCTTCTTTTCAATCTCACTACAGGTTTCCAGTATATTTACGCTGGGGAGTTGGTCTTCCTCGATTATGATTGAGCCCAACTTTTCTTTTGCTTCACAGGCATTGTGAAATTGTTCATTTTTTTGGGCGATTTTGAGAGGAATGAAAATAGAGGGGATTCCAAGTGCAATGAGCTCACTGACAGTTCCGGCTCCAGACCTGGATATGACCACAGCTGATTTCTTGTAAAGATCAATGATTTCATCGCCGAGTAATTCTACAGGGATGTAATTTTCATTTTGAAGACTTTTAAATTGTTCAATATGGTTTTTGCCAACTTGGTGAATGATAAAGTAGCGCTCACTAAGTTTAGCTAAATTGGATAAGATTAAATCATTGATTAATTTAGAGCCGTTTCCTCCGCCAGTTACAAATAATAGAGGTTTGTCCAAGCTAGCTAAATTAACGCCGCCTATGAGTACATCTTTAATTTTTGAATTTAAAATACCGGCCCGAAGTGGGTATCCAGCAAAGATCACTTTTTCTAGAGGAAAGAAATCTTTGGAGGCCTCAAAGCTTATGAAGATGATATCTGCAAAATAGGAGGCAATTTTATTTGCCAGCCCTACCCGGGAAGTCTGCTCATGGATGAAAACTTTCTTTCCAGTTAGTTTGGCCGCGATAACTACGGGGACTGAAACAAAGCCACCTGTTGAAAAGACAACCGTTTCACGAGGCGAAAATTTGAGCATATAAAATAGTGATTGAAAGAGACCGAGTCCAATTTTAAAGAGGTCTAGGATATTGTCTAGAGATAGATAGCGCCTGAGCTTTCCGGTGCTAACGGCCTTGTATTCAATGCCCTCGCTTCTAATGACACGACTTTCAATACCATTATGGCTGCCCACGTAGTGAAGCTCCATTTGCTGGTTTTCTTTGAGGCGATGAATAATTGCAAGAGCTGGGTAGAGGTGACCACCGCTTCCCCCGCCTGTGAAAATAATATTTTTCATTGGTTTATGTTATCACCGTCAGTACAATAGGGCCTACGACTTTTGCGTGTGCTATGCAGCACCCGCTGCCAATCTAAGGACTATGATGAGCTATACCCTATATGGAATTCCCAATTGCGATACTGTTAAAAAGGCCAAAAAATTTCTAGACGCTCAGGGAGTCGATTACCAATTTGTGGATTTCAAAAAATCAGCACCAGTTGCTTCAAATATTAAAAAATGGGCCGCTTTCTACGGTGAGATTCCTGTTAATAAAAGAGGAACTACTTTTAGGAAAATTAAAGAGGGTTTTGAAAGTAGCAGTGAGGCCAAGCAAATTAAGCTTATGCTCGACAATCCCTCAAGCATTAAAAGGCCTATTTTAGAAAAGGGCACAAAAGTTTTATCTGTTGGTTTTAATGATCAAAGTTGGAATGAGATTTTCAAGTAGAATATAAGTTTCTCATGTGTCTTTTGCCCTAGCTCAAAGAATAGAAAAACCAAACCAAACACAGTCTGTAATAGCTGAGACAATATAGCCGAGAATACTATAAATTCTCCAAGAATGTTGCGAAACAAAGGTTGATGCCTTCTGTAGTTTTGCGAATTATATCGCATTTGGTTGTAGTCTAAAAAAATATGGAAGTTTTCTGGAATAAGTTGTGAGGCCATGCTGTTCACGGCGCTGGAAAAACTTGTGACCTATTAGAGTTTGGAGAGCACCTTTTATCAAAGTCGAGTTTTTCTGGTAATGGGTATCCTGTATTGATGTCTTGCTCTAGCTCTGATTTATATATAAATCCATCTTTGTCTGAGAAAGTGCCACAATTGCAGCTCTTGCATTACAATTTGAGCATAACTGGCGCACATTCCCAATCGTCGATGTTTTAGAGATACTATAGGGGATGATGTGATCAAAGTGGAGATTGTATTTTGAACCGCAATTTTCGCATTTGTTACCTGATCTTGCGATCACTGCTTTTTTGATAGCAGCTGAGATGGTTCTAGGGTTTATGATTACTTTAGATTTTCTTGATCCAATGCCTGTAATCTTTTTTCTCATAGACTCTGCCGTAGAGTTAATGACATGTCCGATGACATCCTCTGGTTTATAGATTCCATTGTTAGATAACTGCTCTTTAATAAACTCATAGTCTTTTGCAGTTTGTCCCACCAAGGTAAGATGAATACGCAGGCTTCCATCTGAATGGGAGCAAGTTTTAGACCGTGTGGTTCGCTTCTTTCCAGTCAACTCGTCTACCAACTCTCTAGCTTGAGTTTTCCCCTTAATACTATTTAGTATTTCATTTTTCTTTTTACTGCTTTTAATATTTCCCACTAAAGCTGAGACTTCTGCTAGGTTTGTCAGTGTTACTTGTTTATTTGCTAGAGCTTTATCTGCACTAGGGACATGCCTTAGAGTTTTTGCGGCTAAAACCCTCCTGCTTGTTTCACTGTCACTTTTATTGAAATTTTTGCGGATATATTTAAATAGTGAATCCGTCTTGTCATCACAAAAAAGCCTTCTTCTATTGACTTCATTAATGTGCCTTAAAAACTGGCGAGTGCAATGCTCTTCTTTTTCATTCCACATTTTAGTATCTGCAATTAGTTTTTGATCTGATAAATTTCGTAGTGACAAAGCTACCTCCCGAGACAAGTAACATACCATCTTGATCACGTTTATTAAATGAAAAGATAAAAAGTTGTTCAATATGAAAATGACGAAAGTTAATCTAGTAAGCGCTTTTTAGCACATGCCTTAGCGAAAGCAAGTTAGAAAACTCAACAATTAAAAATCGCAAGGTCTCTCCATAAAACTGAAAAAAGCACAAAGATTATAAAAAAACTTTGTTTCCAGCCCTTTCATGGGTGTTCTCTTAGTCTGGTTTCCTGGAACTTGATGAACTTTCAGTGAGTTAAAACTATTAGAATTATGAATATTATCTGAACAAATGATATCCTATCCCGATTGGATTTCCTTCAGCGTCTTCAAATCTATCCCAATTTTTATCAGAAGTACTGCCAGAAATTGATATATCACCAATATTAATCGACCTGCATTTTAGCTCACGAGAGTTTTCATTTTTTGATCTTCGTACTCTTTTATTTTTATCTCTTATTCCTTTTGGGTAAAAAAGACATCCACTTGGATTTAAGCCTGTATCAAGAATAATTTTTCTATCATTCATTTTTTCATTTTGCTCTATAGAAACATCGAGGATTGCAGATTGAGTTGTATATCCAATTTCTGAGATTTCATCAAAGACACCAATTAGTTGTCCTCCCATGACAATTCTTAGGGAAGGGGCCAGTTCATTAACTGAGTTTTTAAAAACTTTTCTAGTAACAGAAATTGAATAGGCTTTCTTTTTCACACCACTCTCGATGTTAGACTTTTGAATCGAATTACTATTTAAAATCAACTGGCTTGCCTTTAGTGATTTTTTAAGACCTCTATATGCATCTATCCTTTTATCAAAAACAAAAGTAACAGGCCCATTTTTATTATTCACATTTAATTGATCTAATATTTTTTTTGAATGACATCCGATAATACTTAGCCATTTAAGATTGGGATGATAATTTTGCAGTATCGGTGCAACATCAAAAAGGTCATAATCTAAGAGTCTCGAAGGCATTGAAACCCCGATAGTTTCATTAGAAGTATCTTTGCTTGAATGGCTAAGCCAAAATACTCCCTCAACTGATTCATCCTCTAGTGTATGATAAAGATTATATTGATTTGCATTATGAATTACTTCTATTTGATAGTTACTCTTCTCAAAATGACCTCTGAATTTTTTTTCAATTCTATCTATGTAATTTATGTAAAGGTTATTTAGATAAAATACTGGGGCCTTCTCTGGAATGAATAATGAAGTCAGCAAGACTACTTTTGTCCTTTGAGCATATGCAGAAAAACTGAACGACATTATTATGAAGAGTAGGTTAAGGATTTTCATTTTAATATCCATAAGAAAAAATAATTAAATTCAATGCGATTTTTTTATAAAGTATTATCCTCTAGGGATTGAGCTAATTTATTTGATATCTTTGAGGCGACTAAAAGGGTTTGAGGAGAGAGCATCTCTTCATAGCTTTTCCAAAATTCGTTAATTTTCTTTAAGGTTGGGTTTTTAAGCTCGTTTGATTTTTTAGTAACCGTTTGCTTAATGGCATTCAATTCAAAGATTTCACTGTTAAATACCTTTGCATCATCAATAGATACATCAAGCAATGCTGCCTCTTCTGCCGTTTCAATTCTAGAAAACTCTATTTCTGATACATTTTCATCTAATATTAAAATTCCAATTAAGGTACCAAAGACGGTTAGAATAGACGTTCCATTGCATAAACACTCCTCTCCTGTTGTAAGGTCTAATGTCGCTCCTACTGCGAAACCTGTCGCTGGAGCTGAAAGGGCCGCAATTATTATTGGTGTTGAGATTGTGCCACCGGTAGCAATACCTGCAACCAATGCTTGAGCATTATTTGAATAAAAGCATGGAACCAAAGTTACTACTATTAATAATTTGATGATGAATGATTTAATTATAGAACTCATATTTCCCCCTTATTTTTTTTTGGCGTGGATGCAGACTATCATGATATTCGGCAGCATTTAAAGGGAGGGACAAAAAAATGATCACCTTTTTATAACCGTGAAAAAAATTCAGCGCGAATATCAACTTTAAGGGAGCTCCGAAATAACTAGAAATCGATAAAATGATTACTCATGAAGGTCAGCAATTATAGGCTTGCCTTTTTTATTTCTGTTGATTCAAAACCTTTGTATTAAATAACGATCTTTCCTGAGCAACTTTGCTTCAAGTAAGACTGAGCAACTTTGCTCCGAGTAAGACTGGGTATACATTCAAAACATCCTACTAGATTGAAAAATCTTGTATGTAAGATCGGTTTCTAGCGTTTACACCATGATATTGTTGGATTTTAGATTGTCATTTGAAATCTATTAAAAGTCTATTGAAGTAAGCTCGGAAAAAATTATATATGAGCATAATTTTTTGATTGCTGTTTAATGTTTAGACACTACAGGTAGTAATTTCAAAGATAGGTTGTTGATATTAGTGATAGGGCACTTGGCACTCTATTTGTATTATAAAAGGGTAAAAATGAGATCAGGAGAGAGAAATGAAGATGAAATTAATAGTTTTGGGGTTGTCCTTTGCATCACTTTCAGCTTTTGCAAACGCTAAAATCCCTTTCTGTAGTGAAGGCTACGTTGAGGCCCGAGCTCAATTGGGAAAATCAGTACTAAAAATGATAAAAGATAAAGACAAGCTTACCAGCGAGAAATTTAATCTGCAGATGATGGGATTAGATAATCAAGTAGGATCTTTTAGATCACTATACGGCGATATCAACTGCCAAGTTGAAGGAAAGGCTTATCACAACAGAAAATTTTTAGGAAAAATATATGCTTTGATGTCCACAAGGGATCTTCTTATTTTTAAAGAGGCCAGTGAAGGATTTGAGTTTAAAAGTGTTTACTTAAGAGAGAACTCACAGAGATCTCCAGCAAATAGACTAAGGGAAAACTATAGGTTACCTGGCGGTATTAAAGGAAGAAGTTAGAGTACTTCTTCCGTAAAATTTAATCGGGTGTTGTGTTGTAAAGCCGCCTTTTCATGAGGTCTGGTACCCTATTAGATTGTTTGAGAGAGTTTGAATTGTGGGAATTTGAATAATCTTTGAACACGCCCTATACAAATTACTAAAGTTGAAAAAATGACAGAATCTCATGTCAAAAAAAGATAAAATAGAAGTTAAAAGAAAGAGGAATTTGTTTACATGACTAAGTGCCAACACATTGCTGCCATTACTATTTTGATGGCCATTCCATTTGCCTTGTTGGCCGATACCGACAGGTATTACTCTGATACGACTCATGTAAGATCTGAGATAAAAGAAATAGAGAAGGGCTGTTTTATGGATGGTGATGCAATTATTGCTTTCGATCCTATTGCAGAGAATTTAATTTTAAGCCCTGAGGTTTATGGAAAAGACGCTACCATTATCGATTCCACCGAGTATGGATCGAGTCCTCACCATGCCAGATATGAGGTCTCAATTCCTGGTGTAAAGGATCACAAAATTGCTGTAGTAAGAAGGTTTGCCGATACTTTTAAAATTACTTTTGACAAGCCTGGTAGCAAGAAGGGTCATACCACCTACAAAACAAGATCATTTCACAGGCCCAAATTAATATCTTCATTTGAATTTGAAAGAGATGAAGATCTTGAAATTAAAACGGTAAGTAAGAGAAGATATCGGTCTGCATTTACAAAGAAGGGTAAAAAAGTAAGAAAATTGAGTGCTTTTGTAACAAAAGTGAAAAGGCCAAGAAGAGGTCATCTTAAAAAAAGAAGAATCAAAGACAGAGCTCTTAGAGTTATTTCCATCATAAATGACAGAGGAAATATTAGATGGAAAGTTCCTTTTTACCATAAAGGGAAGAAATTAGATCTATCAATGGATATGAGAAAATATGGAAAATGTCTTAATCGTGCAGCAGGAATGCAGTTTTCAAAGAAAAAGCATCAGTTCTTATCTTTTAACGACTAAATTAGTCTTTTTATTCATTAACACTTCATCATTGCTCCACCCAATTTAATAGACCCTAATTTGTCCATTTGATAAGATGTGAAGATGAATATTCTAGTTATAGATGATGAACAGCAAATCCGTGAGATTCTATCTGACACTATAAAGTCAGAGTTCGATTGTGAGGTGGCCCAAGCAGCTGATGGACTGGATGCCTTTTTAATGTGCCGAGAACAAAAATTTGACCTCATTATCACTGACTTTAAAATGCCTATTATGAACGGTAAATCATTTTATCTCTCATTAAAAACAAAAGAAAACCTTAACGAGCATTCCAAGATAATTTTTTGCACAGCTTTTATAAGCGAGTTTAAAGGTGCAATAACTGATTTTGAAGATGTCACCTTTTTTGAAAAGCCCTTTAAGATGGGGGATTTAATGGATAAGATAAAAGAAGTTCTTAAATAAAATCTATTTACTTAGAAACTGCACAAAAATTGATCACATCCAAAAAATTTACATACCCCGATGTCTAACTCTTTAAAATCGGGAAAGTACATTGGCCTTTGCTTTGCAATTCTATCCTTAAGACAACAAAGAGAGAGAATATGAGAGCAATAGTTTTTATTTATTCAATGATATTTAGCTTTTCCGCTTTCAGCGTTACCTACAACTGCGTAATGAAGGCAAATAGAGAGATGAAGGAAAAGGTCGCTCCTCCAGTTAATCTTGATGAGATTGATAATGGTAAAATTATTCCACTTTTTAATTATACTGAAAGAAATTCTTATGAGCACACCCGCCAAGTGGCTCCTGAAGATGCAACTGAGGAGTATTTGAACTCTGAAATTTTCTCAACTACCTTATGGAAGAAAAGTAAAGACGAGGTTTGCCTCCAGTTTAATGGCGTAAAGGTTTTTGGGTTACCTGCTAATATTGAAGATAAGTGTGTTAAACAGGGAGAGAATATAAATTATGGATTTGTTACTTATACTGTTGGTTCTCCAAAAATTGAATGTATATCAGATGTGGTTGCGGAAAAATCCAAAGACCCAGTAGAGCCGGAAGAAAAACTGGCTGGGCCAAAAACTCCAGAATTGCCTGTTTATGATGATGGCGGGGCAGTTTTAGATTAGGGAGAATCAAGTGATCCTCCCTATGGTAATCACAATTAAATTATAGTCTTGTGAGAAGTGTGGCGCCTAGGTACTCACGATTCATGTGGGCAATGTGGGCGACATCAATAGCTTTTGGGCAAGCTGCCATACACTCATACTCATTAGTACAATTTCCAAATCCCGAGTCATCCATGGCAGTAACCATATTCAGAACTCTTTGTTGTTTTTCTACTTTTCCCTGAGGAAGAAGCGCAAGTTGAGAAACTTTTGCAGCAGTGAAGAGCATGGCCGAAGCATTTTTACAGGCGGCCACACATGCCCCGCATCCAATACAAGAAGCAGCGTCCATTGCAAGATCTGCAGCTTCTTTGGGAACTGGAATTGCGTGAGCATCAGGAGCTTGTCCCGTTTTTACTGAGACGTATCCACCTGATTCAATGATATTATCAAGTGGAGCCCTATCTACAACCAAGTCTTTTATAACTGGAAATGCTGAAGCTCTCCAAGGTTCAATTACAATGGTATCGCCGTCTTTAAATTTTCTCATGTGTAGTTGGCAAGTTGTTGTACGCGCCTCAGGGCCATGGGGTTGGCCATTGATAACAAGGGAGCACATTCCACAAATACCCTCACGACAATCGTGATCAAAGGCTATGGGATCTTCTCCCTCTTTGATCAAGCTTTCGTTGAGCACATCTAGCATTTCAAGGAAACTCTGATCTGTTGATACGCCGTGAAGAGTGTGCTCGCACATCTTCCCCGCATCAGAAGGATTCGCTTGTCTCCAAACTTTTAAATGTAGTGTCATTCCACTATCTGACATAACTGCCTCCTATTTGTACGATCGTTGAGTTAAAGGAACGTTTGGAAATTCGAGCTCTTCCACATGTCGTGTGGGCTCTTTTCCTTCACCATTGTATTCCCAAGCAGCGACATGACAAAAATCATCATCGTTTCTTAGGGCCTCGTTTTCATCAGTTTGAGATTCTTCTCTAAAATGTCCACCGCAAGATTCTTTTCTACTAAGAGCATCACGCGCCATTAGCTCTCCCATTTCTAGAAAGTCAGCAACTCTAAGTGCTTTTTCTAGCTCTGGGTTGAAGCTACCAGCCTCTCCTGGAACTCTCACATTTTGCCAGAATTCTTCTCTTATTTTTGGGATTTCTTTGATGGCCTCTTTGAGTCCAGCTTCGTTTCTGCTCATTCCCACATGTTCCCACATGGTTTGACCAAGTCTTTTGTGGAAGTGATCGACAGTTTCTCCGCCTTTGATTCCCATGACTTTATCAACTTTTTTCTGGACACCGTCTACGGCGTCTTTGAAAGCAGGGTGATGGGTATCAACTTTTTCAAGTGGAGTTGATCCAAAGTAATTTCCAAGAGTGTAGGGGATAACAAAGTATCCATCGGCAAGGCCTTGCATCAATGCTGATGCACCCAATCTATTGGCACCATGATCAGAGAAGTTTGCCTCTCCTAGAACATGAAGCCCTGGAGTTGAACTCATGAGATTGTAGTCTACCCAAAGACCACCCATTGTGTAGTGGACTGCAGGGTAAATTCTCATGGGATTGTTGTAAGGGTCTTCCCCTGTAATCCTCTCATACATTTCAAAGAGGTTTCCATACTTGGCTGCGATGGCCTCTTGACCGTCGCGAGCAATAGCGTCTTTAAAATCTAAAAAGACAGCAAGTTTGCTGGTCCCAACACCTTTACCAGAGTCACATTGGAGTTTGGCATTTCTTGAGGCCACATCCCTTGGAACGAGGTTACCAAATGATGGATAAATTCTTTCAAGGTAGTAATCTCTTTCATTGTCAGAGATCTCTTTTGCCATTCTGCTGTCTCCCTCTTTTTGAGGGACCCAGACTCGACCGTCATTTCTGAGGGACTCTGACATCAAGGTTAACTTAGATTGATAGTGTCCTGAAACAGGGATGCAAGTTGGATGGATTTGAGTGTAACAAGGATTGGCCATGAAGGCGCCTTTCTTGTGGGCCTTCCAAGCAGCTGTACAGTTTGATGCCATGGCATTCGTGGAGAGGTAATATGCATTTCCATATCCACCAGAAGCGATGATCACTGCATGAGCACTATAGGTTTCAATTTCGCCTGTTACCAGGTTTCTAACCACAATACCGCGGGCCTTTCCGTCAACAAGAACAAGGTCAAGCATTTCTCTTCTGGTGTAAACCTGTACTTTTTTATCGGCAGATTGCTTCATCATGGCCTGATAAGCACCTAGGAGAAGTTGTTGACCAGTTTGTCCTCTAGCATAGAAGGTTCTTGAAACTTGCGCCCCTCCAAAAGATCTATTGCCTAGAGTTCCGCCGTACTCTCTTGCAAAGGGAACACCTTGAGCTGCACATTGATCGATAATGTTATTTGATACTTGAGCTAGCCTATAAACATTGGCCTCTCTAGATCTGTAGTCTCCACCTTTAACAGTGTCATAAAACAGTCTCCAGATGCTGTCTCCATCATTGGGGTAGTTCTTGGCGGCGTTAATTCCACCTTGAGCAGCAATGGAGTGGGCCCTTCTTCCGGAGTCTTGAATGCAAAATGCTTTAACATTGTATCCAAGTTCTGAAAGGGTGGCCGCAGCCGATGCACCAGCAAGGCCAGTTCCAACGACGATAACATCGAATTTTCTTTTATTAGCTGGGTTCACTAGCTTTGAGCTGAATTTGTGTTGGTCCCATGCCTGAGTGATGTCCCCTGAGGGAGTCTTTGAATCGAGAATAGTCATTACTTAACCCCTCCTGTTAGATAAATCCAAACGGGTATTGAAGAAAAACCTACAAAAATAACAAAGGCGTAGGCCTTGGCAATGATTTTTAAAATGGGTGAGTATCTTGGATGAGAAAATCCAAATGATTGTACTGCTGAAGCCAGCCCGTGACTAACGTGAACAGCGAGTGCTAAATGAGCAAAGAGATACCAAAGAACTACTGCTGGGTTAGAAAAATGTTGAACTACAGGAATGTAGAGGTCTCTCATATCAACACCATTATAGGTAGCTCCAATAAATTCACCAAATCTAAAGTTGATTAAGTGAAGTACAAGAAATACTAAAATGATGACACCAGTTATTGGCATTGTAGAAGAAGCAAATGTCGCTCCTCTGCCAGAGTTGGTTTTCATGTAGTAGCTTTTTGGTCGTGCCTTTTTATTTTCAGCTGTGAGCTTCACCCCAAGGGCAATGTGGCTGAAAAATAGAAGTGCAAGTCCGGCTTCCATTGGAATGATTAAAGGGTTAGTAATGAGAGCGTGGGCGTAACTGTTAAAGGCCTTAGGTCCTACAAAAATCAATAGATTTCCCAGTAAGTGAACTACTAGAAACCCGCAAAGAGCGAGTCCTGTGAGGGCCATGACCTGTTTCTTACCAATGCTCGACTGAAGATAAGTGCAAAAGCGACAGGACATGTTGAATGATCTCCTAAAAATATTGTTAATAGAAAAATGTAAACTATTTTAGTATGTTATTTGGCTTACTACTTCTCGTGGCAGCAAAAATCCGCATATATCATTAATAATATAAGCCCATATTACGCCTGATAATCTTTTATGTCTAAGAATTGAGGGATGACTTTGGTAAGATTTTTACATGATATAGCTGCTAAGCAGGGTATTTATTGAGCCCATCCTTCTTTCATTTCGCCGAGTTTTCTAAGCCCGATTGAAAGAGGGATTATTCTGATGATGATACGGTGGTTTTTTAGGTCTTGTGTTTCAGTAGAGGCGGGGACCCTTGAGTGGAAGCGATTGGCAAACCCGTATTCTATTCTTCCCTTTGACCAAGAGATTTTATCGTTGGTGTATTCTTTGATAGAGTTCATGGCCTTAACGGCGAAGTATTTATTTTTGTAGTTAGTAGTATGAAGCTTGCCAGGAACATAGAGTATTTGAAATCTCACATCACTAGAAAGTGAAAACATATCTAGGACTTTGTGGATATAGTCTTGACCTTGAAGACTCAGTTTTGTGGATTTTCCATTGAAAATATAGTGTGCACCGAGATGGATTTCTAAGTCATGGCCTGAAACTTCTACTGCCAAGTGACTAGGTTCTCCTAAGTTTGATTTTATTTCATCAACGACAGTGTCCAGTGATTTATCTTTACTGATTACTGAAGCCAGTTTTCTGCCATGGTCTTCAGGTTTTTCACTATCAGAACTAGGAAGAGATTGTAAGTTTATTTCCAGAGTGAATTTCTTTTTAACCCCGGCTTTTTTACTTATTAGAGCACTCATAGCACCAGTAGAAACAATAGAGGGTTTAATTCCTACGTGGCCCACGAAAAAATCTTCAATTTTCATTGTTTGCTTCAATATAAATTCATTGCCTGGAATAACTGAGCCATTTTCACCAAAAACTTTTCCGTATTGGCTTGCTCCTGAAATATGAAGTCTAGTTAATGGCAATTTACCTAGAAAGTAACCGATGGTTTCAAAATTACTTTTTTGAACATTAGATAGCTTTGGTTTTTCTGAGCCGTAAACTGAGTTTGCCGGAAGGTTTATTAGTATTGAATTATTACTTTGATCAATAAAGAGATTATCTGAACCATATGTGCGGTTTAGAAAAATCGCCAATTTTTTAAAACTTACTTTTCTGTCTTCTTCTACCCATGAAGGGGAAAGTAAATTAATCATACACTTATCAAGTGATTTATTTTTTTCAATCCACATTCTTTGAGTGAGGATTCGATTTTTTTCTTTGAGAATTTGATCTTGTGAATAACTCAAAATACCAGGCATTTGGTAGGGGTGCTTGTCTAGAAATTCTCTGTTTTTATTACTTAGTTTTTGCGATTTGAGAGTTAACTCTTTATTTCTCTCATTTAGATTTCTAATTTGAGAGTTGCACGTTGTTAAGTTTTCATCTGATCTTACTAATTTTTTTTCTTTCCCTCGAAGAGAGATAATCTCTTCTCTGAGGTTGAGTTCTTGATCTTTTAAAATGACGTATTCTTTTTCGAGCTCTTTGTATTTCTGAGTCAATTGTCTTTCGAATCTCTTGTTATCAGCAATTCGTTTCTTCTCTAACTTTTTGGCCGTAGCAAGTTTTCGAGCCTCTTCAAGTCTTTTGAGTCTTTCTGCTTTTTTGAGCTCAGCAATTTTTTCTTTTTCTATTTTTTGAGCTTCAGCAATCTTTCTAGCTTCTTCGAGTCTTTTTAGTCTTTCTAATTTATTTGCTTCAGCAACTTTTTTGGCCGCTTCAGCTTTTTTCTGGTTTATTATTTCTTGGGCAGCACGCTTCTCTTCTTTCTCTAGGTTTTTCAACCTAGAAGTCACTTCTTGAAGGGCAGTTTTTATGGGGTCTGAATGTCTTCTCTTATAACGTTTTCTTGAAGGACTTGAACTACCAGTATTTGCGACTGATCTAGAATGATTGCTACTTGAGCCGTTTACCACTTTTAGAGGAGGTATTCTAAGCTCTGTCCCAGCAGTTAGAGCGTCGGGATCAATTTCAGGGTTGGCAGCAGATATCTCTCTCCATTTTTGATGGGTCCCATAGTATTCGTTTGAGATGGACATCAGTGACTCACCTCTTGCCACTGTATGAGTTTTTTCTTTCGGGGCGGCTTCATTTTTAGAGACCACAGATAGCTCTGCGCTTACTGGAACACACCATAAAAGTGTGGCACCAAATATCGCCATTAAAGCTAAATTTTTTCTACCTCTATACAAAAAAATCTCCCATTAAATTAGATCTTTGAGAGGGTATCTAAATAATATTTTCGGAATATATTAATAAAATTTAAGATGAATTTTGTCTGGATATGAAAAATAGGCAGATTTGTCTAGAGTCTTCATGAAAAAAACAATCGAGGGTATCACTCAGGCTTTCTTTAAATTTCAAACTGAAGGCCCAGCTTAATACCTTTAATTTGCTCTCGATGCTTTCCATATGGGGCATTCATAATTTTTCTTCGATCATTTTGTAAGATACCACTGAGTATCAGATGGAAATTCTCGGCTATAGGGACTTTTTCTTCATAATCAAAATATTTCCCAATTGGGAGTAGCTTAGCAATATTGTTCAGTGAATATCTCAAGTCTCCTCTAACTTCATAAGTGTAGTTTGTTGTGTGATCAAAGCCTGGACCGTAAAAGATTGTGATTCCTGGGGTGGCATATCCAAATACAAGTTTGGGAAATACAAATTCAACTCCTATTTCAGCACCGTAGAAATCTTTTGCATAGAAAGGGATAGATTTTTGACCAGGATTGAATTTTTTCCAGTGAAGTCCACCCATGAAAGTGATTCTAGGTGAAAGGTAATTCGTTTTTTGAAAAAATAGTTTAGCGGCAAGGTAAACCCTGCTTTCCTTGTGGTAGGTCTTTATTTTTTGCCCTGATAGAGTAGAGATTAGCAGCGGGAGCCTGTCCTTATAATACTGTCCTCCAAACCCTAGCCATCTGAATGGGAAAATATTGAGCTCTCCACCATAATTATATATACCTTTATATATATTTTCAGTTTTTAAAAATGTAGATCTTCTTCTGGCGTTATACATGCCATAGAAAACTTTTAAATCAACATAGGCGTCGTGAAGAAGATTAAAATTTATTTCATGTAAGATAGATCTATTTCTTAAGTCAGTTAACTCTATTTCTAAGTGATTACCTTCTTTTTCTCCAGCGTAGTGAATCCCGCTGGCAACACTTTTGGCCTCTTTTTTGGGGATGGTGACTTGGTAGCTTTTAATTCCTTTGGGAGTAAACCTAAAAAAGACATTGAGGTCCCTTGAGTTTTCCATGTGTTTTGAACTTTGAACCAAAAGGCCTGGTTGTTCAACTTTTCCATCACGATTAAATTCTCTGGTTAGATCTTCGACTTTGATGGTGAAAGCAAGGGTAATGCCTAGCTCATTTTTAAGCTCGAATTCTATGGTTTCAGATTTTAAATCGGGAGTTAAAATGAGATTATTTGATGCTCTCAAGGTCCCATTTTGGAATAAATTCCAGTCGCGGTGATGTGAAATGGGTATGAGAATCTCTTTTTGGTCAGATTTTTTTCTATACTGTTCAAGATCTTGAAAAAGGCCTTTTTTTCCTTTGAGTTTGAACCACGGTAATGCAATTGTTGTAGACTTTTTCCCGCATCGAACTAAGACACTTAGGCCCTGTGAAGCTCCGATTTCATAGGTGATTTTCTGTCCTTCAGCAATCGGTTTTTGCTTCATTTGACTAGGGCCTATGGAGCATTCTTTATAGGAATGAAAGTCAATATCTGCTTTGATTTTATACTTCTTATTTCCTCCAACTGTCTTGAAAATAATCTTATTTTTAGCAAGGCCTCTTTCAACTAATGAAATCTGGATTTCTTTTTTTAGTCTCTCAAAAGATCTTTGGTTTTGATCTGTAAGTGGAGGGTGAAAAATTGTAAGCACCATGGAATCTATTTCGGCGTGATTGGATTTCGTGAAGTTGTATAGCTGTTTAACAGTACTTTTACTCACTGACCAGATCGTGGGATTATAAGTAAAGTAGAAGGGCCGGACTTTTTTTACCACAGGAAAAGACCTATCAAGAGTCACCTCATCATTGATGGTAATCCTCCCACCATCAAGTTTAAATGAAACACTGTATTTAGATGGAAGATCGATAAAAAGATTCTTTGTCTCATTATCAGGGGCTGCAAAAAAGTAAGTTCTCAGAGGGAAATGAAGACCAAAATTTATTTCTCGTACAAAGTTGGTTCTGATATCGATGCCAAGACTTTTTGCTGTTGTTACCACCGCTCCTGCCGGAACAGTGTTTTCATCAATCGCTATTTCTTGAAAAAACTTATCGGCTTTTGCTTTAATTTCAAAGCGGCCACTATCGTTAGTTGTGGCGCTAACTCCATCAGAGGATAATATCTTTACTCCTCCAATTCCAAATTCATTTGATTCCTTCACTCCGTTTTTATTTTGATCAAAATACACTTGACCAAAAAAGGCATACTCTCGAATATTTTTATTTAGTGGGGGGGTAACTCCAAGGCCTGGAGAAATGTTGAAAATGCCAAAAATTATTGCTAAAAGCGAGCAATTACGAATATTCGCCAACCGCTAACTCCTTATTCTCCGTTACTAAATGGAGAATCTTGATCTATCTACTATCATATTTTAAGTACTTTAAATTGCATTGTACATGGGGTGTGATTTTCCCCATTAAAATTGCCTAAATCATGTAATTTTGATTTAGAAAATAACCGATAAGAGATTGAATCGATTGGGAAGTTAACGGATGTTAAGAGGGAGTTTTAGAAAAGGTTAATTGAAAAAATATGATGAGAGCTCTGAGTAACAATATTCTCATTTGCCTTTTGGCCTTGATGGCCCTCTTTAACATATCGTGTAACGGTGGCGGTGGCGGTGGTGTCGGTGCATCCGGTGGAGGAAGTTCCTCAAGCTCTGCTAACTCAATGACCATTACAAAATTTTCGGGCGACGGACAATACGCAGCAAGTAACGCTGCATTTAGTGATCCCATAATCATACAAGTTGCAGGCGGAGAGACTATATCAGGTGTCCCTATTCAATTTTCTATTGCTTCTGGATCTGTCGCTGGCTCTTTGAGTTCTTCCGCTGTCACCACTGATGCAACGGGGAAAGCGCAGGTAATAGTTAATACTGGAGCTGCTTCAGGGATTATTAGTGTTGTTGCCAATATTATTCATTCTTCAGGTGCCGCTTCAAGCACAACTTTTACACTAAATGTAAATGGCGCTGCCACTAACTGGTCAGTGACACCAAGTGGTGCAGGGACAGAAGTTGCAGGAACAACATTCACGCTAGACATCCAGCCCCTTAAGGCAGATCTTTCTGTGGATACAACTTTTAGCGGAAGTAAAAGTCTTACCTTTACCACAACTGCTGGAAATTCTCCTGGTGGAAATGCACCTTCACTTCCTGTTGATGGGTTTTATACATTTACAGATGGTGTTATTGATACAATTCCATCTGTGACTCTATACGACTCTTCAGAAAATGGAGCAGACACCTTCACAGTAACTGTTGCAGGGTCTGGACTTTCAGATGGGGTCACAACGGCCATAACTGTTAATGACGATGTCAAAGCATCTGTAAAAATAATGGATAGTGATTCATGTGCAGCTCTTGAATACACAACTGGTTCAATGGTTATTCCCGCCACATTGTCATTATACGCCTACTATCATGATGCCTACGATAACTGTATTGAAAAGGGAACCGATCAGGCCAATGTGGATTGGTCAAAAACTTGGACAGATCTTCAGGTGACTTTTACAGGTGGAGTTGTTGGAGTTCAATCACAAGTAATGAATCCAATTGCTGCTGGTGCAGCAGGGTCAGTCAGTATCACTGATAGCACATATTCTGATTCAACTGGAAGTATAGATGTTTCAAATGGTATAGCAAGCAGTTTTATAATTATTGGTTTTGGGACAAGTGGAAACTTTACGCTAACTGCGGGTGTTGCCTATCAGATATTATTTGAAGCAAGAGATCCGCTTGGAAATATAGCGACTGCCTACACAGGTGCAAAAAGTATTACAACCACTACTACAGCTACGGCGACATCACCACTTACCGCACTAGGAGTGGGGGCCAATTCACCAAGTATACCGGCAGCTTCAACGGCCTTTACTTTTGTTAATGGTGTTTACATATCTCCAGTTCCAACAGTCACTCTATACAACACTGAAGAAAATCCCATTGTCACTATTTACGATGGTGGCTCTTGTGGAGGGTCTAACTGTGGAATCTCGACTCCGGTGACTGTAAGTAATACGGCACTTACCTACGCTCTTATTAGAACTCAGGCATTAAATGCGGGTGGCAATGGTGCAACCTTTGATGGCACAGCTGTTTCAACAACTGCTGATGATAGTTATACCTTCTACTGTGCTTCCTACGATACATTTGGAAATTATATCCAGGATGTGGCGGCAGCCGACTGGGGAAGAACTAATACAATTGTGACGGGTGATCTCTCAGCGACTACTGGATCAAGCATCGTCTATAGTGCAAAAGCTGCGGGAACAGGAACAATTTATTGTGACATTGATGGAGTCAATGATGGAGCGGGCCTTGCAGATGATACCGCTCTTATTACCGTTGCTCCTGGAGCTCCAACTGAATTTAGACTAGATGGCGGCGGCGGAGAAGCTGCTGCTTTTACAGTCTCTGCAGGGGACACATTTTCTGTAACAGTCAATCTCTACGATGCAGATGGAAATTTTGCTAGCAATTATACCAATGCCTCTTATGCCACTACAGTCAGCTATGTGGGATCAACATCACTTAATACATCTTATCCTGCAGAGGTGACTCCTGCTGAGGGCAATGCCCAAATCACGGGTACTAATGTTACTACTAAAACTGTGAATCTTAATATTGGCAGTGGTACCGCCACTCTTGCCAATATGAAGTTGATCAATGATACAGAAGATTCTGATGAACCAAAAGTATCAGTTGTCGACCAGGCGGCAATTATTAGTACGGGAACTTCAGGTGCCATTACAAATAATCAAAACACATTAGCTTCAATTTCAATCAGAAATCTGGCCAGTAATGCTGGGTCTTATATCAATGCTCCCACCACAAATACTGATCAAACAATGTACCTATACGCTGCTGGTTACGACAAGGCCGGTAACTATCTAGGTGACCAAACAGTTGATTGGACAAATACGGCTCCTTCAGGAAATTGTGGTTTAGGTGAATTAACAGGAAACCCTGTTCCTACAACGGCCACAGTAGGTATTACCTGGGATCCAACGCAGTATGGATCGTGTGTGATTACGGCTTATCATGGTGGCACAACTTTTTCTGATACCACTGGAACAATGACCATTATGCCTGGTGGAACTACTAACTATACTGTGGCCCTCCTAGGTGGAGGAAGTACTGTAACTGCTGGTAGTGCCTTTTCAGTGGTAATTACGGCCGTAGATGCTTCCGTAAATAGAGTGTTAGGCTATCTTCCCGACACTAGCTATACTTTCACAACTACTGCCGGAAATTCACCAGAGGGAACGTCGCCGGCCGGGTTTACCCTAAGCCCTAGTGATTGGTCCTTTGGACAGGCCATTGTTACTGGTGTTTATGTCTACGATACTTCCGGTACGTTTACCATGACGGCCACAGAGACCGGAACTAGTTCAACCTTTACCGGAACTAGCGGCGCCATTACAGTAAATCCCAATACACTTCATCACTATTCAACAACGGCCACTTCCGGATCATTTGTTGCCGATGGTTCAACTACTTTTGGTGTCACAATTGAGGCCAGAGATGAGTGGGGGAATGCCACCACAACTGGAATTGGTGCGCTTTTAACATTAACCGCAATTCAAATGGCCGATGAAGCGACAGTTGATGCTGTAGCAAATGGCGCTGGCTTAGACCTTGCGGGTAGTGCTAGTAAAAGCTTTACTGGGTTAACCTACCGGGTTTCTCACCAAGCAGAGTTTGTTGCCACTGATACTAATGCAAAAACCACGCCTTCAGGTATTAGAACTAATGCCACCTTTACGGCCGTAGCGGCGACAGTAAATGACTATCTCATAGATACTTTTTCTACAACGACACCCACAGCTGGGGTTGCCCTTACGGGCAAAATTTATGCTAGAGATATAATGGGTAATACCCTAACAGGGTTTGATGGAACTCTTGATACATATAGTTTTACAATCGGCTCTGGTGCTAATAGCTCAGACTATTCAAATGCTCCTTCTCATCCTTCAGGAACATCAACTTTCACAAGTGGTGTTTCTGCAAATATTTCTTTTACTTTTTATAATGAAGAAACAGTGTCTCTGGCCAGTTTCACTCTTAATGATGGAGCGGGGACAAATGTGGCGGCCAGTGCTTCTGCCAGTGCTATTACTGTAGGTGAAGATGCATTCAATCACTATTCAAACCAAACATCATCTGGCACATATGATGCCGATGGAACGACTGTATTTGATGCGATTTTAAAAGCTAGAGATCAGTGGGGAAATATTGTCACAGGAGACGCCTCTATCAGTCTTGGGGTCAATCAAATTACTGGTGGATCAGCGGGAACGCTTGGTGGTTCAACTACCTCTATCAATATGACAAGTGGAACCTCAACAATCAGTGATTTAACCTACGATGTTGCTGGACAAATGGAACTAACTACTTCTGGTGGAACTGTTTCACTAACTGCTGGTCAATCTGTTGACTACACCTTTGGCTCTACCCCTGCTTCCATTGCTCAGTATGCTCTTTCTTGGACCGCTAACCCTACCGCAGGGACACCTTTTGTTATAACTGTGACAGCTCAAGATGTTGGTGGCAATACGGTGACAGATCAAAATGCTCATCTCAATGGCCTGACATTCTCATTTGCTGGGTTGAATAATTCCCCTGAGTCCGATGCACCTACTCCGTCGGGGACTTTTTCTATTACAAACTTTGTACTGGGAGTGGGAACGACTCCTGTGACATTTGTGAATGCTGAGGCAATTACAGCTGGAAATTTAACACTCACAGATAATTACGGCTCTCCAAGAAGTGGTACAACAGGGTCTACAATTACTGTCAGCCCCGATGCTGCTGACCACATTGTGTTTGTGGGAGCCACTTCGGGAACTGGTGACAATTCTACCAACTACTCTGTAACAATTGAGGCAAGAGATCAATTTGGTAATATTAATGCCACTGGAAATGGAGCGGATGCAAGTCTTGATCTTGAAAGTGAAAGAGTTTCTGGGCTTACAAATGTAGGACCTCTCACTGGTACAGGAATTACTACTATTGACTTACAAAGTAATGCGACTGTAACAATTAGTGATATTAATTACCAGGTTGCCCACACTATGCGCTATAAATTTGCAGCGGGGACTCCCTCAAGTATTGCTATCGATAATACCCGTTCAACTGTGGTGACGTGGGCCATGGACAAAGCGACTGTGGCCTCTTATACAATTGAGCCGGATAATGGCACTGTTAAAGCGGGGACTGCAACAAATTTTACTCTTACTGCCTTTGATGGTGGTAGTAATATTATTGTTGGTGAGGATGCTACTTTAAATACGATTAATTATACTTTTACCACTTCAACTGATTGTGATGCTCCTCTTCCTCCAGAAACTGCTGGTGGAAGTGATCCCGCCAATACTACCAAAACTTTTACCAATGGGATAACTAGTTTATCTTATACATTTTATGATACGGCCGTTGCATGTTTGACTGCAGCTGATGTCAGAATTGATGATACAGACAATACTCTTTTTGCAGTCAATGTAGGCACCATGACCATTACTCAAGAGGTTGCTGATCACATTGAATATTCAACGGGTACTGCTCAGACATCTGTTGCAGATATTTGTTCTGCAGCCTTGATAACAGTGAGAACCTTGGATCAATTTGGAAACATAACCACTGATAATCCTGGTGGAACCACAGTCAATCTGAGTTCAGACTCGACAGGTGACACTTTCTATACAGATGCTTGTACGAGTTCAACAACTTCAGTAGTTGTGGCCGATGCGACTTCGACTCAAACTTTCTATTATAAGGACACATTATCTAGTAGTCATATCATGAGTTTGACAGTGGGGGGATTTACTTCTCAGCCTGTGGACACTGATACTTATACTATTAATCCTGCAGTTGTTGATTATATAGAGTATTCCACTGGCACAACTCAAACGCTTGCTGCGGGAGTTTGCTCTGCAGTTATAACTGCTAGGACAAAAGATCAGTTTGGCAATATTACAACTGATAACCCTGGTGGCACTCTTATTAATTTAACTACAGGATCTGGTAGTGGAACTTTTTACAGCGATGCCTGTAGTACGTCTACTACCGCTGTGACAGTGGCCGATGCAAGCTCGACAAAAACTTTCTACTATGATGACACGCTTGATAATGGTCCGACCTTAACTATGACTGGGCCAGGTTTTACAACTCAGAATGTTGACACAACAGTTTTTACAATTAATCCAGCTGTAGCTGATCATATTGAGATTATATCTGGAAGTGGGCAGACCTCTGTCGCCGGAGTTTGTTCGGCAACTGCTATAACTGTAAGAACA
>JABIHA010000134.1 GCA_018649885.1 Bacteriovoracaceae bacterium
CCACCAAATCCGTTATTTCTCCCGGAAATCACACCCTTGAAATTGAGCACAACCTTTCAAGTGGAATTAAATTTAACTACGCAGGAGTCTCAGTAGGTTTTTTCATGAGTGATCTTGGTGATCGTAACTTTCTTGAAAAATACTTACCCACAAACCTTGAGTACGATCATTACAAAATGAATATTATCCTTAATTTCACCAACACAATATCAAGACTTGTTCAGGCCAATGGCGCTGTCAAATCCCTTGGCAAGAACTCTTGGGAAATAGACTACCCCGCCTACTTTACCACCTCAAGTGTTTATCTCCACAGTTTTCCCGACATTGGAATTAGAAAGCTAGAATGGGTTCACACTGCAAGTGATGGCAGGAAAATACCAGCAACCGTCTACACTAAAAGCTCAAGAGTTAGACCCGATAACTTTAAACGAAATACAATCAAAATTTTAAAAGAGCTCGACCGAGACTATGGTCCCTTTCCCCACAACAAAATCGTCATCTACGGCGTTGGACCAATGAATGGTGGAATGGAGCATTGTGGGGCCACAATAACTTCTGAGCGTGCACTAGGACATGAGCTAACCCACTCCTATTTTGCCAGGAGTGTAATGCCCAAAAATGGTAACTCAGGATGGGTTGATGAGGCGATCGCCAGCTGGAGAGATTCCCGCTACAAACGTCTGGCCAGCACCACTTTTGGTGGCAGCAATATGGGTAAGCATTCCCCCTATAGAAGAACAACAGATAAAAAGGCTTACAAACAAGGGCGAGACTTCCTCGCTCACTTAGACTATCTTTTAAGAAATAAAAAAGGACTTAGATATTACTTAAATGAATTTCATCAACGCTTTCAGCACAGCTCAGTATCTACAAAAGATTTCGCAAACTTTCTAAAATTTCAATCAGGTGAAAACTTTGACAAATTATTTGAAAAATATATTTGGGGAGGAGCTTCTCCGATTTTAGGCCTTGAGGATTTCTCAAACCCGAACCATCCCAAATTATCCGAGGCGCAACTGAAAGCGTTACTTTAACTAGACCTTTAACTTAGAGCTAAATAGCAGACACCCATTCCAAAAGATTGTGTGTTTGCTATTTGATGCTAAATCACAAAAGATTTGTAACGATTAAATAATTTATTTTGCCCATAACTCTAACTCAATATTAACTTCATCACCCAAAACAAAACCACCTACATCCATAACTTTGTTCCATGTTATTTTCCACAATTTACGGTCAATGAGACCTGTTACTTTAAATTTATGAGCATCTCCAATTAGCCCAAGATAAACTAAATAAAGGCTCACAGGTCTAGTAATTTTTTTTATTGTGAGATCCCCCTTCACCTCCACAGTCCTATTTTTTTGAACAATTACTGGCCTATTTGAGATGAAAGTCATCTCCTTAAATTTCTTTGTATTGAAGAAATCCACATCTTCTCTAAGCTTTTTATCTCTTTTGACCTTTCCTGTATCAATGGAGTCAACATTTATTAGGGCCCAAACACTTCCCACGGTCCAAGTTTTTATATCGAAATCTATATTTGCCTTAAATTTCTTAAACTTTCCTTTAACCGGAGCACCAATTTTAAACTTGTAAATAGAGAAGCCCAGAGTCGATTTTTTTGTAATTGTATAAGTTTTTGACCAAGAAATAGAAGGAGCTAAGACAACCAAGGCGATAATCAATAAATTTAATTTAGATCTAAAATGGAACCAACCAACTCTACCCATAACAAAGTCCACAATCGGGACACTCACTAATATCCCCACTCATGCTTGCACCACATGCCTGGCACTTATTATCAGCATTTTCAGCATCATAAACAGCTGTAATTGCTTCATGGTTTACTTCATGACCTGAAAGATTATGGGAAAACTCTTCTTGCATTACCTTGATCACCATCTCTTTGTCTTTTTCCTTCCCCCAAAGCTCACAGGTCGGGGAACAACCAGTTGTGCATGTGTTCTCACTGGCCAGCATATCCAGCTCAACACCTAAGTTTTTAAATTTTGATTTAACCATCTTGGCCTCAGAAATAGATAATATTCCTAAGCAAAACTTATCTTCCATTAGATATACCTCACTCATATAATTGTACCTTATTACTATAATTTATATCCCGAATATAGGCCATGCCTAACCTCTTAAGGTGCATTAGTGAGTAAGCCGTGGAAAGAAATAATTGAGGAACTTGACCAAGAACAGTTAAAAAAACTCGCTTTGAAGCAGCGAGATGAAATTGATGAACTTGCTCGCCTCCTTACACTCTACAAAGAAGTTTCAGTCCACCAAACTCGCCTAGCGACCATGGGAGAAATGTGTGGTGGCATAGCTCATGAGATTAATAACCCTTTGACTATAATCAATGGCTCACTTTTCCTGCTAGAAAGACAATTTCAAAAAAAGGATGCACGACCTGAAGTTATAGCAGGACACTTTGAGCGCATCCATGAAACCGTGTCTCATATTTCAAGTGTCGTAGTAAATATGAGGGCGATGGTTGTCAAATGTGAGGGTACTGCAAAACAAGTTGTAAAAATAAATGATCTTTTTTGCAAAAGCTTAATTTTTTGTGAAACGAAATTTAAAAACCGAAGCATCAAACTAGAGTCAATTTGCCAACAAGGTTTATCTATTAATTGCCAGCCTACTCAAATAACCCAAGTTCTTTTAAACCTCTTTTCTAATTCATTTCACGCCATAAAAGATTTAGAGATCGAGAGGTGGATTAGCATAAAAGCGTGGTCAGAGAATAATCTCATCTATATACGTGTTATTGATTCAGGTAATGGAATAGATAATGAACATGTAAAAAGTATTTTCACCCCCTACTATACGACCAAAAGTATTGATGAAGGTACAGGGGTAGGACTTAGCATTTCAAAAAAGATTGTTGAAGAGCATCAGGGAACGCTTGAATATAAACTGGTAGATGGCAATACTTGCTTCGAGATGAGCTTTCCCTTCCCCTTAGAAAAAAAATCTTAA
>JABIHA010000004.1 GCA_018649885.1 Bacteriovoracaceae bacterium
CCAACTCGGAAATGGGAGTTCCTTTTTCAATGTGAGCGGTTAAGATGTTGAATTTCTGTGATTGAGTTACTCTTTTTCTATTCAAATCCATGGTTTTCCTCCGGATTTAGGAGGTAGCCATCAAATGGGGGTCACGAACAGAGTGAAGTCATTAAATAAATGACTTTATCCCTAAATCCATCTTTCTTTGAGATATGTTTTAATAACCTTACTCTTTGTTCTTTTGGATATTTTTTGTAATCTTCCTTAGACATATCTTTAAATTTGCTACTTCTTTTTCTCATAATGGTAACTTCTTTTCTGTTCTTTTTAAAAAACCCTTCTGCAAATTTATCTCTGGCCCTAACAACAAAATCAATCTCTCGTTTGGCTAATTCTGAATGTAAAAAATAGCTAGTAAAAAAACGGTCCATTACAAGTATGTCTCTTTTGTTAAATCTGTCCATCGCCTTTCTGAGAAGAGAGGGTTCGCCATTTCCTTTGCCTGAATATGATGCGATTTCAAGATCAACAAGAGAAGCAGTTGCCAAAGAAAATACACAAAGTGATCTTAAAATTGGCTGACCAAGGCCTTCTTTTTGTCTTATATTTTGAGGGTACTCTTTTTGGTTTTCTTTAGTATCTTCCATTTGCATTGTGGTTCCATCAATCAATTTAACATGACGATTATTCCACATATTAAATTCATGAGAGTCATTGCATCTTAAAGCAATTTCTTTCAGTATATTTTCATCCATTTTTTTTCTAGCTCGACAATAATTGCTGTTATTCATCGAAACCATTCGTTGACCATTTTCTATTCTCTGAGAGTTAAAAAAGGAAAGAGCAGACTTTGTCGATTGCCTCTGAAAAACTTGGACCAAGAATAGTCGCAAGGTAGTTAATGGATCGTAGACTCTTTGTCGTTTTGACGAACTCATCAATTCTTCAAGCAAGTTTTGAGGTATGGCCTTTGACAATTTTGAATAGATGGCGCTATGCGAGTGACTAGTGATTTTAGTTTGAGTAGAATTCATGAAGCTTCCTTGTTTGTTTTTGTTTAGCAATTTAAATGTAACAAGAAAGTTAAATACGGCCACGACACGTGGCCGTATGTCTTTAGAATTATGAAACTATTTTGTTAAAGCAGTAGCATTCGTATCACGCACCTTTTTTTTTCCACCTTTTTTTCTTTTTTATGGACCTTGGCACTTTTTTATGTCTTGCTTCTTTTTTCCAAAGATTTTAGTTGATCTTAAATTATCGATAGCAGAAAAATCACCTATACAATTTTCATCAATCCACAATTCAATTAACTGGATCAAGGGGCCAAGACCCGTTAGATCTTCTATATAGTTTCGACTTAATTGAAGGACTGACAAATTTAAGAGTTTATCTAAATGTGAAACAACCGTAATTTGATTGTCCCCCAAGTATAGCTGTTCGAGCACGCTAAGACTTGCGATATGAACCAAACCAAGTGATCCGATTTTATTTTTATGAAGCCATAGATATTTTAAAGACTTCAAAGTGTGAAGTCCTGATAAGTCTGAAATTCTATTTTCCCCAAGGTAGAGCGATTGAAGATTCACAAGATGTTCTAGTGGAGTAAGATCACTAATTTTATTACCCTGCAAGTACAATCCATAAAGTGTTTTTATATTCTTTAAGGGTTCAATATTAATCACCAAATTGTGATTAAACGACAATTTAATTAATTGCCTATGATTTTTTAGCGCTGAGAGATCAACTATCTTATTAGAGCTCAAATTTATGGTCATCAATTTTGAGAGCCTATTTAAAGGTGTAATATCCACAATTTGATTGTCCCAAGCATAAAAGGACTCTAAATTAACAAGATTTTTAATAGGAGAAATATCAGAAACTTTATTGTGAGATAAGTCTAGTTTCACTAACTGATCCAGCTCTTCTAATCCCGTTAGTAAGATAATCCCCATTGACTTGCACTTTAAAACTTTTACCGCTTCCAAGTCAGCTGACAGTAGTGGACCAGCTGGACGAGAGACATGGATTCTCAAGCATTTTTCTAGTGCAGCATCGGGTACAAAAACCTCACTGGCAAATGAATGGCCCGAGAAAAGTAAAATTAAAAATATTGTCTTCATCTTTGTACCAAGGCGCGACCGAAGTCGCACCTTTCCTTTTTAATTGTATTAAAGCAAAGCAATTGGTCTTGGAAATGGTCTTGGCCTTGGCCTTGGAAATGGTCTAATAATAAGAGGTTTAAACCACCCCTCAAATCCAGAGAAGCCATGTGCTCCTGAGGTTGGGTAAAGGTCATCTTCACAACCTTCCAAAGCAGGTTTCATTCCAGTAAGAGTTGTCAGGCTTCTATCCCAAAAGCATTTAAACACCTCCTCACTTGTTCCAATTCCCAGGTTAATATCACCACCAATATAACTTCTTGTTCCAGCACTCATTATTGCTGGCTCCAGTGGAGCGTTGTGTACCTGACAAGAGTTAAAATAGAGTACTTTCTTTTTAAGCTTAGTACTCGAAAGTGAGGTGAACCAATTGTGATCTAGGACCTGATTATTGTGAAGTAAAATACCACCTGTATTTCCGTGGCCAATACTTCCTAGGGCCTTGAGTTTGGGACAATAGCTCAGATAGCGTTTGTAGGCCTGTACAGTGGCCTCGTCGCCAATCAAAGTCTTACATTTATACCCTTTGGACTCAGCTGTTAAACAAGCATCTTCCACTCCAGCAACCGCAGTAGGAATTCCATCCTCAGGTGTTGCATACACCATATCAACTGTAGTATCCGGACATAGTGTGAGGATTATGCCAGGAAAGATACGCATCAACTTATTGACACGAGTTAGTGAGGTGTTGGTTTCCATTTTGGTTACCACATCATTTGATTTCATGGTAATCACTGACGTTTCAAACTGATACCTCCCCCTATACTTCATGAAAAGGATCATGTGCTTTGTGGAACCTTTTTTAACTACGCGCACATCGATTGAGCGAAACTTCTTGCGAGCATAACGAGGTGATTTCAAAAGGCGCGTATTAATAATACCTTTCAATTTGATATTGTTATGACCACGGTCAATAATGCGAATCCGCTGAGCAAAAATGCTCTGTGAAAATATGAGAACAATAAAAAATAGCGTGAACTTATTAAGTGACATCGGGACCTCCTGTTAAACGGAATACCGCCGTTTTGTTTACGGTCAAAATTTGCTCCCAAAGTTAGCAATTGGTTATGACATGAAATGATAAACTAAATGATATTTCACATTAAATTGCCTAGACTTAGGCAGTGAATTTAAGCGGTATTTTCTAGAGCGATGCAGAAAAAAAAGGGAAAAAAAGGTGCCAATCAAAAATATGAGATACCTTTTTGAAGTTTTTTAAACTGAACGGTGCACGGTTCAGTTTACAGTTTCAGTTTTAGTTGGAAAGGCATATGAAGTGTGTTGGAATTTCTTTATAACTCTGTGCTAATCAATGAAAGACTTCTTTTGATTTTAATCAAAATATAGATTACAGAAGCTAGACAAACTCCCATTCCTATTAGGCCTGCGAAGAGCATCAACGCTGGATTCGCAAATTTGCTTGCTAGTAACAATAGTAAAAATGCTGGTAAGGTCACAAGGGAGATCCTAAGAGTTAGTACAAACCACAAACTAATTATTCTGTGAAGAAAAAATCGTCCGTTATTTCCCCCATTTGATTGATAATAACTTCTTAGTATTGAACAGAAAATCATGCTTAAAATAACAATAATTACAACTCCACCAATTTTAGTATTAAAACTATCGGGCTTGGGTGATGGATAAAATAGCTGAAAAATATCAATTAATTTAAATAATAAATATGAATACAAAAGATACAAAAAGCTCTCTCTTTGGTTATTTTTTTCATTTTTTAAATGTAAAATAAGACCTTCTAAGTTTAAGTAAAACATTTTCAACTCCAATTAGGTTAGTGGTTAAAGACTCCCTTTTCGAAAGAATCCTGGTACGAATTCCGAATTACTCTCTTCTTTAGCATCGAAAATACGCCAGTAAACTTTCAGCTCTTATAAACCAAATGAAAGTGATAATTTTCTTCTTAAACAATTTTAATCAATTAACTCGGCACCATCTATTAAGAAAATTGATAACTATAAAATCTCACCATTTTGTAAAAAAAATCAACAGTTACGAGTAGAGATCATGCAAATGCAAAGAAACATATTGGCCGCAATGGAATTGACAAGTATTTTGGTACCTATTTTTTCTGAACACACGGCAACCTAACGAATATTCAAATAGTTACCACATACTAGTTAACTAATTGGATAAATTTCTCACTCAAATTGAGTTAATTTACCTATTAAATTGACGCACATAGGCATATATTCAATGAGCACAAAGTTATCTACTTAAGTAGCTCTAGTATTAATCTCTGCCTAGCAAATAACGGAGAATCGATGACAACAAAATTACTTACCCTGGCGCTGGCCTTCTGGTCTATCCTTATATTATCTTCTGAATTAAGGGCCCAAAACCCTCAACAGGTTAACCAGATTCAAATGCTGAACCACCCTGTGGTTCAAGAGATCCTCGATGTTTACCACCAAAAACCAGGACTTTTTAAGGGAATCGACAAGGCCTTCCGTTATCAAAATTTAAATCTCCCTTATCGGGTAGATCTTGTCATGAGTGATCTGATCGACCAGCTTTGGGAAATTGCCGACACTCAAAAATTGAGGGAAACTCACACTGAGATTCTTAGTCTTTTGGACGGAAAACCTCTCGAAAATTTCCCCCTTCTTTTTAGTATGCTGGGAGACTCTAAAAGAAAACTTGTAAAAGTATTGAACGAAAGATGGATTTTCCCCGAATATAATGTCTATGGCAGTGCTTTTCCATTACAGATTCGCTTTCTTGGAAAGCAAAAAATGAGCAAAATTCGACGTAATAAATTGATCTCTAAGTATCAACGCTTTGGCGGAGATGCAGAATCGTACCATCTTCTAAAATTTTTGGCGGGAAAGGTTGATACTCCTTATCCTACCAGGCGAATGACAGTAGCGAAGATGAAATATCTAAAAAAATCACAAATAAAAGAACTTAAAAGTGAATATTACAAGATCTATCTAAGCGATCTTAAAAAAATGGAAACTCAAAATACCAGTGTTCTTCTTGAGAAGCTTGTCATCTCTTATAGACCTCAGAGAAAGACTCCTCATAAAATAAAAATGGGAGATAGTGAGTCTAAAGAAGTTCGTAGAGCTTTTGTACCTCTTTATAATGCTATTCATATGGCCAGTTTTAAGCAAGATTTTATTTCTTTTATGGCCCAAGAATTAGATAGTGCTAAAAGCTATGTATCGATTCCCAGAAAATACAATAGATACTACCTGACACCCTCTTTTGTTGTCGAAAACGTGGAATTAGTTGAGGATATGGTTAAAGAGTATACCTACCGAACCCTTCTACTCAGTAGTGAAAATGATCAAATAATTTTAAAATTAAGACGATGGATAAAAGAAAATCAAGACCTTATTGATACTGAACTTGAACATTATAATAGTGAGAACCCTGGTGAACAGCTGGGCCTAGAATTTAATGAAAGAGGCCTTCCCAAAAGAAGTGAAGTGATCGATCAATTTGGTGTGTTAGAAAAAACCATGCCTCACTCGCCCTGGATGGAAGATTTAAAGTACGAGGTGATTGGAAAAAAAGGTCATCCCATCGCTTTGGGAAAAAATCGTTTGGGACGTTTTCTCTTTCAAGTGGGATTCCATGCCAAGCAGATGCTAAGAATTGAAAATGTTGCCGGAGCTGCCTTAGGAGCGATCATTTCACTTTCAACCGGAAATGTAGTGGCAGGGGCAATAGTCAATATTCTAGTTAAAGATTCTATGGAAACACTTCTGCACAATAAAAATTTTAAAGATGTCTTTAAGGATACGCCCTCAAAATTGGCCCGCGCTCTAGTTATTCACTCACCTTGGATTCCCGGTCATTATTTTAAGATCTTTTCAGTGGGGGTTGTCGAAGGGAGCTTGCAAGGAGCTTTAACCGGACAAGACATCGGAGTATCTGCCTTTGTGGGGGGCACCAGTGAAGTGATTGAAAGTCTGCTTCCACGGGAATTGATCAACCCCATTGTCAAAATCGACTTTGACTCCTCCACAACTCGTCAAGTTACACTTAATTTATTGGTTGATACCGCTGGCAATATGGCGATCCGATCTGCCAGAGGGGCCACCACAGCTGCTATCACAGGAGAATCTCCAATAGATGGCGCAAAATCGGGTGCTATATACGGAGGATTCGAATCAGTTGCCATGGCCGTATTGTTTGGCCTGGAAGTCGACCCTCTCGATTACTTTTCAAGAGGAGAGCTGAGAGAATCCATTGTCAGCGAAAATGAATTTCAAAATTACTATGGCGCTGAAAGCTATGACATGAAACTTTTCCAGATTTTAGATACTCAATATAGAATGGAGCACGGTATTTTTGGTCTCAGCCAAAAGGTAAATGGAGGACGACCATTTGCTGGGATAGGCTTCATTTCCCTTGCATCTGCTGATTTAACAATATTGGATATTGCTCACGAAAGCGCCCATGCCGTGGGACAGATGAATGAGTATGGTCTTTTTGGATTTTATGCCACTTGGGGAAGACAACTTGCTCTTAATGGAAGTTACGGGTGGGGTGGAAATACCATGGAAAATTATCGTTATTTTAGTTTTAATGATTCCTGGATGGATCCAACCTCTTCAGGTTACAATCCCAACACCACTCAATTGAGAAAATTTGCACCTCATAATTACTTGGGTCTAACTCTTTCTAATAGAAAAAGTGAGTAGTAAAAAAAGGGAGCCATGCACTTTCTGCTTTTTTAAAACTGAACCGTACACTGTTAACAGTTAACCGCGCACGGTTCAATTTACAGTTTCAGTTTTTTTTGAAAGGCGCATGAAGTGTGTTGTACATTTTCCAATGCTATGTGATGTAAAAAGTATCACGCACTCCTTTTCAATGGAATTGGGTACCTTTTTTTTAAAGAGCGCCAACTTTTTCCGGTTTTGGATTTAGAACCTGATCCAATTCTTGTAACTTCTGGGCCGCTTCCACAAATCGTTTTTCATAATTGAGTCGAAAATAATTATTTAGAAGAGATGCTGCTTTCCCATTTAATACCTGTACATTGGGTGCTAAATATTTTTCAGCGAGTTCCAGTGGCAGTTGTTGCAGACCTTTTCTTTGGGGTTTGCTAAGTAGTCCATTGATAGCATCATCAAGGGATTTTCCGTAGCTTAATCGATCGCCATGCATGACCACAACTAATCTCAACTCAGGAAAGGCAGCCGTTTCTGCTTGAAGATAAATCGGCTCAAAATAAAGCAGTGAGTTTTCCACAGGGATGGCCAATACATTTCCACGTATCACTCTAGAGCCACGTTGGTCCCAAAGTGTGAGTTGTGAGGAAAGATATGGGTCCTGATCAATCTTGGTTTCCACCTGTTGTGGTCCGAGAACTCGTGATTCTTTTGGAAAACGGTAAACTAGGAGTTTACCATAATTTTTCCCATCGCTGAGCCCTGCAAGCCACCCGATCATGAGTTGCCGGTTTTTGGGAGTAAAAGGCTGTATGAGGGAGAACTCAGGGCCTGTGGAGCCCGGTGGTTTCCACATAACATAATAAGGGGACACAGCTCGAAGCTCTGAGTAATACTTTTCTGTGGCCCTCACCCATAGGTCTTCTTGATTATAGAATACTTCAGGATCAGTCATATGATATTTTGCGTACATTACTCCCTGGGCGGCCAGTAGTCCTACTGGGTAGCGCACGTGTGAAAGAAGCTCAGGTGGCATTGATTGTTTTGATTTGAAAAGTTTAGGGAAAATATGTCGCCAAACGCTCACTATTGGATCTTTAAGGTCAAATGCGTAGAAGTCCACTTTGCCATTATAAGCATCAACGACAATCTTTACGGAGTTTCTTACATAGTTTGCACCATTAAGGCTATCTGCCTGAGTTGCAAATATCCTGCGTTTTAGCCGACCATTAGAGTAGTCGATATTTTCTTTACGATTGAAAGACTGGCTGTATGGATAGTATTTTGATGTTGTGTAGGCATCGATGATCCAATGAAGCTTTCCCTTAGCTAAAACTATATACGGATCGCTATCAAATTTTAAAAATGGTGCCAAGATTTGAACGCGTTTCAAAATTTGGCGATGGAATAATACTCGGGAGTTTTTGGTAGGATATGTCGATAGTAAAAACCTGGTCCCATCAAATTTCCAGCCAAATAAAAACTTCCTCCATATAGAGGATATTGGAACTCCGCCTTCCCCCTTATATTGTGTATAGATATTCTTACTCCCACTAGGATAGTCGAATTCCTTTTCTTTCGAATTCGTGAATACATGCTCCCTTGTTAGTTCCCCGTAATAAATCTGTGGCGTGGTAATTGTTAAGTCAGGATGGTCTGAGACTGGCGGTATATCTTTTATAACCAATTTTGGAAGACCTTCTTCAGTAAAGTCACTAACCGGGGCCATAGTAATCCCGTACCCGTGGGTGTATTTAAATCGCTTATTAATGAAAGTTTGACTTTTTTCTGGAATTTCAGAAATTTCCATTTCTCTTGGAGACACCATAACCTGTCGGTAACGACCACCGATTTGATAACGATCAATATCAACATCTGGGAACTCATAATAGAGTCGCATTTCTTGAAATTGGTCATAAACTGCAGTTAAGGCGTTCCAATCCCACAAACGAACTTCGGATAGAACCTCTTTATTTCTCGTAATCAATTCTGGAGAAAATTCGGATGAAGGCTTAAACTCTCTTTCTTCGGCCTTGTCGAGATTAAATCCCTTTCTAGTAAATTTTATGTTGCGTTCAATATATGGTTTTTCAAATGTAATTTCATTTGGTTCCACAACTAACCATTGCACTAATTTTGGCAGGCCTACTGTAAGCGTCATCCAGATAAACAAAAGAGAAATTGGTAAAATTACTGCAACGTTGATACGCACTTTTTCTCTTGCCCAACTATATAAGCCGAAATTATTCGATAATGATTGTTGAAGCCTTTTTGCTGTAGCTGGTATTAGAAGTACAATTCCGCTTATGGAAAGCAGGATCGCAAATAAATAGAAAATAGGTAATCTAATGTGAATATCTGTCCAGCCGGCGCCTCTGACCGATCCAAAATCTGAGAACGTAAGGTTGAAAGCTGAAAGTAGGCTCCCAAATGCCAAAATTATGAATATAGAACCAACACATCTGTTCAAAGTTTTCCCTATTTTTCGGACGTCCGCTGGAATTAGAATGGCGCCTAAAAGAGCGATCACTGCAAAAATTAAAATTATTTGAAACAAGTTATTCATAAAAGGAAGAGAAAAAAGATAAAACCCTGTGTCTAGTCCAAATAGAGGTTCAGTAACTCCTGTAGATATTCGATTAAAAAATTTTAAGTAGGTATCCCAATTAAATGCACCCCAAGCTGCGCCAATGATTCCGGCCAGGATGGTAGGTGAAATGTACTTACTTTCATTAAATGATTTTGCTTCTGGCCCCCACGTAAGAGTTTTGACGAAAGTGGTACCAATTAGGCCCCCCAAAAAAGCAAAACCTATTACCGCGAAAAAAACAGTGCCAAATCGATTTGAATATCCCAACGATTCAAACCAAAGGTATTCTCCCCAAATGCTTAAATATAAAAATAAGAGAGCAGTTGCTATTATAACTATCAAACCCCAAACAATTTTTCTCTTGGATCTCAAATTGAAGCCAGAGAAAATGAGGTACCCCCCCAAACCAAGCATCACAGCTATAATCGCAAAATACATGAACAACCTCCAAAATTATCAAACCTGAAATAGGTATTCACAACCACAATTTCTATACTAGTATAGCAAGTCCCTGTATCTGGGAATGATCATATTTACTTGTGATTTTTTAAACAACTTAACGTACGTAATTTGTTGTTTAAAAATCTAGGTGGGAATTTCTCATGATTGGTGCTGATTTTTATTTGTTTAATTATTGATGCGATGGTGGGAACAACTCGTAAGCGGTGCGCGGTTAACTGTTAACATGTTAGCGGTTAACAGTGCACGGTTCAGTTTACAGTTTCCACATCAAGTGTGTGGTACATTTTCCAATGCTATGTGATGTAAAAAGTATCACGCACGAATGCTACTGCTTTAACAAAATAGTTTCATAATTCTAAAGACATACGGCCACG
>JABIHA010000017.1 GCA_018649885.1 Bacteriovoracaceae bacterium
ATTCATAATATTCCTTTTGGATGGATTTTTGTTTGGCGATAAAAATCATATCAAAAGAATTAACTACGGCCATTACGCATGGCCGTAGTTTTATGAAATCATTCAACTATTTTCTTAAGTTAGCAGCATTCGCCCCTGGCACCTTTTTCCTTTTTCCCTGAATGAAGATTATGCAGGATGAAATTGGACTATCCCCTATCTGTAGTAGTTTTAACCATAAAAACCACATATCTCAAATCCTGAGACAATTATTTACTTCTTTATTTGATGCGAAATACTTGATAGTAAACTATAGAGGACCCGTTCCACGGCGGCTCTAAAAATAGCAGCCATTCCTTGGTGGTTAGAGTCGACAGACCCCGGGGCAATGATGAGAATGGATTCAATCTATCAATTCCATTGCGGCAATTCCATTGAGGCAGCAAACATATAACGGCCTCTAGAGTTTAAAACGAATCCTGCGCGGATCGGGCGAGAAGACTCTAGCGGAAACACCTCGAGATCGAGATTAGGACGATCACCATGGCCATCCCGGCCGGACACCACATAAAAGTTAGTAAGTCCCTGTATAAAGCTCGGCGAGTAGTAATGTGGTTTTCTTTTTTTGATGCAACTACAGATAAATGTTAGTCCTTTGTCGAAATTCTTCCTTTAGCGGCGCCCACTCCAACAGTCTTGCCTGTAGGATCCATCAGCCCTCAAAGTGAAGTTCACTTTTACATCGAATATTAGATTCTAACGAAAGGGGAGTTTTTCGGTGAGCAGTGGGATAATCTGATTGATATGTAATTTTTCTTTTCTTATATATTCAGAGATTGCATGGTGAAAATGTGGGTCTTTAAATTTATGGGCACTATATGTTTTGACTGGTCTAAATCCTCTTCCAATTTTGTGTTCACCTTGTGCTCCGGCCTCAAATACAGATAAAGATTTTTTTATACAAAATTCAATTCCTTGGTAATAGCAAAGTTCAAAGTGGAGATTTTTAATATTTTCTGTGGCCCCCCAATAGCGTCCATAAAGAGTATCAGAGCTATGAAAATATAGTGATCCGGCAATAGCATTCTCATTTTTCGTTGCTTGAATATAACATATATTGTTTTTTAGTTTTTCAAAAACCTTTGTAAAAAAACTCTCGCTTAGATAAGGGATCGCATTTTTATAAGAAATGGTGGATAGATAAAATTGATACATTTCACTGGCGTGATTAGAACTAAGTTGATCGCCTGTATACTGATTAAACTTTATCTCCTCTGGAAATATTCTTTCTTTTCTTATTTGCTTGGCCTTCTTATTTTTTAAACTCGATAGAAAGTCATCAAAAGATTGAAGACCTTCACTCATAAAGTGATACTGGAAGCTGTCTCTCAAAATATAGCCTTGTGACTCAAAGAAATTTAATTCAAACTCTGGCAAAAATAAGAAGTGGGAAGAAGAAAATGGATTTTCAAGGTAGTATCTTTCGTACTCTTCCATCACCTTATTAGATGTCTCGCCAATAAAGTGTGGTGAGGTGGCCGAAGTAAATGGGATCATTGAAGTTAATTTAGGGTAATAAGGAATTTGATGAGCATTATAAGCATTGGCCCAATCCCAATCAAAAATATATTCGCCGTAGCTATGACTTTTAATAAAGCTAAAAAGAATCGATTTTCCCGGATCTTCTAAATAGATGGGCTGCCAACCAGAGTTTTGACCAATACAACCTTCATCTTCTAATGTCTGAAAGAACTGATGATCCAAAAAAGGAAAATTCTTGGGTTCAAGGCCTTTCCAGTTAGTATTTTGAACTTGGTGTTTTATTTCGATAGGCATATTATTTTTTCAGAGTTTAATAATTAAGTAGTGAAGTCACTGCTTCATATATTTTTTCTTCGTCTGGAAGTGTCGCCCTTTCGAGTATCCGGTTAAAACCAACTGGAGTATATAGTGCACCAACCCTCATTACGGGTGCATCTAAAAAATTAAACCCTTTTTCGCTAATTAAGGCCACCAATTCTCCCCCAAATCCAGCAAAAACTTTATCTTCATGAACAATCAAGGCCCGATTTGTTTTTTCAACGGAATCTAGTATTGCTTTTTCATCAAGTGGATTGAGCGAAAGGAGGTCTATGACTTCAACGCTTATTTCTTCAGCTTCCAATCTTTCAGCCACTTTTAGGCACATGTGTATAGTATTGCCATAAGTAAGAATCGTTAGTTGTTCTCCAGATTTTCGAATACGGGCCTTACCAAAAGGTACTTCAAAGTCATCTGGAACTACCGCCATAGATGCCTTGGAGTTGTATTGGGCTTTAGGTTCTAGGTATAGTGTTGGACCTTGAGATTTTATCGCCGTTCTAAGAAGCCCTGCCGCATCATCTGCAAATGTGGGATAAACCACTCTGAGCCCAGGAAATGTTGTAAGTGTTGCTTCAATATTTTGCGAATGATAAATACCTCCTCCAATATATCCACCAGATGCAAGGCGAATAACTACATTTGGAGAAAATTGACCACTGGTTCTCCAGTAATCATGAGAGCATTCCACAAGTTGCTCCATGGCAGGCCAAAAATAATCAGCAAATTCGGCACCTTCAACTACAATTCTAATTTCTTTTTTGTAGCGACTAAGACCATTGGCAGTTCCGACTATATAATCTTCAGCGATAGGGGCATTAAAGACTCGTTTTTCACCAAACTCCTGTTGCATTCCTTTACTAACGTTAAATATTCCACCTTTTTCTTTATTGGCCATATCCTGCCCCCAAATATAAGTGTCTGGGTTTTCTCTAAAACAACTTTTTAATGTTGTATTGAGGGCCTGCAGAAGAGTAAGAGGCTCACCCTGCTGATTGTGAAGACCATCCGGATATATATGAGGAATGTGGGCCGGGGGGACTACGAAATCAAATATTGTAGCTGGATCTGGATCTGGCGCTGTAATGGCACTACTATGAGCAACCATTACTTCATTTTTATTTTCCTGGTCAATTTTTTCGAGTTCTGCCTCAGTAAAAAGTCCACTTTGCAGTAGATAGTTTCTAAATTTAGTATATGGATCTTTTGAAAGAGCTAACGCCAACTCTTTTTCATCGCGGTACCAATCTTGCCTATCTGAATTTGAGTGGGGTCCTATTCTCACTACTTCGGCATCGACTATAACAGGATGGCCTTTTTCTTTAACAATTTTTTTGGCATCTTCCATCGCCTTAACTGCACTCTGTACATCAAGTCCATCTACTTTAATAATATCTAAATTTTTAAAACCTCGAAAATTATCAGACATATGATAATTGGCCGATTGATCAGACTTAGGCACACTAATGCCGTATCCATTATCTTGAAAAACAAAAATTACCGGGAGTTTTTCCTTAGTAGCACCGTTGATTGCCTCATAACAATATCCTTCTGAAACAGAAGACTCACCTTGTGAGCATATGGAGACAGCGTCTTCGCCATAATACTTTATACCTCTGGCCACTCCAACTGCGTGAAGAATATGGTTTCCAGTGCAAGATGATACATTGTGAATATTGATGGAAGGTTTGGCAAAGTGATTTGACATATGTCTTCCACCTGAGGCGACGTCGGTTGCTTTGGATATCCCATTTAAAATAATCTCCTCTGCGCTCATACCTGCGGCCAAGCAAGTTAGCATGTCTCTGTAGTACGGAAAAAGGTGATCACGTCCAGGCTCAAATATTAAGCCTATAGCAAGTTGGATAGCATCATGTCCGGCATAGGGGGCGTGGTAAGACCAACCTAAAGACTGCTTTAGGTAGTTGGGGGCCCTTTCATCTAAGAGCCTGCCGAGATTGAGAAGACCATACCAATAAGAAAGAATTTTTTTATCAATAGTATTTTTGTACAAAATGGACTGCCTTGAAGGAATTACTATGAAACTATAGCATTTACATGACATAGATCAATGAATTGAGCACATATCCATAAATATAATTATGGTTTTGACTTCCACGCTGCACAGAGCCGTGCCTTATTAAAGAGGAAAAGCTCTGCCCTCAATGTAGATTTCCAAATTCTTGTCGTATAAATACCCTCTTTTGAGCTTTTAAAAAATTATAAAAGTAACTATTGCTTATAATGGTAACTTAACAAAAAAGTTAAGCGGGCCGGTTAGGTGCGTGTTTCCTGGTAAGTATATTAGCTTGGCATCTTTTTTTTAAGGGCAAGCTCCGTTTTGATGGTGCCAAAAACTGTAAACTTTCAATAAATATCAACAGACTTCACTGGTAAGTAAGTTATCTCCTTAGTACATATTTCACCTAGTTGGACATGGGGTATTGCCAGGTGATTGTCTAGAAAAATGACAAATATGTAATTGCTGGATGAAGTCTATAAATACTTACAGCAGAGGGTTACTCTAGGGCCAATTAACTCTATATGTAAAAATATAATTATTTGGAAGTATGAAATGAAAAATTTAATTACATTTACTCTTTTATTAACACATTTGAGCACAGCTCAAGGCAATCCCCTCCCCTCTGAGCTTATGGAGCGAGTAGATCAGAATCAAGATTTGTCAACTTGTCTTGCGCAAAGTTTGGCCCAGATAAAATCTAAAAGAAGAGAGCTTTATAATAAGAAAAGTGAGATTTATTATAAATATTGGAATGCCAAATATTTTTCTCTTTCTGATGCAGAAAATGATCTTGCAGCTTTAGGAGAAGAAATTCTAGAGTTTAATAGCTGTCAAGATAACCAAATTAAAAACGACCCTGGCCTAAAAAGCAAATTAGAAAAAGTTGATTGTTTGGCCAATACTTCTATATTTGCGCGTACCTACTTACCAAATACAGGTAAAATATTTATCTCTGAAGCCAAAATTAAATTAAACCGAGAATGTGAGGTTGGAAAATCCAATGAAAATATAAAAGTTCAGGTTAATGACTCAAGTGAAAAAACACTCGTTAGTAAATTTAGTAACGTATGGACGTTGAAAAATAAGATTGAATGCCAAGTACAATATCAATTAAGCAATTCTTCGATTAGAACATTCTCGTTTAAAGAAGGATTATCTCCCAGTTCTTTTGGTATTAATGACAACTTTCCTTTTGGAAGCACAATCAAAACAAAAGTTCATAATACGAGATCAACCTCATTTAACTTTCATGAAACCCAAAAGATCGAAATTACAACTGATGCAGACTCAAGCTCTTCAAGCTTTTTCATGACATTTCTTCCCAGTGCTCTCTATATTGAACTGACTATCGATGAAGGAAGAATTGTTAATTCTAATTTTTTAAATCAAAACCTTTACAGCGACGATTTATGTATAACAGAAGTAATGGACGGGTCTGAAATTGGTAGGATTCCTGGTGAAGCATATTACCGCGCTTACCTGGGGGAAGGGCCCTTAATTTATGGAAGCAAAAGAGAATTTGAAGTTAGACAATATTGATTAAAAGAGTAAAAGAGTGCCTAAAAGAGTGCCAGACTACAAGGCGCAATGTCCAACGTACCTGGCACGAATGCTGCTAACTTAAGAAAATAGTTGAATGATTTCATAAAACTACGGCCATGCGTAATGGCCGTAGTTAATTCTTTTGATATGATTTTTATCGCCAAACAAAAATCCATCCAAAAGGAATATTATGAATTC
>JABIHA010000003.1 GCA_018649885.1 Bacteriovoracaceae bacterium
GAATTCATAATATTCCTTTTGGATGGATTTTTGTTTGGCGATAAAAATCATATCAAAAGAATTAACTACGGCCATTACGCATGGCCGTAGTTTTATGAAATCATTCAACTATTTTCTTAAGTTAGCAGCATTCGTGCCAGGCACAAGAAGCTACATCCAATGTACCTAGCACTTGTATCTTAAATTTTTACTTTGAATTTAAGGTTCATACTGAAATCACCATCGACAGTATATCCACTGCGTTGATATCTAAATTTTGTAACACCATCAGGCTTTAGTTCCTTGGATTTATTTTTAAATGTATATATTTTAGTAAGAGCGCCATCTTCTTCTTCAAAATATAAATTAGCGCTAATGTTGGCCTTTGAAACACCATCATTTTCTTCAGCAGTTAAAGACACGATGTAAATGTGTGAGGAAGGCTCATCATCTTTTAGTAGTCGGACTCTAAGATTGAAAGGAAGGTTAACATCCTTTAAATCTTTAGTTTCTGGAAATTGATGATCACCAAAAAGATATGGTTTTGATTTAATGTTAAGGTAAGTTACTTGTCCAATTTCACCTGCCCAGCTTCCCAGTGGCAGCATTAATAAGGTAAGTAATCCTAAAATTGCAATTTTCATAATGGTATCCTTTTTTAAACAATCTTTTGTTCGCACTGTAGATAATTATTGTTCTGAAATATACATTAATGTGCATACCAAAAAATAATTACACTATTTACGCAAACACTTTACTGTCAATATCCCATGATGTTTCACCGCATTTGAAACACTACTGGCCAATATATAAATTAGAGGAGAATTACTTTACGATTTTGATAAGATTCAAAAGATTCTGTCTAGTTTTGGATATTTATGATGTTGAATTTTGTTGAGGGGTATAAAACACAAGAAGAGTCAGCAGCTTTAATTTAGATCCTGATATACAAAGAATAAAGAGATTAAACTGCCAGCTCACTTTTGAGATACTCTAAGGCCCTGAGGTGGGCCGACACTTTTCTTTTTAAATTCAGTTGTGACCATTATTTTATTTGATTATCTAGGTATGATTGAAGCTTAGGACCGCATACAGATTCAAATCCATTATCCACAAGCCCAATGCAGCTATCAACGGCTTCGGCCTCAGCAATACTTTTGACTCCTGCGCACAAAAGCTCATGCCCATCATCAACGTCCCTAGTACATTTTGCAACAGCACCTGCTTGATCGTCATTTTTGACTCCTGCACAAACGAGTTCTAGACCATCTGCCACTTCTCTCGTGCAGTTTGCAACTGCATCTGCCTCTGCAGAATTATTCACTCCAACACAGACAAGCTCTATACCATCAGCCACTTTCCTCGTACAGTTTGCGACAGCTTTAGCTTCAGCAGGATTTTTAACTCCAGCGCATGCAAGTTGAGCGCTATCTGATACTTCCCTCGAGCAACTTATAACCGCGTCGGCTTCTGTATTATTTTTCACCCCTGCACATGCTAATTTAGCGCGAAGAGTGAGAGGCCTAGTACATTTTGCTATAGCTTCGGCTTGAGCACTATTTTTCACTCCCAAAACTTGGCCATAGGACAATGCTGATAAAAATAATGAAATAGTTAAACTAGAAATTTTCAGGGCCTTGCCCCAGTTTGAGATTTGCATAGAATTCCCCCAAGAAATTATCACAATCTATTAATTAGGGTCATACTACCAAGGCCAGCGCTTAAAACTCATTTTTCAAAATTTTTACACTAGGTGTATAAAAAGTTGACGACAAAAATGTAACTGCCCAATAGCTTGTTTTTTAAAGGGATCTTATAGTTTGGGCAAGAAAAGGAAGTTCTCCGCGGGCCGAAGTTCGGTCATCTAGGTATTTCCAAAAACTCACACCAAGCTTTCTGCAAGTTGAGATTATTGATAACATCAAATCCCAGGCATCGATGCCTTGTCTTGATCTATTTTGAAGTGAGATCTTTCTTTTGATAACTCTCTCTCTGATGTCCAGCTCTGCTTGATTGTTGTGAAGTGGAAGCTGGGGATATTTCAAAAAAAGAAGGAGTTTATCTTTGTTCTTTGCAGTTCTTCTAAGCTGCTTATCAATGAGTTTTACCAAA
>JABIHA010000056.1 GCA_018649885.1 Bacteriovoracaceae bacterium
AATTAGGATTTATTGACGATATAGAATATAAATTCACATCGGGAGAAAGCCCCTTTAACTTCCGAGTAGTTAAGAAAAACACATAGTGTAAAGTATGTGTCGCTAATAAATAGTAAAGTATGTCTCGGAAAGTTCATGAATGGACCGGACTTAGACGAACGTGATGAATTTGGAAAACTTACACCTTTTTAAAATTTATTTTGGGAGGGCAAGGGCAACCGCCAACGGCAATAAAAAGGATAAGGTAGAAAAAAAGCAAAAAAAAGAGGTGAATAAATTCACCTCCCTTTTATTTCATAGAAAAATTATTTAAATAATCTTATGCCATGAAGTCGTGAGCTCTAACAGTTTTTCTACCGTTAGCTTTTGCTCTACAAGCAGCTTGATCAATCAACCAGTATACCCACTGATTAATTCCTTCAAGAGCGTCCCCTGAAACATTAAGCTTATGTGACTTAAGAGCTTCTTTAGTTTTGCTTCCAACTAGAAGCATTTCTTTTGATCTTCTAGTACTTGTTGCTTTTCTAGCAGAAGTAGTTGTTTTTCTAGTTGTTGTCTTTGCTGGTGTTCTTCTTTTAGTAGTAGTTGCTTTTCTTTTAGTAGCCATCTCGAAACTCCTTTTAATACCCCTAATTGAGGCTTTTATCGAAACACATTGTTTTTGTAATCAAAATATTAAATGCTACTCTTCTTTCACCTACAAGTGTTTTTTTGATCTTTTAGAAAAAAAAAGCGTTTTTTAGGCGTTTATAGGCCTAATAGTGATATTTCCCAGTATTTTGGCCCTGCATGTGAGTCTTAAAGTCTGGGTTTTAAGCTCTGGATGTTTCTCATATACTGAATCTAAGGTGTTTTGTTCCACTGCACTTGCTTTTGAAATATTCTCAGCTCCCTCCAAAACTTCTACTTTGCATGAGCTGCAACTTCCTGCAAGGCATCCAGCGGGAAGCTTATAACCTTGATCTTCGACACCTTCCCAGATAACACTTCCCGAATTTAGCGAAAATTCTTTAGTAATTTCTCCAGATTGGCCTGCTAATGACACGATGGGCATATAGATTTTGTCTCTCTCGTTTTATAAGGATTTGAGCTATTTAATCAACTTCAATCCCTATTGGTTTAAGAATTCCTTTTATCATTTGGGCATAAGCGCAAAAGGTCAATTATTTTTAGCGCGCAAGTTACCTTCAGGAGAATAAGCCTATGTTAAGTTTTGAAAAACTGTACTCTATGGGGCATGAACAAGTTGTCTTCCTTAGTGATCCGTCTTGTGGACTTAAAGCTATTATAGCCGTGCATAACACTACACTAGGGCCCGCTCTTGGTGGAACTAGGATGTGGCAATACAAAAGTGAGGAAGATGCTTTAGAGGACGTTTTGAGACTTTCTAAAGGCATGACTTACAAAGCTGCAATTTCTGGACTCAATTTGGGTGGTGGAAAAGCAGTTCTAATTGGTGATCCAGACAAAGATAAGTCTGAAGCTCTTTTTAGATCTTACGGAAGATATCTTGAGTCTCTTAATGGCAGATATATTACGGCAGAAGACGTCAATATAGGTGTTGCAGATATCGAGCATATTTTTACTGAAACAAGGAATGTTGTCGGTGTGGCAAAAATCCACGGTGGTTCTGGTAACCCAGCTCCTTTTACGGCTCTTGGTGTATTTAGAGGAATTGAAGCTTGTTGCTACAAAGTTTTTGGAACAAGAAGCCTCAGTGGAAGAACTGTGGCATTGCAAGGTGTTGGCTCTGTTGGGCAAAACCTTATGAAGCTTCTGACTGATGGTGGAGCTAAGATCTTCTTTACTGATATTAGTGAAAAAAATATTCAAACTGTTAAAGAGAATTTTCCAGAAGCTGAATATGTTGGTCCTGATGAAATCTATGACGTTGATGCTGACATTTACACTCCTTGTGCACTTGGTGCAACTATCAATGATGCCACTATTGGCCGATTGAAAGTTAAAATAGTAGCAGGGGCCGCTAACAACCAATTAAAAGAAGACCGTCACGGTGCTGAGCTGAAAAGTCGCAATGTTTTATACGCTCCCGATTATTTAATTAATGCTGGAGGCCTAATGAATGTTTCTATTGAATTTGAAGGGTGGAGTGAAAACAAGTCTCTTCGAATGGTAGATACAATTTACGATACAACTCTTAGGATTTTTCAACTCTCTGATGAACAAAATATTCCAGTTAATCAGGCCACTGATATTCTCGCTGAGAGAAGAATTAATGAAATCAAAAATATCAAAACAAGTTACTTGGGCAATGTTTCCCATAGATTCCCAGGAAGAAAAACTAGACATAACCTTTAATTGAATTGTTAAAGGTTTTTTATTTTTTTTATACCTGGAGACTTTTGAATAAAAGCTTCAGGTTTCCTTTTGATACCCTAATAATTTTACCTAAGTAGCTAATTCCCGACTTAATATGACCCCCAATTGGGAAAAATCTCTTCCATTGCCTAAAATCGACTCTGCACGTTAAAATTAATGAAAGTGAGGACCAGTAACTTGGTTATAGTTGATTAATTATGTCAGTTAAACGAAAAGAAAAATTCATAAGTATCGTAGGGAGGATTGACCTCGGGGTGGCCTATACCCTTTTGAAGGTCTTTCTTGTGACGCTTTTGTGTTACGTGTTTACTCAAAGGGCACAGGCCCTCATTGGGTATGAAGATGCAATTTTTCCAGAACCCATAGCCTCTGCAAGAGCACTGGCCATCGGGAATGCTTACGTTGCTGGTGCCAATGATTCAAATGCTGTGTATTACAACCCTGCTGGACTTGGTTCAGTGAAATGGTTTCACCTCCATCTAGAAAATTTTGCTTTTGAGGTAAATAAGAATTTGGGTAGGATGGGCGCAGGTGGAAATCTTCGAAATGCCAGTTCAAATTTTTCCAGGATCACAAATATGGAGGGGATTAGGCAGGTCCTTTCAGTTAATCGAGATACAATTTATCACAGTAGATATCAATTCTTTCCCAATATAACCTCCAGGTTTTTTAGCCTTGGATATATGTATTCTAAAAAAACCAGAGCAATTATTGGGAAAGATCCCCCCGATGGAACTAAGGCACAATTTGAATATGCAGGGAGAACTGATCACGGTCCGGTTGCAGCAATAAATCTATCCGTAATGGGTGGTATTTTTAAATTAGGCGCCTCAGCGACTCTTCTCAATAGATCTGAGGTGAAAGGTGAGCAAGACTATGATGTTTCATTTGAAAAGACGGAGGAGAATTCATATAAGGGTGTAAGTCTTTATGGTGTTATCGGATCCAAGCTAACTCTTCCCGTTAGATTTCTTCCTACCTTTGCAGGGAAAATGAATAATGCTTTTAGACAAAGGTTCAGAAAAACTGGCGGAATTGATTCTCCTGACTATATTAAGCCTTCAGTAGATGTAGGTTTTTCAATTACTCCCCAAATAGGAAAAACATCTAGAATTCACTTAGAGGTAAATTACCGAGACATGTACCTAGAACATAAAGATGTGGCTTCATCTAGAAGAATTGGTTTTGGTATGGAAATTGATTTGGCCAGAAGGTTTCACATAAGAGGTGGTTACGCCGATGGCTTTGGATCCGGTGGCATTGGAATCAAAACTAAACCACTAGAAGTGGATATTACATCTTACTCAGTAGATCTAACCAACGACAGATACAAAGGCAAAGAGGATAGACGTTTCATGTTCTCCCTCTCCGCCGGAATTTAATATCAACTGCAAAAATTCTTAATGAAAAATCATTTTGAAAACGGCTAGGACATTTTTATTGGTGTGCTTGACAGCTTTTTTCATGAACTTGTCCATGCTTGGGATGACAAAATTAGATTGATGTATGATTAGGGCACCGCTTTTGTCTCTGTAGAGTTTGATCGTACCTTTTCTTAATTTTATTCCTACAGCTCCATTGTAATCAGCTTCGCCTGGAATTTTATAATGTCCCTTGATGTCGACCTCGTAGTTGTAAGTTTTGAGAGCACCATCTTTTGATTTAACTTCTTTGTATCTTTCAACCTCTATGACTTTAACTTTATTAACAGGCCAAGGTGCTTTTACAGTAATATGTGAATAGTGAAGGATGGCATCCTTATCTATGGCCTTCTTTGATACGAGTCCAAAAGACTTATTAAATTGAAGACCTTTTACACTGTCTGACCAAGTATCCCAGTCATCAAAATTAAAATAACGAGCGCCTACATCACTGGTGTTTACGTAGATGTGTGAATCTAGCTTTCCCCAGAGATCAGTTTGTACTGTTTTTGTTCCAGATAGTTTTACAAGTTTAGAAACAGCGCACACACTACTTCCTTTTGAAAAACAATCTTTAGGTACGCTTAATGCAAATGCTGACGCATTCCATAGACACAAGATACATAATATCCCAAGTTTTCTCATTGAATTTCCCCTTCTCTTCCATGGTTACAAAGTCCTAGTATCCGATGAGAGAAAGGCGGTGGGCAAGACGAATTGAACATTTTTCATAAAAAAACGGTCGCAACGCCCTGCGTACAGTAGGCACTACGCTTCTTTTTTGATAGGTCTCTATCTTATTCTCGGTATTTAGAATTTTGAGGGTTCAAATCTCTCACAAGTATGTACTTGAAACAAACCATTAGGAGTTATCAATGTCACAAGCAGAGTCTTTGCGCCAAAACCCTTACAGCCAATTTTTAGATTCATTAGAAAAACCAGCTAGGTATATTGGTGGAGAGCAAGATGAAATACAAAAGCAGTGGGACTCAACTAAGAGTAAAATTGCACTTTGTTTTCCTGATGTTTATGAAATCGGTATGAGCCATCTTGGTTTTAAGATTTTATATCAAGAGCTAAATGAATCTGAAGATGTATTAGCAGAAAGAGTTTTTGCTCCTTGGCCTGACTTAGAAAAACAAATTAGAGAAAGAGAACTTCCACTGGTTAGCTTGGAGAGTTTTAGAGCGCTTCATGAATTCGATATTTTGGGTTTTTCACTTCAGTATGAAATGACCTATACCAATATACTCAATATGCTAGAACTTGGAGGAGTAGCACTCTTTCAAAAAAATAGAACTGAAAATGATCCCTTTGTCATTTGTGGTGGGCCATGTGCAACTCACCCTGAACCAATTGCCGATTTTATGGACATGGTGGTTATTGGTGACGGTGAAGACCTATTTTTGAAGCTAGCAAAATTTATCTCTGACAGTAGACTGGCCGGTAAAAATAGAAATGAAATCTTGAAATTAGTTTCAACCTGGAAAGGAATTTATGTTCCCTCACTATATGAAACTGAGATTGATGAGATGAGCGGTCTTGAAGTCGTTAGTGGTGAAAAACAAACGGAGAGATTTTTTATTGAATCTCTTAAAGATAGAGCGATACCTACAAGATCTCCGGTACCCCACTTAACAGCTATTTTTGATAGATTTTCTGTTGAGTTATCTAGGGGATGCACAGAGGGTTGCCGGTTTTGCCAAGCTGGCATGATATATAGGCCAGTAAGAGAGAGAAGACCTGAAAAAGTTATCGACGCCGTAATGGAAGGAATGAAAAGAGGAGGCTTTGATGAAGCGTCTCTAACGTGTCTCTCTACAGCTGATTATTCTGCAGTTACTCCGCTGATCGTAAATCTTTTAGATAAAATGTCAGAAAAGAAAGCGAAACTTGGGATTAGCTCTCTTCGGGCCTATGGTCTTGATGAGAGAGTTTTCGAAAAATTAGCTGAAGTTAAAAATACCTCTCTTACCTTTGCTCCAGAAGCAGGCACGGAAAGAATGCGAAAGGTAATTAATAAAAATATTTCTGAAGAAGATTTGATGAAAACCACTGAGAATATATTTTCTCGTGGTTGGCAGAAAATGAAATTGTACTTCATGATTGGTTTGCCGACAGAGACCATGGATGACGTTGAAGGAATTATGCTAACCGGAAAAAAAGTTAGATCAACTGCCAGGTTTAAGTGTGGAGTAAAGAATCCACAAATAACAATTTCAGTTTCTACATTTGTTCCAAAGCCACACACTCCTTTTCAGTGGTCGGCAATGATTCCTCAAGAAGAGATAGTGGCAAAACAAAATAAACTGTGGGGTCTTGCAAAAGATCATAGGCTTAATTTCAGGAGGCATTTTTCAAAAGCTTCGATCATGGAAGGAGTTATTGCTAGAGGTGATAGAAGAGTAGGGCGAGTTATTTACCGCGCTTTTAAAAAGGGAGCTCGCTTTGATGGATGGGATGAAGGTTTTAAATATGACTTATGGATGGAGGCAGTCGCTGAAGAGGGGCTAGATATTCAGACATACCTTGGCACCCTTCCCATTAAAGGAAGATTACCATGGGATCATATTGATGTTGGGATTACTAAAAGGTTTTTAGAAATAGAATGGAAGAGAGCTGTAAAAGATCGTCTTTCTCCTCCATGTGGCAAAATCAATAAAATGTTAGTTCATCACACAAACCTCGAAGAGCTAGAAAAAGACTTTGGTATAGATAAGAAAAAGCTTGTCTGCTACCACTGTGGAATAAAATGCGATTTGAAAGGCATGGTTGATGAAAGAAAGGAATATTTAGGAGAATTAGGAGCCAATAGCACTTCTTCTTTAGATACAGTAAAGAAAGAAGTTTCAGAAGAAGAAGTTATGGTAGCTCATAATGGTGTTAATGATAGTTGTATAAAATACAGGATTAACTTCTCTAAAATTGGATCGATCAGTTTTATTTCTCATCTAGATCTGCAAAAAGTCATGGCCAGAATTTTTAGAAGGGCAAATATAGAGGTCTCAAAAAGTAATGGGTTTAATAAACGACCACTTATTTCTTTTGGACCTGCACTTACGCTCGGAGTTTCCTCACTATCAGAATTTTTTGATGTAAGGGTGCCTGAGCATTGGGGGAATCTTGATGATGTGCTAGGTAACCTACAACTTCACTCTGAGAAAGGGATTATTTTTAGAAGTATTAATGAAATTGATCTTAGAGCGCCTTCAATTCAAGAAATAGCCAAGGCCTATAAATATTTTATCCCAATTGAGGGTGATATTGACCTGGATGAAGCTCTAGAAACGGTGATGAATCAAAATGAGATTATAATCAGCAGCTTTCATGCAAAGAAGAAAAAGCAAATTGAAAAAGACATAAGGCCCAGAATTGAGAGCTTGCAGGTGGGGGTCGTTGATTTAGACAAAGATACAATGACACTGATAGATGAGGTTTCACCCATTATCGGAGAGAGAGGGTTCATGGCCTTGACTAAAGTTTTTGATGGAAGTTCAATAAAACCAATAGACCTAGTAAAAGGCTTAGGACAATTGGGAATAAAAGCGAAAAAACCTATAAAACTTGAAGTAGTCTTACACTGATCACAGTTTAGTTTTCACGTGATCTTTATTCCAGCTTGGCGGCATATTTGATGCCAAAACTCTTCAACTTGCCACAGGGCTTGCCTTCAGAGCTTTGGCATCAAATCTACCACCAATCTGAAATAAATCTTCACATGAAAACTAAACTGCAACCAGTATAAAATAAATTAATAGGCGTTCCCAAAACAAGGACTTATGCCTATAATTTTAAAAAATCAATTTTAAAGGGGATACGGATGTCTCAAGCTAATTCAAATAAAACTGCAATGTATATTGGTATTGCAATGTTTCTAGGCTTCGCAATAGGCTTAGCTCTTCATTTTTCTGGAAATGCTCATATTACGGCCTACGTAAAACCCATAGGGACTATGTTTATTAGGGCCCTTAAAATGATTATTGTACCCCTGGTTTTTTCATCTATATTTATGGCGATTCTAAGTTTGGGCACACCTGAAAAGCTTGGCTCAATGGGGATTAAGGCCCTTGGTTACTACTTCATAACCACAGCAGTTGCGGTTTTGATTGGGCTCATTTTAGTGAATCTCTTTGAGCCTGGTAACTCTGTTAATATCGCTTCCCTTGGAAGCACAGAACTACCAGCTCATTTAAGTACCAAATTAAATAATCAGCAAGGCCTTTATGGTACGATTATGGGAGTAATAACTACGGCCATTCCCATAAATCCTTTTCATGCCATGGCCAATACCAAGATTCTTCAAGTTATTGTCTTTGCCATACTATTTGGATTGGTGGCCCTTTTCTATAGAGAAGACTCAGCCCCTTTTGTCAGCTTTACAAAATCTTTGGAATCCATGTCTTTGACACTAACCCACTGGATAATGAAGCTGGCTCCATTTGGCATATTTATCTTAATGTTAGAAGTGGTTGCCAACACAGGCTTTGATTCCGTAAAGGCACTTTCAAAGTATATGTTTGTGGTAATTCTTGGCCTGTCCCTTCATTTTGTTTTCCTGGTTCTTGTTGCCAGTTTTAAATCTAAAAAAAGTCCGATTTTCATCATAAAGGGAATTTTCCCTGCACTAATGACTGCTTTTTCCACTTCATCTTCAGCTGCAACACTGCCGCTGACAATGTCATGTGTTGAAGACAATTTAGGGGTTCACAAGAATACTGCAGAATTTGTGCTGCCTTTAGGTGCGACAATTAACATGGATGGCACTGCGTTATACGAGTCAGTGGCGGTTATCTTTATTGCTCAAGCTTCGGGAATCCCCCTGACAATGGGTAGCCAAGTAGTGATTTTCCTAACAGCATCTCTAGCAGCTGTTGGAGCTGCTGCGATTCCTGGTGCAGGACTCGTGACCATGAGTATCGTTTTGACGGCGGTTGGCCTTCCTATTGAGGGAATTGGATTGATCCTGGCAGTTGACCGTATTCTCGATATGTTTAGAACTACAGTCAATGTCTTCGGCGATTGCTGTGGGACCTTGGTAGTTGACAGCATGGTAGAGCACTAGAGATTCTACGCAGCAGTATCGTGGACATTTAGCGCTCATTTATATAGGATACCGGTCTTGTTCTTTCTATTTTCAAACAGTTAAAGGGTAGACCATGAGCCTTTCCACTCAAAGTAACTCATCTTCGAGTAAGAAGAGAAAAAATTCTAAAAGCGCAAAGACAAAGAAAGTCACAAAAGTTCTTCGCACAGACAGTGATCCTAAAAGATCAAAATTAGATATTGTTAAAAGATACAAATTATCTAGAGACCAGCTTCACTGGATGCTCAAAAATATTTATATTTCTAGAAAGGTTGATGACACTGAGATCTTGATGAGAAAGCAAAACAATGCATTCTTTCAAATTTCAGGTGCTGGACACGAAGGAATTTTAACTGCTGTATCAATGATATTAAAACCATCTCACGACTTCTTTCTTTGTTACTACCGAGATCGCGCGCTTTGTTTGGGACTTGGAATGACTCCCTATGAAATGCTTTGCCAAGCAAATGGAAACCTTGGTGATGTGTCAGGTAAAGGAAGACAGATGCCCGCTCACTGGGGTCACAAAAAACTTGGCATTATAAATAAATCATCATGTACCGGAACACAATTTCTTCAGGCCGTTGGGGTGAGTGAAGCTGGAAAATATCTTAAAGATATCGGAAATGAGGATGGTCCAGAATTTAACAATAGAGAAATTACTTACGTCTCTTCTGGAGATGGCACAACTTCTCAAGGTGAATTTTGGGAAGGACTAACCACTGCAGTTGTTAATCATCTGCCAGTTATGTTTTGTATCGAAGATAATGGTTATGCGATTTCTGTTCCTGTTGAGGTTCAAACTCCCAAGGGATCAATTTCTAAGGCACTGGAAGATTTTCCTGGATTAAAGATATTCCGAGTTGATGGAAGCTGCCCAATTGAATCTTACGCCGTAGTTAAAGAAGCAGAAAAATACCTAAGGCTTGGCAAAGGTCCAGTTCTACTACATGCAAAAGTAACAAGGCCTTACAGTCATTCACTTTCAGACGACCATTCAATGTACAGAACCAAAAAAGACTTGGATGAAGAAAAGTTAAAAGATGTAGTAAATACTTTTCCTGCATTTTTAAAAAGCACAAAACTTTTAACTGAAGAGGAAGATAAAGCAATTCACGGAGAAATAGACCGTGAAGTGAAAATGGCACTTGAAGATTGCCTGAAAACTGATTGGCCTGCCAAAGAGACTTGGGGAGATCACCTTTACTCAGATGAAATTGATCCAATGTCGAGTGAATTTGAAACGCAGCCTAATTTTGAAGGCAAAGCAGATATTCCCATGGCCACTGCTATAAATATGGTTTTAAAAAGTGAAGTAAAGGCCAATCCTCTTGTCAGAATGTTTGGAGAAGATGTTGCTGATTTTTCTCAACTTGAAAAATTAGAAGATGAGACATTAAAGGGTAAGGGCGGTGTTTTTAAAGTCACTTCTGGCGTTCAAAGAGTCGGAATTAAAGGCCAAGTTTTTAATTCACCACTAGCTGAAGCTAATATTATTGGTCGTGCCATTGGCCAGGCGCTAAGAGGAATAAAACCAGTCGTTGAAATACAGTTTTTTGACTATATTTGGACGGCCTATATGCAATTAAAAAACGAGATGAGTACTCTTCGTTATAGATCAGCGGGTGACTATAAGTGTCCGATGGTTATAAGAGTTCCTACTGGTGGCTACCTTAGGGGCGGATCAATTTATCACTCTCAATCTGGAGAATCATTTTTTACTCATATTCCTGGGATAAGAGTCATTATGCCATCAAATGCACTAGATGCCATAGGCCTACTTAGAACAGCTATCAGATGTGATGATCCCGTTTTATTTTTAGAGCACAAGCATCTTTATTACCAGGGCTACAATAGAACGGCTTATCCAGGGGACGATTTTACTATTCCTTTTGGAAAAGCAAATGTAGTTCAAGAGGGAGTCGATGCCACTGTAGTTTGTTGGGGAGCTTTGGTTCAAAGATCTGTTGAAGCTGCCAAAAAACTTGCAAGTGAAGGCTTTAGTATAGAGATTATTGATGCAAGAAGTATTGCTCCATTTGATCTTGAGACTACACTAAACTCTCTTAGAAAAACTAATCGTTTACTAATTGCTCATGAAGAAATAAAAACCTCAGGGTTTGCCGGTGAAATCTGTGCCCTGGTTAATGAAAATGGTTTTGAACTTCTTGATGCGCCGATTATGAGAGTCTGTGCCAAGGATTGTCACTGTGCCTATAACCCAGATTTAGAAGAAGAAATTCTTCCCCATACTGATGATGTTTACAATAAACTTAAAGAACTTCTAAATTATTAAATTTGTTGAGCCCCCTAGCATAATACTCAAGTAATAGTGGTTTTTTACTACCTTTAACTCATAATTAAATTGTTTATTGAGTAGGGTACCAATACAATTTCACAATGTTTAATAGCAGAAAACTTCCAATTTTTTTAAAGCTCGCTTTTGGCCTGGCATTAATCTATTGGTTATTTCAAAAAGGTGGCTTAAGTTACCAAAATGTAAAAATTGGGCTTCTCAATGGAAAGCTTGCAGTGGTTTTTATTATCTTGGCTTTGGTGCGATTAGGCCTTGCTTCGTTTAGGACCAAAGATCTCTTGCAAATTGAGGGGGCTTCCAATAAAGGCATAGGCGAGATATTAATTATTTCCTGGGCATCAATTTTTATTTCATGTATTGCTCCTATTTCAATTTTTGGTGAATTATTTAAAATAAAGAAACTAATGAATTTTAAAGAGAATCTTTGTCGCGATAATACAATCTACGCAGCGATTTTTTCTAAATTATATTCCATCATTACCCTACTCACAATTGTATTGATCGCTGCATTTTTTACGCCTGAGTTAATCCCGATTTCAAGGAGTAACTATACCATATTGGTTGGGAGTTTATTGGCTTTATATGTAGTATTTTTATTTAAAAACTACTTTGTATCCTTTCTTGGTTTTAATAAAAATGACGATTATCAAGGTTTTTTCCAAAGAAGGTGGGGGAATTTCCATAGGTATATTTTGAAAATGTTAGAAGATAAATTTTTAATTTGGAGAAGTTTATTTTTTAGCATTGGTATACAGGTTTCTAATATTGTTTCAATAATGCTTATAATCAAGCTAATTAACCCTTCTGTTGAAGTAGGGATATTAGAGCTTGCTTGTGTTGTTTCAATTGGGATTTTTTCTATGTTAGTTCCAATCTCTTTTTATGGGCTAGGTGTTGGACATTTAGCCTTTGCTTCTCTTTTGGCCTTAATAAATATCGAAAATGGAGCTGATGTCTTCACAATATTTTTTGCTCTTTCATTTATTTTTAACTTTATAGGAGTAATTCCTTTTTTGATTTTGAATAGAAGGAGTGCTTAGTTGAATAAAAAGTTGAAATGGCTTCTATCTAGTATTTTCATTACGATGGTATGTATTCTAACATTTCTAACTTTTAGAGAATATTCGGGCCAATCTGCCATATATATATTCTTTACAGTTGTTTTAAACTTTTTCCTCTTTTTTGGATTTAGAAAAAATAGAATATTTTTTGATACATTCTTAGGAATCTTTTTTTGGCTAGGCTATTGGCTTAAATTTTCCTTTCGGATTGCTTTTACTTGGGGATATTTTGTTGATCCGGTGGGAAATTTTGATAAATCAGGTATTTCTTTTGATCATGCTCTTTTGGTAACAACATTTGGAGTGTTAGCTTTTATCGCTTCTAGTATTGTAAGACAGAGATGGTGGTTTTCTTATTCCTGTGAGAAGTCCGGCAAGGGGCTAATTGGGTTACTCGAATTCTATAAAAATCATCGAAAAGCCATCTGGTTGAATTTTCTTTTGCTAGTCATTTTTATTTCAGGATCGAATGCTTTCCTCGGAATTTATCAAAGAGGTACAGTTCCTCGCACCATTCTTCCCATGGGCCTTGGGGGAGTTTATACATGGCTTTTATTATTTGGGCTTTCCTCTGCAAGCGCCCTAATGCTTGAATTTGAAATGAGACTTAAAAAAGGGAATTCGTTTGTTGTTGTGGCCTTATCAATAGTAGAAAGCTTTTTCTCCAATGTCTCTTTGTTGAGTAGGGCAATGGTAATTAATCTTTCAGCGATGGGCTGGGGATATATCAAGGCATTAGAAGTAAAAAAAATGGCAGTAAGTTGGAAATTTAAATCTGCAGCCACAGTCTTATTTTTAGCTCTCTTTCTTAGTTCAGTGTCCTTTGTAAATAAGCTAAGACACTTTCGATTTAGAGATAAAGTCGTAGCAACACAAATATCAAAATCAATCAAACCAATCAAAGTAATTGAGCCAGCTCAAACTAACTTCAAAGAGAATATTAAGTCAGCAGTTCACAATTTAAAGATATTCAATATTCATTCAAACCTCATCATTGATAGATGGGTTGGTATAGAGGGGGTTATGGCCGTGATAAGCTACCCCAAACGCGGTTGGGATCTATGGGCAAAAGCTTGGGAAGAAAAATATCATAACTTCGGAACAAGCTTTTATGATCGCGAGATTAGTAAACCTCCTCATTTGAGTGCTGATTTATCTAATTTACACAAAATTTTTCTTCCAGGGATTCTTGCTTTTTTCTACTACCCAGGTTCATTTCTATTTTTATTTTTTGGTCTGTTTATTGTAGGTTTATTGGGGGCAGGCGTTGAGTTTTTTGCTTTTAAGCTTAGTAATGGGAACTTAATCTTAACATCTTTAATATCACAGGTCGTTACTTATAGATTTACCCACTTTGGATATGTACCGGCAAGGAGCTATCTATTATTTGGGACAATTTTTTTAAATATTGTGATTATTTATATTGCCAACAAATTACTTCTTAAATTTTATCGCCTTGATGAGTCGAGTCGCGAGTTACCTTCAAAGTTAATTAAAGTATAAAAATAAGGTTATGAGATGCGCCATTTCCTGCAATTATGTGGATAAGTAAATAGCCCTATATGTGTAGTGTTGATTAAAAAGTGTAAAAGAATCGGCCATTCAATTCTCCCAGTTTGAATATAGACCCATGAATAACCAATTCCTGCCAGAAATGAGAGGGCAATATAAGAAATCCCGCCTTTAAAATGAGTGAGAGCAAAAAATAGTGCTGATGTGAGGCAAATAGCTACAACCTGGTATTCACCTATAGGTACAATTTTTAAGAGAACTCCTATAAAAAATGCTCGAAACAAAATCTCTTCGCTTACGCAGGTAAACAGTAAATTTCTGACGGCCCAAATACTAAATTTCTTTTCCCATTTAGGATTGAAGGAGATGTATTTAATTAAAAGTCCAATTGGGAGAAGGACAGCAAGGACTGCAATATAGGCAATGAGAAAAGACTTTATCTGTTCGGATAGTGGTAAATCGATTGCAGCTGTTGTTTCAATAAATGCAAAAAACAATAGACCAATGAGCGGTTTATCAAACCAAAATAGAAGTTCAAACTCACTAGATTTTTCGTCTCTTTTAAAATGGGGATCGTAACCAAAAGCTGTGATACCAGGAATCTTGTGGAAATAAAATTTTGTGGAAATGACAAAGAAAATCATAGGGGGAAGAGGGTTGAACGTGAGATCGTTCCAACTTCTTTGTAAATAAATTGCTGATAATATGTAAACAACAATACTGACAATACCTATTGGCTGGATTTGTTTTTGTGCTAGACCTAGTATCAATGCTAGCGCAAAAAATGGAATCCAGAGGAATTGGATCTGAAAATAAGCTGCGCAAATGGCGAATCCAAGAAGTAAGTAGGTGAGAATTGTATTTTTTAGCAGTGCAGTCATTAAAGTTTTTTAAGAACGATATCCATACTATCAAAGAAGTGGTTCATTTCAGATTTTGTTCCTATTGATACTCTTACATATTCGGGCATCCCATGGGCCTTCATGGGCCTAATGATCACACCCAGTTTTAACAATTCTTCAAAAAGAAAATTCGCTTTCTCTTCAGTGCCAACTTTGAAAAGAATAAAGTTAGTTACTGAGTCAATGGGATCGAATCCATTTTTTTTCAAATATTTTTTTGTTTCATTGGATCTTTTTTTATTATTTCGAAGAGTTCTCTCTAAGTGAGGTTGATCATGGATAGCTCCACATGCTCCAAGTTGTGCAATTAAATTGGGCTCGAAAGGGAGTTTTACTTTTTTTAAATTTGAGATCAAATTCTCATGGGCAAATCCATATCCAACTCTGATTCCTGCAAGACCATACGCCTTGGAGAAGGTTCTTAGAATTATAAAATTATCATAGCGATAGTCCATGGAATCGGGATAGTCAGGATTTTGTTTAGCAAATTCATAATAGGCTTCATCTAGAATGATTAAAACATTTTTAGGAACAGCTTCTAAGAGTTCATCAAATTCTCTTTTGGTAATATAGGTTCCAGTAGGGTTATTTGGATTGGCAATATAGATTATTTTTGTTTTCGGGGTAATATTTTTTGCAAGTGCCTTAACATCAAAGCGGTAATCACTTGTTAGAGGAACTGTCTTTAATTTAGCACCACTTGCTCTGGCAACAATGTAAAAGCCCACAAAAGTGTGCTCACTTGTTAGAACCTCATCACCTGGTTGAATAAAAGCGCGTGAAATATATGACATGATTCCCTCGGAACCATTACCCAAAATAATATTTTCTCTTTTTAGGTTATAGAGTTTTGCCAGCATTGAAGTGAGTTTAAAGGCATGCATGTCAGGATAATTGTGCAAATTCCAAAGACCTTGAGTCATTTCTTTAATTGCATATGGGGAGGGTCCAAGTGGGTTTTCATTACTAGCTAGTTTTGAGATTTTTTCCAGTCCCATTTCCCTCGCTAACTCTTCCACTGGCTTTCCAGCTTGGTAGGCTTTTAGATCACGCAGGTGACTAGGAATGAGAGATTTTTCTGTAGGAAATTCAGTGGCCATGACCTGCTCCTGGATAAAAATTATCGGACAAATGATAATAGTGTCTAAAAATTACGTTATCAACCTTATTAATATCAGCTATTTACAATCAGAGTTTACTAATAGTAAATCTTGGAATCATTATTTGTTTATTTTTAGTTTACCCGTAGCCTTCGGCTCCCTATAACTACAAACATCAAAAGGCTTTTAGAGAGGAAGTCGAAAAATAAACAGGAGAAGAAAGATGAAATTTTTAGCAGCATTAATTGCCATTACATTTGTATTTTCAGGGACTGATGCCAGTGCACGTCACCGGAAACCTAAGAAGAAAAAAGTTGTAATCGTAAAAAGAGGTCCTAAAAGACCTAAGAAAGTTATTATTGTAAAACCAGGACCACGTAGACCAAAAAAGGTCATTATCGTTAAGCGAAAGCATCCAAGAAGAAGACCAGTTGTAGTTGTAAGACCAAGACCACATGTAGTTGCAAGGCCAGCTAGACGAATTTACGTTTTTCCACTAAGAGCTCACTACCCAAGACTTAACTACCTTGGAGCGACTACTTTTCTTGGTGCAACTTCACTAGCTGATTGGAAAGATTACGATCGTATTTCACTTCCAAGCTGTGCAACTTACGCAAACCAAAGAGTTTCTAAAGTAAAAATGCATGCTTTACGCTACGGGGCAGAAATTGATTATGTAACTCTAAACTTTCAAAATGGTGGCTCACAAAATCTCAATATCAGAGAGTTTTATGCACCAGGATCTTCAACAAGATGGATTGACCTTAGAGGAGCAAACCGTTGTATCAGATCAATCGAAGTATTTGGCGACACTGAAACAGCAGTATTTGATAACTCACGCCAAGCAAAAGTTTTATTCTACGGACTTTAATAATAAAAGGCTCCCCTGAGAAGGTAAGAGTCCCCAATGTCGAACCCCGCCCCTCACCCCGAGGGGCTTTTTTTGTTTGTTTCGCACAGCAAAGCTTTGGTGTGCTGATTTACTTACCAAAGTCTTCAAAATAATAATAAACTCCTAAGATTAAAACGAGCATAAGCCCACATAGTGTGGCGGAGGACAATATGGGATTACTAGAAGGAAAAAAGGCACTGATTCTTGGCGTGGCCAATGAGAGATCAATTGCCTGGGGAATAACTAAGGCCTTTAAAGAAAATGGGGCCAGCATTGCCATGTCTTATCTAAATGATGCTCTTTACAAAAGAGTTGAGCCACTTTCAAAAGAAGTGGATGCAGATTTTTTGTGTGAGCTCGATGTAGGTCGTGATGAACACATTGAAAATATGGCAAAGATGGTAAAAGAGAAATGGGGAAAATTTGATATATTAGTTCACTCATTAGCGTTTGCTAATAGAGATGATCTTCAAGGTAGGTTTGTTGAAACATCTAGAGATGGTTTTTCTCTTGCTTGTGATATTTCGGCATACTCTCTTTTAGGAGTATCCAATGCACTAAAAGAGTTACTTAATGAAGATGCATCAATAATGGCCATGACCTATCACGGTTCTCAAAAGGTTATGGCAAATTACAATATGATGGGAGTGGCCAAAGCCGCTCTGGAAGCATCAGCTAGATATCTTGCAGATGATCTTGGAAAGGAATCAATTAGAGTTAATTGTATTTCAGCAGGACCAATTAAAACACTGGCTGCAAGTGGAATCTCTGGCTTTAGAAGTATTCTAAAGACTGTTGAGGAGAGGGCCCCACTTCATAGAAATGTGACGCCTGAAGATGTTGCTGGCACAGCTCTCTATTTAGGAAGTGATCTTTCAAAAAATGTAACTGGTCAAATTTTATACATCGATTCTGGCTACTCTATTTTGGCTTAAGTTATGAGTGAAAATCTTGGGTTTGGGCCAGAATATATTGACCGAGTTAGAAAGGGCGTAGAACTATTTAATGAGGAAAAATTTTGGGAATGTCATGAAGCACTAGAGCACCATTGGTTAGAAGATGCCCATGATCCAGTAAGATATGTTTACTGGGCAATTATTCAAGTGGCCGCTTGCCTGCTTCATTACAAAAACCAAAATACTGTGGGCGCTAACGGCTTGTTAATTAAGGCTAAGAGAAAATTTGTAAAGGTGCGCGAGTTAAAGATCGGCAATAATTATTTAGACAAAGTGCTGAGCTGGGATAAATTAGAGAAATTGGTAATGAGTATACCGGATGGATCATCGCTCGATCGTTACCATGAGCTATATGAATTTAAGTTCAATGAATTGCCAGGGGATAAGAAATGAAACATATGATTCCTAGTGCCTTCCAGGCTACACGTTTGATGTTCAAAGATAAAATTATTCTTGCTCTAAGCATGGTTCCTGTAGCCATTGGGGTAGGTCTTTATATTGGAATGGGGTCTTGGTTTTATAGCTCCATTTTGGGATGGGGAGACACTTGGATTAAGGGACACGTCTCTGAGAGTTGGGGAGTGGTTGTTTACTACCTTTTGTTTTCGATACTAACAGTACTGTTGTTTTTTATAGTGAACTGGACCTTCGTTCTCATTGTTTCAATTCTAGCAAGTCCATTTAATGATGCTATTTCTCATAGAGTAGAAAAAATTCTGGGAGGTGAGACGCCAGAAAGTTTAGGTGGCACCTTTAAGAGAATTTTGGCCAACGCAATTTTTTCTTTTATTAATCAAATAAAAAAGGTGGCCTTCATTGTAGTACTGGCGTCCCTTGGATTACTTTTAAGTTTGTTCCCAGTACTAGCTCCCATTAGTATGATTATCACTGCTGTACTTTTATCCATTGAGTTTATGGATTATTCATGGAGTAGGCACGATATTCCTTTTTCAGCTTGTAAAACTGATGTTAAAAATCACCTAATCGAATATATTTTGACAGGAGGAGGGTTTGCGACTTTGATAGCCATTCCTGTTGTAAACTTATTTGTGCTTCCATACGGTGTAATCTATTACACAACTCTTTGGACTAATAACAAGAAAGATTTAATAGGGTATAGCAAATGAAAAAAATAGCTGTATGTCTTCCTCAAGATCTTGGTGGTGTTGTAGATTCTCTTCCATTTCTTATGGAGCTGTGTGAATGTTACGCTGACGAGAACAAAATTGAATTTAGTATTATATGCCCTAAAGAATATACCGAATTGATGGAAGTCATTCCCTATGAAATAGACATATACCCTTTTGATGTTGATAAAGAGGGGAGCATACCTGGTGTGCACAAATATGCTGTCAATTTGAAACATGTTTATAATATTGACGCTTTTTTCACCCTTCCAGATGAATACTATGCAGCCTTGATGGGACTGTGCTTTAGAGCAACGGATAGAGTGGGTTATCATCACCTTTTTAAAAAGGGGACTCTTACTCATGCCTATGAAGTTCCAGATACAATTCCTTCTTCTGAGAAATATTTAAGACTTTTGGATAATTATTTTGAGAAAAAAGTATCCAGAAAAACTATCACAAGTCGTCGAACTAAGCCCTATTACCAGGACCATGCTGAAAATCGCTATTTTGCTGTGGGGATAACTTCAAAAAATAATACAAAGTGGCTTGATCCTGGCTGGTGGGCAGATTTCTTTAATGATTTTGACGGGGAAAGATTTGTTTTTTTAGGTAGCCTTAAAGATGAAGCATATATTCACTCGGTGATAGAGCAATTGGGTGATCAAAACAAATATATAAATTTGGCCGGCCAAACGACATTTAAAGAAATGATATCAATAATGTCTTATGCCCAGGGTTCTATTGCCTATTCCAGGGGATTTGGATCAGTTTCAGCACTTTTTAAGTGCCCTGTTCTAATGTTTGCTCAAAGTGATAATGACCTTCCCAATTTTACAGTTGGAAAATCGATTAGATTTGATAGAACAAGTGATCGTATTGTCATGGTGGATAGATTGTATAAATTGGTAGATGAGGTTCGTTTCTCAGGAAATTAGGGAACAGCGTATTTTTGTTTGAGTTCATGAACTACCAAAGGGATTTTTTCGCCAACAAAATTATATCCATATTTATTGCTTTGCTTTTTTAAAAACTCAAGCCGCTTCATACTTGGTGGATGAGTTGAAAAAAAGCTAGTGAGCTTTGATAGTTTTGAGTTTTTTAATTTTCCAATTTTTCTAAAAAAATCTTTTGAACCTGCAACATGGCCATAATTGTTATTTACACATCTGAGTGCATATCCATCTGATTGTATTTCGTGATCTCTTTGAAATTTGAGGCCAATAAGTTGAAATAACTTTTCAATTTTTATTTCCATATTTAAGGCCCAAGAAGAAATACCTATGAATAGCTGCTGGGTGATATTTGAAAACGTATGGCGATGATAAAAATGGCCTAATTCGTGACAAAGCACAAAGGCAAGTTCATTTTCACTACTTGATTCTTCTAAGAACTTATGTGTCACAAGGAAAATTCCACCTGGAAGGGTGAAAGCATTTGAATAATCTTCTGCTACGACTCTAACCTGAAAATCGAGATCGCGGTATTTTGAATCATCTTGCATGCCATTCCACAGATGGGTGATGAAGGTCTCTAGATTTTTATCTCGATTACCTTTTGAGCCCCCAAGGTAGTGGCCATAGCGCGCACCTAGGGCCACTTCTTCCTGGTAATTGATGAAATTTTTTAGCTTTGAATTAATGGCGAAAATTAGAAGGAAAGCTAGCAGTAGAGCTAGCAGTAGCATGATCCCAAAAAATATTGCTAGGGCCGCAAGGTCTTTCACTTGGCTTTCATGTGTTCGGTTTATTCCTTCCGGAATTTTTTTAGGAGTAAATTTTTCTTTCATGGTTGTTTGATGCCTGTGCCGTAAGCAACAACTTCAACAGATACTAATTTTGATTCTCCCGAAGGACCTTTTCCTCCCACTGAAGAAGTTTCTAGTCTAAGGCCTACTACTTTTTCAGCCCCCCAATTATTTGCCTGTGCTTTCATTCGCAAAATGGCTTCTCTTCTTGCTCTATCGGCTAAGGTTTCATAGAAAGTTATTTGTCCTCCAACTAGGCTTCTTAGGCTACTTCCAACAAGTTTGAAATAATCACCGCTGATAACAACATTTCCAACAAATAATCTTCCCTGAGTTCCCGCACCATCAAATTGAGTTTTTTTATCAGTAGTAACAGGTATATGTAGGAGCTCAGCTTCCCGTACTATAATATTTTTGTAATGGGATTTCTCTATAGACTGACCAACAAAATATCCAAGACTTAGTAGTATAAGAAAAACAATTATTTCCATGGTATTTTTTCTACTTTTACGGCTGTTCCGTATGCAAAGAGCTCAGCTGCACCTTGAGAAATTGAAGAAGTGCTAAATCTTATATTGATAACAGCGTTGGCACCGGTTGCTTGTGCCTGCTCAACCATTCTTTTTTCTGCTACCGCACGACTTTCATTGAGAAGCTCGGTATAACTAGCAAGCTCGCCACCAACTAGATTTTTAAAGCTAGCTAGTATATCTTTTCCAACATGCTTAGCTCTGACTGTGCTGCCTTGGACTAGTCCATAGTGCTCTACCACTCTATGGCCTGGTACGGACTCTATATTTGTTAAGATCAAATTTATTCCTTTAGCTTGGTAAACGGTATTTATTTAGCCTATATTATTGCACCTTTAGGAGCAATTTTTTTGTAAAGTGAATTGCTTTAAAGACCGATAGGTTTAGTCAGATAAGGAGTTTTAATAATGGCCAATTCACCAAGTGACCATCAAAAAGAGATGATCCTATTAAAGAAGAAATTCTTGATGCTTACAAAGAAGCAGAAAAAGGCCATGGATGATCTAAAGAGAAAATTTGCTGTTACATTAAAAAAAGAAAGAATAAATAATATTAAAATGAAAAAGGAAAATGAAGAACTTAAAAGACAACTTGAGTTTGAAAGAAACCAAAGAGCAAACGCACCCCAAGTTGATTCCTCAAAAATACAGAAACCAAATATAGATTTTGATGTCTTAAAAAGTGGCAATTTGTCAGCTGAGCAAATGGCAAAATTTCGTGAAACTTTGGAAAACCAGATGTCCAAAAGTTCTGAAATGTTGGCCAGCGCGGAATCCCGCATCGCTAAATTAGAGCTTCAAGTAAGCAAAAAAGAAAAACATGTTCACAAATTAAATCATGCTGCGAAAAAACAAGATGAAAAAATTAAAGATGTAGTACTCGAAAATGAGAAAAAAGATAAAAAAATAAACTTAATGGAAGATGACTTTGCTGAAATTAAAGATATCGCTAGAAAAAAAGAACTTGAGTTTGATGATTCTCTAAATGTGAAGGAAGATCAGATACACGGTCTTAGAAAAGACATCCGAACTAGAGAAGAGAAAATTGATGACCTTGAGGCTATTTGTGAGGCTTTTGACATTATTAGAATTAGGGAAGAAGTGATCGATTTGAAGGTAAAAGCACTTGAAACAGTTGAAAGAGTTAATCAAGATGAGATGCAAGAACTTCTTGAAGATGTATCTAGGATGAAAATGAATTTAAGAGATTATGATAAAACATTGGGTGAGAAATTTATCAATATGTACCTAGATATTGAAAGTTCTGAATCTAATCTTAAAGAAAAAATATTCGAAAAAGTGTCTTAGGATGTTTTTTTGGTCTATTGCTTAGTCTTAGTACGTAACCGTAACCGTAACCGTAACCGTAACCGTAACCGTAACCGTAACCGTAACCCTGGCCGTCGCCGATTTCAAAACCTATGTCCTGAATCAAACCCAAGCTGATTGGCGAGGGCGAGGGCGAAGTATTAGGGCAATGGTGAGGTTTAATGTGGGCGGAGGGCTTTTACTTAAGAGCGCAATCTTATTTTCTTGTAGGCTTTAATAGCTGCCATAAGCACAAAGGTAAAAACAATAAGTCCAGCTACTGCATAGAGCATTTCAAGGGATGACTTGTATATTGCAAGAAACACAATCGATACTAGAAATAGTGTGGCAACCTCATTGAGGATTCTTAATTTTCCGGAACTTAACAGGACACGATTTTCTTTCAATGCCTTTAGTAGTTTTCCACAGTAGAGGTGATAGATGACAAGGCCCATCACTAGCAAAATTTTTACATGAAGCCAGCTGTCTTCAATGAATCCTGTGGTGAATGCCAAGGAGAACCCAAAAACGATGGTTACCACGAGTGATGGCCAGGTTATCCCGTACCAAAGTCTTCTTTCCATTATTTTAAATTGCTCAGTTAACTCAGATGAGCTTTTATTTGAAATAGCTTCAACATGGTAAATGAATAGCCTTACAATATAGAAAAGACCTGCAAACCAGCAAACAAAACCTATAATATGTAGTGACTTTAGTAATTCATAGCTCATGGTTTAAAAACTTTACTATCTCAGAGGCCTCATCAATATCACATAGGTGTTGGTTCCGGTCTTTAAGGTTTTTGATTTGTATTTTTTTGTCCGCGAGTTCCCTATCACCTATTAGTCCAATAAATTTGGCCCCTCTCTTTTCGGCAAGTCCGAAGGCCTTGTTTAATTTGGTTACTCCAAACTGTGTCGAAACCATGAGCCCTTTTGCCCTCAGTTGATTAGCTAGCAGTAGGCATGGAGTTTCTCCCTCTATTATTTGAGAAGTTAAAAGGATGTCGACTTTTTGAGTAGAGAGGTCTGGTAGCAGATCATGAGTTTTTAAAAAATCTTGCATGGTTACATCACCCATACCAAAGCCAATCCCCGATAATGGTTTTTCATCAAAAATTTTGAGAAGGTTTTCATAGGAACCCCCACCACACAATGCCCTTTTATTATCTGGGTTTTTATCAAAGCATTCAAACACAATGCCTGTGTAATAATCAAGGCCTCTGACAATGCATGGATCAAATTTGCAATATTCTTCTAGATTTAATTCTCCAACTTTTTGATGAAAGCTTTTTAAAACAGATATTTTTTCACCGCCGCCATTTTTTTCAGCAAATGAGATGGCATCTGAAAATAATTTTAAATCCAAGTATTCGAAAAATACCTCTTGTTTTTCATCAGGCAATTTCATTTCGACAAGAGATTTTTTAGTGGCATCTCGATTAATTTTTTTCGAGCGATCTACAATTTTATAGAGCTTATAGCTATCTTCAGTACTAAGCTTTAGTAAGTCATTAAAAATAAAATCCACAAACTTGCGGTCATTGATTAGTAATTCGAAGTGTTCACTAGTTGCACCAAAGCTTTGATAAACGTGGGCAATAAGCTGAACAATTTCAATTTCTCCCAAACCTTCGGGAGCACCAAAGACGTCAACATTAAATTGCCAATGCTCTCGTAGTCTTCCACGTTGAGGTTTTTCATATCGGTAAAGGTTTGGGATAGAGTACCAACGAATTGGTTTAGGCAGGTTGGTGTGGACCCCAGAAATCATCCGTGCCAGGGTAGGGGTCATCTCTGGACGTATTGCCACAAACCTCTCGCCCCGATCTGTGAATGAGTAAATTTGCTCATCGATAAGCTCTTGCCCTGACTTAGCTCTGTAGAGATCAACTTCTTCAAGGAAGGGGCCATCATAGGCTTCATAACCAAACTGCTCTGCGCTAAAACGCCATTTTTCAAATATATAGTCCTGAATTCTCTTATTTTCAGGAAAAAAATCTCGCGTTCCACGGTAAGGTTTTTTGCTTAATCCCATATTTTTATCCAAGGTATTTCACTGTATTAAGGTGGATCATAGCATATTAAACTACCTCTAGCTACGGTGCAATTAGATGTGAATTAGAAGGGTCGATTAGATTAAAATGAAAGGGACCCTCGATGGCGAAGGTCCCATAAAAAATTATCTTGAAATTAGTACAACATTATAAATAGCTGTTGCGGTTCCAGGATCGGGAGCTCCACACATGATGAAGTTTTTTGTTGAGCTATTGATTCCTTGAACGCCCATACATGCAGCAGCAGATGATCCAAAAGTTCCGGTCATAAAGCCATCTGATGGAGTGTTGATGTTGGCCATGGTCATACTAGTACTGATATTGCCATCAGCCGCCTCAGTTTCGGGGTTGATAGAAGTTATTGCTATTACTCCAGCTGTCACAGTCGCTGTGACAGAATAGAGAGCAGTACCACTAGCTGTATTTACAAAACCAATATACGATCCATCTAAGCCAGTGATGTTTGAAATTGCCTTTTTTTCAAGGGCCACAATAAATTGGCTATTAGCTGCTGTATTGACATCTGTGTTTACAATTGCTCCTCCATCAGTCATGTACATTCTTGCAGTATCAACAGTTCCAACCCCATTAGAGCATGTGAAGATTCCAAGTGATGAAGCCGATCCAAAGACAGTGCCATCAACCATGTATTTAGTGGGAAGAGAGGCTGCTCCTGTAGCATAATTAGAGGAAAAAGTTCCGAAGGTATCTTGAGTTGTAATATCGTAAGCAGCATCGACATTAAGGAAGAGCCAATTGCCTTCAAAGTTATCTGTTGGGCAGCTACCTGCTATTATAGTAGGAGTAAGTTGTGTAGAACCTGAAAGTTGTAGCATGGCCGTAAGTCCAGGAACTAAAAATACATAATGAACAGAATTTACAGCAGGAGGAGAGCCGGCAATAACTGTTTGAGTTGTAGTTGTGAGTTTACCAAACCCTGAATTGAGTTCTTCGAATTCCCCAGTGACAGTCCAACCAGCATCAGACTCCGTGAGTGAAAAACTACCTCCTACTTCATTTACAGTTAGGCTATAATTTGAACCCGGACCTGAATAACTTACTCCAGAGGATGAAGTGGAATTTCCTCCACATGAGAGATTTAATACAAGTAGCATCATTAAAAGAAAATATTTCATAGAGAACCCCTTTTTAATTTATTAGTAATAAATGTTATTTAAATCTAAAGGCCTTGTCACTACAGTGAATTGAATAATTATGAAAAATTAATAACCAAATTACTTGACCAAAAGATACTGTTTTTGTGATGACCAGTCAGGTTGGGTGATAATTCAATTTTTACGCTTGTTTAATTAGGTATAACTCATGAAACAGTCATTTTTTACTCCTGAAGTCAGGTTATTCTTCTTCAGGTTTCCAACCAGGTGGCTTACTCGGTTGTGCTTTTTTCTGAATAGGAATAATTGACTCTAGCACTTTATCAAGTTTTTCCTCTTCCTCTTCATCTTCGTCGCTGTCCGTATTTTCTTCCTCCTCTTCTTCTTCTTCTTCTTCCTCCTCTTCTTCTTCTTCTTCTTCCTCCTCTTCTTCTTCTTCTTCCTCCTCCTCTTCTTCTTCTTTTTCCTCTTCTTCTTTTTCCACCTCTTTCATTTCAGGGTTTAGTTGAGCATAAAGTCTTAAGTTAAAAGAAATAGTGCTTAAAATCTGCTGGTAGCATGGAATAATAAAGCTGTGAATATCTGACTTAGTAGTGCCTAAAAAAATGGATGTAATAGGCAAAAGGAGTCTTATTCTTTTAAATTTTTGGGGCTGAACATATTTAGCTTTTTTATTTCCTTTTAAATATGCAGGATTAATACTTTCTTTAATATCATGAACTAAATTTTTCATTATCCAGGTTGTAAAAGGGAATGCCTTATAATGATTTTGCTTTTTTTCCAATTTTGCAAAAACTTCTTCATCAAATTTATGGGTAGGTTTAACAGGATACTTGTATTCAAGTAATGTATTAAAGGTAGTTGAAGTTACAATGAAGAGAAACTCTTTTTTTGGTATTTTGGGTTCAAGTGCCTTTATCTCTTTTATTTTTTTTAAGGCAGTAGTCTTTTCAACATCGTCGAATTTGGCAATCTCTAGCTCAATAAGATTTAGAAGATTGTCACCCGCCTGCAATTGTGAGGAAAAGAACAACAAAATTGCAAATAGACTTCTATTCATTTAATGAGTCCTTTGCTGTTTTATAATCACCTCGAAGGACTAAGTATTTCCCTTTCGACACTGCCAGAATACGGCCATCTAAATCAAAAATTTGTGTAACATCGGCTGAGTTTGTTAATCGGGAAAGTTTTTTACTTTCTATTTTTACAAGGAAAGCATCGTGTTTTCTTTGGAAGTCCCCTGCAAGTGATACATCTTTCACAAAAAATACTTCATCTTGGTCATTACAAATAATATTCCCTATATCATTTTGTTTAGATGAGTAAATAATTGTTTGATTTTCGATACTAATATCGGGACCTTTTTTGAGTACAGAAATAGTTGATCCAGCCTTTGTAGAAAAAGCTCCAAATTTGCCAAAGATGATATATTTGTTGGTTTCACAAAGCTCCACCTTTACTCCTGCGACTGGCGTTTTATATATTAGTTTTGATTTCTTTTGATCTTTCTCAAATAGAAAGAGTCCCGTTTGGTCATTGGCATTTTTATCAGTATACAGAATATGGTTCTGTGAAAGCATCATTACTTGTGGTGAAAAATAATGATCATGATTAACATTGAGACTGATACTTAGAGATATATCTAAATCTTCAAGAAATTTCACTTTAATTTCTTTATGGTGTGGCAGGTAGTATGAAATCCATTGATCGCTTAACTGCAGTTTTGGGTATAGGCCCTGCCCAACTTTGGTAACTTTTTTTCCATCGATTGTTGTTGTGAATATATTGTGGATTTCATTTAAACTATGTAAACCATAATAATGGTCAATATTTTCAACAATAAGCCTTTTTCTTACTGCACTTCCACTCATTAAAAATAATGAATCTGACTCCCCATCTAATACTTTTTTAACGGCATAATTTGTAGAGACGTATAATGGACCAGATTTTCTTTGATAAAATGTAAATTTCCCATCACCTGTAATGAATCTAATTCTCGAAATGTCTTGTTTGGTGCTCAGTACCTTAGGCTTACTTTCTTTTGTATGACCGCAATTAGATGCTATGGCCAGAGCAGTGATTACAAAGGTTTTAATGAAGTCCATATAACCCCCATTCCTTTTTGGGATGAAGCTGTTGATATGATTTTATGGAATTAAAAATATAGCTCCACTCAATAATTCGAGGTGAATGTACATCATCAATTGCACTTCTGAAAATTAGTTTTGCTCGTAAGTTGTCCTCAATCATACCATCTAATATAAAAGTAATTGGATTACATTGGTTAAAAGAAACAATTTTGAATTTCTGTGGATAAATTTGTTCTAAACAGCCGATGCCAATGATTATATGACTATTTGTGGATTTTAAAAACTCACGGGCTTGAGTTAAATTTCTTATTTTTTTAAGACTCAACTTTAATTGCTCTTGAAGTATAGCAAGTAGAGAAAACTTAGAAGTTTTGTATGAATGCGAAGTAAATTCAAGGTAGCTATTGCCAATCTTTTCAATGCCTGTAATTTCCTTTCCTCGATACATGATTTTTTTAGGACAGTGAGTTGTTGTACACTTCTGGTCATCGTATTGGATAAAGCAGCCATGAGCATGGGCAAGCCGTTTAGGGTTGTAATTTTTCTTATTTATTAGCGTGCATTTTTCTTCGCTGGTGATGCCTTTAAGCCGGGCCAAAATTTTGTGTATAGTTTTTTCTTCGCTATATTCACTTTTTGGATGTGATCCTAAAAGTGTGGGGTAGCACAGTTTTTCAGCTCTAATTTTATCGTAGTAGCAATACTTGATATCCCAGCCTCTTTGATGACCAAATTCTAAATTTAGATCAACATATTCAGAAGTTGGATCAGTGGCACACGTACTTGAATCAGAGTCGAAATTCTTTGTTTTGTAATGTTTGATAATTCTATTAACAGTACTTATAATATGTTTATCGATTCTTCCTGGGCAGTCTTGATAGTTCGCATAGAGATGCGAGTTTTCGAGTGCAATTGATACTTCAGAACATGAAGGTCTTGGAAAGAAAGATGGATATCTTTTATTTCCAGCAAAGTGGCAAACTGAATTGTCTTGATCCATTTTCAATGTACAGTTGGCGTAATCTTCTTTTTTAAGATGGTCTTTGTTTAAAATTCCTTGGCAGCGATATTTGAGATTATATATGGGAGATTCACCATTAATCACTTTATTCCAAAATCCCTTAGCTGAATATTGATTACAAAGTGCATTCAGATTATCAATATTTTGACAAAGATTTCTAAAAAATCCGATTTGGTATCTGTTCATTTTTCCACGATAATTATTGGCCCTTATAATTTTTGATTCTATATCACTTCTTAGTGAGAAATTTTCACTTTTTATTGTCTGAAGTTCCATTTCATAATCTGAAATACTATTTACCCAGTGAGAAATTGAGCAGACATAGGCAATGTTTTTGCTGCCGACCCATTCATTTGCCATTTTTAAGCATTGTTTTTTTGACTTTGGAAGAGAAAAATCTAGTTTTGAAAGGGTCGTTTTAAAGTTTTTCTTAGTGAATCTTTGGGCTATTAATTTGTGATCCCCACAACTAGACTTACGAATATGGGCCAGGTAATGCTTCTTCTTAACATATATTAGTGCCTTGGATCCATCTTTTCTAGGAACACTTAATAAGACTCTAGTTATTTCACCGCTAGGGCCTTTGAGCATTCCTGCCTCTAGAAATGAATAGAAGTTGCAAAAATCTTTACCAATGAGGCTTAGAACTTTTTTATCTGTGTGAAGTAGTAAGCTCGCTGTGAAAAGTGGGGAGAGTGAGAATTGACTAAGTTCGGCTAATTTTTTCTCATCAATATTTTTTTGGCTTACTTCAGTTAGTGCTTGAGTATAGGATCTGCTCGATAATTCGATAAGCTCCTCAAGACCTCCAACTAAACCCGTAAATTTCTGTGCACCAAAAGTGTTACTAATTGTGGTTAATGTAATAACCACAATAGATAAAAATGTAAAAATTTTATCAGAGCACTGATTTTGCCAAAATATTTGCGATATCTTCAACCCCTAGGTTTTCTGTTTTAGAGTTTTGTCCCTTCGAAGAGTTAAAATTGATCAAGCAATAGGAGCAACCTGTAGCCAGCTTTTCGGTATTCATTTCAGCAATATCTTCAAGCCTATTAAGAGCAAGGTGGTCACCTTCTGGGAGCTCATACCACATATTTCCGCCACCCATGCCACAGCATCTAGCTGTGTCTTTGGTTTTTTCCATCTCTTTTATTTTAACCCCTGGAATTGCTTCTAATACTTTTCTTGGAGCATCGTATTCACCGTGGTGACGTCCCAGATAGCATGGATCATGAAATGTAAGCTCTTCATCAATATTTTTCTTAGGTTTTAGCTTACCTGTTTTTAGTAGTTCATTTAAAAGTTCAGAGTGGTGAATGACTTCGAAGTTACCACCTTCAAATTGGGAGTATTCCTTTCCAATTGTATGTAAGCAGTGTGGGCAGTGGGACACAATCTTAGTGAAATCATATTGATTAATATTAGCAATATTATCAATGGCAACTTCAAAGTAAGAATATTCATCCCCAATTCTTCTAATAGGATCACCACAACATTTTTCTGTTTTTCCTATAACAGCAAAATCAACTCCAGCAGCATTGAATAATTTAACTGTATCGACAACGACTTTTTTATTTGCATCATCATGTGATCCAGCACAGCCAACAAAGTAAAGATAGTCTACCTTCTTGCCGGTTTCCGCAATGGGAACATCTACACCTTCGGCCCAGCCAAATCTCTCATCTTGAGCTATTCCCCATGGGTTTCCGTTTACTTTTATCTTGTTAACAGCGTCTCCGGCAGCTGGAGGTATTTCTCCAAGGGTAAGAACCTTGTATCTCTTTGCCTCCATTATCAAGCTGACGTGTTCAATGTTCGCTGGGCATTCTTCCATGCAAGCACCGCAGGTAGTACATGAGTCTAGCTCGTTTGTGGTATATAATGTTTTTTCCCAAATATCGCCATCGGGTTCACCTGATTTTTTTACTCCCTCAGCAAAATCTCTTAGTTTTGTGATTATCAATTTGGGATCAAGCGGTTTTCCTGCAGATTCAGCTGGACATGCTTGGGTACAACGACCACATTCGACGCAAGAAATTGTGTCTAGCCGATTTTTCATTGTTAACTCTGATAGTTTACCTAGACCAAAAGTTTCAGCCTCTTCATTTTCAAAGTCCATGGCACCTAAAATGGCACCTCTTCTTGCAGGAGTGATTAGTGAAGCAAATGGAAGAAAAATAAAATGTGAAAATTTTGTGTATCCAATACTGGCAATAAAAATCATTGTCATTGCCATGTGAAAAAACCATAAGCCTTGGTAAAGGATTGCTTGGGTACCGTCACTAAGGGCCAGACCCTGAAGTGAAAGCGCTAGCGTGTATCCAATTGGCGCCCAAAGTTTTTCACCGGCTGGCATGCCGGTGCCCATAATTCTAAATCCTTCAATCAAGTAACCAACTACAACTAGGTTAGCTAGAGTTCCATACATAAATCTTTCACGATTTGGATTAGTTGCTGAAAGATACTTTGGTCTCTCAACGTATCTTCGTTTAAAGGCAAGAAAAAGACCTATTAGTACCATGATTCCTGCAATATCTGCCAGAAAGCTTATGACGATATAAAGTGGGCCTTGAAAAATTTTAAAAGGTGTATCGGCGTGAATGGCCACAAGGTCAGTAGCAATCCACAAAATAAGAAAGCCATAATATATTAGGGCGTGGAAGGCCCCTACTTTTTTATCTCTGGGTACTTTTCCTTGAAGAAAAAGTGTTTTTAGAAAATTATCCCATCTTAGTTCTGAAAGCGCTGGAACTAATCCAGCTCCAGGTTTTAGAGCAGTGAGAGCAGAAACTCCCTTTTTTCCGGAAATATAGCTTAATTTTTCAAAAAGGCCTTTAAACATGATGCCTGTACTAATAAAAAATAATACATACATCGCCAATTTAAACGAGTCAGGAATTGCCCACATTATTTCACGAGTGGCTAGTGCTGCACTACCGTCCATCTTTTCTCCCAAGCTTACTTTGAAATATTTTGCTTTGTTATTATACAAAGTTTTTATAAGGTAAGCTAATATGCTAGAAATTAAACCAATGATCGCTGCGCAGCTTGCCGCATTTGGACTCACCTCTGCCTATCTCGTAGCAAATTCATTTCGCATAATTCCTAATTCTCCATTTTTTAAGTGGAGAACTTTACATAAGGTTATCGCTGCCTTTTCACTCGTTTTTTATTGCATGGTTCTATTATTCAATATTCAACTGGGACCAGTTTTTAAAAATGGTTTTGTTGGTGCTGTAGCTGGCCTATATTTTTTCTCATATGCCGGAATGTTATTGTTGACTGGAAAAGTCGAAGATCCATTCCTTCAAAAGAAACAAATGGCCGTTGGTAAGAAAGTGTTCTTTCTCGGACCCCTTGTAGGAGTCACTTCAGCTAAATATTTTCCCAATGCTTTCGCCTATATCACAGGCTGTTTAGGCATTTTTGCCTCAGGGATGGCGCTAAGGTACATTGCTCCGAGAAATAAAATCGCCATGAAAAAGCTGTGCCTATCGGGGCTATTTTTTGTGGGTTGTTGTGGTTCTCTTATATGGTACCTCAGTAGTACAAATAATTCTTTTCTTCTGCTGGCGCTACTGTGCTTTAGTTTATCTTTGCTTTTTTTCGATCAATCACTAAACTGGTTTTTTATAGTCATAGAAAGAAAGGACGAATCGCTTTGACTAGATTGTGGCCATGTTTATTTTTTCTTCTGAGTTGCTCACAAATTGCCTCTCTAAATATGGAGAGACACACTTTTGATACTGACCCACAAACAGTTGTCTGGTTTCAAATAGCGGGGCTAGCTGAGGAGCACTTAGCACTGCTTCGATATTCATATCAAGAAGCAAGTCGAAAAACATCTTTTGAAACATATTCATGTGGTGGAAAACTTTGGAACTATAATCTCTACAATATTAGACCTTCCTCGACAGAGAGCTTTAACTCTCAAATGCTAGGGGTGGCAAATATTAAAGGCAATTGTGAAGATTTAAACCATAAACCTATTTGGAGTGACTTTCAGGAGAAAGGACATGATGTTGTATTTTTCGAAATAGGGGCACATAAGGATCAAGGTTTAAGAAAATTTTTGGGCTGTGAGAATTTTAAAAAATATTACCACAAAACTACTATTCTGGAGATGGTTGAAAAGCCAAAAGCTTCAGAGGATCTTTTCCATTTCCAGGATAAAAAGAAATTTTCAGCTGGAAAAATATACTATGATAAATCTTGTAGAGGAAATGGGTGTTATTCAAGTATTTTGAATAATGCCGACATGGTTTTAACTGAGATCCAAAGACGGAATAAACCATTTAATTTTCTAATTGTAAGAGATTTTAGTTTCGAGCGTGCACTAGCACAAAATAAAATTGGAAAGGCCAGAGAGATTCTTCTTGAGTTAGACTCGCTTCATTTCAATATAAAAAAAGTGATGTTGAATAAGGACAAGGAAACTTTAGTCCTTGTCACTTCAACCGCGGCCAGACCGATTGAATTTCCTAATCAGGGAAAACAGTGGAAGTCTTATGAAAAAGCAGGGAAAAATATCATATACAAAAAACCATCTCTGATTTCATCTGCTTGGGCCTGGGGTTCTAGAGCAGAAAATTTCTGCGGCTTTTACGAGGAATCTCAAATATTTTCCCGTTTTTCTTCACCGTTCAAAGGACAAGGCCTTCTTCGAAGGATCTTTTAGTCTGTATTTTTTTCATGAACCTTGGTTTGAATTAGGTTCCAAGCCCCCTTTCATATATAAATACCTGAAATCAAAAAAATAAGGTCAGGTTTGAACGGAGTATACAAAAGCACTATTATTTCTATCTTCTGCTTTTTCATGGCATTTAATTCATATGCAAGGTTTCCCTTCTTGGTCTCTTCTGGATCAGTTATTGTTGATTCAGTTTGTGCCTATAAGAACTATGGTGCGGAAATAAATAGAATCGCCGCTACCAAGATGCCTTTTTCAGACAAGACGCAACATTGCTCTGTTAGTTGCCGTGTGGGTTTAAAGTGTGGAATTCAGATAATTTCCATGATGGGAGTTGGTAAGGAGGCGATTGATGCACTTCCATTTAATAGTGGAAATGCAGAGATTCTAGACCTTAAGGCAGACTTGAGCGGTATTCTCCTATCAATTAGAAGGCCATTTCTAAATCCCGACCAATGCTTAGTGAAGTGCACCGCTTGGTACGGATACAAATTTCCAAAGAAATAGCGCGCCTCGACAGATCAAGAAAGTTCTCTTCAAATTTTAAAAGAGTTGATACAAAGGATCATGGCAAAAACCCCTGTAGTGGCCCTTTATTCAACACCCCACGATTTTTTATCCCAATGTAAAAAATCACAGACTGGTGATTTGGTTTTCATCACACCAAGTCCCAAGAAAGCTGACCACGTTAGAAGCTTACTTATGGGTCACGATTTATCAGAAAGCTGTGAAGTATTAACCATTAATAAATTTATTTCAAATCAAATGAAAGAAAACCTTGGCACTACTTCACCACAAAGTATCAAAACTAAATCTAGTTATATGCTTGTCATGGCAGCTGTGTGGAAGAATATGTGGGGAAGTGGAGAATATAATCAATTCGTTTCTGCTTTTAAATTATTTACTGATTTAAGATCATTTACTATTGATCACGAATTTCTCTCACCCATTTGGGAACATTACACCGAGAAGATGGCAAATTCTGTCAGGACGTTTTATCAAATTTCCCAAAACCTCGATCTTATTGATGAGCAGGCTTCATATGCTAAATTGGCAGAAACTCTTCGGGCTCCTGCTCCTGAGGTGGAGACTGACTCCAGTGGAAGGCAATTTGTATTTTGGGGTTTTAGTCATCTTGGTGCCAACCAAATTGATTATATCAAAGCCTTTTCTATTAGAAATAATGTCCTTATCCCCTTTCCTAAAAGAGCTCTTCACAGGGCCATCATGAGTGATTGGATTTCATGGTTTGTTGATTTATCTAAAGTCGAGGATAGTGCTGAGACCAGTGTTCAAAGTATCAATTGTGCTAAGTTTCCAAAAGGTATGTTATCTCAAACTTTAAGAGATTTTCTAACGACCTGTGATGAAGAGCAAGGAGTAGACCTCTATCTTGGGGCAAAGAAAACTCAAATTGAAGCCTTCTATGAGATACCTACGAAGAATCTATTTTCAAAAGGTCAAGTAGACCTATTTGAAGACGAAGTTGAGCAGGTCTTTGGGCAGCTGTACCAAAGTATTGATTCAGGTAACTCAAATATTTCAAAGTTAAAGAGTTTACTTAAAGACAGTCTTCAGAAGACAAATTTTAAATATATAAAAGTGGTTTCAATAGTTCATGATATTCTTGATGAGTGGGTAGAGCTATCAGATGATCATGATGAAATTTCGAGGTTTGAGTTAGATCTTTTTAAAGAAATTGCCATACTGGATTTACCGCGTAATTATTTCTTGCCTCTCAGTAAAGATATGTCGGGGGAGGTATTTACTGTAGATGATCTTATTGTAAGAGATGCTAGTAAAACAAATATACTAGTGGTGGCAAGTCACCTTTCATCGATTAGATCTATGCAAAGTGATTACCCAGACAAATTAGAAAAATCTCTTTGCGCTTTGGGCCCTATTAGAAGACCTGAGTTTGATTTTTGTATATTAAAAGAGGAAATTTTAGATTTTATTGGGGAGAAAAATACTGTTTTGCTTCTAGAGGGCGGAGTTGCAGACTCAAGTTTAGATTGGAATGAAATACTTCGAAATTGTAGTTTAGAGTATTTTGAAATTGGAAGTGTAAAGCATGCTCCTCGCCCATGGGATGTTACTGCTGAAAGTATTAGACTAGAGAAAGTTTCCCCTACAAGCTTGCAGTTATATCTTGATTGTCCAAGGAAGTATTTTTTAAGATATCATAAAAAATTGAATTCAAATATTTCCCTAGCTTCTGAGCTTCAAGCTTTTGAGTTAGGGGACTTAGAGCACAAAGTTGTGCAAAAGTATTTAACTGCTTTCAATAAGTGGGATACGACTAGTTTTCTAAAGGTCGTAGAAGAGATCATTAATGGGTTTCTCTGCTCGAATAAAAAGAATGTTGATCAAATATATATTGATAAATACAAACGAGAGATAACAAATCGCTCAAAGCTCGGAATCCAATTTCTATTAAACTTAGATTCAAATACAACCTTTGAGTTTGAAAAAAAACTCGAGCATGTTTTTTGTGATGTAGAGGTTTATGGAAGGGCAGACTGTATTATTCATTTGAATGAAAAGAGTGCCGTTATTGATTTTAAAAGATCTTCATCATCAATACCTGCAATTGGTCAGTTTAAAAAATTTGAAAAAGTTCAAGGCTGGGTTTATCCACTTTTATTAAGCAAGACCTTTAAAACCATTGGGACAGGCTATTTAAATTTAGAAGAGCCTCAGAAGTCACTTCTTTTCTCTGAAAAAGAGGGGGGACTTGAAGGATGGAGACCATATTCTTTTGGGGATGAGCTTTCGAAGTTTGAAGTGTTTTTAAATAGCACAATTGAAAAGATGAAAAGTGATACTTCCTTTTTGCCACTGCCGAGTTCGAGTGCAGCTTGCAAGTACTGCGATTTTTCACCAATTTGCTCAAAAGGAGTCGACGTTGACATCTCCTAATGACGAGCAAATGGTGGCCATAAAATCAAAGGGAGGAGTCCTTCTTCAGGCCGGTGCCGGTTCAGGAAAAACATTTGTTTTAGTGAATCATTTGATTTTTTTGATTGAAGATATCATTGAAAAAGATTCGAGCGACCAGCAACTTGTTTTCGAAAAATTAAAGAAACTTTTCCAGAGTATGGTTTTGATGACTTTTACTAGAAAGGCGGCAGGTGAGCTATCAATAAGAGTTTCTAGAGAGATTGAAAGTAAGGTTAAAGAGCATGGTGGAGTCTGGAGTGAAGTGCAATCGATGTTTTCACTTATAAATATAACTACTATTCATGGTTTCTGCTCAAAGTTATTAAGAGAAGGGTATGCTCCTGCAATTCGATCGGACTTTGAAATAATTTCAGAAGTAGCTCAGAAAAAAAGAATTGAAGATCTATTTCTAAATTGGGTTAAAAGTAGAAAAGATTTACTTAGTGAAATATTTCTTTCTCATGATCAGCAAACGATTGGTGCACTATATAGCATTTTTCAAGATCCCTCTCTTCGAATCGATTGGCAGGGTAGTCAAGAATCAGCTCAAGGTTTTTCTGATCTTATGAGGCAAATATTTGAATTACATGATTGGAAATACCTTCCACAGTTAAAAGATGGATTTTTAAGTAATTTTAGTGATCAAAGCGACAAGAAGTGGTTTGGATATTTAGATGAACTTTCAAGCTTACTGTGCTCAACGCAAATTAAAGATTGGGATAGCTATCAACGTTACTTGGATCATTTTGTAAAATACAAGGGCGTTAGGGCACCAACTGAGAAGTCTGGGTTGATTGAAGTTAGGGAGTTGATGGCCGAAGCTAAAGAGCTGCGAGAATTGCTTGTAAAATACGCTGATGACTTTGGCGCATACCTATCTGATGATCAAGGCCAATTCGTAGGTTGGAATGAGGGAGTCGTCCAGCTCATTAAATATATTGAAACTCATTACCATGAGTATCAGGGCTTAACTTATGCCGATTTAGAGTACTTTGTTTTAAAGGCCCTAGAACATGATGGAGTCGTTGATTCTATCAAAGAGAAATATCAATATTTTATAATAGATGAATATCAAGATACCTCCGAAGCGCAATATTCAATTGTTCACAAGTTGATTGGAGGTGATTACGATAAGGCCTATTTTGTCGGTGATGTAAAACAAGCAATTTATGGTTTCAGGGGAGGAGAGTTAAACGTATTTTTAGGAACAAAGAAACTTGTCAGCTCAGTCCTTGAATTAAGCAACAATTATAGATCAACAGGAAAGGTTATTAACTTTAATAACAATTTCTTTCGCTACTTATTTAAACTGGGAGCAGGATTTAAAGGTGTAGATAAGTTTGAAATAAAAATAAGTGATCAGATTTGTCCAATTGAAGAAAGGTCTGATAGCGGACATGTGACCAGTGTTATTTCTCCTATGGATCAAGGTATTAAAAAGCCCACAGCTGTTATCGCAAATAGATTAGAAGCGAAGGCCATGGTCACTAAAATTGAAGAGATTTTAGAAAGTAAGCTGCCAGATGAAGATATTGCCATTTTATATAAAAACCTAGCTCCATCGTCCTACCTAATTAAATTTTTGATTGAAAAAGATATTAGCTTTACCGCTCAAATTAAAATACCAAGCAGAGAGGATCCAGTTATTGGTATTTTCTACTTACTTGTTAGCTCACTTTTAGATCGTGAAGATGATAGGCTTTACTTTGAAGTGCTTACTGGTTATTTGAAAGTTCTGGATACAAGTATTGATTTAGATCTTGTAAAGAATATTGAACAATGGGGTGCAGATATTCAGGTACTTGGACTCTACCATTCATTCCAAAAATTTATTTATAAACTTGGTATTTCCAATTCAAATTTTTCTAATAATTTACAGTTAATTAAAGATCTATGTCTTACCACTTGTTCTGATATTGAAAATGTGTGGAGGAAGTTAAAAACTCATTTTGATGGTAAGTATTCTTTCGAGTTTGAATACGGCGCTCGTCCAGAGCAAATCAAAATCATGACCACTCATGCCTCCAAGGGATTGGAGTTCGATCACGTGCTACTTGGAGGAATATATTCCAATGGTAGGACAGTCGTTTCAAAGGATTTATTGGGGAGCATTCCTGGTAGTTTTAAATGGAAAAAAAGTGAGTCTCAAAAAGATTTTTACATGAGTCCTGCATATATTCTTGAGAGACAAATAAAAAGAAAGAAAGACTTTTCAGAGGACAAGAGGCTATTTTATGTAGCATGTACAAGAGCAAAAGATTCTCTGACATGGATTGATCTTTCAATTAATGGAATGTATCAAAATTCTTGGATAGGTGGATTGCGCTCATTTTTTGACAACGAGCTTGCTCTTTACAATCAGATGGTAGAAGTACAGAAGTCAGGATCAGAAAAAGTAGAAGACACTCAGGCCAAGGAAATCCCACCACTATTTCATATATCAAGGATGGGCCTGTGTGAAAAATTGACTAAAGATAATGATTTAGTGCTGACCTCTGATCTCTCTGTTACAAGATTAACAACGATTGTTGAGTGCCCTCGAAAATTCTATTTACAAAATATTTGCCGTATTGATCAAACAGATCTTGAAAAGTTTGATTTGCTCGGTGTGAATATTGGAGCTGGTAAGACTGAAGGCGAAGAAGTCGTTGTAAAAAGTTCTGCTGAAAGGGGAAGCCAGCTTCATTTAGATATTTCTAAGATGATTAAAAATAGGTGGGTAATCCCACTGACCTATGAAGGAAGCGACGATAAACCAATACTCGAGTGGGTTAAATCAGAGCTAACGGGTGGGGAAGCCGAGTTTAAATATATCAGTGAAAAGGATTTAAAATTTCCCGTGTTTGGTCACATGGTTTCAGGCACACCGGATTTAGTGGTACTGCCAAAGGATAAATCTGATTGTAATTCTCAGATTTGGGATTTTAAAACTGGAAGAGATTCGAAGGAAGAAGTTTACCTATTTCAACTCTATCTTTATGCGCTTGGCCATTACGAACTTAATATCATACCGAAGTCATCATCTACTGAACTTGTAATTGCTTACCTCGACAAAAGGGCAAAGAAGAGTATCTGCCTTAGCTATGAACAAATTGTAGAATACATTTTTGGCCACTGGAAAAAACTTGCACAGTTAGATCAAGTAAATGTCAGTCATTGCCAGTCGTGTATTTATCAAAAAATTTGCACATAATATTTGCTGCTACCCCTCTTTGGCTGGATCATGTTAAAATTATAATAAGTTACATTATAAATTTTTGAATCTAGTCAGGTAATTTCTATGAATAAAAAATTTTATTTGCTCGCAGTGATGATTTATTTAGTCGTCCCCATTAGCAAAAGTTTTGCAAGTGAGGGCTCAACATACTACAACTTTTCTTGGCTTGATCCAGATAAAGAAGTTTATGTTTTGCAAAATCGAAAATACAGAAAGAAGTCTAGGGTTTACCTAACCTTTGGTGGTGGTATTACAACATCAGGTGCATTTGTTACTGCACAAAACGGACAAGGTAGGCTTGGTTATTTTTTCAGTGAGAGTTTTGGAGTAGAGCTTCTTTATTCCGCGAATTTTGGATCTACAAATTCTACCTTTGACGCAGTAAAGGCATTGCGAGTTGTTCCCCTTTATAGAAGAACTAAAAACTACTTTGGCGGCATGCTACTGTGGTCACCATTTTATTCAAAAATAAACACTTTTAATATTGTAATGTACTACGACTGGGTTTTTGGTCTTGGAGCAGCTAGGACTCAAGAAGAAAATAATCGGCTTGAGTTTTTAAATAATGGTGGAAACCATAATAAGCAAGTGGAAGACCATACAGGGGTGATGTGGAATACACACATTCGTTGGTATCTATCTAAGCTTGTCGCTCTCAGAATGGATTTGACTGCAATACATTACAAGGTACAAAAGGCAGGGTTTAGAACCCTCGAAACCAAAAAAACATGGAATGATAATTTTGATTTAACTGCTTCACTGCAGTTTTCATTTTAAACTTATACAAGGCGAACAGGATGTTCAAACTTATTGTATTAATCACACTTTTGATTCCACAATTTTCTTTTGCTGGATATAGAGATGCAAGTTTAATTTTTGGCCACGGAACCAGAGGAAATGTAAATAAATTTGGAAGAATGGTTGTACACCTAGTAGAGGCAGGAAATTACTATGCCTCGATTCCGCTAATAAAAGAATATATGACCTCTACCGGGGGAGCAAATCTTACTCCAGAGCTAGATATGGCCCTAGATGAAATCATATTAAATGTAGGGGTTAGACAGTTTGAATTACTTCCCGTGGAAATCTTAAGTAGATCTAATTCTCCTAGTGTTAATTATATTTTGGCCAAGAAGTTTTTTCGAATTGGTAAATATAAAAAGGCATTGAAATATATTAGAGGAATGAATGATAAGCACTCGATGGCCCCATTCGCAAGGCTTCTAGAGGGATCCGCATACAGCATACTTGGACTGCAAAGAAAGTCCATTGATATGTTTAAAAGATGTATCGCTGTGACAGATGATAGTCTTGGCCAAACGAGTGACAAGCTGCAAGTTAGACAACTATTGGTTACCAAGGATGAATGCCTTATTGGTATTGCTAGAGCTCATTTTGCTGCGAAAAGATATGAGCGCTCAAACCTTACTTACCTTGACCTGCCAAAGAGCTCCTTTGTTTGGCCTGATATACTTTTTGAAGAGGCCTGGAATTCTTACTACCGTAAAAATTATAATAGGACGCTTGGAAAACTTGTTACCTACAGTGCTCCTGTATTAGATCATATCTTTAATCCTGAGATTCATATTCTGGAAGCATTGTCTTATATGGAGCTTTGTCTTTATGGTGATGCAAAGAAGGTAGTAGATAGTTTTTATAAGAGATATTTAAAACGAAATCAAAGAATTGCTAAATTTATTAAATCAAATGGCAGGGACTATAATTTCTATTACAAGTTAGGAAGGCTAGCTACAAAAGGACCTATTAAAGGAAATCGTCTTTTAAATAGGTTTATGAAATCAATCGTTCATGGAGCTACCTACAATGATCTTATAGAGTCCTTAATGACTGGAAGACATGAGTTTTCCGAATTAAAAAAATTAAAGAGAACACCATTTAACACATTTCTCCTGAAGAACACTTTGGACTCATTAAAAGTTCAGAAAAAGTTAGTGGGAAGCTATGTTAGAAGGCGTTTAGTAGTAACACACCTACAAGTGAAAAAAGCTTTTCAGCAAATGAGTTATATCAAGCTAGAAGTTCTAGCGAGGAGAAAGGCAGATCTATTTAGGTACACAGAAGAGCCTGGAGAGAGAAAAAGAGGTGATGTTAAATTTATATCTAGAAATGAAAAACAATATTTTTGGACTTTCAATGGAGAGTTTTGGGTTGATGAATTAGGAGACTATGTATTTGCCCTTGGAAATGAGTGTCGATAATGAATAAGATTATTTTACTAACGGTATTTTTATGTACAATTTCTTTTAGCTCCTACGCTGATAAAAGAGGGGCATTACTTCAGGTTATCGATGAAGAAATTGGAGAAGTATCTAGACTTTCGAAACAATCAAAGGGAAGAAATCCCAGGTTGCTATTAAGACTCGCTGAGCTCAATTTAGAAAAAGCAAGACATCTTAAAGAAAGAGAAAATGACAAATATTTGAGATTAAGCGTTAGTCAAAAAAGAACAGTCAATAGAAAGAAGTTCTTTAGTAAGTCAAAAGCCTATTTTAATAAGGCGCAGTCAATTTGCAAAAGTATTATTGGCAAGTTCAAGAAATTTAGTGGAAAGGGTGAAGTCTACTATATTATGGCTTTTAACTCGAAAGAATTTAAAGAATTTAAAAAGGCCAGACAGTACTTGCAATATTCAATTAAGTACTCAAAACCCAAGTCAAAAGTCAGGGTGAAATCGCAATCGGCACTTGCAGAGCTATATTTTAGTGATGGAAAATATGGGCTGGCTGCTCCTCTTTATGAAAGGGCGCTGCCCTATCAAAAAGATTCAACATGGTGGACAAAAGATTCCTATAACTTGGCCTGGTGTTATTACAGAAAAGGAAAGTTTAATAGAGCAATCGCTAAGATGAAAGAAGTTTACGCTAAAAGCAAGTCGGGTAAATACGTGGATATGTCATCAAAGGTAGCAGATGACTTGGCCGCCTTTTATGCCGCTGCAGGAAAGCCTCAACAGGGAATCAAGTTTTACAAGTCTACCGGTGGTAATATTACAAAGAAACTTATCACTCTTGGGAAGCTTCAATCGGATAAGGGACAGAAAACAAATTCACAAAAAACATTCTCTTCTGCTAAGAAAACAACGAATAATCCAGAAGAAATTCTTGAGATTAACTTAGCATTACTCGCTTTATACGAAAAATTTAACGACTACAGTAATCATCTAAAAGTTTCAAAAGAGATAAATGCCTATCACAAAGTGAAACCACTTAAAAATGAAGATCTAAAGGTTTTTAAATATCAACTTGATAGGATGTCAGCTTTTTTACAAAAACAAGTTGTTAGTAAGCACTATAAAAATGTGAAAAAAGTTAGGATACGTAAAGCAAAGCTTGCAGGAGAGTATTTCGAAATCCTTGGCAGCATTACGGGGAAGGTCGACTATAAAAAAATCTTCTTAAAGGGAGAGACTCATTATTCGGCCAAGTCTTATGGACCAGCACTTGATAGTTATTTTAAAACATTAACTTATGCAGAAAATGCCAAAGATACGAAATATATAAAACTTTCATTAAAAGGACTTCTTGCGGTACTGGGAATGAAGGGACTTTCAAGGTCTTTAAAGAATAAGCACTTACTTCCAGTTTATCTTCGGTATTTGAAATTTGATCCAAAGTCAAAACGAGCTGAGTCTATTTATCAGAAAGTTTTTAAAATATACACTGATAAAAAAGATACCAAAAACTCTGAAAAAGTTCTCTATAGTTATAAGGCCAATTTTTCTGGCAAGCTTAAGATACAAGAAGCCATGCTTGCTCAAATCATGGAAAAAGCTAGAAAAGAAAAAAATGTAAAAGAAATTAGAAAATGGGTGAATCGTATCAATAAAGGTGAGTTTAAGGTTAGTAAAAAGTATGCTGATAACCTAAATAAGCTCCTACTCAAATATCAGTTTAGCAGAGTTGAATCGGCCAATACAAAGGGTGATAAGAAGTTTGCGCTTCAAGAATATTTTAAAATTTACAATAACCCCAAAAGTGAATTACAGGCAAAGAAAAATTCTGCCTATAATATGGCCGTATTGTACTATGAGCTAGGAAGACCTGATGAAAGTATTTTATGGCAAAATAAATCAGTTGATATGATGAATGGGAGAGAGCTATTAAGATTCCAATCAACATTTCTTCTTATGATTAACTCGCTTTTTCACAGACAGCGCTTTAAGAGTGCAAGTGATTTATCTTATAAAATATTTAAAAAAGTTTGCAAGCTGAGGAAATCAAAGAAAGGTGTTTTTTATAAAAATGCCGTGATACTAGCGGCGGCAAATGGTGAGACTGAAAAGGTTTTGGCTGTTGCTGATGCCGGAAAGAAATGTGGTATCCCTTATAGCTTAATTGTAAATTCTTATGTTGAAATTTTAAAAATGCTTGAGAAATCAAAAAGGTGGGGAAAATATAGCGAAGTATTGGAGTACCTTGAATCCAGCAACAAAAACTGGGGAAGTATTATTAAGCCGTATTTTAATTTGCTAAGGGCCTATAAAATCTCAGGCCGAAAAGAAGAAGCTGCTCAAATTAGATCAAAAATAATGAGGCTATATAAATTTGCTAAACGTGAAAGACAAGAAATCCCACTTGAAGGTCTAGATGTTGTTGCCCATTACAAGTTATTAAATCTTGAAAGGGAAATTAAAAAACTCTATGCAGTTAAACTTCAATATCCTGAAAAACGTTTTAATGCCAGATTGAAAAATAAATTAACACAGCTTGATAGAGTAACTTCTAAGGGACTCGAAATTCTCAAAATTGGATCTGGAATAGGAATCGTCAAATCCTATCAATATCTAGTTGAGAGTTATCAAAGGGTGGTACAGGAAATTAGAGATTTCACTCCACCTAAGAAATCAAAGCAGTACACAGCTGGTTTTAAAAAGAGTATGAGCAGCCTAACTCAACCTCTTTTAAAAAGAAGCTTTGATTTTATTAAGGAATCAAAAGGACAAATCAAAAAATCCCAAATTTTGAGTAGAGAAAATTATTGGTTCTTTTCCTCTGAGAGACTGCCAATTAAAGTCGATTACTCCTCACGCCTTAGAGGCATTATTATGGATAGAGGAGGCAAGAGATGAAATACCTTAATATCTTATTATTTGTCTTATTTCTTGTGAGTTGCTCTAGTGCTCCAAAGAAAACTACTATTGATCTTCCAGATGATTTTGACGATATTAAAAATGAAGACTTTACATCAGTTGTAGAAGTTCCCTATAGGTCACACCTGGATAATTTTAAAGAAAACCAAGCAATCACAGATGATTCTCTTGCAAAAGAATCCCTTGGTAGATTTTCTGAAAAAAGACTAGAGCCACTTATCGAGTCTGGAGATCCCATTAGTAAATCCCTTGGAATGTGCTACCGCGGTGAAACCCAGGAAGGTCTTAAAAATCTTGATGGTAATATAGAAAAATACCAAAAGCATCCAAGTTTTTGGACCGCTATTGGCACTTGCTACTATTTGCGAAAGGAATTCCGTAAGGCCCTTTTATTTTACAATAAGACCATCGAAGTTGATTCGAATTATGCACCTTCCTACAACAATTTAGGCGTGCTTTATATGAGAGATAACTTAGATCAAAAAGCACTCGTCGCTTTCCAAAAGGCTGCTAAATTAAATCCTTTTTCTTTGACTCCTATTTTCAATTTAGCGTTCTTGTACTTAGAGTATGGGCATATCAAAAAAGCTGAAACTTATTTTAAATCCCTCCACAATCAGTATCCACAAGATAAGGACGTATTGATTGGAAGGGCCACGACCTATCTATTCCAAAATAAAATTGAAAGTGCATTAAAGTTATACTCTCAACTAGACTCTGATTACACTGAAAGACCAGATGTGGGCCTTAATTTTGCTGTAGGTTTATTTTTGAGTGGTAACAAGAATAAGGCTTCAGATATCTTTGAAGATATAAATGTTGAAAAGCTAGGCCGTTTGAAACCCTACTACGATAGAGTCAAAAAGCTTATTGGAGATAAATCGTGAAGATTTGTGTGTTTATTACATTCTTTGTTTTTATGGCCACCGCAAGTTCTCAAGAAAATATTGCGCTCAGGAAGAAAGAAGCAAAGATTATTTATAAGTATAAGAAATATGAAAGATTTGATTTCGAGGATTTTTCGATTGAAGGTGACTCTGGTGGTCCAGGTGATCTCTCGATTACCCCTCGCCACGGTAAGAAATTTAAAAATAAACTTCCTCTTCGCAGAAACTTTAACCCAGAAATGCGAAGAGCAATTAATGCAATGAAATAGATAGGAAGGTTGTAGTGGAAAAAGAGCCTTTTGTACCACCGAATGAATTATTCGAACTCATCCCTGCAAATGGTGAGACGCGTTTTTCAGGTGTTGTGCTGACAAAGAAGAGATTACTGCTCGGTAGATCAGAAAATTGTGATGTTGTTTTTCATGACTCCACAGTTTCTGCTATTCACGCTGTAGTAGAAGTTACACCAGGTGGTGCAATTGTCTACGATCTCAATAGTACCAATGGAACCTTTGTTAATGGTAAAAAGATTGTTACTGAGAAAGTATCAGAGGGCGATCAGGTTAGATTTGGATTAATCGAGGTGAGCTTTAAAAAGTACGCTATGGGTGATGTATTGCCTCCGGTGCTTGATTCACTTGCTCCGAAATCTGCAAATCATCCTCACAGACCACTACCAAAACAGCCCTTAGTTCTTGGCGGTGAGGAAAAATTAGCACCTACCTTGCAACCACCTACAAGTGGTGCAGATGAGACTATTTCAGAGGATCTTCCTCCTGCTCCAGAAAAATCGTCAGCAATTAGAGAGCTTCCGCAAAAACCTATTATTGAGGAATCCGATGATGGAATTCCCTATGTCAGTTACCCATTAGCATCTGATCCCAAAGCGGAATTCAGTGAGTATATTTTTGAAGATTTAGAGACTCTTTATCCAATATTTAAATATGATGTTACAAAGTCGAGTGTAGAAGTTGTTATCATTAATGATGAAAATATTATTTCTGTTGATTACCTTCCCGGTAAAGACGGGGTATTTGGGCTTGTAGGCTACCTTCCTAAAGACAAGGATGTTGAGTTTGCTTACCTTGGTAAAAATGAGCGCCTAGATTTTGTTACCATAAGTGGTAATCAAGTTAGTGTCTTAGTTCCTCACAGCTACTCAGTTCTCTATTTAGACAAGGAAGGAAATCGGTTAGAGCGAGATGATATTAAGACAGATCACATAGACCTGAAAGAAAATGAGATTTTATCTTTTAGAAATGGTGATCTTCAAATCTTTGTTCGAAATACTGAAGCGCCTCCCAAAGTAAAGGCTGCACCAGTATTCAGAAGAGATAAAACGCTTGGGAAATATTTTCTGATTATCTTTTTATTCTTATTATCATTTCTCAGTGTTCTAACTTTTATTGATATAGATGAAGAAATAGAAAAGGAAAAGGCACCAGAGAGAATCGCAACTATCTTGTATAAGAAAAAGCTCATTGTCCCCAAGAAAAAAAGCAGCGATTACGTTCCTAGCCCCAAGAAAAAAACACCTAAAACACCAAAGCGTAGAAAAGCTGTTAAGCCTACGACGACTAAAGCAGCAAAAAAGATTGTCAAAAAAGTGGCCAAGACTACTCATAAGTCTACTACTCCAAAAGCGGTGAAAAAGGTAACCCCTAAAAAGGCAACGACTAAAAGACCTAAAAAGGTAGTTCGGAAAAAGACTCAAGTCGCTCCTAAAAAGACTAAGAAGATTGGTGGTAAACCTAATGCTGGTGCAGCAAGCAGGAGAAGAGCCAGAAATACAAAGTCTAAGGGTAGAGTTGATACTTATAAATCAACAGACTTTTCCTCTACTATGAATTCACTCTTGGCGAAAGGAGGGAGTGCTACAGGAGTGCAAACTCAGAATGCCGCTTCTGGAGATACTGGGCTAACAACTACCGCTATTGGTGGTAGTGAGGCGACTGCTGCTGAGATTGCCAACGTTGAACAAAAAGTTGGAAGTCTCACAGGTGCAGCAGATGGAAAGTTAGCTGCCTCCAAAGGTGCCGAAGGACTCGTAGATAAGAAGTCTGTAATGACCGCAGGAATTCCATCCAAGACAGTTGTTTTGGGATCCATGGATCCAGATATCATTAGAAAGATTTTGCGAGATCATCTCCCTCAATTTCAAAGATGTTACCAAAATGAACTTGATGCCACCTATAAAAAAATCCAAGGTGTGATTCCACTGAATTTTACCATTGGATCATCGGGGCATGTTGTGAAGGCCGGATTAAGGGGAGCTTCGCGCTTTCCACCTGGCATGGTCAACTGTACTTTAAGTGTTTTGAGAGGGATTACTTTTCCTGAGCCACTTGGTGGAGGAAAGGTTGAGGTTAATCAACCTCTAAACTTTCTTCCACGAAAATAGAATACTAGAGGAGCTCTCTAGTATTCTACATCAAATATATAATGTGAATGAACATTATATGTACTCATCGGTGGTGAATAAGGGGTCACTCTAATCATGTGGTCCACATGAATTGGATTGAGTAGCAGTGGCAAGTCTGGAACTATCGTCATTCTTTTAATGTTGTATCCGCTATTGCTGAGACAATCAACTTGGTGACCTTGATAAGTGCCTCCATCAAAGTTTACATTTCCTGAACTCATTAGGTAGCACGTACCGTAGTTATAAAACATATTGTTAATTTTTTCTGTTTTTGTCAGCACCTGATTTCGCTTTATTCTTCCAACTCTTTGCCAACCAGTACTTCCAAAGCTAATGGATAGGTTTCCATTAAAAAAGTTTCCGCTGGTAGAAAATCCCCAGTTGCTACTATAACTAAAGGTTGTCAGATCATAATCGACAGAGTCTGCTGCAATTGAATTAATCTCAAAATGCTTTTTTCTTCTATCTTGAAAATACATCTTCTTTATATTGCTACCTGCTTGTAAGCCTCCTCCATCTAAGGATTGGCCTTCCATAAAGCTAACTAACTCTTCTATGGTGTCAATATCAGTTGTAGCAACACCAGAAGTATTTGTGTACGAAGAAGTTCCCGAAGGTGATCCTGCACCGGTAGCCGCTCCATATTCTACTGGGTTGTCGCCCTCATCGGAACCACATCCTGATAGAAAAATCAGTGTAATTAGGAGAAATACTCCATTTAAAATTCCCTTTCTCATTTCTTTGTCCCCTTTTTTAGTTACATCACCTACCTAAATAAGCAATCGAGAGGCCAAAAATGACAACAATTTGAGGCGATTTGAGCCGAATTTTGTTTATGTGTCTGATGGGTGTCTAAAAATTAGTCACTTTTTGTAACCAAAACAAAGAGGCCCTCTCATGAGGGCCTCTTTTATAATCATTCAATAAATTTTATTTAAACTAGATACAGTATGATGGAAGATCAGCGTTTGTATTGTCTTCTCTTGCCAGTTTGTAGCGATCATAATCAGCTTTGGTAACTTGGCATTTTTGAAGTTTTACACATTTGAACATCTTCGTTTTAATCTGCTGGTTACCGTTTTGAAGTTTTGTTGTTTCAACATCTAATATCTTACCCCTGCACTCTGTCGTCTTATAAGGGTTTACTTTGACTGTTGCTTGGCAGTTGTCTTGAGCTATTCTATCTTGAAGAAAGTCAGTGGCCTCAGCTTTTGAATTAAATGTTTCTCTTTGTTTTTTATTGATTTTTTTATTTGGTCCAAATTCTTTTACTCCGCCGCTTACCCAAAGGATGCGACCATACCTTCTAATTTTTTCAATATTTTTGTGTCCCTCAGCCTTGGCCTCGTTTTTTTCAAGGATGGCCTTGGTGAAGCAAGTGTCGTTTACATCTGTTAGGACAATTTCATGAGTTTTTTGACTCTTACTTACTGTAGAAATTGTTCCTACCACTGAGTCGTCTTTAGGTTCGGCAGTAGTTGTCTTATCGTTACTACAAGAAGTGAATACTACCAAAAAGGCCAATAGAAGTGACTTTGTTTTCATATATGTCTCCATAATTATTAAAGTGAGCCGATTGTGACATGTGCGTCATTATGCTGCAATATCATTGAAATTTTTACTGATTCTTCTATCTAAGCTTTAGTTTCCTAGGCCTTTTCAGGGTATCTAAACCACTTTAATTACAGGAAATAGTAAATAGGTATGTAAATATGGGGAAAGGGTGGCAATTTCCATGACACGGCGCAGTAAGCGTGTAAGATGGGCTGATTTTAAATTACTGTGTGTGTGCTCGTGCAAGCATATGAATTATTAGCGGAGGAATACAAATGCCTTATCACTCTTTCAAGAGAGCAATGGTTTTATCCATCTTAAGCATCTCTACTTTGTCTCAAGTGGCTACTGCCGATGTTATTGGTAGCTTCTCAGAAACAACGAACCACCCCGGTTACGTTACTACCAACAAAAATTCTGGCCAATATAAGCCAGTGGTTTTGCCGAAGCACTATAGAGGTGACGGACTTGAGTATGGATCTCCTTCTCAAATTATAAAAGGCTATATAAAAGACGGACAGGTTAATAGTGATAAAATTAACCAGGTTATCAAAGGCCTTGATTACTACGTTTCTCAAAATATGCTTTTAGAATGTCAGATGGATATTCTTAAGGATTACATAAAAAAAGGAAAGACTTCCAAGGAGTTAGCTAAAGACTATGATAAAATTGGAAATAAGGTTTGCACCAAATATCCAATTAAAGAAGAGTCTGTTGTTCAGGGTTTTTATACCAAATATAAGAAAAGTAGAGTTTTTGTAACCGCTGAAATTGCTAAAGATCGATTAGAAAAAGCAAAGTCTTATGGCATTTCTATTGCCATGAATGACCAGGGTCTAAATTCTTCTAAAGGATTGTTATTTGTTGAAAACTTGATCGAGGGTCTTGAGATTAATGAGGCCATTAGAGTTGAGCAATTAGATAAAGGGCTTGAAAAAGGTGCCGTTTCAAAAATTTCTCAAACAATTAAAAACCTATTGCGAAAATACACTATTAAGAAAGGAAGACCTGAAGCTTCAAACCTTTTAATTCCTTCTAGGTTACTATCAAAATATCCTGGTCGAAAGTACTTTTCATCTGATGAGCTTTCCACCGAAAAAGTTAAAAAACAACTTAAGAGAGTTGGAAAAGATGTATCCTCATTGACACCTGGTAATACAGGCTTATGGAGAAGTCCAAAAACACCAATTGGTGAGTATAATACTGCTAATCACAATAATGGAGAGCCGATTGGGACTCTTTTAAATCATATGTCCAGACCTGAGGCAGAAGCCTTACTAAATCCTGAAGTAGAAATCAGTGCTGTTTATAAAAAGAGTAAACATGTAAATGGAACTTCTCCTAAAATGGCAGTTATGATTTCTGGGCAAAAATTTAAACTGAAGTTCATAACCAACAAATTAAAAGCGCCACCTCATATGAGTATTCTTGAAACCTTTGAAAGGTTTATGATGCATGGGATGGAGGTTAATGTAGAGCCGGTTACCAACAATATAGCGGCTGCTCTTGGTTTCACAGTCGATCCAGTTCATTTTCAAAAGTCTATCAGGTTATATCTACCAGGTAGTGACTTTAATAAGTCCTATGAAAAATTCATTGAAAAAATGAAAGAAGATTTCGATCCAGGTTTAAGCATTGAGTCTGCTTTTGAAGACGGGCAGTGGCCTGATGGAACAGCTCGAAAAGTTATTCACTTTGATAAAAAATTACAGAAAAACTACCTTCTTTTAAGAAATGTCACTCTTGAGAAAAAGTCAGACAAACTTTCTGATAGAAATATCGGCCATTTTGCTAAAACCTCTTTTGGTCGATCATTAAAAAGAGATCACAGGGCCATGGGACTTTTTCTAGCATGGATTGAAGATAAAGATGTAAAAGATGGTAATGCTAAGGTTAAGTACATCCCAGGAAAAGATCCAGAAAACTATAGTGATTATAAGATAGCTTACTCTGCAAGTGATATTGGCTCAGGCATCGGGATGGGATTTCCAAATCTTTACTCAAAAGAATTTGTAAAATCTCACAAAGTTGATAGAAATGGAGATGTTAAGAAAATTACTCTTGGATTCCATTCAGCATATCCAGTAGATATTCTTGATGCTGTAACACTTGATGATGCCAAATGGTTTGCAAGCCTAATTATGCAATTATCTCCAAGGCAGATTTATACCGCGATGAGAGAAGGAGGCCGATATCCTAAGGTGATAGCTCTAACACTAACTGAAACAATGTTAAAAAGAAGAGATGACCTTGTAAAAGCTCTAGGATTAGTAGGAACAACCTTTACTAATGAATTTGGGCAAACAATTAAATATGAACTCACAAGTCAAATCAATGAAGAAAATGTTGAAAATTATGTGTTAACTGGAAGAAGTAAGACGGGCATTATTTATGACCCATCTGAATCACTAGATTTATCTAAGTACTTCAAGTTTGGACTTCTTACTGATCCTGATAATTCAATTTATTCCTCTGAAGACGACATCTTTTTAAGATACTGGGGATCATCAATGCATTTTGGAAAAAACATTGATGAGAAAAGTGCCATTGAATTCAAGGCCTCTCTAACAAAAGGGCTTTGGAATGATTTAATCAGTTTAGTGGGACCGGTAATTTCAGATGAAGTACAGTTAACAAATGCTGGTATTGAAATTGATGGCTCAGACCTAAACCTAATTCCTTTTTGCGGTGGAGAGAAGTGTTTCTTTCAAGGAGCAAAAGTTGGTGTAGAGGGCTTCATCCCTTTTAGATATTACACAAAAAATCCTTTCTTTAATGAGGAAGATCCAAAATCCAACAAATATTGGGTTGTTGATGTTTTCAGAATGGCCTTCGTTTTAGGAACTCCAAGTGCCACCATGGATGAAATTTTTGGTGATTCGGATTTAGGCATAGTAGGCGATAATTCTCTTTTCTCAGCTCAGGGCACAGTTGGCTTTGAATGGGTGAAAATTAGAGGAGTCAGAAATTATATCGAGGCCAAGGAAGAATTAAGATCAAGAAGTAGAAAAGCAATTCCTAAGAAAAATTTCAAACAAAACCTTCTGGCTTCAATGGAAAATGGTGACATGCTTATTTCAAGTTCATTTCTTGGTGGCAAGGCCATGGCGAAATTTAAGTATCCATTATTTTATCTTCTAAATGCAGAGATCAAGGCCAAGACTGAAAGAATTGTAACCAATAGAACAATGGTAATGAAGAAAAGCTCAGATGAGGCGATTGTGACTTGGGAAAATGTTGGTGACAGTAATATCGAGCTAAGTGCGGGACTTTCTGTTCTATTATTAAAGTTTCCACTTATCAAGGCAAATATCAGGAATCTTAATAAGGTTGATAGAAGTTATAGCTTTGATTTAAATAAACCAACTGAGTTAAAACTTGTAGCTAATTCAATAAATAAGATGCTTCCAACTCAAGCTGATTTTCCAGAAGCTAACAAGTTTCGCGTTGATAAACTCCAAATGAATGAATTGGGGCTTATGGCAACATTTTTTAATATATCTGATGCAGTAAATGTTAGACAGAGAAGAATTGTTGCTGAAACTGACTTCACTGATCCTCAGAAAAAAGACAAGACAATACTAGTGTTTGAAAAAACAGAAAAGGTTATCTCTAAGGTTGGTCTTCTTCCTGTTAGCAGAGATATTTACACGACAAAAGCAATCTTTGATCAAGATGAAAATCTATACGCAAGCTTTAAATTTGACTTCACTCTACCAGGTGCTACTAGAGATAAGTTTTTAAAATTTTATGAAAGAAATATCAATCTCTTTCCTAAGGATCTTGTAACTTTCGACATCAGCACAATTAACTACTACGTGGGAGATGTAACTATGAGTAGTGAGGTGATCTTATCAGATGAAGGTATTTATGAACTCTTTGGTCCAGATGAAGATGGAAATGTTAAGACAAAGAACGATATTTGTCTGATCTACGCCAAAGTTAATGAAGTTGAAAATGATAACACTCAGTGGTGTGAAAAATTGGTGGACGGAGATATCTTTACCGTGGCCAAAGGTAATCATCCATTGGCCGCAAAGGCTTTTATAAGAGCTTTCATAAGGGCACAGAAGACATACCAAGAAATTGCAGATGAAATTGGTATCACTAAAGGCAAGAAAAGAAGAAAAGCTTTTAAGTTACTCAGAAAGATCGTTAGTGTTTTAAATAAAACCAATAAGTACAGAAGAACACTTGATGTACTTTTAGAGTATGTTTCTGATGACAATTACTATAGAAATGCACTGATTGATGTAACAAGGCTTAGATCAATGACTGGTAGAAACTATGAAGTTGAAATAAGTGATCATTCAAACGGAAACTTTGCTCCAATTAAAGAATACCTTGGGTCGAATCCAAGTTCATATCTAGACAATGTCTTAACAATTGTCCTCGATACACTTGGAAACTTATACGCAAACCCAATATTAATTAAGACAAAGTAGTGAAAAATTGAGCTCACCCTTGGTGGGCTCAATATAGTTTAAGTAATGTTGCAGGGGCGATTAATTACATAGCAAGTTGTGGAATTAATCGGTAGGTTCTTAACTCCTAATGAAGGAATGGTAAATGTCTAATTTAAAGAGATTGAATGTGCTGGCTCTTTTAATGTTTTTCATTATTCAAAGCTCTTACTCAGCAATCGTTGTTCCGCTGAAGCAAGCTGACAAGCTTTTTGAGTCATTTGGTGTTCAAGTAGATTACGATACGGAATCTTTTAATAATCTGATGACATATTCTCGTGAAACATTACAAAAAAACATTGCTTCAATAGATACTCTTAAGGAGAAAAAATCAGACCTGAAGAAGACGCTAGCAGAGTCTAAGGATAAGAAAAAGAAAGAAAGAAAAGCTCTCGGTCTTAAGAAGCCGAAGAAATTAAAATCTAAAATTGATGATGTTGAAGATAAGATTGATGAACTGGTACTAGCAAATAAATTTCTGATCTATGCAGGTTCACTGCTGGCAGAGGCAAAAGACTCTGATGAAGAACTTGAAATGGAAAAATCATTTTACTTGGCCAAAAGAATGATTTATGGCCTGGTTGTTGAAGATCTAAAAAATCCACTAATATTCTTTTCTGTAATATGGAAACTCTTTCACCAATTTAGCACGAAGGTTGATTATATAGCTCCAGAAGATGTTGATAGAAAAATTAATTTGAAGCAAGCTAAAAAAGAAGCTCGCTCCCTTTATGATTCAAAAACGGGGAAACTACTAAGAAAAGAAGAGCTTGCTAATTTAAGCTACAATGAAATTGCTGATTTAGATGTATTCCCAAATCATCCTACTTGGAGAACAAAACAGGAAATGGCCAGCTTAAATGGCGGCAATGCCTACGATGGACTTGTAAGTTGGACTGAACAAAGTGCTAATAAGCAATTGGCCTTAGAGAGTAAGAAAAAATGTAGAGATTTTAAAAACAAATCCAATAACAAGAATATCGAATGTCCGCTCGCTAGTTATACTCCAGACTACACTCTTGAGGCTGCAAGGAAAGTTCTTTTCTTTACCAAAGTGAAAGATAACGATACTAACCCTAAGATTAGTACCAAAGATGCTTACGGTATGAAATGGAAGGTGAAGTGGGGATCTGAAACGCAATCAGAAACGGTTGCTGGACGAATCTATCTTCAACTAGGTGCTCGTTATACAGACCCTCTATATGTTGCAAGACATAACGATGGATCAATGCTTACTCTGGTCTTAGACAAGAAAGACAAGGAAAGTAAAAAATTAGAAATTACTGGTAAATCTAAACATCATAAAAAAGAGTGTCGCGAAATCTACACTTACGACCACTTTAGAAAGTGCTTAATGTCATCAATTTATAAATTTAAAGTTGATGGATATGTGAAAGATCATGGAGTGATCACCGAAGAAAATGCCGAAGAGATATTAAAAGATCTTCCGCGAAATACTTTGAAACAAAAATACCAACTTAAAGATGCTATTGGCAGAGAGTATGTAACTTTCATTGAAACCTCTGTGGAATTTAGAGGCTCAAAAAAGGGTCTTGATAAAAGTGGAGCTGAAGCCTATTCATCAATGGGCGTAACAGACGATAGAGCTGGTAGAGCAACAGGACTATATAACTTATATGTTTGGAATATTGATGTACGAGATCAAAATAATTCAGCTTTTCTCTTCCATGACTATCAAGGAAATAGAGATCTTTATGTTGGAATTACAACTGATTTAGGTGCCACAAATGGTGGGGCCCTAACATCAGCAAAACTCAATAAATTTACAGTTGGAGAAGACTTCGTAAAAATAAAAAGGCGTACAAAAAAAGTTGAAGGAGTCCAGCACTATAAATTGAAATTCAAACAGTTTATCCTCTATAGACCAGATGCGTGGGTAAAATCAACTCACTCTGACTTATTATGGATGGCCAAAAAAATCGCAAGATTATCCAATGAAGATATTGAATACGCAGTTAGTATCTCTCGCTGGCCAGATTTCATGCAAGAGATGTACAGATATAAATTAGAGGCAAGAAGAAATAGGATTGCTGAGCTATATGGACAAGAAGTATTACTTAGTAAAGTTAGTGGTCTTCTAAGAATGAATCCAGTACTAGAAGCGCCTGCTCCTTTTGAAGTCGATCTTTCTACAGCAGCTCAAAGAAGAGCAGTTGAAAGAAAATATGATTTGCCTACTAATTCCATTGATCATGCTATGGTTAAAGGTAAGATAATCGATCAACAGATGAATCCACTAAAGAAGAAGTATAGAGACCAAGATGGAAACTTAAAGTTCATTGATGTATTGACTGCTGATGGAGATATTAGCAAGTGTCAAAAAACAGTACTCATTGGATTACTTGAGAAAGTACACTTCATTTCAGGTCTTGAAAGAAGAACTTCTAGGTTTACTGACTTTAAAAATTTAAAAGAATGTTATTTTGGGCACAGACCAATGGCACTAGTTGATTAATTTGTGCTAGAAATTCTCACCGAGAACGACAAATTTATACTGCTTGTAGCCAGCTTCTGCAGCAGTATACATTAATCGTTTTAAGTAATTATATTTCAGAGTTTTATCAATTACAAAATTAATGACCCCAGAAAATGGCTTGGCCTTATCGGATCCCTTTTTAATTCTTTTCGCCATCTCTTTCTTTCTCGTGAGCTCATTGAATAATGGAATGATCCTTCTGCCTCCGTGATCATAGGTTCTAGAGGGCAGTTTATTTAAGTCGAGTATGATTTGATCATCAACCCAAATTTTTTGAGGAGAAACCTGTACTATAACGCCTGCATTATTTGGAGCTTGTGAGGCGGATTTAGGAAGCTGGATGCCCTTGGGAACGTTGAGGATGATTCCAGAGGAGTTATAGCTATGTAAAAGAAATACAAGCATGATAACTAAGATATCGAGTAGAGACGTGATATCTAGTTCAGGCACGGCCTTTCGGCTTCTTCTCATTTTTCCAAAGCGAATGGATCTATGTCTCAAAAAAGACTCCTAACTCATTAAGTTACCAAAAATAATTTTATCAAACAGTAGCTTTAGCCTCTCTTCAATACCGCTTTTATTAACTTTATAAAGAGCATCATCTGTATTTTTCAAGGTTCTGACTGTATCCATGATTTTTACGATTTTTTCGTATGAAATATTCACAAGAGGTTCAAGAATTACTGAATCTTCTTGAATATATCTTTTCTTCAAATTAACCAGGTAACTATGGAGAGACTCTAGGTCATATTCTCCATCCTGATTTTTGCCAAAAGATCTTCTCACAACTGAGGGAATACCTGTCATCACAACTATATTTGTGTGACTTATTTGAAGAGTTAAGGCCAGTGGCTTTTTAGCAGGGGGAGGAGACTTACTTGAAATAATGGGAACGTTACTATTTATCTCAAAAATTTTGATAAAATTAGCTGACATTAACAAGAAGAAGATAAAAATGAATACAGCATCTAAAATTGGCGTGAGGTTGAGTTTTGTATCCTCACGCTTATTTCTTCTACGACTGGGTATTCTATACATACTATCTTCTCCCAGATCTAATTATTCAGATGACTTCTTTGTTCCAAGTAAGTCTAAAAGCTTTACTGAGAACTCATCAATTTCTGCGATAATTTTATCTGACTTACTACTTAGAAAAGTATGAATCATCATTATGGTTATGGCAGAAAAAAGTCCAAGAGCTGTGGTATTCATAGCTTTCGAAATACCTATTGCTAGAAGTTCAGCCTTTTGTGCTGGGTCAGCTTCTGCAACTGCCGAGAATGATGTAATGAGACCTTGAATCGTTCCCAGTAGTCCAAACAGTGTTGAAATATTGGCAACCATTGAGAGGTAGTTAAGATTTCTCTCTACCTTTGGTATCACTTCAAGCGTGGTTGCATCGATTGCATTTTGAACTTGATCCTGAGATTGACCTGCTCTTTTTAATCCCGATTTTAAAACTTTCGGAAGCATCGCCACAGAACCAGAGCAAACTCTGATTGCACCTTGAATGTCGTTCGACAGAATGTAGCGTTGCAATTCATTCATAAACGACGGTCCATCGACATCGTACTTAAATGAAAGCTTACTAAATCTTTCGAAACAAATTGCTATTCCAAAGCCCCATACTATGAGGATTACCCACATAAATATCCCACCGCTTTGGATGAATGAAGCTAAACTATTAACGAGTGAAGTGATCTGAAACCCTTCCATGGATGCCGTTCTCCTGTTGAATTTTTGGGCACTTAAGATTATTTTAATGTGTGGCGGGATTTCTTACTAGCTTTTTTTATAGGAAAATGTTGCTGGAATCATTATGAACTTAACTATATAACTCGGGATAAAGATTTCTCTCTATTCCTTCTATGAAAATATGGATGCATTTAATATGAATTTCTTGGATTCTATCAGTCATCTGACTTGGGACAACAATGGCGACATCCGCTGTAGCAGCTAGTTTCCCACCTGACTTACCTGTAAGACCAACTATTTTCATTCCCCATTTTTTTGCACTCTCACAAGCATTCAAAATATTCTGTGAATTCCCACTGGTGGAAATGGCCAACAAAATATCTCCACTTTTTCCAAGTGCATCAACATTTCTTTGAAAGACTTGGTCAAACCCAAAATCATTGGCAACACAACTCATATGGGCGCCATCACCCATGCCAAGAGCTGCAATTGCTGGTCTGTCTTTTCTATATCTTCCAGTGAGCTCTTCCACAAAGTGAAGAGAGTCACACATGGATCCACCGTTACCACAACTCAGAATTTTCCCGCCATTTTTAAGGGACTCACTCATAAGATCAATAGCACTAGCTAAGTTTAGCGCAGTATTTTTGTCACTAATAAATGTATTTAGCGTTTCACAAGACTGTTTAAGGGCTTCTTCTATAAAAGAACTCATCTATTTAGATAAGTTCATTTATTGAAGTTAGGATTTCGTGTTTGCCTTGATTTCCAACAAGTGTTTTTTTAACTTCTCCATCTTTAAAAAAGAGAAGAGTTGGAATTCCACGAATTCCATATTTTTGAGCAAGCTCACCATTTTCATCAACATTGATTTTTACAATTGAAGCCTTACCGTTAACTTCCCCTGCAATTTCATCAAGTAGTGGTGCAAGTGCTTTACATGGGCCACACCATTCTGCCCAAAAATCTACTACTACTGGGCCATTTGATCCTAGTACATCAGAATCGAAAGAATTTTGATCAACTTTTTTAACTTCACTCATTATAATCTCCAAATAATGCAACGCGGGAGTGCCCTCCCACAACTTAGCTGGAGCATAACATCTGAAAATAAACTAAACAAGCTCACTGTGGTGTGCTCATCGGCTAAAGGAATAATTTTCGCCACGCAAATAATAGGTATCTATCTGGTAATATTATACTAATGGATAAGAAATACCTTCAAGGTTCTCAAGTCAGAGTCGCAAGATTATCGCGCATCCTGGCAAAGGGAATTGATATTTTTATAGTGCTGCTTTTGAGCATGTTCTTTTACCCGCTGGGTCTTATCGCCTCTATTGTCTACATGTGTGTTTCTGACTCTCTCCAAGGTGGTCAGTCGGTGGGGAAGAAGTTTATTGGATTTTCAGTTGTTAGTTTAAAAGATGGAACTCCCTGTTCGTTAAAACAAAGCACCATTAGAAACCTTCCTTTTATAATTCCACTGGCCTTCGGGATTATCCCCCTCTGGGGCTGGGTATTTTCAATACTTCTAGGATTGCCGCTTGTGGGCTTTGAGTTCTATATGCTCTTTAAAATAGACTCAGGACATCGTCTTGGAGATGTCATGGCCGACACCACCGTCATTGCCAATGATCCAGCATCGGCAAACTACAAAAAGAAAAAAGACAGTTGGTTTGAAGAAGAATCATCTTCTATTGCGAGCTTATGATTAATTCATTATTGTAGGCCAAGTTAAAAACCAAGGTCTACTATATGCAGCACAAACGACTCATTGTCATAGATATTTCAAATTTCATCTTTCGGGCCTTTTTTGCCATTAGACCTCTTCATGCTCCAGATGGAACTCCGGTTAATGCCGTCCAAGGTGTTTTGTCTATGCTAATGAAACTCTTTAGCGTCTATAAGCCAACTCATGTATTCATCGCAAGGGATTCAAAAGAAAAATCTTTTCGACATGAAATGTACAATGAATATAAGGCCCATAGAGATGCACCTCCCGAGGAGCTTATTCCTCAGTTTGCATTGATAGAAAAACTTATTCAGCATCTAAGGGTGCCGGAGTTAATTTTTCCTGGTTATGAGGCTGACGATATTATTGGTTCTGCAGCTGTTCAATGGAAAGATGAATTTGACGAGGTTTATCTAGCTACAGGTGATAAAGACCTTATGCAATTTGTTGATGAAAAGGTGAAGATGCTAGACACAATGAAAGAAAAGCTTTTTGGTCCTCCAGAAGTTTTTGAAAAAATGGGAGTTCATCCCAATCAAATTGTGGATTACCTCTCTTTAGTAGGGGACTCTTCTGATAATATTCCCGGAATGAAGGGGGTCGGTGCCAAAGGTGCTGCAAAGCTTTTAGCTGAGTATGGGACTCTTGAAAAATGCATTGAAAATAAAACTGATTTTAAAAACAAAAGAGTTGTAAACGCTTTTGAAAATCATGTTGATGATGCTCTACTGTCAAAAAAATTAGTCCAAATTGTAACTGATCTTGATTTAAAGAAAAGTAGTGATGATTTAAAATTTCATTTTTATCCACATCCAGAAGTGATCACATTTCTAAAAGATCTAGGAATGAATAGGATGGTTGAAAAGTTAGGGGATCTAGCTTTCAATGAATCTCAACTTGAAGAGGGAGAAGAGGCACCACAGGGCCAAGACCCAGCTGCAAATTGTGATATCCAGTTAATTAACGATGATAGCTTTGATGAATTTTACGGTGAGCTTTCTGCTCAAAAAACAATTGCCTATTTTTCATATTATGACTTAGACAATGCAATGACTGCCAAGCTTGAGGCCATATCGGTTTCCTACAATGAGGGCATGGCGAGAGTTCTTCCCCTTCAGTTAGAGGAAAACAATCTGTCGGCTGATAATCGTAAGAAGCTTTTAGAGTTTATTTGGGGAAATAGTGAGCTGTGCTCTTATACCGTAAATGCAAAGTTCGATATGAAATACGCAGTTTCAAATGATCTTTCATATAACTGTGCATATGAAGATATGGGCCTTGGGCACTACGTATTTGAAAGTGGGAGTAAGCATGACATTGCCTCAATGAGTCTTAATGTCCTGGCAGAGGTATTGCCTCAAATACCCAAAGGTCAAAATATCAATTCACTTGAGGGGAGTGGGACCAGCAATTATCTTGGACTCAGATCTCACGCCATTTTTAAATTGAAAGATGTAGTAAAAAAATCTCTTGAAGAAAATGATTTAGAAAAAGTCTACCGAGATATGGAACTTCCGCTTTCAAGAGTGTTGGGAATGATGGAGCTTCATGGTGTTGGTTTAAACTGTGACTACTTAAAAAGTTTAGAAGAGAAATTCACCGACCAGTTGATGGAGATTACATGTCAAATTGATGAAGCTAGTGGGGGAGAGAATGTAAATTTAAATTCACCCAAACAAGTTGGAGCTCTTTTATTTGAAAAACTGGATCTTCCAATTATCAAAAAAACTAAAACGGGGGCATCTACTGATGTAGAAGTACTAACTAAATTAGACCAGATGGGACTAAGTCCAATTCCGGGTTTAATTATGAAATTTAGAGAACTCGATAAACTAGTATCCACTTATGTTAGTGCACTTCCTAAATTAATTAATCCCAATACAAAAAAAATTCACACCCATTTTAATCAAACTGTAGCCGCCACAGGCCGACTTTCTTCCGATAGACCCAATCTACAAAATATCCCCATTAGAACCGAAAATGGACGCTTGATTAGGAAGGCCTTTGTTCCGAGCCCAGGGAATCTGCTAGTCTCAGCTGACTACTCACAAGTTGAACTGAGATTACTTGCCCACTTCTCGGAAGATCCAATAATGGTTGCTGCCTTTTTAAATGACGAAGATATTCACGCTCAAACAGCGGCTGAAGTATTTGAGGTAGAGCTCTCCAGTGTAACTAGGGAGCAACGATCAAGTGCCAAGGGTATTAACTTTGGACTCATGTATGGACAATCCTCATTTGGACTTGCGGGGAGTCTGGGGATCTCTAGAAGGGATGCCAAAGATTATATTACAAATTACTTTTTAAAATTCTCCCGTGTTAAGTCATATCTAGACGAACTTAAAGAAATTGCCTCAGAAAAAGGATACTCTGAAACCATGTTCGGACGAAAAAGATTTCTTCCCGATATTAATTCAAGTAATCGCACAATTAAATCCATGGCCGAAAGACTGGCAATTAACAGCCCAATTCAAGGAACGGCTGCTGATATTATAAAAGTCGCGATGATTGGTATTGATAAGACACTTTCTGAAAAAAATATGAAATCAAAAATGATTTTACAAGTCCACGATGAACTGATTTTTGAAGTTGAGGAAAGTGAGCTCGATCTCATGCAGGCCATTATTAAAGATGGAATGGAAAATGCTGTCAAACTAAGAGTACCTCTTCGTGTAGATATGGGAATTGGCGTAAACTGGTACGACCTAAAATAGGTTCTCTAATTCTAATTTTTCTTTAAGCTCACAAGTTTCAAAAAAAATTATTTAATTGGGACAGGTATTTTTGGCATATGGATTCAATAAATTGTATTCACCCTTTCGAAAACTTCCTTGAAAACTCAGTAGCTTACACTTTCAGTCCATTTTAGCCTCAGAGCTCCGCTTTTATTCTTTATAATTAAGCAAAATATAAGTATCGGACTACTAAGGTAGACTAAAAAAGTTGACGATAGGTTAAGCTCTGGAGGAATAGAAAATTAAAGCAATTTGGCTCGATATATTCAAGAATTATCTCAAGATGCTCAGAGTGTTTTTTCTATTTTTTGTTTTCGGTTCTTTTTTAGGTTATTCCACGAGCTATGCCAGTGAAGCATGTCGAAATCCCATTAAATGGAAACCAGCCTTTCATGCCTCAACAGGTTGGCTGATGGATAAACTTATTCGTCACGTGCGAGGAGATGAAGGTGGGGGACTAAAGGAATTTAATCCCGCTTGTAGATATGTCTTGGCGAAAATGGCCACTGCTGAAGTGGAAAGACAGCTAAGAGTGCAAAAAGTTAATCGAAAATATCCACCAGATGAATACTTTGACACTGAAATGACTTGCCAGCAAAGAAGAGAAACTGAGGGAACAGTAAAAACCTTATGGATTAAACATAAGGCAAAGCTTACTTTGAAAGAAGCCTGTCCCCATGAGTGGAAGTTAGACGAACAATATCGACAATTAAAAGATGCTGCCTTGGTGGCAATGAAAGATGCAACTGAAGGTGATTCATCACTCGCTAATAAAAGTATAAAAGCGAAGGGATGCAAGCTAATAGATGACCAATATGAGATATATCCATTGTATGATTGCCGACTTGATTGTGCTTCATCTGACTGGTGTACCGAAACAAGAGGGGCGGTTACAGTCAATCCAGATGGCTCAGAGACAGGAGTCGATGAAAGAGTGGCTGAGATTGTGGTTGAACAAACAACTAGTGTTGAGGAAGGCGATTTAACAGCGGCAGTAACCGCTTGTAATAAAAAAGGGCCAGAAATCGTGGCCATGGGAACATTCGACTTTTGTAGTGGTGAAACATTAGAAATTATGGCCGACCATTACGGATGTACTGACCCCAATCAAAGCAACTCTGTTATTGGGCAAATGGGTTACTTCAATGGAAGTGACTTGGATGCAGAAACCAAAGAAATGTATCATTATGTAAAAAAATTCATGCTAGACAAGGCTTGGAAAAATACACCTCTTCAGATTAGATCTATAGTTCTTAATAATAGAAAGTGCAATGGCATAATAGGAGATGACCCACTATTGAACTCTTCTCGAGTTCCTGACCCCTACGAAATGTCTCTGGAAGATTTTGAACATGAAATAGAGTTTATTCCCTACCTGGAGGAAATTTGCACCAGCTCTCCCAAAGAGCCCTTCCCTTTTTCTGAACCGGGAAGAAAAGAATTCTTTAAATATTTAAGAGCGCAAGATCCTCACTTAGAGAGAAAAATGAAAGCAAGAATGTGCTGTCTTTCAATGAACTATCAAAATGCGGAAGATATGCAATTAGCTGCGCAGGGTGCGTTTGTAATGGCCGCAGCCTATATACCAGGAGCTGTTTGCGGTGTTATCTCAAAAAACCCCAAGTGCGAATTAATCACGCGAGCAGTGGGCATTGCAGGTGATTTATATCTGGCCTGGAAGCCCTACATCGACGAAAAAGCTAGGTATGAACAAATTGCCAGAGGGGTAAGACTGGGTCAAGATCCAGAAGAAGTTTTAGATGCCCACCAGATACTTATTGATCAAAAAATAACCATGGGCAAATTTGGTTCGATACTTACCGTAGCATTTAACATTGTCCCCATACTTGGTCCCAAACTCGGCGATATTTTCAGAAGATTTGGGAGCAAAAATTTTCGTTTACTGGCGAAACTTGACGAAATCATGACTAAAACTCGTGTTTCGCCAATCCAAAAAATGATTGAAATGATTCGCAGCCTTAAGGGCGATTCTGGTTTTATGGCACAGTTGAGGCTCGACCCAACAGTTCCCAATGGTGCGCTAGATGAGATCCTCGATAAATTTTTGAGAGAGGATGGTAAGTTGGCCTTCGAGGAGGGTGCAGATGCACTGGTTTCTTCACTAGATCGTCTGGAAGGGAAGGTCGCTCCTGGTGTATTAGATGATATAAAAAAATTCTTTAAAGGTGAGGGAAGTGATGCTCCTGGTGCTCCAAGAGTTGCAGCTTCTTCTGTGGATGTTCCAGTAGTGGATGGGTTGGCACCCAGCTCTTCAGTGGCCAGGCCTGCGAGTATAGATATTCCAGACTCCCCAGCTAGCTCGGGGGCCAGTGGCCCCAGGACAACAAGTGTAGACTCGGAACCCTCTAGCAGGACTAGTCGATCAAGTGCTTCATCAACTGCCCCAGAAGTCGCTGACGCTAGATCAAAATTACCTGTAAGCAAAAAAACGGGTGATCGTGTTTGGATCGATCCAGACACAACGGATGTTGGAAGAATTCAAATAATCGAAGAAGATATTCTGGGAAGAGAGCTTTCTCCTGATCAAAGAAGCGCTATTTTAAGGGCGCATGAAGAACCTGATTTAAGGGTCAAAGTTAAAATATTAAAAGAAGAGGCCGGTATAACGGATGTAGGTGAGAGGGCCGCCTTAATTAGGTCAAATGCTACTGGAGATTCCACCGTGCCTGGCCAATCTGTAGAAGTGTTTGGAAGTGGTAGGCGATCTGGCGCTGCCTCAGATTCAGAGCTAGTCAGTGTAAGAGAAAAAGCAAGAGCAATTGAAACGCGCTCACCACCTAGATCTGATGTTGGGCTAGAAATCCAAGACACTTACAAACAGGGTGACCTTATTACCATTACTAACAGCAATGGATCAACTTCAACAGTCGAATACCTAGGTGTTGGCAATAAAAGTGGCTCAGACGCTGTAATCGTCAGAGAGGCAGGTCAAACCAAGCCTCATTTAGTTCACGCAGATCAAATGAGTGCAAGAAAAGCAGATACTGCAGAATCATTTATTCATACTAAGGTTGATGAACAACAGTTTGGAACTGTAGCTACCTCACCTGACTCCCCAGCACCTGTTAGAGAGAAATATTCAGGTCCAGGGGGAGAAGGTCGACCCATGGTAGGTGATGAGGGATATCAAAAGGCCCAAAGATGGTCAAAACAAGACCTTGAAGAAGAAATTGCAAGAGGTGGTCCAAGATCTGATATGGCAAGAGATGAGCTGGCCAGAAGAGAAAAAATTCCCGGGTTTGATAATCCCAGTGAAGAGCCACTTTCCGCGGAGGCATTAGCTGGTAGAGAGCAACTAGAAGCAGATGCTCTCGCGAGAAGGCAAGAAGCAGAACGCGTAAGAGTGGGTCAGGAACCTCCGTCCGCATTGGACCGTCAGACTTTAGAGGAGAGGGTAGCACTTGGAGGAGAAGATGGCAGGCTTGCTCAACAAGAACTTGATAGAATGAGTAGACCAGATGGACTTGATAACCCAAGTGAGCGACCTCTTTCAGATGAAACTTTGGCAGGTAGAGAACAACTGGATGCTGATGCTCTTGCAAGAAGACAAGAGGCAGAACG
>JABIHA010000015.1 GCA_018649885.1 Bacteriovoracaceae bacterium
ATGGTGTGTTACTTTCATTTTTTCCTCTCGGGCAAGGGCAAGTGACAATCGGGCAAGTCAACGTATAAGGAAATGGATAGAAGTGAATAAGTGATTATACTTCAGTATTGTAAAAAGATGAGGAATGAAAGTAATTTAGTCACAGAAAAGATTGGGCATTTAAGAATATATTCTAAATTAGAATAAATTAAAAATGATCAATTAAACTCAAAAGGTTTTCTTTTCCCACTAAATTAAAATGTCGCCAAGGTGAGATGACCGTATTTTTTGAAAGCTTTGTGGAAATCTCACGGATGAACTCAAGCTCATTTTGGCCTTTTTGAATTAAGGTGGGATCTTCTGTTTTGGTTAGTGCAAAGCTTTGGTTGATGATCCAGCCAAATGGGCTGATCCCTGCGCGCTCCAGATCAACTTGCAGTCTTTCGGCCTCATGCATGGGAGTTGCTTCTGCCAGAGTTGTAATGAGTACCTTGGTGAATTTGGGGTCTCTCAGCCTCGGCAATAGATTGACTACATCTGAAGAGAGCTCTCCTTTGCCGCCAGCAATTTGGCGGTGATAAGACTCGGTGGCGTCTAGTAGAAGTAGGGTGTGACCGGTTGGAGCTGTGTCTAGTACTACGAACTGATTTTCTCCAAGAGAAACAGTACTCGCAAATGATAAAAAGACTGCCATTTCTTCAATGCATGGGCTTTTCATTTCTTCTTTGAGAAGCTCCATTTCACTGTCAGACAGTTTGCCTTCATTTTTGGCAATCATATTGGCCACATGTTCTTTGGTTACTTTTTTAGGATCAATGCGAGATATTTTTAAATTACCGTCACCCTCACTAATCATATCTGTAATATGGGCCGCTGGGTCAGTAGTAGTTAATTGAACGCTGTGTCCTCTACGGGCAAGCTCAAGGGCAATGGCCGACGCCATGGAGGTTTTCCCCACGCCACCTTTACCCATCAGCATGATTACTCCATTTTTGTCACTTTCAAGTCCCGTAATAAGCTCGGACCACTTCTCAGTACCACTTAAAGATTGATCTTTTTGTATTTGATCGACTTTGATCGGCCGTTCATCTTTTTTGGGAGTCTCAGTAAAGGCTGTTGCCAGTGATTCTAGACCTACAAAGCCGCCCGCCCTGAACCTAGATTCCACTCTTGGTAGAGTTGATAAATGTTTGGGCAAATTTTCTACAGCGTGGTTTGATTTTTCTTCAAAGGACTTGGCCACAAGGTCCGGGCTCAATGCACGAAATAATCCATTTAAGATTAAAAGCTGGTGACACATTCCTTGATCATAGAGCTCAACGCTTGCTCTTTCGGCTTCTGAGAGTGAAAGAGGCTCAGGGCGAGATACCAATACCAAAAGGGTTCTATTCTTGTCTTTAAGGGCGTTTACTGTATTTTCATAATTTGATCTTTGGTTGTTGAGTCCACTGAGTGGTCCGAGGCAGCTATTTCCAGTTTTATTTTCTACGATAAACTCATTCCAAGCTGATGGTAAATTTAAAAGCCTTAGGGTGTGACCAGTAGGTGCGGTATCAAGGACTATATGATCATAGAGTTCAGTCATTTTTTCATTGCCAATATACTGGGCAAACTCATTAAAGCTTGCAAGCTCAACAGTGCAAGCTCCGGAGAGTTGCTCTTCAATTGAATCCACGGCCTCATCTGGAAGAACACCTCTATAGGGGGCCACTACACTTTCGCGGTAGATTTGAGCGGCTTCAATGGGATCTATATTCATGGCATAGAGATTTTTAAGTCCATTAACTTCACATGGTTTACTACTCAGAGGAGTTCCTAGCACTTCATCAAGGTTTGATGCTGGATCAGTGCTAATGAGAAGCACTTTTTTTCCACTCTTTGCCAGAGCAACTGAAACGGCACTGGACATAGAAGTTTTTCCAACCCCGCCTTTGCCTGTAAAAAAAAGAAAACGTGGAGGATTTGTGATCAAGTCATGCATTAGCAGCATCCTTCAGTATCATCACAACAGCTTTCTTTGTCTTCACTCTTATCTTTAGTTTCTCCGCAGCAGCTACTTTTTGCACTAAGCTCAATACCTAAAAGCTTCGCCAGCTGAGCAGTAGTAGGATAGATTTCTGACAGCTTTAATTCATCATCTATAAAAATAAACGGCAGTGCATTTGAAGACTTTTCAGCGAGCAGGTTTTTAACCTGCTCATTCTCCACAAAGGCACTTGGTTCTTGGGCCAAGTTATATCTTTTAACATCAACGCCTTTTTCAGCAGCTAATTTAACAGCGTTTGCAAACTCTACAAGCTCAGCATCAACATCTGTACCACAAACGCCTGTTGAACAGCACATGGCCCCATCATAAATTTTTAGACTCTTCATTTAACTTTCTCCATAAAACAATCGAGAATGGGGCAGTCACTTAAGGGAATACTTCTGTCTTCACAACAGTTAGCAAGTCCTTCAAGGGATTTTTTCATTCTCTTCAAGTCTTTTATTTTTTGGTTTATTTCTACAATTTTTTCTTCTGTTTTTGATAGCACATCACCACATTTGGCCTGATCCAAAATTTTGAGATCCAGTAATTCTTTTGCCTCACTGAGGGTAAAGCCAAGCTCCTGGCTTCTTTTGATAAAGCGGATGCGAGTGATAAATTCATGGGGGTAATATCTAAAAGAACCTTGTTTCATAGGCTGTTTGAGAATTCCTTTTCTCTCATAAAAGCGGATGGTTTCCACATTCACATTGGAGGCAAGGGCCAATTTTCCGATCGTTAGGCTAGTAGACATGCCTTATTTTATACCCCGTACCATGGTACGGAGTCAATGTGTAAAATTTTACAGCTTCTGAAAAATCTTTGTCACTAATTGGAATCTCTCGAAATGATTTAAATAACCGCCAAAAATAATAGACAAGGGTTTTATGAAGAAATTGCTGAGGGATGTATCTAGAATTTCCCAAATTGTTTACTTTTCAGGTCGAAAACTAATAGATCCTGAGTCTAACTATAAGGTTGCTGAGGAAGGTATCTTGGAGAAAAACAGTGAGAGAGAGAGTGGGGTTGTGGAACAAGTTGTGAAAATATGTTGTTCACGGCGCTTGAAAGCCTCGTCGGGTCTAGCAAGTAAGGAGAGCGCCTACTATCAATGCAGAGTTTTTTAAGCAGAATAGTTTTTTATTGATGTCTGGCCCTCGCAGGATTTAATTACTGTGGTAGAAAATTGCTTTTATGGAAAGTATTATGTGTGAGTCTGGTGGTATTAATAAGCCTTGATGAGAGTTTTGTGTCTTATGGGTGGTATTCTCGAAGTCGTAACTTACGGCATGCTTGTCTTGGTATGTTTCACTTAACTTCAAAACTACACAGTGGGTAGTTCCGTCACAGGCGGTGTTTGGAATTTTTGTTATTTGTTGTCAATGTGATGGAGAGAATCTGTGATTGGTTACACAGTATTAAATGTAACCTACGCTCTAGGGTATTGTTTTAGTGCAGCTTGATAGCATGGAAAAAATTGAGGATGGATTGAGAACTTTCTAGCTCTGATTTATGTATAAATCCATTTTTTGCTGAGAAAGTGCCACTATAGCAGCTCTTGTATTACAATTTGAGCACAACTGGCGCACGTTCCCAATCGTCGATACGCCCCCCAAGCTATATGGGATGATGTGATCAAAGTGCAGGTTGTATTTTGAAGCGCAGTTTTCACACTTGTTACCTGATCTTGTCATCACAGCTTTTTTGATAGCAGCTGAGATGGCCCTTGTGTTTGTGATTACTTTAGATTTTCTAGAGCCCATACCAATAATCTTTTTTCTCATAGACTCTGCCGTAGAATTAATGGCATGCCCGATTACCTCCTCTGGTTTATAGATCCCATTATTAGATAACTGCTCTTTTAAAAAATCATAATCTTTTGCCGTTTGTCCCACCAAGGTGAGGTGAATGCGAAGGCTTCCATCTGAATGAGAGTGCGTTTTAGATCTTGTGGCACGCTTCTTTCCAGTCAACTCATCTACAAGCTCTCTTGTCTGAGTTTGAGTTTTGCCTTTAATGCTATCTAGTATTTCATTTTTCTTTTTTTTGCTTTTAATATTTTCGACTAAATTTGAGACTTCTGCTAAATTTGTAAGAGTTACTTGCTTGTTTGCCAGAGCTTTATCTGCATAGGGCACATGCCTTAGTGTTTTTGCTGCTAAAACTCTGCGACTTATTTCACTATCACTTTTATTAAAATTTTTGCGAATGTATTTAAAGAGTGAACCTGTCTTGTCATCACAAAAAAGCCTTCGTCTATTTACCTCGTTAATGTGACGGAGGAACTGCCGTGTACAGTGTTCTTCTTTTTCATTCCACATTTTAGTATCTTCAATAAGTCTTTCATCTGATAAATTTTGTAGTGACAAAACTACCTCCCAATAGCAAGCAACATAACATTTTAATTGCATATATTAAATGAAAAGATAAAAAAATGTCTAACAGTAAATCATCAAGAAGGCGTCCAGCACGTGATTTGAGGGGGGGGGCTTCTCGTAAGAATAAGGCGTTATAAAATACAATATACAATATACAATATACAATGGTTAGAGATACCAAAACTCCGCCACTACATGGAAAAAATCTCAAAAAGTCCAAACACCACAGACAAAATCAATCCACTTTCATAAAAGCATTTTGCTACCACGGTAATTAAATCCTGCGAGAGCTAGGTATCAATAAAAAAACTACATTGCTTTTTTAAATTCTACTTTGATAGAAGGCGCTCTCCTTATTTGGTAGACGCCACTAGGTTTTTAAGCGCCGTGAACAATTTATCTCCTCAATTGATTCCACAAACCCATTTGTCTTTAAATATCCAAATAGGAACTTTTATTCAAGCTGACAATATAAATAGTATTTGGGCAAAGAGTTGACCGTATAACTTTGACAGCTTCGAATGGATCTTTTGCTACATTTTTTTGAAAGAACTAAAGATTCCTCTAATATGTAATTCCCATGAGGGTCTTGTTTTATACTCAGCATTGAAGAAGCGTCTTCAAGGGCCATTAGCTTGTTATCTTCAGTTTTCTTCCCTGAGTAGATATACTTTCAGTGAGAGGTAATGATTTCAGATCTTTTCCCTCTTTTAACTAAGACAACTTTCTCGCGGTGGTTAAGCTCTGCTGACTCATTTACTTTAACTCTTGAGCAGTTCAAGGAGTTAAAATTTACTCCATCACCGAGTAGGGAGTCTAAACTATCCGAATTCTGAGCTCGGTGGTTGCGATGGTAGAGATCATCGAGTTTTTCATAGCTTGAGCGTTTGCCAAATATACTAAAACCACCTTTAGGTAAATAACTTATAAGCTCAAGTTTCGCTTTGGGATCATCAGTAAAAAGTCTTCCTACTATTTCGCGGGTGGCGTCTGAGTCTGTATGACCATACTCATCCCTCATGACCTTGTAGACGGCCTCATGAACATTTAGGCCTGCTTTTGATAGATGATCAAATTCATTAAAAATTCTTATTGAGTAAAAGAGCTCTTTTTTATCATCCTCATATTTTGCAACATTGACAAAAGCGGGGCCTCCTTCCTCACATAGATCCATCAGCAAGTAATCTCCAAAATCACCAGTCCCTGGAATTTTTATGGGCCCAATTTTTCTATTGTTAAATACCCACTCAAGCTCTGTATGAACTAGCTTGTATATAACTTCATCTATTTCTTTTAGCTTTAATATTGCCTTAAAAGTTCCAGAATTTCAAATAGACCCAATAGTAAAGTAACGAAATTTGAAAAAAGTACATATGTGATCATTAACTATTTCTCCCATGTTTAGAATCTTTTTAAAGAGTAGGATCACCGCATCATTTCAGCGAAAACAATTTTTTTAAAAGGAGACTTAGATGAAATCAATTTTTATTATTTTACTACTTGCAAGTTACTCGGTGTCTTTATGTGCCAGAGTTAAAAGTCAATGGGTTCACGTGCCTTCACAGGTTTCAGATGAAGCTTATCGTGCAGTTTTGGACCAGTACGGCCGTGATGGAACAATTGGAGATATATATAAGCAGGTGGCCAGCCGTGTGAATGATGCTAGAAATATTGATGCTGTTCAAGATTGTTGCGCCATACAGGGCTGCACAATTTCAAACAACACAAATTATAATACTCAAACATATGAATATGAGTTTCAGGCCGTCTGTGAATGTAAATCACCAGATGGGGGAACTGATACTGCTAGAGAAAATGCTGTTAGCGAGTGTGTGAGGCACAGGGATTAACCAGATTTAAGTAGAAGAAGCGGTTTGATCGCTTCTTCTATCCTTGTCAAAATACTAATAACTTTTCTTTTTCTTTTATTTCAGAAATTTCTTTTGCTGTATCAGAAACTAATTGTTCGAGTACATGACCCTTTTTTCTAACTTTGGAGTGTGCCTTGTAATTATCTTTATCGGTTTGATCGATGTGAGGATTGTTGTAGATAATATTTTCGGCCAGCATAAATCTTTCTTCATAATTTCTGGCCAGCTTGGAGACTGTAGAACAAAGATTTTGATTGAGTGAAATTAACCTTTCGTTGATATGCTCCATATATTGATTTCGAAGCGCTCTTTTAATTGAGAGGACAACAATTTCTTCTTCAAAGGGTTTTTCTAATAAGTCAAAAGCACCCGCGCGCAAAGCCTCAATGGCCATCTTTTTTTCAGCGTGGCCTGTTAGAATGATAAAGTTCATTTTGGGATATTTTTCTTTAATATTTTTCAAAAGAGTTAAGCCATTCCATTTTGGCATATTAAAGTCTGAGAGAATTACTAGGGGTTTGATTTTATCAATATTTAGAAAAGCTTCTTGTGGGTCTGAAAATGCATGAATCTCAAAACGCTCACTTAAGATGGCATTCAACAATTTAAGCATGGGAGCTTCATCGTCAACTATCATTATTGGTCCTAACTTCACTTCGCTCATGGGCCTACCTCAAAATTAGACTTTCTTAGTGGACTTAATTATAGCAAAAACTTTGCTTAACAAAAGACAATTTAAATTTAAAAGCAATGCGAAATCATTTCCCATACAAGTCTGTAAAGTGAAAGCCTAAAGTTATTGTAAAATATCTATTACAAAGATGTTCCATATCATAGTAAAAGGGTTGTCCTGAAAAAGCCTGTCATAATTGTATTTTTAACGATTTTTCTTGCTGAAATTGCAGTGATGATTTTGCTTCATTTTCTAATTATAGAGTCACCATTACTCGAAATGTTTTTAGATAGTGTTATTTTGAGCTTACTTATAGCGCCTGTACTTTATATTTTTCTATTTAAGAAAACCAATGAGTTGTTGTATGAGATAAAAGATAAACAAGAAAAACTTGATATTTTATCTGATATTTCGCAGGACCACAGCTTAAGCGCAACTTTATGTTCTATTTCGGAAGAGTTAAATATTGACTACATTATTTGGGGGAAACTTTTAAAAAAATCTAATGAAGTAAGAACTCTTGAATTCATTCAGCAAGGGCAAAAAATAGATAATGCAACATATGGCCTTGTTGGAACCCCTTGCGAAATTGCCATTGATTCAAAGAATTGGTGTGTTTACACAGAGGGAGTTCAAGAGGCATTTCCTGAGGACAAACTTCTTGAGGAATTAGATGTAAACTCATATTTTGGAGCATATTTAAAAAATTCAAGTGGTGAGATCATTGGAATATTTTGTTTTCTGACTAAGAGACCAATAGATAAAGATTGGTTAGCGTTCATTCAACTTGCCACAAACAGACATCCCTTTCGTGAGTTAAATTCGATTAAATTTATATGATTATATTTAGACCAAGGTGGCCAGTTGAATAAACGCGCAGTGGACTAAAACCGTGGGCAATGAGCAC
>JABIHA010000026.1 GCA_018649885.1 Bacteriovoracaceae bacterium
CCACATATCAATTAGCTTTTGGCCTAAGCTTTTGAAATCATTTTCAGACATGAAGATATATTAAATGATTAATATTGGTTGGCCTAGGTACAGGGCCCAAAAAAGAGAAAACCTCAGTTTATTGAGTAGTTACTCCTTTTACTCATCTCCCAGTATACATGGCCATCACTTTGGGGTATGAGTCTACCTATCTATGAAAAAATCACTAGAGGCCATCATAGGCCCGCTAACTTCCTCTGAGTTTATCGTCTCTTATAAAAGTAATACGCCAGTCGTTGTTCACAATATTGGGGACAATATAAAAGAGCTTTGTGAGCTTCCTTTTTTGAGATCATTTGAGTCCATGTTTAATTTTTGGCCAAAAATAGTTGTTGCTTATCTTTCCGGTCTTGCTGATGAAGTGAACTCCAAAGAGGTCAGTGTCATCGAGAGTATGGAGCTTTTTAAGCAGGGAAGAAGTCTTTTATTTAATGATGCAAATGATGTGTCTCCAGTTATCGGTAAATGGGTCGAATCTATCAGAAGAGATCTAGGTCTTTCGAGATTAACCTATGGTCGCAGTCTCATTTATGCCACCCCTGCAGGTTGTGGAACGGATGCCCACTTTGATCAAAACACTAATTTTGTAGTACAAATTCATGGACAGAAAAAGTGGTGGATTGCCCCCAACACAAGTGTTGAAAATCCGCTCACCAGGCATGTTATAGGGGTTCCCGCCGATCCTGAACTTGCAAGTTATGCAGGTGAGCAGATGCCCTCAGAATTTCCAGAAAATGCTACAGAGTATACTCTAGCTCCAGGTTCAATGCTCTTTGTTCCAAGAGGGGCCTGGCACAAAACATCGGCCACAACAGATTCACTATCTCTCAATTTGACCTATACTGCTCCCACTTGGATTGATATTTTGACTACGGCCATGCGTGGTCGTCTTGCCATGTCTAGTGAATGGAGACAAACAGCTGACTTTGTTACAGACGAAAATCTATGTGGTGAGGCCTTAGACAATTTTGATATGCTTTTGTCACAACTTGCTTTCGAGATCCCTGAGTGGTGTGCGGCCCATATACTAGATGCTACAGAAATGGATCAGTTGCCTTCAAATTAAATGAACAGGTGCGGGCCAAGCTGCTTGGGGGGAAACTTGTCCCACACTGTAGTAATTGTGTAATGTCCTTTGTGTTAAGGAATGCTTAAATACTATTACAATCTCTGAACCTTAGCGTCGGAGAAATAGTTAACGATACAAGCGAGATGCTTCTATCGTAATAATTTCAATGAACTAGTAGTACAATATCTTTTTATGACGGATATCACCTAAAGCTATGACAGCAATGCTCCTAACTCTAGGACAAAGGAGTGATAATTTTCTGTGTGGTCAACAAAACGATGGAGGGTGAGATGGACAGGAAGATGGAATTTTTAAAAGTAAGTGATATTTTCGAAAGAAAAGTGATAGCTCTTAAAGCTGATTCTTTTGTTTTCGACGCTGTTAGTATTCTAAATGAATTTAGAATTGCCTCTGCTCCGATTGTGGATGATGATCACAAGGTGGTGGGCTTTATATCTGAAAGTGATTGCATCAAGTCCATGGGAAATTGCTTGTTTTATGATGATGCTAAGGACACTAGGGTTGAGAGCATTATGACTTGTAAGGTACGAACAGCTAATATCAATTGGGATATTTTTGAGCTCGAAACCTTTTTTATTGAAAACCATCTTAGAGCAGCTCCTGTAGTTGACTCTGAAAACAACTTATTAGGAATTGTTTCAAGAAGAGATATTTTAAAAGGGATTCAAAATCTTCTCTCTCAGCGAATTGAATACAAAAGAAAAATTAAAACACCTGTTGAATTGAATCTAACTCAAAAGGTGAAAATGAAAGTGGCCCAAATGAGTTTTAGACGGGAAACACGATTATAGAAGATAAAAAGAGTTTAGCGTTAAGAAGGGTTAACTTTTACATCTAATAATTAAATATAATTTCAGATCATTTTGAGAGATCATAATGGTATGCAAGAAATTATATATATTGGACCAGATCACATATTCTCAGAAGAACTGAAGAAACATCTTCTGAGTTTTGGCCTTGAAAAAGAATTTATTTCTATTGAGCAAAAAAAAGAGGTTTCCTTTGGGAAATTACTGGGACAAATTAAGCACTGCGTGCCATCAGTTTTGATTTTAGATTTTTCTTCTCATTTTCGTGAAATGGAAAAAGTTCTATTATTTCTTTCCAAAATTCATCCCTTTGATCATGCTACGAAAATTTGTTGTTTCAGAGAGGGAACAAGCACTGAGCAAAGAAAATTTCTCTTAGTATCTGGGGCCCACTTTCTTTTTGTTAAAAGCCAAGAGTTTACTCAGCCTCTAGGGTTTATAAGGGCAAAACTGCAACCTGAAAAGCCTATTAATTATTCTAATGTCTTCAAGAAGAAAGTTAATTTACAGCTAGATGCTGTCTGTCCTTTGAGGATTGGATATATGACCAATGAATATATCCGTATTGAAAGTGATTTTCCACTAGGCCTTGAAGAAATCATCCAGTTGCGCACAAGTATCTTTCCTGATTTTCCATTTGAGGCATTTAAGGTTGAAAAAGAGACAAAGGAAAACCTCTATTATCACTACAAGCATAGTTTTGATCTCAGTCATCAAGATGAAAGCCTTTTAGAGAACAAAAGTGAGAAGAAAAAAAAGAGCGAATTCTATGATCTAAATGGAATTAGTGAAAGAATTGAGCTTAGAGATAAAAATCTTGAACTTGGGAAGAAACAGATTGACCAATTTCTTAAAAATGGAAAAGAACAATCTTACAATAAGCGAGAGCGGCTTTTATTTTTTGACCGAGAGGTAGAGTTTCTATCTCATATTCCAAAGGCCTTCTATGGATGCGGATATTCTCTTAGAGGGCATCAAATTTTGGACCCAGATGGAATGTCAATTAAAACAACTAAAGCTTCCATCATCTGTTTTTTTGTAAGAGATGCAAGTGAACAAGAAGTTTTGAAACGTATAGCAACTGAAGTTAAAATCATAGAAGGTTACAATCCGTTTATTATTATTTTTGATCCAGAAGGTTTGTGTCCCCAGTCAATTATGGGGGACCGCATTGTCTATCAAAATGAAAAATTTCAAGCTGGAGAGTTACTCAAATTATTAGATATATTTCATGAAAAAAAAGGGCGTGAAAGAACTCATGATATATCTATAAGTTCCTATGAAAATGAGTCCCGCCATTTCTTCAATAAATACCTTCCTAGCAGTGTTGGATTTATTTTTCTATCAATAAATATTTTAGAGATTTGTGAATATTATGTTTATTTTTCTTGTGATCGGGATTTGGCCCAAGATAGCTTTATTCAAATCAAAATACTGGAAAGAGAACTAACCCTTACAATAGTGAAAATGGAAAATTTTAGTGGCAGTGACAATGAGTTCTTTTATAGAGGGCTTATTAACAATTTAGAGGATGCTAAAGCAAACGAAATCAGAAAGTTTATAATGAATGACCAAGATTTTGATTAACCTATCGAAATGATCAATTTTCAATCCCTAGAATATTAAGCTATAATGTGCCATGGAATGCATTTTAAGATTGAGGGAAAACCATGAGTGAAGATAAAAAGAGACAACCTGTTGGAGAGTTGGCAATTCGGACCCTGGCAATGCCGGCAGATACTAATCCGGCCGGTGATATTTTTGGAGGTTGGGTGCTCTCTCAGATGGATATTGCAGGAGGACTAGTCACTAAAAAAGTGGCAGGAGGAAGAACTGTAACTGTGGCCGTGGATAGCATGACTTTTCATCTTCCCGTTTTTGTTGGGGATACAATTTGCTGTTATGTTGAAATTCTAAAAGTAGGCAACACTTCTATAAAAACTAAAATTGAAGTCTGGGCCAATCATCAATATGAGCAGGATAGGGTGTTAGTCACCGAAGGTGTGTTTACTTACGTCGCTGTATCTTCAAAACGTAAACCCCGCCCCATTGATAGTGAGTATTCTTAGGACGCGTTTTCAACTACCTTTTAAAAGGTTCCAACTTCAATTTTGAAATGCGGTCATTAAATATTTTCACGCCTTCTTTTTGACCGTCACCCATGCGCCACCAATGTTGAAGGCTCACTGAGTTGGGATGCAGGAGTAATTTACTAGGCTTGCCATTGTTGTACAATTCAGCGGCTAGTTGTTGGTCAACTCCAGTGGACCAAATGCTTAACTCATCAATTTCTCCTTCAAAGAAATGACCTTTTCCATTGAATGAGCCAATCATGGAGGGGAAAGTTCCAAAGCCTGCAAACTTACTTTTGTGTTCACGTTCTAGGTCGCCATCGACAAATAATTTGAAGACGCCATTTTGGTAACTCCCAATAACCTGGTGCCAGTTTTCATCATCGTACTCACTTCGGCATTCAATTGAGATATATTTTTTGCCATCAGAGATTCCAAGAATTACCTTTCCCTTTTTAAGTGACAGGTTAAATGCACTACCTGCCTTTCCAGTCTTATGTATATTAATTAGCCTTGACTCGTGTTGGTTTTTTTCAGTACGAAACCAAAGAGAGATTGCAAAATTATTCTTATCAATATTTAGCTCACTTCCATTTAAAAACTGGTAGCTTTGTTTCTTTGATAGTTTTAGCCATTTTTGGTTTTTTATATCCATTTTTTCAAAAGGCCTTTCTTTTGTTGCTAGATCATAAGAAGTAGTTACTCGCCTGGCATGTCTAACTTTTTTATTAAGCGAGATATTGACTAGCCTGGAGTATTTATTTATTTTTGCTTTCGTTTTGATGATTTGTTTTTCAAGTCTTGCCTTCTTTCTCTCTTTCTCAGTATCCTTCCATTTGTCCATCAAACCTCTTAGCTTTTGGGTGTATTTATGAACATTGGCCTGGTATTTGAGTGCCCTTTTTTCTTCTCTGTGAATAATTTTGACATGAGAAGTAAAGATCGTTGTAAAAGGGTGGTGGATAGATTGAAAGCTGGTGTCACCAGAAATTCTTGCTTCATAATCAGTCAGTCGAAACAAGTTGACCTTTTTGGGAGTAATTTGAGAGCCCAGTAGGTTAATTCCCCAAAGGCCCTTGGAATTTATCGCAGGGTCATCAATGACTCTTCCAGACATACCACCACACTGAGTAATGAGATCTATGTTGTAACCTCTTTCTTGTAACTCACTCTTACAAAGACCATCAAGGAAATCGAAAGAATAGAGATACTGAATTTGGTTGTTTTCTTCTTCTACTACTTCTACTTCTTCTTCTTCACCTTCACCTTCACCTTCTTCCGTTACTTCCACCTCTATTTCATCCACTGGTGGAAGAATAAGAGTTTCACCTTCAGGATTAGTGTTGGTGTCAGTGTTAGTGCCCGTTGTGGAGGGGGGACTATCTCCTGTAGGCGCATCTTTTTTCGAACCAAAGCAGCCCTGGAAAATAATGATGAAGCAAAACAAAATATATTTATTAGCATTTTTCATAACGTTTCATCTCCTAATTATATTATCGGTTAGTCCGAGAAGTTAAGAAATGAGTTAAGTCAATTAGGTAGTTAGGATGGATCAGTTAAAGAAAGTTATAAATTTTAAAGAATCTCCAGCATCTGGCGCATACGAGATATTCCATAAAATTGCTGAGAATTTCATCTTTTTTCGCTGGGTGTACTTCAAAAATCGGCCTAGAACGACTTTTCTTTTAATTAGGTCATGTTTAATTACAGGGCTTTTATTTACTACCTATTACACCCTTTTTTCTCACTTTAGATTCATTTTAATGGGTATAGACATACATCCAGTGCTTTTTTTCGCCACAATGGCCATAATTGGCTACTGGAAGATGTGTGATAGTTTTTATGAAAAATCAAACTACTGCTCCAATTTATACAATGAAATTTATCGAGAAATAGGGCATGGAAATTGGGACTCATCTAGGATCCTGTCTATTAATTTTAGTGGCCAACTTCTAACACTGGATTTGTGGGGACATCGAATTTATTCCAAAATCTTTATCGAAACTCTTAATGATGCAATTTTCTGGGCCAGTACTCAAGGTGGAAATGAAGATTACTTGCGAGGCAAACAAATTGAAGATTTTATTGAATTAGCAAACAAGGGGGAGCTTGCTATTAATGAAGTTCGCAATTTACTGGAAGCTTACAAAGAACACTATAGGCAAAAGCTTGAAAACAGTAGCTCTGTTTTACCCTTCAATCAGGCCGCTTAATAACCCTCTCCACTATTAACTAAAAGACAATGAAGCTCATTAGTAGTGCTAATGTGTTGCTGCAAGTAGTAATAATTTGATCTACTTAATTCACATTGATATTTCTTGGCGGGAGAAAAGCTAACAACAAAGAACCAGTCAGGAGAACAAAATGAAAACAACCATCTTAACAATTTTATTTACAGTACTCACTTTCAACGCAAGCGCTGAATCAAAAATCATTGCTCAATATAATTTTGCAATTCATGAAAAAAGTGATGATAACATCAGACCCCATTTCTCTCTTTACAACGCTTCCCTCACTAATGATGGAAAATTTCAAGTTGCAAAGGCCATTACTCTTGATAGTGATAAAGAACTTATCCTAGCTGAAAAAGATCTCTCTGATTCCGTTTTTCAACTTTTATTAATGGACGCAAAAGTTCTTTCAAATGCAAAAGTTTTAGAAACCTATGCTGGAATTGTTTGCATGATGATGCCAGGACCTGGTGCTTTCTATGACAACCTTTTGGTTGCTCGTAATTATGGATTTGATACAGGATTTGCAGGGGCCTTAGAATTAATTGATGGACCTTCAGGATGCTGGTTGGCACACCAAACTCACCCACAATTTGATCACAACCGCACAGGTGCAGCCATTTTAAAAAGATCTTTTAGACTACTGACACTTGAATTACTTTCTGAGCTTTAATAACAAAATGCCCCTTCCCAGGGGCATTAGTTTTCATCACCTTTTACAACATTTTGACTTCTACAGAATGCTTGAACTCAGAATCTGTATCAAATTTTATTTTATAGTCCGCCTCAGTACTAATGGCCTTAAATTTAAGGATAGACTTTACACTGTAGCGACCTTTCTCTGCTAGCTTAAACTCATAAACTTCATATTGGTCCCCTGTCAGTTGTTTTGCTTTTTTAAAGTTGAGTTTCAATTTCCTGGTGCTGACATACTTTATATCTTGGTGTTCGACACAAACACTCGTTGTATCGTAATATCCATCGACCCATTCTTCTCCCCAGTCGATACAATCTCCAATAGCATTTGTTTCTATACAAATCGGCGAATAGTGGCCTTCGACCCAATGTTCAACAGTGTCGTACCTGACACATTCATTGCGGTAGTAATCCAGTTGGAAATAAATTTTAATTTTTTCTGGAGAGTCACTCCCACGAAAAATTCGATAGCTCTTGTCTCCAGTGGCGTGGGAGATATTTCCTATTTTGATTTCCTTACTGTCTAGACTCACATCATATTCTGCAGCGGCTCCATTTAATGATAGTAATAATCCTAATGAAAAACTCATTAATTTAAAAACACCCATTTTTTCTCCTTTTTAGCTTAATTGATTTTGACTCTTTTAGAGCAAAAACCAGACCAAAAAAACTTTTGTTGAAACACGCACTTAATGCGTTAGGAGGTGCTGATTGCCACTAACTTTTGACACTGGAATCTAGAAAAGGGTGTCACCTAAGATTGTGCTGAGATAGGGTGCCATTCTTTTTATAGAGGTTGGGCATGTACGAGAAAGGACTCGGTGTGATTTTCTAGAGAGTCTTCTTCCAAAAAATTCGGTCCTTTTTTTGCCTAAAACCTTTGCCACCACTCTCTTGGTCTGTTTTCTACCAAATACACGTGCCATCACATTATAGGGATCAATATAGCCGACCTTTTTTTCAAGCCCTGCTTGTGAGACTAATTGATTAAACTCTCTTATATCCCCATCTAGTATAAACAGAGATCTTTGGAAATTTAAAAACTCAACAGGCAAGTCAATACCGATTTCGATGGCCTCTTCTAAGAGAATTTCCACTCTCTTTAGAACTGGTGCTGATTTCCAGCTCTTTTCCTTTAGGGCCTTTTTTAGAGCTTGTCTCATGGAAGGCTCAATATTAACTAGCTCACCAAGAGTTCGTACAACCCTTTCGACACTTCCCAGTGTGGCCATCTCGGTCAAGTATATAAATGATTTTTGAGATTTCTTACCCATTTGCCAGGCATTTCCAAAATCGATAAAGGTAATTTTAAAAGGAGGTTTTCCTCCAGGGATGAGTTCTACAAAGGCGTTCCCTGCGTGAAGATCACCGTGAAAAAAACCCGGATCTTCAAAAACGGCCATGCTAAACCAATGAGAAAAAATTGTATCGAGAATTTGTTTTTTGAGGATAAAATCTTCGACTGATGATGTCCTAAAGGCCTCACCAGCTTTTATGGGGGTCAATTTCTCAAGAGGAATTCCCCCTGCTACTTTTTGAACCATAGTATTCTTTGTTGGTCTTATAATTCCGTCGTCCACATACTCACTGACATAAACTCCTAGGTCAGCTCTTTGATAGACAGGTTTTGCAAGGTCCATATTTTGGGCCTCGATTCTAAAATCGATTTCCATTTCAAGTGTTAATCGAAGTTTTTTAACAATATTTGAATAAGTCGGGTGATCTCCAAAAGTATCTTCAAAAACTGCAATCTCTTTTTCAATTTGTTCTTGAATACCTGGCCTTAAGACCTTAACAACCACTCTTTCTCCAGTGCTTTTAAGGGTGCCAATATGAACTTGTCCAATGGTTCCTGCAGAAATGGGAGTTTCGTTAAATTCTAGAAATACATCGGCAATCTTTATACCGAGGTCTTGCTCGATAATTTGTCTTGAAAGTTTTCCATCAAAAGGTTTTACATTGGATTTAAGAAGCTCAGCGGCTTCTTTAAGCTCAGGATCTTTTATCATTGATGCTGATTGCTGGAAAAATTTTTGAAGAGCAGGACCAGCATTTTGAAGGACCGCTGCAATTTGCTGTGATTTCTTAGCATCTGCTCGAAGTCTTAAACTATCAATAATAATTTTTTTCTTTTGGGCCAGAGGCATTTGCTTAAAATAATTTAAAAAGAGTTTTTCCAGAAGATCTGGTCTTTTTAACTTAGGTCCATAACTTTCAACATTTGAAATTGAGGCAACAGCATCTAATTTGGTAAAATCAATATCAGCGAGTGCACTTTCCATGATTTGATCAGAAATCTTGGAAATACCGGGAACACTTATAGGTAAAGACATTTTCTTAGCAAGCAAACGCACACTTTGTGAGTTGACTAATTCGGCCCCTGGAGCTGCATCAATAGTTTCTAGAAGCGCTTTAACATTTTGATTGTCGAGGCCGGGTATTTGTGAGGCCTTTAAGACTTTATCTCTGTAGGGCCCATCAGAGAGCCTTTCAATAAGCTCAGCATTGTCTTCAACTAATGTTACTAGTTTTGATGTTTCAACAGGTTCAGTGGAAGTGATTTCTATGAAGCTTGCAACTGCCGTTCGCAGCTTTGTAGCATCCTCTGCCAATTGGGTTTCATCGCCAATCGAAGTCGTGGAAAATAGCAAGCTGACCAGTAGTGCTAAGGCCATATATCTTTTCAAAATTCTTCCTTTTATGTCATCCCTGAAGGCTATTTAGTACTTGTTTTATAGAGTGAAAATGAATCATCACATATGAGTAAAAATTACTTGTAGATTTTCATTAAGAAGATTTGTTGAAACGTATGATGCGTCGCGCAGGTGGCTGTGAATGGTATTCTTATTGACTTGCCCCATCATTTTACTTAGTTTATTATTCACAATTCTTTGGGAGACACAAAATGAGAAATCAGCTCTTTTTACTAATAGCACTTGTCACAATACCTCTAAGCTCTATGGCGAGTACACTTGATTTAAAAATTGAAATCAATGTGGCAGGGCATGACGATATCGAATTTTTCTACAAAAATGCTGATGTATTAAAGTCTCATGGTTTTGTTACCTACAATGGGAAGTGGGATTATCTGTGGGCCAGAAAAGTGATGACCGGGATTAAGCTCGAGGGTAATAAATACAAATTTGGCATGGAAGAGATGGATGTGACTCTTAGTAAAAGTGAAATAGGTGGCCAAAAGCTTTGTGTCAGAACTGAGCTGGGAGACGGCGCCATTAAGTCTTGTACCCAAGTGATTCAAGGGCAAGAGCAAATTTTGATCTACGATACTAGCAATGGTCAGCACTGGGATATAGACGGTGTGATTACTTTCACCGTTAGAGACTAATTCCTGCAAAAGAAACCTTTAGGTTTTTCCAATTAACTTATTGTGAATGAATGATCCTTCGTGTTAAGAAAGGTCATAAAAAATGTATATTTAAGAGGATTTAGATGATTAGTACCAATAATGTTGCCCTGGGTTTTGGGGGACGAAAATTATTTGATGATGTGAATATAAAGTTTACCCCTGGAAGATGCTACGGGCTGATTGGCGCCAACGGTGCTGGAAAATCTACCTTTCTCAAACTGCTATCAGGTGAAATAGAAGTCCAATCGGGGACAGTCAGTATCACCCCTGGACAAAGAATATCCGTATTAAAGCAAGATCATTTTGCCTTTGATGAATACCCTGTTCTTCAAACAGTAATTATGGGCAATGAAAAACTCTACGGTATTATGAAAGAAAAAGATCTTATTTATGCCAAAGAAGATTTTTCAGAAAGTGATGGAATCAAGGCCTCTGAACTTGAAGCTGAATTTGCCGAGATGAATGGCTGGGAAGCAGAATCTGAGGCAGGCGTAATGCTAGCAGGTCTTGGTATTGGTGTTGAATACAATGATCTATTAATGAAAGAGTTAACGGGCGGAGAAAAAGTAAAAGTGCTTCTAGCTCAAGCTCTTTTTGGTGCTCCCGATATTCTACTTTTAGATGAGCCCACCAACCATTTAGATATTAAAGCAATTGATTGGTTGGAAAAATTTCTTTTAAACTTTAAAAATACTGTGGTTGTTGTTTCGCACGATAGGCACTTCTTAAATAAGGTCTGCACTCATATGGCAGATATCGATTTTGGTAAAATTACTACCTATGCTGGAAATTATGATTTTTGGCGAACATCGAGCGAGCTTGCCCAACGTCTTCGAAGTAATGAAAATAAAAAAGAAGAAGACAAAGCAAAAGAGCTCAAGGCCTTTATTCAAAGATTTAGTGCCAATGCTTCCAAGTCAAAGCAGGCCACTTCAAGGCAAAAGCAATTAGAAAAATTGCAATTAAATGATCTGCCAGTTTCGACTCGTAAGTATGCTTTTGTAAATTTTGTACCCAAAAGAGAGGCCGGAAAAGATATTCTTAAAGTTGATAGACTCTCTAAGAGTATTGACGGGATCAAAATACTTGAAAATATCTCTTTTACTATTCACAAGGGAGATAAGGTTGTCTTCTTAAGTGATAATGATCTGGCGAAGACGACACTTTTTCAAATTCTCTCCGGCGAACTGAAGGCCGATAGTGGAAGTGTCGATTGGGGAGTAACTACAACAAGGGCATATCTTCCCAGTGATAATGCCGAGTACTTTAAAAGTGGTGAGTTAGATCTTATTAACTGGCTTAGACAATACTCTGAAGATAAATATGAATCTTTTGTTCGTGGATTTTTAGGGAAAATGCTCTTTTCTGGAGAAGAGGCGCTTAAGAAAACCAATGTACTTTCTGGTGGGGAGAAAGTACGTCTGATGCTTTCAAAGATGATGCTCTCTGGGGCCAACGTATTAATTCTCGATGGACCAACAAACCATCTCGATTTAGAGAGTATTACCTCTTTCAATGATGGGCTTGTTAGATACAAAGGAACTGTTTTATTTGCCTCCCATGATCATGAATTTGTTCAAACAGTGGCAAATAGAATTATTGAAATTCAAACCACCCTTACTGCTGATGTGGAAACGACATTTGATAAGTATTTAGGATTCGAATAGCTTATGGACGGCATTAAGGTTCCCATTAAAGAGCTCAACTTCAGTTTTTCAAGAAGCTCCGGAGCTGGTGGCCAAAATATCAATAAAGTGAATTCCAAGGCCACATTGAGATGGAATTTAGCAGCATCAAAAGTCTGCTCCAAGGCCATGGCCGAGAGGTTTATCTCAAAATTCTCACGTTATGTTTTAGAAGACGACATTGTTATGATTTCAAGCCAGCGGTTTCGAAACCAAGCGAGAAATATTGCAGACTGTATAGAAAAACTAGAAGTGATGCTCACAAGCGTGAAAAAGGCCCCCAAAAAAAGAAGGGCAACCAAACCTACAAGAGCATCCGTTGAAAAAAGGCTCAAAGTAAAAAAGGGCAAATCTCAACTCAAGAAAAATAGAAGGAAATCAACTGATTATGAATAAACCATTTGCACCATCATGTGAGAGAAATAAAGATGCCATCTTAAAGATTCTCAAACAATATATCACCAGTGATGACCACAGACTGCTCGAAGTGGGCTCAGGTAGTGGTCAACACGCCGTACATTTTGCTCCCGAGTTTAAAGATCTTCAATGGGTAACAAGTGATGTGAAATCTAATCATGATGGAATTAAGCAGTGGCTCAAGTCAGCTAGAATCCCCAATATCCACGGGCCACTAGATTTTGAGTTAGGCGTCGATGAATTTCCAAGACAGATATTCAACCTTGTTTTCACCGCCAATACTTTTCATATTCTCTCTTGGAAGCAAGATAAGAGTTTAATGAAAATGTTTGGCAACAGACTTCGCGAGGGAAGCCAGGTTTTTATCTACGGCCCCTTTAATTACGATGGGAAATACACATCAAAGAGTAATGAAGATTTCGATATGTGGCTCAAAGATCAAGACTCAAAAAGTGCCATTCGAAATTTTGAAGACGTCAATAGTTGCATGGTCAAAAATGGATTCAAGCTGACCGCTGATCACGAAATGCCGGCCAATAATAGAATGCTCGTTTACACTAGATTAGAATTTGTAAAATAATCTCTTACTGCCCTTTTGTTTTTGTTTTCCTTTTTGTTGGGTGTTGGCATTTGCCCTTGCCCTCCCACATCGGTTTAGACTTGTCGTTTGAATCTTAAGATCATGACTAAAAATAGAAAAAAATATTTTCTTGGTACTAATATTTATAGCTTTAAAGAACTGTGTTCTTATAGATTTTATCTTGGGTGGGCAAGGGCAAATGCCAACACCAATAAAAAGGAAAAGGGAAGGAAAAAGGAAATTGCCCCTGTAATTTAATTATAGATATAAATGGGGGATGACCATGCCCTTTGACCTGCAAGAGAAGTGCAGTCATCATCTTTCGATGTTTTGTGACCACCAGTACAGAGCGTAACCTTTTTACAATTGACCTCACTGCACTTGATTCCACCCACTCCAATGACGGGAGTTTTCTCTTGAATTGCCCTGACATAATATAGTGAGGGACGATCACCTTTTATGAATAGAGCGTCTGTAAAATGAGCGCTACAAAGGCCTGCATTTTTTGGACATTTAATTGTCTTCCAAGGATCTTCAATGAGATCTCCCACGTATTCACCTTTAGAAATTTTTGGGGTTATTTTTATCACCCCTATTCGAGCAATGGCATGTCTTTCACTGCTAGGGTTAAAACATTCTCCTCCACATAGGGATTTTTGCTTCTTCTTTGAGAGGGGATGATTATCAGGGCAACCTGGTTTTTGAATTCTGGCACCAACTGCCTTAACAAAGAATTGAGGGTTTTCTTTGAGGGTTAACTCACTTCCCATAGGGAGAGTTGTATCTCCTTCAGTGATGTTAAAGTAAAGTGACATCCTTACTCCCGATGTTGCATAGACATTTCGATTTTTGATAGACTCCCATAGCTGATCTCTATCATTTGAGCTAGCATGGACTGCAATTAATCCTCCAGTAGTGTAAACACTACTTTGGCGGTTGATATCAAGTATCTCAAATGGTGACATCTTTTTTAATTTGTCCATGGGGATCCTGACTGACTCGTATCCCTTGGGTTTCTTCTCACCTTTAATCATTTCATCCAAGCTCTTAGTCCTAGGTCCATAGGTGTCGGTAAAAAAGTGGCGTTTGATTTCTTTATAGCCTGTTCCGCCTCTGGCCGAGTGATTGTCACTGGAGCCAATAAAACCAAACCTTCTAAATCTAAAGCGCTTTGACTTTGGCCTTCCTGCACTGGCCAGTATATTTTGGGCCGCCCCTTTCGGCCTATAGTGAAAGGCAGGACTGTAACAATCTCTGCAAACCCCGCAGTCTTTCCAATCCTCACTGGTGCTCCAAGGAATTGCTAAGTGACCAGCTACTCCCATAGCGAGGTAGTCTTTCTGTGCCTTTGTTATTCTTGTTTTACAAAGTTGAGAGTGGAGATCAATACATCTTTCTTTGATGAGCAGACCTGCTCTATGACAGCATGGTTCAAATTGCGAGGAAGGTTTTGGGCAGGTGAGCTCTTTTGTTTTGGGATTGACCGTAACCGAGCGAAAATTTCGATAAGTTTCAGAAGCGCCATGTCCGGAATAAATTTCTAATAGGTACTGGATATCAAAATCAAACTGACCTGAATTAATTTGGTCATTAAAATCAAAACCCATGGGGGTGTAATAACCCCAGCTCATGCCGTGGGGTATAACCGTAAACTCTGAGGAGGTTTTTTTGAGCTTAGCTATAAGCTCACGGGGTGTCTTTGCTACCTCAAGGCATTTACCATTTTTATTAGGCCTTGATCCATCGTCAGTGCAAGCTTTTCTTGCTTTGAGTTTTCTTTGATAGGCCAAAAATTTCATATAAATGGGAAGATTTTTGAAGTCTCCGAATATAGTTTTTAAAATTAACTTTCCACTGGGGGACCAGGTTTGAATACCAGACTTAAGTGGTTCTGAAGATATTGCGCTTCGTGGAAGATCGCCAGAATTTAGAGATTTAAAGACTACATTTTGATGGCCGTAGTGATTTTTTGCCTTCTCTCCCACATGAGTCCATTCAAATCCAGCAAATGCTGTTAGTGACTTTCCATTTCTAGGGTTTATTTTTCCGTCACACTTATTTAATCGGTTAATAATAGATTTCCATTTTTTTGGAGATGATGATTCAGCATGATCTGTAAGGGAGAAGAAATCAATTTCAGAGCAGTACTGGGCAAAGTCACATGCGTCTTTAACAGTGTGAGGGCCATCTCCATTGAGTATAGGTAGATTTGATATGAAAGCATCTGCTGATGCAGTGGTGTGCACATGAAAATCACCAAAATAGATTTCAGCATTTACTTGGGCGGTAGAAATAAAGAGCATTGTTGCTGCCGCAACTAACTTTACAGCATAGGACATAGATTGACCTCACGGATTGCAATTTAATGTTAACTAAGACTAACAACTGTTTAATTGCATCACTAGAGTCACTAATTAGAATCTAATCTACTTAATTTAAAAATAATGCTCCAAAGATATTACTAGGTATTGTGGTGAATGATATTCGTAACTGTTCGGAATTTTTGTAATTTCTCTATAGTTTACATTTTTATACACTTAATTACCCAATTGTTGTAACACTGGCCTTTTGGTAGGTTAGCGAATTTTTCAAACACCCAAAATCTTTCAAGGGAGATCAAAGTGAAATTCATCTTATTGTTTATCGGCCTTAGTATCTTAATTTCTGGATGCTCCAGCATCAGTAAAGAGGAGTGCCAAACAACAGATTGGTTTTTGAAAGGGCAAGAACTCGGCTCTCTTGGAAAATCTAGCAGTAGGGCCAAGAAAAATATGAAGGTGTGCCAGGAAAAGGGAGTCTCCCCCAATTTGGCCCAGTTCAGAAAAGGTTATGAGGAAGGACTAGCTGACCACTGCTCATATGATAACGGAAAAATTCTAGGAGAGAGTGGAAAGAGTAGTAGTTTATTTTGTAAGGGAAAGCTTAAGTCTAATTATATAAATGGATATAGGGTTGGTCTGAAAAGTTTTTGTAGCGCCGAAAATGGAAGATCTGACGGTGAGCAAGGGCTGGGTATGAATAAATTATGTCACTTGTCTTCTGGTACCGGTTATAGAAAGGGCCATTTTGTCGGACTAAGAAGGTTTTGTAGTTTTGAAAATGGTCTGATGGATGGTAAAAATGGGAGAGAGGCCCACTCATCTTGTAGAGCTAAAGTTGGAAGAGATTATATTCGTGGGCACCTCGTTGGAGCGAAAGCTTATCAACTGCAACGTCTCTTGCTAGGAAATAGTAGGGATAATACCGCACCTGCTAACCCGGCAGATGCTTACAAGCAAATTCTTAACTCTAAAGCTAACAGCTGCATTTCTGATTTTAGTTGCAGGGATACTGATAGGTGTGAAGAAAACAAATGCGTAAAAAGTGGAATTAAATGCAATTTTAGAAGGGATTGTGAATTTGAAGGGCGTTGCGTGAAAGATACTTGTAAGTACTAGCTTTTTCACTTTGTTTTGCATCTATTTCCTATTATTCTTGTGTCCAGAAGAGGAATCTTTTTGGAATTCTTATGAATTGGCATCTTGAAACTATAGAGCAAACACAAAAATTACTTTGCACCGGAGCTGTAAGTGGACTGACGGATTCCCAAGTTTTACTGGCACGAAATCAGCATGGGGCGAATATCCTACCTGAGGTCCCTGGTAAAAAAATTACTTCCATGATTTTTGAACAATTGGCCAACTTTATGATCATTGTATTGATCGCTGCGGCCATAGTCAGTGCTCTGATGGGAGAGATTCACGACAGTCTTGTTATCTTATTTATTGTTGTGCTCAATGCAGTAATTGGTGTCGTGCAAGAATACCGTGCTGAAAAAACATTACAGGCCTTAAAAGAAATTATCACGCCCACAGCTATTGTCATTAGAAATGGTGAAAAAGAGAAAATTCCAACCGAAGAGTTAGTTCCAGGTGATTTGGTAATGCTCGAAGCTGGTGATAGCGTTCCTGCTGATCTTAGACTCAGTGAAATTCACTCACTTAAAATCGATGAAGCAACCCTTACAGGTGAGTCGGTTCCTGTTGAAAAAAACACGACTCTACTCATAAGTCGTGATTTACCAACTGCAGACAAAACCAATATGGCCTTTAGTGGAACCTCTGTTACCTATGGTAGAGGGCGAGGATATGTCACCTCAACTGGGAGTGACACTGAGTTTGGAAAAATCGCTCACTTGCTCTTAAGTGAACAAAGGGTGAAAACACCACTCCAGCAAAGATTAGATAAGTTTGGAAAAAAGCTAACTATTTTTCTGATCTTGTTATGTATTTGTGTATTTATTCTTGGAATTCTTAGGGGAGGAGATCCTCTTCTTATGTTTTTGACAGCGGTCAGTTTAGCGGTGGCGGCCATCCCTGAAGCGCTTCCTTCTGTCGTCACTGTTTGCCTGGCCATAGGGGCCAAGGTTTTAGCTAAGAAAAAGGCGCTCATTAAAAATTTGCCTGCAGTTGAAGCACTTGGTTCAGTGAGTTTTATTTGCTCTGATAAAACCGGGACCATAACTAAAAATGTGATGCACGCAGAAGATTTTTTTATAGGCGAAGACTCCCTATCAAATGAATTTTGGCACGCTATTTGTTTAAATAACGACACTCAATTCAAAGCAGGTGAGTTCTTTGGGGATCCCACTGAGGTTGCCTTGATTCGAGGTGCTATCTCCCATGATCACAACCCACAAGACGTTCAACATAAATTTCCAAGATTTTTAGAAATTCCTTTTGATTCTAAAAGAAAATTAATGAGCACACTTCATAAGTTCAGAGACGGTCCAGGAGTTGGTTTTCTTATTACCAAAGGGGCCCCTGAAGTACTATTACCTCTTTGTGGTGCACATAGTTTACTTAAAACGGCAGACAAAATGGCGGCCAAGGGGCTTCGAGTTTTGGCCTTTGCGCGGAAGGATTTAAATTGTGATGACATCTCTTGTGGAGAGTTAAAAGAGGGAGAAGTTCATCAGCTTGAAACAAGTCTTGGGTTTTTGGGGTTAGTGGGACTCATTGACCCTCCTAGAGAGGAAATTAAACAAGCCGTTACCCATGCGAAAAGTGCTGGTATTACTCCTGTGATGATAACTGGAGATCACCCTTTAACAGCAAAAACCATCGCTCAAAGAGTGGGAATTATAGATTGTGATGACCAACTTGTTTTAACGGGAGCCGAGTTAGATAAAATTAGTGATGAAGATCTGAAAGGTGAGATTACAAATATCCGGGTATTCTCTAGATGTTCTCCTGAACAAAAAATTCGCATTGTAAAAACCCTGCAATCCCTTGGTGAACATGTTGCCATGACAGGGGACGGAGTTAACGATGCTCCTTCACTAAAAAGAGCTGATGTTGGTATTGCGATGGGAATAACTGGCACACATGTGGCAAAAGAAGCTGCTGCTATAACTCTACTTGATGATAATTTTGCCTCTATTGTTAATGCTGTTAGAGAGGGAAGGCGAATATTAGCTAATATCAAAAAGTTTATTCAGTTCGCACTTACGGGTAATACTGGGGAAATAATAACGATTCTTATGGCACCCGCCTTTGGCCTTCCTATTCCTCTTCTTCCTATTCATATTTTGTGGGTCAATTTGGTCACAGATGGTCTGCCAGGTCTGGCCCTTGCCGGTGAAATTGAAGAGGAAGGAATTATGAGTACTCCTCCCAGAAGTTCTAGTGAAGGGCTACTTACAAAACGCTCGCTGATTCACGTTGTATTTTATGGTTCAGTTGTGGGGGCCTGTACATTGTGGGCGGCCAGTATTGGATATAAGCAGGACGCACTGACCATGCAAACCATGGCATTTAGCGTCCTTAACTTTTCCCAACTTTTATTAGTCATGGAGCTTCGATTTGAGCGCTGGAGCGTATTTAATTTTGCTAAAATGCGCTCTAACATCTCCATTCATCTCGCTTTTTACATCTCCTTTGCCATTGTTTTATTTGGTCTATATGTGCCTATGGGGCAAAAGCTTTTTAAATTGAGAGCTCTAAGTCCTAGGGAGCTGTGTATCTGTATTGCCATTTCTACAATTGTTATTTGGGTCTTCGAGCTTGAAAAGTTTCTCCAGAAGAGGGTGTTTCTTGTGAAATCTTAATTTTAGCTGCACTGGGTTTTGAAACGTCCACACACCTTAAAGTCACATGACAAATTTGCAATAAGAGGGTATTTTTTAGCTTATTTGTAGGGTGAAAAAGTATGGCGATAGAACTAATTGGAACTAAAATTCATAAATCTGGAGAGGTAGTTAAATCATCTCAAAAGTCAGTGAGTGTGGCCTGTGAAGAGGCACTACAAATTTCTATCAATGAAATTCCCTATACCATAACTATGAGAACGCCAGGTGCTGACTGTGCTTTGATTCAGGGCCTTCTTTTTACTGAAAATATTTATCACGGTACTCCATTAAAGCTCAGCTCTTATGATTTTGATGATCAAAAAAATCCCACTCACATAAATGTTGAAATAGCTGAGGATCAGCTACTCAAAGATATTTCCGGCAATAGAACTTTGATTTCCTCATCGTCGTGTGGTTTTTGTGGAAAAAAAGACTTAAAAGATATAGAGCTTAGGGGCGCTCCTATTGTGGACTCAGCTTCCATTGCTTTCAAACATATTCAAGTTCTCTTTGATGAGATCTCCTCTCATCAATTGATTTTCAGTGAAACAGGTGGAGTTCATGCAGCTGCACTTTTTTCCAAGGAGCAACAGCTTCTTTCTATCTATGAAGATATCGGAAGACATAACGCCGTCGATAAAGTGATTGGCAACGTACATAAAGATGGAAATCTCAGTGAAGCAAAAATTCTTTTGATCACTGGTAGGGTTTCCTATGAAATATTGGCCAAGGCCTTTAGAGCAAAAATTCCCATAATTTTGGCGATCTCTGCACCTACTTCACTTGCTGTTGAAATGGCGGTTGATCTGGGAATTACCATTGCAGGTTTTTGTAGAGAAAATAGCGCCACCGTTTATAGTCATCCAGAAAGAATCCTTTGGGGAGAGCAGTAATGTCGAATAATTTAAGTTTTTTAGCTAAAAAAAATGGTCTCAAGCATTCTATTGCTGAAAAAATTCATAGTAATTCAGCTCTGGGTGATGCCACCACCTTTGGCGCCAATTCTTTTTATGACTTTTTAAAACCTGGCAGTGAAAAAGTGAAAGCGCGCCTATGTAATGGAACGGCCTGTCTGATGGGAAGTGAGAATCAGAAAATAAAAAGTGAGCTTTTAAAATCTTATGATCAAAGTGAAATTGGGCATGTTAGCTGTCTTGGTCATTGTGGTCGAGGCAACTCTTATATGGTGGGTGATGAAGTCATATCCTTAAGTGGTGAGACTACCTTCAACGATGCTCGTGGCAGTGAGGGGATTTTACTAGGGCCTCAGCTACCAAACCACAAGATTTCGGAGAGTATTAAACTAGCACTGACTAAGAGCTCTGGTGAGCTTTTAGAGGAAGTCAAAAAAAGTGGCATTAGAGGAAGGGGAGGGGCAGGTTTTCCTATGGCCTTTAAACTAACGGCTGCGAGTGTTGAACAATCATGTGAGAAATATGTTGTTTGTAATGCGGATGAGGGAGATCCTGGATCTTACTCTGATAAATACCTACTGGAAAACAGGCCTGATCTTGTTTTATTTGGTCTGATGATATCTGCAAAAATTATTGGCGCGAGTACAGGGATTCTCTATATTCGAGCAGAATATCCGAACTCTATGGATATGATGATAGAAACCATAAAGCAGTGGGAAAAAGAAGGTTTTCTAGGAGATAATATTCTCGGCACTGGTTTTAATTTTCAGGTTTTTAGTATTGTGGGAGCAGGCTCCTATGTTTGCGGGGAAGAAACAGCTCTTTTATCTTCTCTTGAAGGGCAAAGGGCCGAGGTTCGAATTCGTCCTCCCTATCCAACTACAAGGGGACTATTTAATCAGCCTACTGTTGTCAACAATGTGGAAACCCTCAGTAATTTGTACCATATTATCACTAGTGGGGGAGAGAGTTACAGGGAGCTTGGAACTCCAAAGTCTACAGGTGTTAAGCTTATTAGCTTAAGTGGGCTTTTTAATACTCCAGGCGTTTATGAAGTTGAAATGGGTACCTCTCTTGGAGAGATTGTTAATAATATAGGATTTAAAACCAAAGTTAAGGCACTTCAAGTGGGTGGACCTCTTGGAGGTATTATTCCGATATCAATGGTAGATAAGCTAACGATTGATTTTGAATCTTTTAAAGAGGGAGGATTTCTCTTAGGCCATGGAAGTATTGTGGCCATTCCCGAATCATTTGCCATGATAAAATATATTGAGCATCTTTTAGAATTTACTAGCGATGAGTCTTGCGGAAAGTGTGTGCCTTGTAGAATGGGCTCAACCAGGGGGCATGAGCTGATCAAAAAATCAAGTTCCGAAAGTATTGATGTACAGCTCTTTGATGACCTATTAGAAACAATGGAGCTTGGAAGTTTGTGTGCTCTGGGAGGAGGGATAAGTCTGCCTATTAAAAATATTATCCAGTACTTCCCAAATGAGTTGAGCTCATATTTTAAGGGGGAGAAATGAAAAATAGCGCCTTTATAAACGATAAATTATTTGCCTTTGAAGAGGGCGATACCATTTTGAGTTTTCTTAAAAGAAATACCGAAGAGTCAATCCCCACTCTATGTCATGACCCTAACTTAACTCCCTTTGGCTCCTGCAGGCTTTGCAGTGTAGAAGTTGCAAATGACAAAGATGGTGAGACGAAAGTTGTGGCCTCCTGTCATACACCGTTATCTCTAGGCCTGTACATCTATCCTCATTCAAAGAAAATTAAAAAACTGCGAAAAAATATACTAGAGCTTATATTGAGTGATCACAATTATGATTGCGACAATTGTGATGCTGATAAAAATTGTGACTTACAAAGTGCAGTTGAAGAGCATGGGGACGAGAAGGTTCGTTACACCGAAGGGGCCAATCACCAAAGTAGTGTGGCTGATGAAGATCATCCCTATTTGAGATCTCACCTGGAAAATTGCATCAATTGCTACCGCTGCATTAGGGCCTGCGATGAAGTTCAAGGTCAATTTGTACTGAGTATGAAAGGCAGGGGTTTTGATGCCCAAATTATCAAAGGTGCTGACCAAAGTTTTTCTGATTCAGATTGTGTCAGCTGCGGCTCTTGTGTGCAAACCTGCCCTACCAATGCCATCACCGATGTATTCCATAAACCACTTCCTGCAAGTGCTGTTACTACAAGGACAATTTGTACTTATTGCGGAGTAGGCTGCAATTTAGATGTAACAGCTTGTGATGGAAAAATTCACAAAATCGAAGCCTTGGGAGACGCTGAAGTAAATAGCGCCCATACATGTGTAAAGGGTCGTTACGCCTTTCGTTTTTATAACCACCCCGATCGTTTGAAATCTCCCATGATTAAAAGAGATGGAAAATTTGAAAATGTCAGCTGGGATCAAGCCTACGATTTTATTGCAGAAAAGTTAACTCAAATTAAAAAAGATCATGGAGCTGATGCTATTGGTGGAATTTCTTCTTCACGTTGTACCAATGAAGAAAATTATTTGATGCAAAAATTTATTAGGGCCGCTATCAAAACTAATAATATTGATGGATGCGCGAGAGTTTGCCATGCTCCTACTGCTCTTGGAATGCAAAGGGTCTTTGGTACAGGAGCTGCCACTAATTCGATTGCGGATTTAAAGTCTACTGAGTGCATTCTCATAGTGGGGGCCAACCCCACGTCGGCCCATCCAGTAACGGGAGCTAAAATAAAACAAAAGGCCATCAAGGGATGTCCTCTGATCGTTATCGATCCTCACCGCACAGAACTTGCAGCTCTAGCTGATGTACATTTGCAGCTAAGGCCCGGCACTAATGTCGCCGTTCTCAATATGGTGTTTTATTATATTTTAACTGAAGGCAGAGTTGACACTGAGTTTATTGAATCTCGCTGTGAAGGATTCGACGAATTTAAAAAAGAAGTCTTGGCCATGGACATAGGGCAATTGTCGAAGGTTAGTGGTGTATCTGAGGAGTCAGCTAGACAGGCAGCCGTATTGTATAGTGGAGCTAACTTGGCCATGTCTTTTCATGGCTTGGGAGTGACTGAGCACGCCCAAGGTACATTTGCCGTAATGATGATTGCTCAACTCGCGCTGATTACAGGGAATGTGGGTAAAAGTGGTTGTGGAGTCAATCCACTCCGAGGACAAAATAATGTTCAAGGTGCCGCTGATATGGGAGTCCAGCCTCATCAAGGGGCCGGTTACTTGGATGTCACAGACCCTGAGATTAATGCTCTTTATGAAAAAATCTACAAAACCAGTGTACCCAGCGAAGTTGGGCTGAAAATTCCAGAAATGATTGAAAAGGCAGGCGCCGGTGAGTTCAAGGCATTGTGGGTAATTGGCGAAGACATTTCTCAAACTGAGCCAAATGTGAATAAGGTAAATAAGTGTATAGATAATCTTGAGCTTCTTGTAGTGCAAGAGTTGTTCATGACGGAAACTGCAAAGCATGCCACCGTGATTTTGCCTGCTTCCTCATTTTTTGAAAAAGATGGTACTTTCACCAATGGAGAAAGACGAGTTCAGCGTGTTAACCGTGTTATTGATCCCACCCCGGGAACTAAACCTGATGGTCAAATAATTTGTGAGATGATGAATAAGATGGGCTACCCTCAAAAAGATTTTCATCCTAAATTTGTACTCGAAGAAATCTCACAAATTGTTCCTTTTTTCGCCGGTATAACTTGGGACAATTTGCAAGATAATGGGCTTCAATGGCCCGTAGGAAAAGACGGCGTTGGAACTACTGTACTTCATACAGAAACTTTTAAAAGAGGCCTTGGTCTCTTTCAGGCCATTCATTTTGAAGAAACAGCTGAGCTTGTTAAGCACCAAAAAGAATTTCCATTTATATTGACCACTGTAAGAGATCTTACCCATTATAATTGTGGTGCCATGACTAGGAGAACTGATAATAATGAAATCGTTAAATCTGATTTTCTTTTGATTCATCCGCTCGATGCTAATGAAAGCGGGATAGTTGATGGTGGTAGTGTTGAGCTTAGTTCGCACCGTGGATCCGTCAATCTTGTGGCCAAATTTAGTGAAGATGTTAAGCGGGGAATCCTTCAAACGACCTTTCATTTTCCGGAGGTTATGATTAACAAAATCACCAGTAATACCGCAGACAGTGAGTCGCTTTGCCCAGAATATAAGGTCACTGCCGTTAAGCTTAACTAGCCTAAATAGTTAAGTGCCTTGCGACATGTTGTGCGGGTAGTGTCCTTTTCACGAAATAACGAAAAATAGCGCGTTATATTTGTGCGATTTTTTAAAAAATTGGTCGATTTGTCATAGTAAACTTAGTCACCTAATGCATTATTTGGTACAACCTATCGAAATATTTAATAAAGTAGTCGGGAGTTTTGAATCGAAACGACAATAGAATTTAGTGACATGGGCCTAAACCCAAAGTTGTTGGCCTCAATTAAAGAAGCCGGTTTTAAAAAAGCATCACCCATTCAAGAGTTAACACTCGCACCAATTTTGTCAGGTAAAGACATCTTTGCTCAAGCGGAAACTGGAAGTGGAAAGACTGCCGCATTTGTCATACCCATTTTAGAGCAAATACTAAGAGATGATAAAAGTGGCTCCATTGAAGCACATGAGACTAGGTACGCCGTTTTATGTCCCACCAGGGAGCTGGCCCAGCAAACCTTCAAAGTGTTTCAGGAATTTGGAAAGTCGCTTGGAGTAGAATCTTGCTGTGTTATTGGTGGCGAAAGCATGTCCAGGCAAAAAGAATTAATCAATCAAGGGGTTCATGTATTAATTGCCACTCCTGGTAGATTTGCCGATCTACTTAAGCAAAAAGTTGTGGGCCTTGCTCATTGTAAAGGGGTTGTATTTGATGAAGCCGATAGGCTTTTCGATATGGGCTTTAAAAAAGATATTGAGTTTATACTATCTAAAACATCTGATCATCGTCAGTTAATTATGCTTTCGGCGACGAGTAATCAGGACGTTCTTAGAACGGCCTATAAATTTAAATCAGTTCCCGAAGAGCTTAGACTCAACGAAGATAGTCTTTTGGTTGATCACATAGATCACAAGCTTGCTATGATTAGTGGGGAAGAGAAGTTTCCCTTTTTAGTGAAGCTTCTCAGAGATAAAGAAAATGCTTATGCCATCGTATTTTGCAATACTCAAATTCAAACCCACTGTGTGGCCGAATGGCTCATACTTATGGGCTTTAAGGCCAAGCCAATCTCTGGAAGATTACCACAAAATAAAAGAACCAAGTTAATGGCGGATTTTAGAGAGAAAAAAGTTACCATTTTAGTTTGTACCGATGTGGCAGCAAGAGGTCTCGATATAAAAAATGTCAACCTTGTTGTTAACTACAATCTCCCCCAAGAAGCCGCCAATTATGTTCACCGTATTGGTCGAACAGGTAGAGCTGGAGAAGAGGGTAATGCAGTTAGCTTTTGTGCCCACGAAGATTGTGAATACCTAGACCCAATTTACGATATGATTGAATCCAAAATCGAGAAACTCGATGTTGAAGACTCTGATTTTGCCACTGATATTTGTAAAAAACCCTATCTTGATAGAAATACAATGCGTGTGAGCACATCACGTGGTGATAGGGAAAGAAGGCCTAGAAAAGAATATGGCGATAAAGATAGAGGAAGTAGCAGAGAAAGACGTCCTGAAAGGCAATCAAGGGGCAGGAGTGACTTGCGCTCTGATAACCGTTCAGACAATAGAACTCGCGCCGGAGTAGCTGCAAAAACTAATGAGCGAGGGGGACAAAACCATTCTGACCGCGCTCCAAAAAGAGAGGAAAAAGTGAGCCAAAATGTTGAAGTAAGTAGGAAATCAGAAGATAAAAGATTTTTAGAATTAACAGCTTACGGAGTAAGCGATGTTAGCTCTAAGGCCTTAAGATTTTTTAAAATTGATGACGAAACTCTACTTGGTCACGAAGTATTAGAAGCTGGTCCTAAGAAATATATCCTCTTTGGGCCAAGAAAAACAAAGTATAAATTTTTCGTTAAACCAATATATAAAAAACTTCTACTTCCTTTTTTAATAGAAGTTATTAAGGATGGCGGTTTCGATCTGCATGTAAAAGTCTCTTATCGTCCTACAAGCTTACTTGTAAGCTTTAGCGGCAAAGACGACAAGCTTCTCGCTGACAATCGCTATGAGCTTCTCAATGCTTTTGAGCACATTATAAAAACCTATCTTCAATCACGCGTTGTCCTTCACCGCAATCTCAAAATTCAAGTCAAGTGTTTTAAGCCTGGTGAAAAAAACAAACCTAATGATAAAAGAGGAAGAGAAGCTACTGGAAGAAGAGACAATGACAAATGGCTTATAAAGCTTGCAGAAACCACTAAGAAAAAAGTCTTAGACTTAGGTGAGCCAGTAAAATTGAAGCCCCTCAATGCCAGTGAAAGAAGAATCATTCATCAACACTTCCAAGATGATAGTGAAATTAAAACCTCTTCAATCGGTGATGGTAGATACAAGCAGGTCATGCTTAGCCCTAGATAGAAAGTATTATATGAAAATATGGATAGATGCGGACGCATGCCCAAAAATAGTCAAAGAGGTCATTTTTAAGGCCTCTTTTAGGTTGAGAATTCCCGTATGTTTAGTGGCCAATAGTTATATGGCCGTTCCCCAAGGTGGGCTTGTCAGCTCAATTCAAGTAGATAAAGGTGCCGACGTTGCAGATTTCTATATTGTAGAAAATGTCACTGAAGGTGAACTTGTTATTACTGCAGATATTCCTCTAGCTTCTTTAGTAGTAGAAAAAGGTGCTATCGCCATAAACCCACGAGGAGAGCCCTACACTGAGGAAAATATCAGTGAACGACTTTCCATGCGAGACTTTATGCAAGGTCTTCGAGATAGTGGAGTTGACACTGGAGGCCCTGCTCCTTTTGGGCCCAAAGACAAAGAACATTTTGCCAATTCACTCAATCGCATCCTTACTCAAATGATGAAATAACCACAAATCATGCATTTAAAAAATGTGATCACGTTGACATTGCTCGTCAAATAGGGAAGTATGGCCACATCTGAACATACTTTTATACACAGGCAAGTGCTGGTGTTTGGATTAGGCACTACCATAAAAACTTGGATATAAAACGATGTCAGATTTTAAATCACTGAATTTACTCCCCTCTATTATGAAAGCACTGAATGCCAAAGGTTATAAAAACCCCACACCAATTCAAGCCCAGGCCATTCCCTACTTGCTAAAAGGAAGGGATCTACTGGGGATTGCTCAAACAGGAACAGGTAAAACTGCAGCTTTTGCTCTGCCTATTTTAGAGCGCTTGACCAAAAATAAAGTGAGGACAAGATCTGGAGGGGTTCGCACTCTTATTCTGACTCCAACTCGTGAGCTTGCCTCACAAATTGATGACAATATTGTATCTTACGGAAAAGGCCTTCGACTTTCTAGTCAAGTAGTTTTCGGCGGCGTTGGCTATCGTCCACAGATAGTGGCCATGAGAAGGGGAGTGGATATTCTTGTCGCAACTCCAGGGCGCTTACTTGATTTGATAAGTGACGGACATATTGTTTTTGACCAACTTGAAGTTTTTGTTCTCGATGAAGCCGATAGAATGCTTGATATGGGGTTTATTAGAGATATAAAAAAGATAATCGCTAAACTCCCTAGTAAAAGACAGACTCTTTTGTTTTCAGCAACTATGCCAAATGATATTGCAAAGCTTGCCACTTCACTTCTAAACGATCCAATACGAGTAGAAGTGACTCCTCAGGCAACAACAGTTGAAAAAATCGAACAAAAAGTTAATTTAGTACAAAAATCAAATAAACCACTTCTTCTTACTAGTATTCTAAAAGATAGCGCAATTAAAAGTGCCCTTGTCTTCACAAGAACTAAGCATGGAGCTGATCGCTTGGTAAAAAAACTGGACCAAGCTTCTATTTCCGCTGCTGCCATCCATGGAAATAAATCTCAAGGTGCAAGAGAGCGAGCTCTTGGTAATTTTAGAGCGGGGAAGATAAGAGTTCTAGTGGCAACTGATATTGCTGCTAGAGGAATTGATATTCCTCAAGTGAGTCATGTCTTTAATTATGACCTTCCAAACGATGCTGAAAGTTATGTTCACAGGATTGGAAGAACGGCCCGTGCTGGTCGAGAAGGCAAAGCAATTTCATTTTGTGATGAAAGTGAACTGAAATTATTGAAAAGTATTGAAAAACTAATTAAGCAGTCTCTTACTGTTGATAAAAAGCACCCCTATCATGGCGCTCCTCCAACACTTACAAAATCTCCTCAAAGAAACTCCTCGAGAGGGGGGAGATCAGATGGGCAAAGGTCAAAAAGAGCAGACGCGCCAAACAAGGGAAGAGGTGGAACTTCGAGAACTAGAAAAGTTGACGGGCAAGGCTCTAAAAGGGCCGATACTCCAAGCTCAAGAAAGGTAGATAGGACAAGCTCAAGAAAAGCAGATTCTCCAAGCTCAAGAAAAGCAGATTCTCCAAGCTCAAGAAAAACAGATTCTCCAAGCTCAAGAAAAACAGATGGGCCGAGCTCGAAAGGAGCAGAGGCCCAAGACACTAGAAAAACAGAAGGACGCACCTCTAAAAAGACCACTAATAAAAGAGGAACTCCCAAAAGAAAGTCTAGGCGCTTTAGCACTCGAAAATCTGTTTAAATGGAACGTATTTTAATCACCGGCAACTCAGGGGCCGGTAAAACTACATTATCTAAAATTATTGCCGCTAAATATGACCTGCCCCTTATTCACTTGGACACAGAGTTTTGGCAACCAGAATGGAAAACTCCAGACATGGATTGGTGGCGAACGCGAGTTGAAGAACTCGCAGCAGGAAAGCGGTGGGTGATGGAAGGAAATTTTGCCAGTACCTTTGACATTCGTTTTCCCAGGGCCACAACGTTAATTCATTTTGATTTTCCTGGGGTATTTTGCATCTATCGGTGTATTAAAAGAAGAATTCAAGTGGGAAGTAGGGTGCGTTCTGATATGGCACCGGGATGTAGTGAAAGGTTTGATTTTAATTTTTACAAATATGTTTGGAATTATCCTAAAAAACATTCGCCAATTGTTTACGCTGAAGCGGCTAAAATATTCACAGGGAAGTTTATTGTTGTGAAAAGTGTCAGTGATGTAGCAAAATTGGAAATATGAGAGGAAGGATCTCTGGGCATGGTAAAAAAACCTTGCCCAGAAATATATCTTGATTTATGCAGACCAATCTTCTGCGTGCAGTACATTCATATCAGCATCTAGGTAGAGATCAATACCAGCACCATCTTGGTAGATAGCACCTTGAACATGGTCAGTTGTGGTGATGACAAGGCCAATGAGTTCACCATATTTGTAAATGGCATAGACTTCATCAATTTGTACGAGATATTTTACACCTAACTCTTTTTTGGGATTATCAAGTACCTTGATTTTTTCTTCTTCAGTATACTCTGGATTTTCAGCGATAAACTCTTTCCACGCTTGAGTTTTTTCAGATTCAAGGCCTAGAAGGTATCGTTTTAAATTTGTAGAAAATTTAGGGAGAACCTTTAATTCTTTGGCGGTGTATCCTTGCTCTAGTCTTCCCGTGTAGAAGCTGTAGTTCATAGATTTTGCTACTTTTAAGATTGGACTTAGGGCTTGCTTTGCATGTGCGCTTGAAAAGCTAAGGATTGAAATTAGCATAAATAGTGTTTTCATAAAATTCTCCATTAGATATTTTTTTATATTTATAAGCTCTTGCCTGTAAAAAACAAGATGGTTGTACACTAGTCTAGGGGCCAAGCTCAAATGAAAATAACGCATCAGCACCATGAAAAAATGTTGTCA
>JABIHA010000094.1 GCA_018649885.1 Bacteriovoracaceae bacterium
AACTCTTCTTCTCTCCGCCCGATAGCTCTGAAAGCACCATCGTTATCGCTGCTGTCAAAGTCGTTTTACCATGATCTACGTGACCAATCGTTCCGATGTTTACGTGTGGTTTACTTCTATCAAATTTTTCTTTTGCCATGAGATTGTCTCCTGAACAGCAATATTAAGGTTTTAAGGCTAATTAGACGCATGAGTATTATACGAAAACTTCGTATAGTCAAAGAGGAAAAATACTATAGGATATCAATAAACTTTAACCGAGCTGCTATATACGCCTTGACCTAGGGTATAAAATTGAAAAAAATTTTGCATTTGTCAGTGTTTCTCTTGTTTTCTGCCTCATGTACAAGTCAACTCGCAACCTATCGCCGCAAAGCCGAAATTATTCTCGCTCACCATGTTGAAAAATTTGGAAAATGTTATTTGGACGAATTCCCTCAACATCCTTACTTTAGCGGAACCCTAGTACTCAACATTGAAGTCTCAAAGCTGGGGGACATCAAAAATATTTCAACCACAAAAATATTTCACCCCAAAGTAGATAAATGCGTCATTGAACTCATAAGGCCAATTAAACTTCCAGCTCACCAAAAAGAAAAGCTGAGCTACCAGCAGCCCCTTCACTTTTATAATGAGCAAGAAAAATTATATCTCTAGCGATAGTTTTTGCTTTTAATTCCGTCCATCACATCAAAAACATACTCACTAGCGCTCTTAGTTCCAGCAAAAATACTTCTCGTGGTTTGGGATATCGTAAAAAAGGTGTGCATCTCACTTTTGGGTATCCATGCGCTGCAATTGTCACCACCAGCTAAAGTGGACTGGTACAACCCCCCTGCGCCAAATATAAGTTTCTCGTGCTCTTTTCTATTAATTTCACCAAAAACTTCTGACATGACAATGTCTCGGCTTCCCTGAAGGACACCTACCTGCCAATCACTCAAAATAGAACATAATTTTGGAATTAGACCGGAAACGTTACCGTTGTTTACTTTTCTTTCAAAACTTCCAATCCCAAGAGCAGCATCAATATCTTTCAAATACCTCTTGGGGAATTTTTTCCAAAAGGATTTACCAAAGTGCAAGCCTGGGGCATCGGCTATCAGCGTTTTTCTGGCGTGTTTTGGAATTATCTTGTTCATTTTTGTTGCATGATAGATTGCACCGATAGCACCCGCAGAATATCCATAGATAAAGAAATCGTTAATTTTATCAATTGAAATAGCACCATCTCTTTTAAAATATTCAAGAGCACTATTAAAGTTAAGAGCACCCACATGATAAGCCTTTCTCAGCCCATACTTTGCAACATGGGTTCCTACATGAACATCTCCTGTGCAGTAAGGAAAGAAAACACTCGTATGCTTAGTTATAGGCGAAAATTCAGGATTGCTTGAAGTCATTCCCCCAAAATTCGTCATTATTGGTATTGGATGCATCCAGGCCCTTCGGTTTAAACCAAAACATGTAGAGTGATTCCAGCAGGCACCTCCCCCCATGAAAACAAAAGCCAGTTTTTTTGGATCTCCTCTTTTGATGTAGACGAAATAATCTCGACCATCACCACAGCGAGCACCAGGAATGTAGTGTTTTTTCCATTTTGCTAATAGGGGAAAAGAGAACGTTATTAAAATTAAAAATGAGAACATTCTCATCAATTTGATTCCATCCATAGAAAACCTCCGCAATTATAAACCGATTTTAGCTAAGTAAAATCATAGAGTCACTATAGATTAGTACTTCCTGGTGAATGATCGAAAAGATAATGTAAATTTGCGAATATTCTCTTGAAAAAAATCCGAACTTAATCAACAATAGTAAAGATGAAACATCTAGTATTAATGATCATTCTTTTATCTCTCACAGGTTGTGCTCAGAACCAGCTTAACCGGGACAACGCCCAACAAAAAATACAAGAGCAAATTGCTCTCATTAGTGGTGATATAGAAAATTGTTATGATGAAAAATCATTAAAAGCTGAAGTTAATTTTTCTATACTATTTAACATTCAAGCAAACGGTGAGATTTCAGGGGCCAATATTATACCATCACAAGGTTCACAGAAAGATCAGTGTATTAATGAGGCAACAAAGAAAATTAGCCTACCACCCACAAAAGACAACGCAACTTTCTCAATCAAACAGCCAATTAAAATTAAAGTGAGCACAAAAAAATAGAAAATGGAGCTTACGGTGAGGATCGAACCCACGACCTCTCCCTTACCAAGGGAGTGCTCTACCACTGAGCCACGCAAGCAAACATTGTATCGAAATGGAGCGGATGAAGAGACTCGAACCCTCAACCCCCAGCTTGGAAGGCTGGTGCTCTACCAATTGAGCTACATCCGCTTTAAAAATGGTGGCGTGAGATGGATTCGAACCATCGAAGGAATACTCCGGCAGATTTACAGTCTGCTCCCTTTAGCCACTCGGGAACCACGCCAATTTCTAGGGTTTTAATGGAGCTGACAATAGGATTTGAACCTACGACCGGCGGTTTACAAAACCGCTGCTCTACCAACTGAGCTATGTCAGCACAACTAAAATCCGTCGTAAGGTTATAAATTTAGAGGATCACTTAGACAAGTAAATTCTAACTGAATAGTCGCTCCATAGAAATTGCCGCTGCCACTGAAACATTGAGTGACTTTATATTACCGCGCGGCTCTATAGCAAAGAGGTGACTCAAATTTCTAGAGACCGCGTTAGACAGCCCCTTATCTTCAGAACCCAGCACTAAAACCTTTGGTCCCTGGATAGCAATTTCAAGCAGCTCACTATCAGCATGCTCAGATAGACCGATAATAGGAACACCTATTTTGACTAACTTACCCAGTAGTTTTGGTAAGCTAGAGGTTCGCACTATTTTAACATGCTCTGCAGCTCCCGATGAAATTCTATAAAAACTGGGGCTGCTTCCGAAAGTGCTTCTTGAAGGTAAAATTATATAGTTAACGCCATAAAAAGCAGCCGTTCTCAAAATTGCTGCTGCATTATGAGCGTCGGTCACACCGTCTAAGGCCAAAACCTTTACGATCTCTCGACTTCTCATTTCAGAATAAAATAGATCCATATCTGGATCTTCGATCTTGTCTGCTAGTAAAAAAACGCCATTTGGTACTCTGACATAATTGAACTCTAATTTTTTACAAAGCTCTTTGGCCCTCTCTTGGAGATCATGAGAGGTTAGGCATGTCACTTTCAGGGTTTCACCCAGCTTAACAACTTTTTTAAGTTCTTTTAATCCTTCATCAGTGGCAAACAACTGCAACTCAGATCTTGACTCATTTTGAAGGGCCTCAGCAATACTGTGTATACCAATTATCAAATCTCTCATTTTCTTTTATCTTTATTTAGGTAAAGGAGTTTCTATATCTCTTTCCAAGTTTTTACTACATGATCTACAAGGCTATCTAATGCTACTTTACAACGCTCACCATTTTTTCTGACTCTGATTTCAACTTCACCAGTTTTAACAAAGTCGCGCTCACCAAAGACAACGGCAAGTGGAAGCCCTAAAAGCTCAGCATCTTTCATCATCGCCCCAAAGCCAAGGCCTCTATCATCAAATAAAACTTCAAACCCAGCTTTTTTTAGATCGCAATAAATCTTTTCACCGATTTCTTTGTTTTCATCTTTTTTGGCCATCATGGCCAAGTAGATATGAAAAGGAGCTATTTCTTTTGGCCAAATAATGCCATTTTCATCATGGTTTTGCTCAATTGCCGAAGCTGCCAGCCTGGTTACACCAATACCATAACAACCCATAACAGGAGCGATCGCTTTCCCATTAACATTGAGAACTGTAGCATTCATAGACTTGGTGTATTTGTCACCCAGTTGAAAAATATGACCTACTTCAATTCCTTTTTTCTCAACTACGTCTTTTCCACATTCACAACAACTATCACCGTTTCTAGAAAGTCGCAGATCAACTTGCTCGAAATTTTTTCCATCTCTTTGAAATACATACCCTTTTAAATGAAAATCAACTTTTCCAGCTCCTACTACATAGGATTTCTCAACATCAACTTCACTATCTACAAGGGTTTTTAAGTCTTTAACATCGTTTGGACCGATAAATCCCTTCACTAACCCAAGTGTCTCAATAGCCTCGTCAGTTGCAGCAGCAAGGTGATTGCTTCCCAAGAAGTTTTTTAGCTTCACTTCATTCACTTCATCATCGCCAAGCAAAACCACAAGCACATGCTGCTCTTCTTCACCGGTAACAGATGTATAAACTAAATTTTTAAGAGTTTGATGTTCTGGTATGTTTAAAAAGTTGGCTACATCAGAAATGGTACTTTTATTAGGAGTGGGCACCTCTTCTAATTGCGATATTTCTCCAAAATCCAAACTTGATCTTCCAGTTTGTGCTCGTTCATTATTGGCAGCGTAGCCACACCCTTCACACAAGATAACATTGTCCTCACCTGAGTCTGCAATAACCTGGAATTCATGTGTTTGAGCTTCCCCTGAGGCCATAGCCCCTGCATCAGCTTGAACTGCGAGGTAATTAAGTCCAATTTTTTCGATGATTCTGCTATAAACGTCGTACATAACCTGATAGCCACGATCGAGGCAATCTTTATCAACATGAAAACTATATGCGTCTTTCATGCTAAATTCACGTCCTCTCATTAGCCCATATCTCGGTCTTATTTCGTCTCTAAATTTTGTCCCTATTTGGTATAGCGTAACTGGCAATTGCTTATATGACGTAACTGATTTTCTAAAACAATCTGTTATGGCCTCTTCATTGGTTGGACTTATACAGAGATCTCTTCCGGCTCGATCTTGAAACCTAAGCATTTCGCTTCCAAAATCATCCCATCTTCCAGTTTCTCGCCAAAGCTCTCCAGGGGTCACGACACTCATGGAAACTTCCATGCATCCGACATCATTGTGCTCATCTCGGATGATTTTTTCTACTTTTTGAAAAACTCGGAGGCCAAAAGGGAGATAGGTGTAAATTCCACTACCTGATTTTTGAATCAGTCCTGCTCTCAACATTAATCTATGAGAAGGAATGACAGCGTCCGCTGGTACTTCTCTAAGTGTATGCCAAAATGCTTTTGATAGTTTCATAATACTCCCCTTTAAGGACGAACCTACTTTATACCGCTTTGAGCAATAAAAGGGAAGGGCCCAAATGAAAAAAGCTCCCACATTAATAAGAGGGAGCTTTGCAAAATTCTTGAAGGAATATTTTATTATTAGTCAGAGCTTCTAGAAGCCCAAAGTAATACCTGTTAAAATGATATGAGATTTGTTGTCAGTTCTCGTACTAAATAATTTTCCAGAATTAACCTTTGTTACATGATTTCCGTATAACAGTCTTGTAGAAACATGCTTGTTAAACGAGTAGAGAATACCTGTTGAAATTCTTGTTTGTTCTCCACCTTTTGATCCAGTGGCACCAATGACTTCATCGCCATCAAATTTTGCCTCGGCATATGTAAGGCCTGCAGTGAAATCACCAAACTTATAGCTGAAAGCACCTAAGTAATAATCTCTTTCAACTCTTGCACCTGAAACTCTATCAAGTTTTCTCTTCATATAATTGAGGCCAAAAGTTGCACCTAAGTAACCAAGCTTTGCGCCCGTGTCCCAAAATTTATTGGCGTCCTTACTGTCTGTATTTCTTTGATCCTCGAGGTTGTAGGAACCGTGAAGTCTAAGTTTTAATACTCCAAACTCTTTGCTGTAAGTTAAGAGATTTGAATACCAAGTAGCTGTAGAGCTTGTTTTGGCCATTGCTGTGTTGTCTCTATCAATTGTAAGCGTGTAGTTAAAGCCTGCAAAGTTTGGAGTTTTGTAGCCTACTAGATCTTGCCGACTACGGTCGTAGAAAGAGCATGTAGTTGCCACTCTACCTTGAATGTCATCAAGATCACAACCTGCTGACAGTCCGGAGTGATCAAATGGATCCATCCCCTTTATTTCTTTTCTATAGGGAACATCTGTTTGACCAAATATAAAGTCTCCGTAATTAGATTTCAAAACAACATTTGCTTGCCTTATTCTAATGGTATCTGTTCCCCCAGCATCTTTAAATGAGTTGAATCCTGCCTCTAATTTATAAGCGGCATCAAAGGAGCCACTTAGTTCATGTGAGCCTTTGAACCCAAATCTTGTTTCTGTATCATCTACACCTGTAATACCTGAAAGTTTTTGATATTTAGCTTCTGTTTTTTGATCAATGTATCTAAATTCTTTATTTACTTTCCCGTAAAGAGTGGGCCCTGCTGCGCTAACAGAACTAGCAGCCAAAATAAAACTCATTAACATAATTTTTTTCATCTTTTTCTCCGGCATGGTAACTTTCGTTTTTCAAATTATACAAAATTTATCACCCATAAATAAAGTTCAGATTGTGTAAGGAAGGTTAAATTTTTATTTGAATGTTGTTAGCAATTCCTCAAAAAATGCTTCAAAATTTAAGATTTTTTAATGACATAGATCACTAACATTCAATATCATTGGCTATAGCATAACTTTGTTATTGATTAATTTTGTATTTTCTTGAAGAGGAGTTCAGATGAGAAAACTAGTTCTAATTCTATTAGCAATAAGCATGCTAATACCATCGGCATTTGCAGTCGACCTTTCAGGCCAAGGTCTGATGCGACATGAAAATAAAAACAATTCAGATTTCACCGACACTGTAAGAGACGACGTTAGCTTCACGGCGTCTAGATTCCGTCTTAATGTGAAAGCTGCTCCAGAAGGAGCAAAGTGGGACTTATTTTTTCAACCTCAGTTTACTAAAGTTTGGGGTCAACAAGTTTCAGGATCCAACACAAGTGGTGCCCTTAACGATACAACAAATGATATTCACCAAGCCTATGTAAATTGGAATATATTAGAAAAACTATCACTAAAAGCTGGTAGACAAGAACTTGCCTACGGTGACCAGTTAGTTATTGGCTCAGTTGGCTGGAGTGTACAAGCTAGAAGTTTTGATGGTGCTAGACTAAGATCCACTTTTTTTGGACGCTTTACTGACATGTTCTGGACCAAAGTTAAAGACAATGATGTTTCAGCTGCTGCCATTGGTGATGATGAATTCTACGGACTCTATCATTCACATGACTTTGGTGAGTATCTTAAATTCCTAGATCTATATACCTTTAACAAAGCGTACCACACAGGTGGGACAGCTGGAGAAACATCTCTTTGGACATTTGGTACAAGATTAAAATCAAGCTTTCATGGCTTTGATTACAGGGTTGAGCTTACTAGCCAAACCGGTAAAGGGATGACAAAGAACTCTACTCTTGCCACAAAGCAATCTGGCAACCAAGCTGATTTAGAATTTGGTTACAGCCCGAACTTTCTTGGCATGAGAATATCTCTTGAATACTTACAAGCATCAAAAGACTACGACCAACTATATCCTACTGGTCACAAATTCTTAGGTTTTGCTGATCAATTTTCAAGACGAAACGTAAGAAGTTATGTTGCTCACCTTAAGCTTGCTCCAATTGACAAACTATTGGTTAAAGTTGACTACCACATGATTGAAAGGCTTAAAGATAATAAGCCAAACTACAATTTTGGTGGTGGAGCCAGAGGTGCTACTTCAACATCTAAAAAAGAAGATGTGGCAACTGAACTAGACCTAACTGTTAAGTATACCCTTGATAAAGGATTATTCGCTCAGGTAGGCCATTCAATGGTAACAGCTGAAGGATATTTAAAAGCACTTTCAACCAAAGATAGTACGTCTTGGTCATATGTAATGTTAGTCGCAAACTTTTAAACCAGACGATTTTTCTACTTCTCTAAAGTCTGTGGGGAGATTTCTGATCTCCTCACATCTTTTGTAATATAAAAAAAATTAGTGAAATGTATTAATTGCGAGCGGAAGCTCGAAGGCTTTAGTTGTCTCTTCATGTAATGATGAAGCTGAAACAATTTGATAGGCTGATGTTTGCTCTAGAATTTTTTTGCACAGTAAATTGTGTAAATTATGACCCGATTTAAATGTCGTAACTTTACCAGCTATTTCATGACCTAGAAGTGATAGGTCACCTAAAGTATCAAGAATTTTATGTCTTACTAATTCATTTTGAAATCTAAGGCCTTCAGCGTTCATCACATTGAAGTCATCCAAAACAACAGCATTATCAAGTGAGCCACCTTTAATAAGACCTCTACGTTTTAACATATCCACGTCACGTAAAAGACAGAATGTCCTAGCTCGACTAATATCATTGATAAAGTTTTCACAAGAAAAATCAAAAATTTCTCTTTGAGTTTTAATCTTTGGATGAGGAAAAACAATTGTTGAATCAATTATCAGCTTCTGTGAAGGCTCAATCATGGCCCACTTATCTTCAAGCTCAACTCTAATCGGCTCGAGAATCACCATAAACTTTTTTGTTTTATTTAGATTTTTTACACCTGTTTCTTTAAGTATAAAAACAAAAGAAGCACCTGATCCGTCCATAATGGGAACTTCAGGGCCATCAACTTCACAAAGAACATTATTTATTCCAAACCCGTAAAGAGTTGCCAGTAAGTGTTCAACTGTATGAATACAATTTTCGCCCTGACCTAAAGTTGTATTGTTTTCTGTCGCCCCAACATTTTCTGTTGTTGCGCTCAAAATTGGTGCATTTTTGATATCAACTCTTCTAAACTGAATACCATAATCTGCAGGAGCAGGACTTAAAGTCAGCATAACTTTGCGACCCGAGTGAAGTCCAATCCCGGTGATCTCTACTTTTTTTGAAATCGTTCTTTGAAATAACATATATATGCCCACCGTATATTTAGCTCTCGGCAAGCTCCTCAACTACCCAATATTATTCAACCACGGACTCTAGTATAAACGAATTTCCAGAAAAAAAACCTAGAAAATTCGTCCGGGTTAAATTATTCATTGCCGGATTCTAAATTTAACTACCTTTCGACTTAAATAAAAATTCATTTAAAAAAAAAGGTGAGCGCACAGGTATAACCCTTGAAAATTATTCCATCAAGCCCCCAGGGTAAAATATATAAGAAATTTACTCAGATTTATAACTTATTTGAATCTATATGTTTTTGAGCTTTCTCTGAAATCATCCTTCCACGGGGCGTCCTCAGAATAAAGCCCTCTTTAAGCAAAAAAGGCTCATAAACATCTTCTATTGTCCCTCGATCTTCACCAAGAGTAGCGCAGAGGGCATCGATTCCAACCGGCCCTCCTCCGTAATAATCGCTAATTATAGACAAAATTCTCCGGTCCATTGCATCCAGACCCATTTGATCAATATCTAGAAGTTCCAGTGGTCTTTTAATATCTTCAAGTTGGACCACATCCTTGTCATATACAACAGCAAAGTCCCTAACTCTCCTCAAAACTCGGTTGGCCATTCGAGGGGTTCCACGTGAACGCCTTGCAATTTGGTGTGTTGCCTCTTTGCTCACCTTCAGTTTTATTTTGGGACAGTTATTAGTGATAATCTTCTCTAGTTCATCATTTGAATAAAAGCCAAAATGAAGATGAGCCATGAATCTATCTCTCAATGGATTAGACAATAAGCCCGATCTTGTTGTGGCTCCAATCAGTGTAAATGGAGGTAGATTAATTTCCATCGTCCTAGCGGCTGCCCCTTGGCCAATGAGAATATCTAATCTAAAATCTTCCATTGCAGAGTAAAGCATTTCCTCAACTGCAATATGCATCCTATGAATCTCATCAATGAATAGTACGTCTTTAGGATTTAAATTTGTTAATACCGCAGCTAGGTCTCCCTTTCTCTCAATGGCTGGACCAGAAATAACATGTAACTCACTTTTAAGCTCTTCAGCTATGATCATCGCAAGCGAGGTTTTTCCTAGCCCGGGAGGACCCGACAAAAGAACATGGTCCATGTGGGCATTTCTTTTGGTGGCAGACTTCACCATCACTTCGATATTATCGATAACTTTTCTCTGACCAACATATTCTGAGAAATTTTTCGGACGAAGCCCTTCCTCGACAATTTTCTCACTGGTATTTTCCACTTGGGGAGAAAAAAGCCTATCTAAATTTTCCATTTCCATAATTTTATCCCTACTGCGATCTATCTTTTAATATAAGTTGAACCAACTCTTCAGCTCCACCAACACTGTGGTCCTTTAAAAGTTTTTGGGCCACAGGAACAATCTCACTTTCTTTAAACCCTAGTTCCTTACATGCCATAATGGTGTCATTTAAAACGCTGCTTTGGCCTTCAAAAGCTATTTGATCTAGTGAGCTGGCCTTATCACCAGCAACAGATAGTGTGGGGTAGTCAAAGCAATTTGAATAAAGATTTATTTCATCCAGCTTGTCTTTCATGTCCAGAATAATTTGTGCAGCTGCCTTTTTTCCAATTCCAGGAGCCTTTTGTAATACTTTTACATCTTCGAGAAGTATTGCCTTTGAAGTTTCTAGCACTCCAATACTGCTTACAAGAGAATATGCAGACTTTGGCCCAACACCTTTCACTTTCAAAAGCAATTCGAATATCTTTTTATCTTTTAATGTAGAAAAGCCAAAGAACCTTTGATCATTCTCTCTGATAATATGAGAAATAAATAATGAAACATCACTTCCTTCTCGGAGTAACTTCGAGTATGAAACTTCATAACCTACTCCTGAAGCCAAAATGATAGAATCACTTCCATCACTAAAAATAACTTCACCTTTTAAATATCCAATCATATTTCTTTCCTAATTGCATGGGCGAGGGATTTAGACATTCCCCTCCCCTTGCCTTTCACGCGAATTGCTTCACCCTTATCGCTTCTACTTAGCGCATGACAAACAGCAACCGCTAGTGCATCACTTTCATCAAATGTTTCAAATGAATCTTTATTTACAAGTAGCTTTAAAAACTTTTGAATGCTTTCTTTGCTAGCATGACCATGTCCAACCGCAGTGGATTTAACTAAGTTTGGTGAGTATTCAAAAATTCTACCAGCGTGGGTTTTTGAAAAGGCTGCACACAAGCTTCCTCTTGCTTGAGCTAGCTTTATCAAAGCTGTGGGACTCTTTACATAAATAAGAGATTCAAGCGCAATTTCATCAGGCTGATATTTTTCTACAAGAGAAATTGATTCATTGTAAATTGGACCTATCCTATCCAGGAAGTTACCAAACTTTGAAAATTTTAAAGTTCCAGAGGCAAGATATTTAATTTTCTTCTTATTCCACTCTAGTACCGCAAACCCTGTTTGCAATGACCCTGGATCAACCCCTAATATAATCAACCTTCATCCCACTTGCGTACGCTTTACGTTCACTTTCATCATAGCAGTTGAATTACACGGGTGCCAAGGGAAGCTTGTGAGGAAAAACAGGAGGTGCGCAGCGAAATTCGTTTGTGCTAGCTGGACCGGCTTCTGAGAAATTGCCCTAAATAAAAAATAGAGCCACCGCCAATAAATTGAACCAATTCAATTCTACCGTAATCTCCATTTTTAAGCCCTGCAAAAAAACACAAACCAACTGATGCTAATCCAAATAGTTGGCACGCTAAACCTAGATAAAAAATGGTGGTCTTATAATTCATGACCTTTATTACAACGCGAGATCCACTTTGCAAAGACTACAAACAAAATGTGAATATTCTACTAAGCGATCTCTTTGGCGAACAATTCATATGATTCAACAACTTGCTGACTCTTTAAGCCAGTAGCATCATTCCATAGAATTGGGATATCTTGCTTGATTTGATACTGACTCATTGTTCCGAGCAAACTATTAATGAGTGATAATTGTATTTGATCCTTATGAGTACTATCTAAAACCATAAAGTCTCTTATTTTCACTGAGCTCACATCAAATAGAGAACTATTAAAAAGTCGCTTTATTACCCTAAGGGGTGCTGCATTTTTATCATGCCCTAACTCTGCAAATAAACATCCCACTGGACTCTTTCTAAAGTAGGCAATTTTAATAAATTCTAGTGAGCTAATATTTTTTATTTTTAATACTTCTTTTTCAAATTCTGACTCGGAATAAGTTACTTCGCTAAAACTTAATTTATTACATTGGTTTTTTACCACTAGAAAATCATTAATTAGCTCGGACCACTTAGAGGTTGAAAATGATTTTACTTCAATTTGGCTTAAGCCAACTTCTGCTGTGATTTTCTTTAAGAGTGAGTCTCTATATTGAACAAGCCCAACATTACAATAATTTGTTTCATTGAAATTACAAAAACCTGATTCTCGATATATCTTTTTTATGTAATTCGATCTTCTGTTGGATGAAAGCTCAGACATTACCCGGACTTTTAAACCTGCTTCCTTGCAAATGGAAAAGGGAACTGGTCCATACACTTTTTCAACGCCTCTTACTTTTAAAAATCCTACAGCCTTCATAAGAAGTGCATGGGCCATTTCAGAATCTTCACAGCAATCAAAGTGCGAAATAAATCCCATTTTTTCATCATTTAAACTGGTTTGAAAGTTGTCATCAATAAAGGCTGCAACCTTTCCCATGCACTCTCCGAAGGACATGGCTATCCAGATCCTATATTGATAGCGGCTGTTTAATTTTTTATCGCCCTTCAATAGATCCATTAGGATGTAATCATCTTTTACACCCTCACCATTTTGTTTAAAATTAACAAACCTATTCACTAACTTTTTACTATCAGCGACATAAATTTCAAAAGACATCTCACACACCCACAGTTGCAGTCAAAAGGACCACATTTTAATTATACCCCTGGCCAAAAAAAGCCAGCTGAGATAACTATTTACGGCAAATAATATCTACTTGACTCGCTGATCTAGTGAGAGAGGACATAAAGTGGCAAAACTTCTCTTAGCCAAACCCCTTGTTGAAAAAACCACTGAAAATCTAAAAAAAAGATGTGAGAAATTAAAAGAGGGCGGTATTACTCCTTGTATTAAGGTCATTCTTGTTGGAGAGGACCCAGCCAGTAAAGTCTATACCAGAAGCAAAAAACGCCTCGGTGAAAAGATTGGGGCAGATGCTGAAATTGTAAACTTACCTGATGATGTAAGTGTGGAAGAATTTACCACTACAATCGCAAAACACAATAGTGATAAAAATGTCCACGGACTAATGGTCCAACTTCCAGTACCAAGTCAACTTAGTGGTGTTGATATTCAAAGTCTCATCTCTCCTGAAAAAGATGTAGATGGAGCAACTGAGCATAGCCTTGCAAGTATCATTCTCGGTAGCAAAGGTGAAAACTCCCTACTACCTTGTACGCCTAGTGGAATTATCTCCCTTCTAAAATTTTACAACATTGAGCTAGTTGGAAAAAATGTTGTTATTATTGGCAGAAGTCTGATTGTGGGAAAACCACTGGCAATGCTAATGACAAACTACAATGCAACGGTAACATTATGTCATTCCAGAACAAGTAACTTAATGGAACACACACAAAATGCAGATATCATTGTTACTGCAATTGGACAGAATTCCTTTCTAAAGGCCTGCCACATTAAAGAGGGCCAAACAATTATAGATGTTGGAATTAATCGAAATAGTGAAGGTAAGCTTTGTGGAGATGTTGATTTCGATGCAGTTGAACCAATTGTATCTGCCATTACTCCAGTTCCGGGAGGCGTTGGCCCCCTAACAGTGTTATCACTTGCACAAAATTTAATAGAAACGACTGAAAAAAACTTTTCATAAAACTTGGAATTAAAAATGACAGAGCTAAAAAATACACACCTTAGCGACATACATCGAAAGCTGGGGGCAAAGATGATGCCTTTTGCAGGTTTTGATATGCCCGTTCAATACTCCTCCATTATTGAAGAGGTGAAAGCAGTAAGACAGCACGTTGGTGTATTTGATGTTTCTCATATGGGTGAATTTTTTGTCGAAGGGCCAGATACTTATAATTTTATAGACTTCATTGTCTCGAATGATGTGAAAAATGTAGAAATAGGAAAAGCTGTTTACTCTCCACTGTGCAGAGAAGACGGAAGCGTTGTGGACGATCTCATTGTTTACAAGTTAGAGGAGGCAAAAGCTTTAATTTGTGTAAATGCATCTAATATTGAAAAAGATTGGGACCACATACAAAAATACACAAATGATTTTGACGTAACAATGCGAAATGCCTCAGACGATTATTCTTTATTGGCGTTGCAGGGGCCTGACGCAGAAAAAACCTTGTCGTGCTTAGGATTTGAAAAAGAATTAGAAAATTTTGAATACTACAGCGCCAAAAAAATTAAAATCAGTGATTTTGAATTTATCTTGGCAAGGACTGGTTATACAGGCGAAGACGGATTTGAAATTTTTGGGTGCCACGCAGGAATTGAATGGGCCTGGGAAAAACTAATGACTGCAGGAGTCACTCCATGCGGTCTTGCGTCAAGAGATGTCCTCAGACTTGAGGTGGCATATCCTCTCTACGGACATGAAATTCATGACGAGGTGACACCGCTAGACAGTGCTCTTAAATGGACCGTTAAACTTACAAAGGATAACTTTGTTGGACTCGAAGCCCTGAGATCCTACGAGCCCAAATTTAGGCTTGTGAAGCTCTCTATTGAAAAAGGTGTTCCAAGACAAGGGTACACAGTTGAAAATGAACAAGGCGTTGTTATTGGGAAGATAACATCTGGCAGCCACTCCGTTGCTACTGGTCGGGGGATTTGCTTAGCACATGTTGAGAAAATAAACTTTCCTAGTGATAAAAAATTCTTTATAAATATCAGAAATCGTAGATTTGAAGCAACCTATCATGCCAAAGCTTTCGTCCAGGGGGGACATAAGTAATGAGCTTAATTAAAGAGAATTTAAAATATTCAAAAGATCATGAATGGATTTTAGTTGAAGGGGAATGCGTAACTATTGGCATCACTGATTTTGCCCAATCAGCTTTAGGAGACATTGTATTTGTCGAGCTGCCCGAAGTCGGTAGAACAATTGAAAAAGGAACAGCTTTCGGTGTTGTTGAGTCAATAAAATCTGTCAGTGATTTATATGCACCTGTTTCAGGAGAAGTGGTTGAGTCGAACACTGACTTAGAAGCCAGCCCTGAGTCCATTAATGAATCTCCCTATGAATCTTGGATGATAAAAATCAAACTTTCTAATGAGACAGATTTGAGTGAACTGCTTAGCTCAGATGTATATCAAGACGTGTGCAACTCATAAAATAATTACATCAAAAATGTTTGCATATTTTTCAAAAAAATTCATCTTTGAATGTCAACGCAAAGTTGAATTGATCTTAACATTTTAAATGTCAAGTTTTCTTTTACCCCTTACCTGGCGGCATTTCGAGCACTTCTGGCTGTTCTAAAAATCAAAAATAAATTGTGAAGTTTGTGTGAAAAATATATTTACGAGATGTTTTTTTATGGGCATACTGCCAGTCCTGTAAGGGACATATTAGCCATTCAAATAAAAAAAGTTTTATGGAAAATCTAGACTCAGTTCAATTATTAAATACTGCAATTATAAAGAGCAAAGAAAAAGAAATTGATCAAACTTACGAAGAGAGATTGAAGACTGTTTGCTCGACCCCAGTATTTGGTGCACTTAACAAGGCCATTGCGAGCCTCTCTGAAAGTCAAAAAATTTCGAGAGACGAAGCGGCTATAAAAATTGTTGAGACTATTCGAGAGCTCGATACTATCTGGAATGATTACGTCATGATGGAAGGTATCGACAGACTTAAAACTCTTCTAAAAAAACAATAACAAAATTTTAAGTGAGTGAATGACGAAGAACGTGTAGCACACTCCAATCCAGTATTAGCTTTTTACTACGAAGCCCCACTCAATATCTGCACTACCATTTTTAAGTAAGCCTTTTGGTGGGTTTGGAAAAGGGCCGGCCTTGTTGAAAGATTCAACAGCAGCCTCATCTAATTCTCTTATACCACTCCTACCGAGTACCTTGACTCTCGTGATCTCACCTCTATGATCAATAGTAATCCTTAGGCTTGTAATGAAGTTTTCATTTGCAGGCATACGTCTACCACCTGCATAGTACCTCTTAGCTTTCTCTCTAAGAGTGTTTCCCCAATGCTGCTCAAGTTTTTGCCTAATACGGTGATAAAATCCGTAGTACTTAAACTCAATAGTATTAAGGTTTGTGACATCCCCCAGCGGAACATCTTCTATGAAATCATTATTTCTTGCGTCGCCTATGGAATTTGCGTCCCCTCTTTTGAGTCCACGCTTTTTATAACCATTTACAAGCTTTGTTTTCTTGGTAGGTGAATTAACCTTCACGTTTCCTAGTGATAAATCTGATAATTTGAATATCTTTTTTTGATTGTGCTGTTTTTCTAACTGTCCCTTTCCTTTATCCTTGTTTTTATTCTTATCAGCATTGCCGTCTTGTGTTCCAATTCCAGCTTTTTTGAAAATACCTATATCCTTAGCGATAGTCTGCCTATCATAAGACTGATTTTTTTCACCCAAAAATCTTGTATCCTTTGTTTTCTCTTCCCTACCCGTTGCTTCATTATTTACTATTTGGCGGCTGACAGCGCGGGCCCTCTTTTTATTTTGCTTTTTCACCCGCTCAATAATTTGCTTCGCTACAGATGGATCCATTAAAGTAATTTTGTTTAAATTATTCGGTGTGATCTTTTTATGAGAATCACTGCTAAGAAACGAAAAGTAATCCCATTTAACTAAGAAAAATATCAAGTGAAGAACAATTGAGGCAAGAAGAAACCAAGCTAATCTTCGATTGCTTTTATCTGAGTCCATGAAAAAGTATTCAAAATTTGTCATCGAAACTGTCTATCCTCCAGCATGTACAATGATTTCGGATCGGCAGTGAAAAATATGATGTATAGGATATAAAGGGGAACTGAGACGAATTATTTTCCTATTGTTGAGTGTAATAGTCGTCTTCTTCTAAGTCTGAAGGCTCTGTTTGGTCCTTTTTAAAGTTATACTTCTCGTCACTGGAAACACCTGGTTCAGTTCCCTGCACGAAAGATTCCATATGGGTTACAAGAGAATCGTCATCTGCAAGCTTTCCTGTTGCAGAATCAATAAGAACATTTATTACTCCACTAGGCATAACGAAGTCATGTTCCCCATATCTCTTAAGACCTTTTTCCATTAAACCGGCCCAAATCGGCATTGCAGACTTTGCTCCTGTCTCGCCAAAACCTAGTGTTCGGTTATTATCAAACCCCGTCCAAACACCCGTGATTATATTGGAAGAGAACCCCATGAAAAGTGCATCAACATAAGAGTTAGTCGTTCCTGTTTTCCCCCCAATAAATTGAGAAATATGCTTTATCGCCCTTCCCGTGCCGTTTTGAACAACTCCGCGAAGTAAATTGACCATCAAATAGGATAATCTTTTATCGTATACCTGATTTTCATCTAGAGTTAGTAGGAATGGGTTTTCTTCCTCTTCCAAGGTTCCATCACCGGAGGTAATTTGCGCATCTATTATAGAAGGCTCAAGTGAAGCTTGCTCCTCAAGATATTCATCCTTTGGATCCTTATACCCAAGCTCAATACGATTAAAATCAACTGCATTTCCTTCACCATCAGTGATGGTCGTAATCGAAGTTAAATTTAATTTTTTCCCCATATTCGGAAAAAGAGAATAGCTGGCGACAAGGTCTATCAGCTTTACTCCAATAGATCCTAGTGAAATGCTTAAGTCATCTGGCAACTTGGCCTTGAATCCTATTCTTTTAAGAAAGCCTTTTAAATCTTTTACTCCAAGCTCTGCTGCTAACTTAACAGTCGGGACATTTCGACTATCTTGAAGCGATTTTCTAAGTGTTATAGGGCCCTTAAATTTACCATCATAATTTCGAGGCTTCCAATTGAGTGAGTCGTCTACACCTCCCAAAGCCTCAGGGGAATCGTTAATTAGACTGGCAGGAGTGAATCCTTTTTCTAGCGCGAGAGCATAGACAAATGGCTTGAATGAAGAGCCTGGTTGCCTATTAGATTGAAGCACTCTGTTGAATTGAGATTTTGAAAAGTCCTTACCTCCAACCATTGAAATGATATGACCATTTTTTGAATTTATGGATACAAGGGCGCCCTCCACTTCTGGATATTGATCTAGCCCGCAAATCATATATTTTTCTTTCTTAATCTCTTTCACTAAACTTTCATTTTTTAAATTTTTTCTGTATACCTTCCAGAGATGTCTCCAAACTCCACTTAGTTTTTTTGTTTTAATATCTACTAATACTATATCTCCAGCTTTTAAAATTTTTGATGGCCTATCAGCATAGGGCCTCCAAGTTGGCTCTGGGTTTATTAATCTCTCCCTGGCCCACCGAAAATTCTCATGAGGAATAGCACATTTAACTCCGCCAACAGTAACGTAAACCATCCTTTGCTTATCACTAACTTTCCTAACGATCGCATTATATGATTCGCCCTCCATTAAAAAATTTGCAAACGAATCACTGCTTAGATGGCCTACCTCGAAATCCAAGTTTTTAACTTCCTTATTTCTTTCAGCCCAATAACTTACTAATTGGTCGTATTCATCCTCATCAAAGTTGAGTTCATAAACCTTTGTACCATCTGGATTCAACGTGAAGTGAAGTGATTTTTTACTATAGATTTCTTGACGAAATTTTTTCTCAAAGCCAATCATCTCTTCTCTTGTGAGCAGGCTTCCCTTTGAGCCTTTGTATCCCTGTCTTTTATCAATCTCTTTAGCACCCTTATTTACTTGTTTCTCTGCAATATTTTGTAATTCTAAATCAAGGGTTGTTGAAACCTTATATCCTTTAGTTAAAAAGTTTTCCTCACCAACAAGAGCAATAACTCTTTGTCTTACCCAATCTGTGAAATGCCCTGCCTTTGATATTGATGGTTTTCTAATTCTAAACCTAATTTTCTCTATTAATGCCTCTTCATATTGATCTTTATCAATAGAGTTTGTCTCAAGCATTCTTCTAAGCACATATTTCTGACGAATCTTTGCATACTTTGGGTTCCGGTATGGAGAATACTTACTTGGAGCAACAGGAAGTCCTGCAATCAAAGCACTCTCTGCCACTGTTGCCTCTGATAAGTCTTTATCAAAATATCCTCTAAAGGCAGCCTTAACTCCATGGTAGCTACCACCTAGGTAGATGTGATTCAAATAAAAAAACAAAATTTCTTTTTTTGAATATATCTGCTCAATTTTCACAGCAAGAAGAATATCTTTAATTTTTCTTATAAAGGATTTCTCTCTTGAAAGTAGTATTTGCTTGGCAACCTGCTGAGTAATAGTACTTCCGCCTTGAACAAGTCCCCCTGCTCTTATATCTGCAAGCAATGCCCTTAGCATTCCTTGAAAATCCACACCATGGTGGATATAAAATCTATCATCCTCTGCAGATACAAACGCATTAATCAAATTTTCTGGCAATTCATCAAAGCTTGCAATTTCCCTTGTTTCTTTACCTATTTCTAAAAGGACACTACCGTCTTTGGACAAAATTTGAGATGGAACTGGTGGGCTATAGTCTTCTAGCTTATCAATTGGTGGAAGATCCATTGAAATAATAAATACCACGGCACCCGCAAAGAGAGCTCCCGCAAAGCTCAACCCCAAAAATGCTATAGTAAGTTTTTTAAATAATTTGATAATTATCTCATTTTTATCGATGGTTTTCTTTCCATAGTTTTATACCATCATTCAGTTCACTGATTAAGAGCCTTCCTCTTTTTTCACCTAGTTTGATAAATTCAGAAACAGACCCTAGGTTATCTATACTATCAGAAGGCTCGGTTATTTCTACTTTTATGTCGAAATTCATTTTCCCAGAGTCAAGTACCCCTTTTATTTTATTATAAATTCCTAAGACGTGACCACCACTAGTGTCTACATTTACTCTATTTCCCATACTATCAATAAAAATAAGAATATCTGCACCTAAATCCTTAATAGATGACAAATTGAATTCACTACTCAGCATCGCGTTGCAATATCGCTGACTACATGTTGACTTAGAAAGACCTACTAATGAGCTAAGGAGCTCTTTAAATTTTCCCCGGCGAATATAACTCAATTTCATTTTCTTGTCCCTCTTGAGGGCCGGAAATAAAAAGGTAAGTTCAGTAGTTTCGAGTTTTATATCTCCATATCTGTTGGAAAAATATTCAACAAAAATCTTCTTCCAGTTTTTTGAATAGGGGGTAACGCGCTTAACCTTTCGATAAAAATTAAATAACTCCCATTCTAAAATTTCAGCATTTTTCGATTTAGCATAAATAAAGCTAACTACTGCTCCCATGCCAAACCCCGTAATAATGTGAGGTCTAATATTTGCTTTTTCGAGTTCCTTCAAGATGCCAACGGCAATAGAAGTTCGATATAGCCCTGGTCCCAAAACAATTCCAATGACAGGCTCACGGACTTTAATAGATTGGTAATCACTATTTTGATTTAAGTCAGGACCATAAGCATCGGGGTTATCGTCTGCACTTATATTTATGCTCTTCTTGCTACGATCTGCTTCATTTTCACTTAAACTCACACCCTCATAGTCTTCTGGTAAATTTTCAGTTTTAGTACTTGAGCACCCACTTAACACAATTAGAAAAGCTATGGTTTTAATTGATGAAAAAATTAGATCCTTACTCAAAGTCCTGTTCCTGTAAGTCCTCAGTTAAAACTTTGACCTTCTTTTCAATTTTCACTAGAGATTTTTTACATTTTTTATACAAAGCCACCCCGTCCTCGAATTTTTTTAAGCTTGATTCCAGGTCTAATTCTCCATTTTCTAACAACTCTACAACTTCTTCTAGTTTTTCGAGTTGGTCTTCAAGTTTTTCTGAACTTTTTCCCGCCATGGTATTCTTCCTAGATGTCCGACTGATTTGGTTGGTTTAATAAGTAATATTTTCCACATTATACCCTAAGTTCAATAAAAATTGACTACTTTACTGTCAAATTTCGAACGTTCCCTACGAAAAATAGGATAGTTAGATATACGGACTTTTTTTCCCGCGTAGAGAATTTGGCACCTGGGGCCTATAGTTTTAGTAGGAAATAGGGATATTCCCTGTGCCTATTGCCCCTGATGGAGGTGTATTGAAAAATATTTGGGTCCCACTCTCTGCTGCTATTTCCCAACAAAGGAATGTCGACACAATCGCCAACAATGTCGCCAATGCAAACACGCCAGGATTTAAAAAGGATCAACTTGTTTTCAAAGAATATCTAACGACCCTTGATAAGGGTCACTATGAAATTGACCAACCACATCGTGAGTGGAAGCCGGGTGATTTCTATAGGTCATATGGAGCTGAAAACTCGTATGTTCAGGTAGACGGTAGCTTTACGAATTTTAAACAAGGTCAGCTCACTCCTACTAGAAATCCATTTGATATAGCTGTCCAAGGAAAAGGGTTTTTTGAAATCCTCACTCCAAACGGTATTAGATATTCCCGAAAAGGAAGTTTTAGTCTATCTAGAGAAGGAGAGCTGGTAACAGACCAGGGATACAAAGTTTTGGGAAAATTAAATCCCAAGCAACTCGAAGAAAAGGTAGACCCCGGCAAACCACCAATATCGCCAGCAGATCGTGTAATAAAATTCGAAACTTCAGGAAGGCCAACTGTAAACCTACAAGGTGAGGTTTATGTTAGGGGCCAAAAAATTGCAGACCTTTCAGTTGTAGAGTTTAAAGATCCACATGCGCTCTATAAAGAGGGCAACTCAATGTATATAAATAAGGGCAATGAAAATATATCTACTAGGCCCAATCAATCAGCGATCTACCAAGGATTTGTGGAAGAATCAAATGTAAATGCAGTAGCAGAAATGTCAAATCTCATAAAGGCCCATAGACATTTTGAATCAATTCAAAAAGCAATAAAAACTTACGATACAATTTCAGGTCGTGGTGTAAATGATATAGCAAAGTTTTAAATGATGTTTCCAGGAGGGAAGCAAGATGAGAGCTCTTAATACAGCAGCAACAGGAATGGCAGCTCAAGAAGCAAATGTCAGCACAATTTCCAACAATATTGCCAACGTCAATACTACTGGCTTTAAAAAAGCTAGAACTGAGTTTGAAGATCTTCTCTACCAAACAATTCAAGAATCAGGATCGAGATCATCTGCTAATACGCAATACAACGTAGGTACACAACTTGGAGCTGGAGCAAAAGTTTCTGCTACTAGAAAAGTTTTTGAGCAAGGCAGTCCACAAATTACCAAAAATCCATTTGATGTAATGGTAAGTGGTGGAGAGGGACTCTTTGGAATTATTACTCCTAACAATCAAGTTCGCTATACAAGAGATGGTGCATTTAATGTAGACGCAGCTGGAAACTTGGTTACAAAAACGGGATTTAGGGTTTTCCCTGGAATCACCATGCCCCCAGGAACCGTCAGCGTAAATATTACACCAGAAGGAAAAGTTGATACCTATCAAAAAGATAGTGTCGAGCCTAACAATATCGGGAGCATCCCTCTATTCACTTTTGTAAATCCTGTAGGACTTAGGTCTGAGGGCGGGAATATGTATCGTGCCACAACTGCCAGTGGAGCACCTATTCAAACGGTTGCTGGTGAGAGTAACTCTGGGAGTATTCAACAGGGAATGCTTGAATCATCTAATGTAAGCATAATGAATGAAATGACAAGTATGATAAAGGCTCAAAGAGCTTATGAAATGAACTCAAAAGTTATGGGTGTAGCAGACCAAATGTTACAAACCGCAAATAATGTAAGGTAAGCTAGATGGTAAAAAATATTCTACTCATAAGTATTTTGGTTTTAATCTCTCATGCACTTGGAGCAAGTCAGTGCCAAATTAAAGCTCATGATAATTATGGAATTATTGGTGATGGCCTTAAAAAGGCTAAGTTATCTAGTCTAGTAAAATTCAGTAACTGCGACAAATCCATTCTTGAGCGCTTCCGGTCAATTCTAGTTAATGTAAGGGGCAAAATAAATGCTCAGCAAGTAAGCGATAATTTTATTGGTCATGAAGAGCTTACATTAACTCCTGATAATATAAATGTTTACCAGGCTGAAGACCTAATATCTAAGAAACTAAAATTGAGAGCAGATCAAAAATTATTTGATCTAAAGTTGATAGCTGCTAACAAAGTATTATTCTGGAGCAATAGCGATTCTGTTACATTATATTGCAATGATTGTCAGGGCCCTGGAAACAGATATTTAACAATCTCATTTCGCAATCCCATTACCCTAGTTAAAATTCGCTATAACCTAGAAGCAACTCTTAAGGTGAAAATCAAGGTTCTCAAAGCAACCAATACTATTTCCATCCTCTCTCGAGATGAATTTAGACACAATATGAAGGAATCATTCATCTATACTGATACTCCTTCAAACTATTTTTTTGACGTAGATAAATTGTCATTTTACAGACTTAATAAAAATTTCCCTCAAGGTAAAGCACTTGAAACAGTAGACCTTGCAGCAAAATATCTTGTCAAAATTGGAAGCTCTACTGGAGTCACCTTTAATAGTGGAACTCTAAAGTTGACTACAAAGGCAATTGCTAAGAAAGCCGGGAAATTTGGAGAAGTCATAGATTTATATAATCCAACAACTAAAAAAAATATAGTCGGAAAAGTTATAGGTTTTAACAAGGTTGCAGTTGAGCTATGAAAATGAAATCACTACGTCTTTTAATTATTTTATTTAGTATTAATTTTACCTTCACCTCTTGCGGTGTTGTAGATGGTTATCACAATAAATTTGATAAAGAAAAAAGACAGCAATATGATCAGCAAAGTGGCCGCTATAAATATAATAAAGATCGATTTGAACAATTTCGGCAAAAGGGCAATGGTTTTGCTGGTAATAATATGAGGTCGCTGCAAAATAATGCAAATGCCAAAATCAATAGTGTCTCATCTGCCAATGTCGGAAATTTCAAACCTGGAGTTCAAAGACTATACAACAAACAAAAGAAACCTCGTCTTAAAGCACAAGATCTTTACGACAATGGAAATACTGCAAGTCTGTGGGGAACACAAGACCTAGACTCGTTCTTATTTACAAAAACAAATTATAAAAAGCTTGGGGATATAATTGTTATAAAAGTTGTAAAAGGTCTTAAAGACGAAATTGGCCTAGAACTAAATCGAAGATTTCCAGCCATGAAAAAAGAAGAAGAAGAGGATGAGGCAAAAGACGGTAAAGACGCCGATGGAAAAAAAGATGAAAAGAAGACTGCGGAGAAAAAAGATGCTCCAGCTCCAGCTGCAGATCCCAAGAAGATCTATGACAAGATCTCTGGTCTTGTCGTTGAAGAAATTAATAAGGGCCATATCCTTATAAGAGGAAGAAAAGATGTTCTTTATAGAAATAGAAAGCGTCTAATTGAGATACAGGCACTCGTTAATCGTAAAGATGTCACAGATGACGACAGTGTCACATCAAATAAAATACTTGAATCAACCGTAACTATAATTAGGTAAGATATGAAACCTACAAAAATTGCAATTTTAATACTACTCACTTTGGCTGGAAACCTTTACGGTGCTAAAACACGTCTTAAAGATATACTCACTGTTAAAGGTGTAAGGGAAAATCCTCTTATAGGATATGGACTTGTTATAGGTCTTAATGGAACTGGTGATGGAGGTGGAGAGATTACGACTTCCTCACTTCTTAGAATGTTTAATAAATTAGGCTTGAATCCTCAGCAGGAAATTAGCTCAAAAAATGTCGCTGCAGTTATTGTCACAGCTAAGCTCCCCCCATTCTCCAGAATAGGTCAAAAAATTGATATCAGCGTTTCATCTATTGGAGATGCCGGCTCTCTTGCTGGTGGAGTTTTACTTGTGACTCCTCTCAAATCAGGTGATGAAAAAATATATGCAGTTGCTTCTGGAAATATTTCCATTGGTGGCCTTGAACAAGGGGCACATTTTGCCACCACAGCAAGAATTCCAAATGGTGCTGTTGTGGAAGAAGAGCTAGAGCTTAACTTTTCTGATAAAAAAAGCTTGAGGCTAAACCTCAAGATATCCGATTTCACTACTGCTGCTCGAGTTGAAAGAGTAATAAATGAGGAGTTGGGTGGAAAATTTGCAATTGCTAGAGATGCCACAACTATTGACCTAATTGTCCCTACTCACTACCAAAAAAAGGTAGTTCCATTGATGGCGATTATCGAAAATTTCACAGTCAACACAGATACTGTTGCCAAAATAGTAATTAATGAAAGAACTGGCACAGTTGTCGCCGGTGGTGATGTTAGGCTTAAGCCTGTGGCCATCAGTCATAACGAATTGACTATTCAAATCAAGGGTGGAGATGGTGGTGAGGAAGGCGCAAAACCGAGTTCACTGTATATGCTTGACAAGGGTACTACACTAAATGACCTCGTTTCGGCCCTCAATGCCTTGGGTGTAAAGCCTGAGGATTTAATTTCAATATTCCAAGCACTCAAAGTAAATGGATCCCTTATCGGAGAGCTCGAGTTTATGTAAAAAATCCCTCTAGAAGGGCTTTTCGCTGGATCTTTGTTAACAAAGGGTGTTAAAATCAAAGTGAAGTTAGTTAGTCAGGAGGACAACTAATAATAGTAAGCCAGGAAGGTTAATTTGATTTCTAAAACAACTCCACCAGGAATTTCCTTAGAAAAAAAGAATAAGCCTACGCCTATTAAAAATAGTCATCCTCGTGATGACACAAGATTTATTCCTGAGCCCTTTAAAAAAGTGGCGCGGGGTATGGAAGAACAGTTTATAAACTATATGTTGGGACAAATGAATAAATCTGTTGATAAGGCCAAAGATGCAAGTAGTGCAATGGACTACTATAATTCATTACAAGATAATGAAAGATCAAAAATTTTGGCAAATAAAGACGGTGGTCTCGGACTCCAAAAAGTTATTTTGAATCAAATGTATCCAAAGCATCTAAGAAATGAGGCTCAATTCAATGCCCAAATGAATATGTTGAAAGGTAAAAGACCTCCAGCACAGCAAAATGGTGCCATCCAAAAATATCGGGACAATGGCCCACAACCGCAAAATGGAATCACTCTAAAAGGAGCAAACCATGAGTAAAATCGATCCAAATATTAATCGATCCTCGTTTTTCCCAAAAGGTAAAAACAATGGTGTTAACAAAGCTAATGGCCCCAGCAAGATTCCACGCAATGGGGTTCAAAGGGCCAAAGAACTAGCTGGTATAACTTCTAAAGATGCAAAGGTTGATATTCCAGAGGCCATAAAAGATTTTGCAAAAATAAAGAAGGTTGTGGATAAAGTACCCACCAAGGATAACACTGCCAAAATTGCTAAATTGAAAGCTCAGATTAGCCAGGGCACTTATTCAATTAATTATGACAAATTAGCAGATAAAATGCTTGATCAAGAATATATTTAAAGGAGTTTTTTATGTTGCCACCAAGTGAACAGTTGCAACTTCATTATTATCAATCAATAGATATTTGGAAGCGCTTTTGTGAGCATCACAACGAGCTATACACTTATACATGCGATGAATATGAAGCCCTCTTAGCTAGCAATTTAAATGAGCTAGATATCATCCTTGCAAAAAAAGAAGAAGTGATTGACAAAATTACTTGCTTAGAACAAATGAGGTCTGAGCTAATTGACGATATCAATACAAACCTTTCTGATGGAAATAAGCTAGAGAGTGTTTCAGGATTAATTCAATTCATGGAATATTATGAAAATGGTGAGAAACAACATCTTCTTAGCAAATCTAATACCCTTCTAATTGAAATTATTGAAAGTATAAAAGATCAAAATAAAAAGAATCAACTCTTTATAAATAAAGCAATCATTTCACTTCGAGATCTAACAGAATCAAGTTCAGAGGGAAAAAATTACAAGCAATATGATTCGCAAGGTGGAGTATCAAAGGGTGTCCGCTAAAAGGATTTAAGTTTTGGGCGTTGACCTATTACAGATAGGAAAGTCAGGCTTAATGGCCTCGAAAAAGTCGTTATCAACGACAGGGCATAATATTGCCAACGCCAACACCGAAGGATATTCAAGACAAAGAGTAAATCTACAAACAAATATGCCCATTGGTAGCGGTAACGTGACCATGGGAACAGGTGTTAAGGTTAACTCTATTAAGAGAATATCAGATGAGTATATTGAAAAAAATGTTAATCAATCAGCCAATACCCATGCCTATTTCAAAGAAAAATCAGGACTTCTCAATCAAGTTGAAGAGATTTTCAATGAAATAAATAGTGACGGTCTGAACAAAATAATGAACAGATTTTTTAACTCTTTTAGAGAACTTGCAAATCAGCCAGAGAATGAGACAGTTCGCTCGGTTGTTAGAGAAAATGCTCGCCTTGTTGTAAAAGATTTTGCAAGAATTTCTGAACACCTTGGAAATGTAACGTCGAGTATGGACAGAAAGCTTGAGGGCATGGTCATTGATGTTAATCAAATTCTTCATACAATTTCTGATCTCAATATGGAAATTAGACAGCTAGAAAACTCTCATGGGGAAACAGGCGATTTGAGAGACCAAAGAGATGTGGCCGTTCAAGAACTCTCAAAACTATTGAAAGTGAATACTTATGTTGATGAAAAAGGAAGTTATGTTGTAAATGCTGCTGGTGTAGGTACCCTCGTTTCAGGAAAACAACTTCAAGAGTTCGCCCCTGGTAATATTGACCATGAAGAAGGCGCCACCAATCACTATGGAATGAGAGAAATCTATTACAAAAGCAAAAGCTCACGCCCAATCAGTAGCTATATTGAAAAAGGTACAATTGCAGCAGTACTTGAAACTAGAAACAATGAAATGAAGGCCTTACAAGACCAAATTGATAATGTGGCCTATGAGCTTGCTAACACAGTTAATGCAATCCATAGGAGAGGATACGGAAATTATAGATTACCTGAAGATGAAAATGGTAATATATACAACCCTGAAGCACACCAAGTCGCAGGCATTAACTTCTTCGCTACCCCTGAAAAGGTTCGTGGAGCAGCTGAAGCCCTAAGCCTATCTGATGCGGTAAAGTCTGATCTAAGAAATATTGTTACAGCAATTGAACCAAATAAACCTGGGGATAACAGAATTTCCCTCGCTATATCAAAACTTCAGCATGAAAAATTATTTTTAGAAGGATCGACAACAATGGAAGAGTATTACCTACAAAGTGTTGGTAATATCGGACTTTCAACAGCTAAGTCGAACCTCGATCAAGAGCAAGCAAAGGGAATACTAGCTCAAGCCAGGTCCATTAGAGAAAGACTTTCTGGCGTATCAATCGATGAAGAATCCGCAAATATGGTGAAATTCCAGCAAGCTTATGACGCATCTGCGAGGGTCATTACAGCATCGGATTCGATGTTTAAATCAGTTTTAGAAATGTGGAGGCCATAACAGGTAGCATATGAGTAGAGTTTCAGAAATGAGCGCCAAACACGCTATCAATTTTTCCATGAGTAAAGCTAAGAGCAAATTAGAAGATTTGCAGATAAAGGGTACCAATTTAAAAAGAATGACCAAACCCTCAGATGACCCCATTGGGAATATTGACCTGTTAGCGATCAGATCAAGGATGGTAGATTCTGAACAATTTAGTAGAAATGCAACCTTTGCTAGTGCACAACTCAATATAACTGAACAAGCCCTTTCAGAAGTTTCTGACATCTTAATGAAGACTAAGGAGCTTGCAATCAGCCAATCGTCAGATTTTTATAATAGCAATATAAGAAAATCTGTCGCCAATGAAGTCAAGCAACTTAGAGCGCAGGTTCTTGCCATTTCTAACCGTAGATTGGGCTCCAGATACTTATTTTCTGGACAAAAAACCCTGACACCAGCCTTCAAAAATAGCGGGAAATACCAAGGGGACGAAGATCAAATTTTTATCGAAGTAGGCAAAGATTTTTTCATACCTATTAACTTGAATGGAATTGAAGTTTTCTTTGAAAAACCAAATACATCTCTTCCTCAAAGAAATCCCTTAGAAGGACTTCCTCAAACTAAAGATGAGATTGATCTAGCGAGAACTGAAAATTTAGACCCCACTCAAGACATTAAACGGGCCCCTGCCGTTCAGTCTGTTAATAAGGGAGCTGCTGTTGCTAGATCTATATTTGATATCCTAGACGGTCTAGAAACTGCTCTAAAGAGTAATAACCCAGATGTTATTCAAGATCTTCTTCCTGAAATTGATTCAGCTACAGATAGAGTCATTTCATTTCGAACTAGAGTTGGATCACTCATTAATTCAATTGAACGCTCTGAGGTTGCGACTGAAGAAGGGAATGTTCGAAATGCCGAGTTAAAAAGTCAGGTAGAAGACGCCGATGTAGCGGAGCTTTTTTCCGACATCGCCAGGCAGCAGGCAGTGCTGAAAGCCACATATAGAACGGGAAGTGAGCTTATCAATAAAACACTTTTAGATTTTCTAAGATAATATTTTTTTAACTAAAACTTATTTCACGACAGCCGATAAATCACTTAAGAAAAATGTAACACGCGCTTTTTACTTGCCATTTCCGCTAGTAAATAATATATGAGTGCGTTACTGGCTATTACAGCACAGGGAAGTTACATTTTATAGTTGAGGATTAACTATGCTCGTCCTGACGAGAAAATTAGGTGAAAGTATTGCAATTGATGACCACATCAAAATAGTTGTGGTTCAGATTAAGGGCAAACAAGTTCGGTTGGGTATCAAAGCCCCCAAAGAGACCAAGATCCATCGAGAGGAGGTCTACCGTGCAATACAAGATCAAAACACTGAGGCATCTCAGGCTAGTCTTGATGATATTTCAAACCTCTCAAGAGAACTCCATAAAAAATAATTGCTGCCTATCAGCGATCCAGTAATCTTAAACATGCTTGTGAGTCCTTCTCTATAGCATCTTAGGTGCATCGCAAGAAATATCACAAAAGAGCTAACTCCCCGATTAAAAACCCCTCTGAAACAATATCACCCTTTCTAGGACCCCTCTTGTGACCCAAGCACGTTAAAATCCAGGAAAATTCAATCCCTGGTCACAGCGACAAAAACCAGCCACACCAGGGGCAAATTCACCTCTAAAAGTCCGAAATAAATTCCTACTTGCCCTTTCCTACTAGCTATTGCTAACATCGATGGATAGGGGACGCGAGTCACCATGACTAATCAGGTTGGAGGAAAAATCTGTGAAAATTAAAACTTCTAGGTTCGGTGAACTTCAAGTTGAAAAAACCGATATCATTAATTTCCAGGAAGGGATCCTAGGATTTGAACACCTCAAAAAGTTCTTTATTGTAGATCCAGGTGACAGCACATTAATCTTATGGCTTCAAAGTATCGAGGATGAAAAAGTTGCATTCCCAATGATTGAGCCGAAAATTTTTATGCCAAACTACTCTATTTCATTGCTTCCAATGGAGCTGCAAAGCCTCGATATGGAAGGCGTGACAGATGCAAAGGTTTACAGCATCCTCACGATTCCCAAGGAAGTAACTCAAATGTCGGCCAACTTGAAGGCTCCAGTTATTATAAATCCAATGAAAAGAATCGGAAGGCAGATTGTCCTTCAAGATAGCAAACTTTCAGTGAAATGTGAGATGTACAGAGATCTTAAACAGTATATCGTTAACTTTTCATCAGATGATTCTAAAAGAACTACAGTCAATGAGCCAGGGTCTGCAATGGGTGGATCAGAAGCTGAGTCAGCTCCAAGCACTGGAGAACCAGCGACAAAGCCTCAGGGGCCAACAGTAGAAGTAAATTAAGTTATTTTAAAAATCATGAGTAAATAGCCCTTCCTTTATAAGAAGGGTTTTTTTTTGCAAGTTAGAGTGAAACTCTAATTAAAAACGGTGAGATTGGTCTCTGTGGCTGATTTTGAAAGATTTAAGTACATCTTAGCATCGTCATTTTTGGGATCTTTGGCCAAAACCATTTGCCACTGAGTTTGTGCCTCTAAGATATTACCCTGGCCATAATAAATAACCCCTAATGAGATTCTTGCAGGTGCAAAAGCTGGGTATTCATTTTTCAATTTCTTTAACTCTTCGATGGCCTTGGAAGTAAACCCTTTCTTCGAGTAGGCCTTGGCGATTCTAATTCTGGCCTCAAGGTCATCTGGGTTTAAACCAATTGCCTTCTTATATTCAAACACCGCTTCATCAAATCTATTGTAACTACTGTACAAGTCAGCAAGCTCAAGGTGCTTATGTGAAAATTTTTTATTAACGTGAGGATCACTAAAAACCTGAGCTCCCGCCTTCTTTTTTACCTTCTCGTTAGCAGACTCAAAAACGGCTTGGCCTCTTTCATACTTGCCAATATCATTATAGAGAACTGAGAGAGAGATAGATGCATCAGTGTTGTTAGGATCGAGTTCAAGAACCTTAGTGAAGGCCTTAATCGCTTTTCCAATTTTACCTTGAATATGAAATATATTTGCTAAGAAAAAAAATGCTTCGGAGTTCCTAGAATTTATTTCAATGACTTCACTGAAAAGTGATAATGACTTCTTATACTCTCTTCGATCAAAACAATTCTTTGCCTTGTTAAAAATTTCTAATTCTCTTTCATTATCCATGTGATCCTCTCCATAATACTATTCTTATTCATCGTCCTTAGGTTTTGAAACAAGCTCCAAAAACTTTTTTCGACATTTAACTTCCCAACCCTTGTACTCTTCTACAGAAGAGCCCTTTGAGCCTCTTCCAAAGCTTTGAGAATACCTCACACAATCCGAGAAGCTCTCCATATAAAATGAGCTTTCAACAACCCTAAGCTTTGAATGCTCAATGATTGAATCATTTTTTATATTTTTTAGAATGTCTAAATACCTAAACCTTGCAGCATCATAGACACCTGTTTTGAAATAAAAATCTGCAATATATTGCTCTTTTTGCTCAAGCATCAAGCTACATTCAATAATTCGGTCATTGGATTTTCCGGCATGCTCTGTTCCAGGAAATCTTCGAATAACTTCATTGTAATATTTAACTGCTTCTGATGCTGAAGATAAATCTCTATCATAGGTAGAGGGTAGCTGGTTGTAATAACTTTCAGCAATTCTCCATGTCACGTATCCAAGCCTCTTGTGCTTGGGGTGAGAGTCCCTAAACAACAAATAAGCTGCAGCTGCTTCTACAAAATTTCCTTGCTTAAAAAGAATATCAGCCTGCAAAAGCTCGGCGTGAGTTGCAAAAAAACTATAGGGATATTGAGATTTTAGTTGCCCTAATTTTTCTGTAGCTAGTAAAAATCTACTTCGCTCAAAATAATCCAGCGCCTCTTTATACAAAACCTCGGCTTCAGTCTTTCCAGTAATCTCGTCACTACTACAGCCTGCAAAGAGGCCAACTATGCATAATAAAAGTATCAATTTCATAGCACTAATCTACCTCGCACAGGCGGGGGCAGTCAAAGGGATCTACATATTTCTTTTCTGGGTAGGACCTGAGGGGTAAATGCTAAAGTAGAACTCTTGAAAAAGCAGTTTAAAGGCTGCAGCAAATGGTATTGAAACCACCATTCCCATAATTCCCATCATTTGGGATCCAAGGACAACACTTACCACCACAATAATGGGGTGAAGATCTACAATTTTTGAAACCAAAATAGGAAAAACAAGACCCAGATCAATTGCGTTGGCCAAGGAGTACAGCACAATAACTGCACCAAGCTGGGAAGTTAGCCCCCCATATTCAATGAGCCCAATAATAATCGCTGGAACAAAACCCAAAATTGGGCCCACATAGGGAATAATATTGGTAATAGCTGCAACGAGTCCAAGAATGATGGCAAATCGTAGATCGATTATTACTAAACCGGTTGTGATGATCACTCCCACAATTGTGGCCTCTACGAATTTAGCAAATATGTAATCACCTAGTTGCTTATTGAATTTATGCATTAAGCTGTAAACTCTTTCAAAAATAGAATTTGGAACCAACTTAAGAATTGAGTATTTAAAATTCTTCCCGTCTTTAAACAAGAAAAATAAAAATAAGGGCACCAGAAAAAACCACTCCAGTATGGTGCCTAAAATTGATGGAAGCCCAAGTATTGCGGACTTGAGTCCATCTTTTATTAGATTAATTCCAGAATCAAGGGCCCTATCACCATATTTTTCAAAGCCAGGAACATTTACCCTCGCTTTAATTTCCGAGAATTTCTTACGTGCGAATTTTTCAAACTTGGGAAGGTAGTACTGAAGGTTATCGGCTTCTTTTTTTATAGCAGGAACGGCCATAATTACAGGGTAAACAATCATAACTCCAAAGCTAAGAATAATAATAATGGAGGTAAAGGTTCTATTTATCCCAAACTTAGAAAAAAATGGAAATGAAGGTTTGGCCAGGAATGAGAGAATATAGGAAAAGCAAAGTGGAAGAACTAGTCTTCTTAGATTCAGAAAAAATAAAAAGCAAACAAGAATAATAGACGAAAAGAAAACCATCCTAAGTAAGTTTGAATTTCGTTTTACTTTAGTTTCTTTTATCATTTTGCTCTATTCTAGAAAATTTATATTTAAGTAACCTTATTTCATTGCTCATGGCCGTCATTCTATTTGCAAGTATCATAGAGATTGATTGAAGTAGCTTAGCTCCAACGACTGGGAAATGATCAATGAGCTCCTCCATATCCGGTCGAAAAATTCCAAGAAGTGTACTCGCCCCTCTTGAAATAGCTGACGCTGTTCTAAGGTTTACCTCCTGTAGTAGTGCTAACTCACCGAAGTAGTCATTTCTTTCAAGCGTTGTGATGTGAACTTTGTCTCCATTTTTGACTACAGCACCGGGCGCCCCTCCTGACTCATTCTCCCCTATTTTAGTTCCATAAATTTCTACATTTCCTGAAAAAATAAAATAGAATCCGACACCTACTTGATCTTGATTAAAGATTGTTTCTTGATTTTCAAATGACCTTAGATGGAGGTGATTAGATAAAATGCGAAGTTCATTATCTGAAAAATTTTTCAATACATGAACTGATCTTAAAAATTTCGGTATTATATTATCTTTGGTTCTCGAAAGAGGGGACGCCTGCCAAAAATATTTTAAAACAGAAATACTTAATCTTTCAGGCAGATCACTATTTTCATCCATTTTGGTTTTTATTTCGTCTTCGTAGCTTCCCATTAATACCTCAGTAAACTCCCAAATCTTTTGATCTCACCCAACCAGCAAGATCTACAGGGGACTTAATATAATACCAACCGTCTTTTGGCTGTTCTACTAAAACTTTTAGCCCAGCTGGTAGAGGCCTAGATACTTCAAAAATCTTTGATGGACCTTCTCTAATTTCAGCGTCAACAAGCGAAACGGCATAATTTAATTTTTTAACAAAGATAGATGAGAACAATACAGGAATACAGGCCACTGCCAAAATCAAAACCACCCCTGGTACTTTTTTTATTTTTTTTAATGCTACACCTACAATCCCGGCTAAAATAATCATCAAACTAAGAGTCATATAAGCTTCAGAGGGAATCTCTTTTGAGCTTCTCCAGAAAAAATCATAGAAATCTTGAGAGCTCTCAGCTTGAACACCAATTACATTAGTTTTCACTAAATTAATGTTTTTCAAAGCACCCGACTTTGAATAGCCCGCCCAGATTGACTTTTCTAGGTGAAACCTAGCAGCACCTATATTCTCAATTTTGAGATATGCTGTTCCTAAGTTGTAATGGAACTGGCCCAGGGGGAAGGAAGCCTTCTCCTTTAGCAAAAGATTGATAAAATCATCAAACTTTTGATTAAGGTATAGGTCCTGCAATTTATTTAAGGTTTCGTTTGTGCTAGTATTTGCCATGTTAAGATTATCTCACTCAAACAATACTTTTCAAGAATATTACTAATTGTTTTAAATATTTGGGGCTGACTAATGACACTGGGCGCTGGAAACGACGAAATCCAAAAACAAATCGATCACCTATTCTCTTCAATTTTAGTTGAGCAGAAGACAATAAACAAAGTTAAAGGGGCTGATCCAGGGAAAGAATCCATGGCGAAAAAGCTTCTTGAAGACTATGGCGACAACAGAGGAAGGGGATTTATATTTGATAACCTCTCCACTGGAAGGGGCCATGGCCCTTTTACTGAACATCAGGACGGCTCTGTAAAATTTGACTTGATCAATGGTATCGGAATTAACCTGCTGGGTCATTCTCATCCAGTCTATATTAAGTCATGTCTTGAGGCTGCCACCTACGACACTCTCATGTGCGGTAATTTGCAACCGTATGGCCCAAGTAAAGAACTAACAAAAAGCATAACCGATGCGGTAGATGATTCCAGACTAAAGCATTTTTGGTTTGCAGGCTCCGGCTCATTTGCCAACGATCTCGCCTTAAAACTTTTATGGCAAAAACAAAGTCCTAAATATGGACTAATTGCATTTAACAATGCCTTCGCCGGAAGAAGTGTAGCAACACAAGATATTACAACAAACCCTGCCTACAGGGAGGGGATGCCTAGAAATTTAAATGTTTCCTATGCACCTCACTATGACCAGAACAACCCTGATGGTGCCCTTCAAAATACTCTTGATGCCTTAGATAAAATTTGGAATGAAAACCCAGATTCTTTTTGCGCCATCATGATGGAAATTATCCAAGGAGAAGGCGGTTTTGTATTTGGAACAAAAGAGTACTACCAAGGTGTCTTTGACTGGGCAAAAAGCAAAGGCATATATATTTGGATTGATGAAGTTCAAAGCTTTGGAAGAACACACGAGCTTTTTGCCTTTCAGACTTTCGGTTTACAAGAATATGTCGACATAGTGACTATCGCAAAAACACTTCAAGTGGGGGGCCTTCTCTATACTGAAGAGTTAAATCCAAAACCTGGTTTAATTGCTGGTACGTTTAATGGCTCTATCCCATCCATCATTGCCGGAAGCAAGGTCGTAAAATTTCTCACTGAAGGAAATTTTTATGGTCAAAATGGAAGGATAAAACAAATTGAAGAAACTTTTATAGGTAAGCTTCAGGATTTGATGGCCGGCTCATGCAAAGGGAAAATTAAATACGCAGGTGGCATTGGAACAATGATAGCCTTTGAAGTTGGCAACTCTGATAAAGAAGACACCTGGAAGTTTATAAGAAAACTATTTGAAAACGGAATTGTCGCTTTTAGCGCCGGTCGAGGCCCTGTTAGAGTTCGTTTCTTGCTACCAATTTCCCTCAAAGATGAGCATATTGACGAAATTTTTCAAATCTTAGAAAAAACGGTCCACGAGGTGTTTTAGTCAATGTTTATAATAAGATCAGTTACGTCAAATGATCTAAATGATGTATATGAGCTAAGCAAATTAGTTCTCTTTATCAATTTGCCACCAGATAAAGAGATTGTTCAAAATAAAATTAAAAATTCAATTCAAACATTTCGAAAACCTTTCAAAGACCTTCACAAAAATTATTATATTTTTGTTCTAGAAGATTTAGAAACTGGAAATGTTATTGGGGTATCTCTCATTCATGCTCGCCATGGAACAGACTCAGAACCTCACTTCTTTCTAAGGGTTGGCCAAGAACATAAGTTCAGCTCCACTATCAATACTGGCTTTATACATGGAACATTAAAGCTGGGATATGACATTGAAGGTCCTTCCGAAATTGGTGGCATCGTAATCAACCATGCCTATAGAGGAAACCCTGAAAAACTTGGAAAGCAACTTTCATTTATTCGATTTTTATATATGGGTTTATATCCCGAGAGGTTTTCACCTGTTATTCACACTGAGCTCATGCCCCCACTAGATAAGGAGGGGAAAAGTCCTCTATGGGAAGCCGTCGGTAGAAAATTTCTAAATATGGATTACCATGAAGCTGATATTCTGAGTCGATCAAACAAAGAATTCATTTTAAACCTTTTTCCCAGTGACAATATATATGTAAACCTCCTTCCCGTTGAGGCCAGAGACTCAATTGGTCGAGTAGGGCCCGATACTCAAGGAGTCAAAAAAATGCTTGAGGGAGTCGGATTTAAATATATAAACGAAGTTGACCCTTTTGATGGAGGACCACACTATCGTTGCCCTTTAAAAGAGATTTCGTCTGTTAAAAATATGCAACATGGAAGGGTTGAACTGGGCGCAAAATATTTAGAAGACCAAAATGATAAAGTACTAATTCAAATACCATCGAAAAACCACGATTTTTTGGCCACATCAGCAGATATTAATTTCAAAAATGGTGTTATTTCACTTCCCCAAAACCTCATTCAGGAACTAAAATTAGATAAAGACTTCGAGACGTCTTTTATATACTTAGACTGAGGGCAAAAAATATGGCAATTGAACTTAAGGGTGATTACTTCGGTGGTCAATTTCACAGTAGACTTAATCCATTCACAACGGCTGGGTTAGATTCTGCTGATGAATCCATTAAAAAGTATTGTCCCGCAGATTTAAAAAACCATCTCTGGACCTGTGCTGTTGATTACCAGCATATTGAAAAGGTCATCACTAGTAGTAATGATGGATACAAGTCTTGGAGAAAGCTCAGCACCCACGACAGAGCAAACTACATTGGTAAATATAAAGAAATTTTAGAAAAAAGAAAAAATGAAATTGCAGAAGCTATTTCCTATGAGACTGGGCGACCGCTTTGGGAAGCTGAACTTGAAGCCGCATGGTTAAGCGCCAAGGTTGATTCCACATTAAATGAATCCTTAAAGCGTGTTGAAACAAAGCACTTTGAAAATATTGCACCAGGGACTCATGGAAGACTTAGCTTTAAATCAATTGGCCCCGCCTTAGTTATTGGCCCTTTTAATTTCCCATGCCATCTAGCAAATGGACAAATCCTTAGCGCTCTAATTACAGGTAACTCTATCATTTTTAAACCGTCTGATAAAACGATCTTCAGTGGTCAACTTTTGATAGAATGCTTTCATGAAGCAGGGTTTCCGAGCGGAGTGATAAATTTTATCACGGGAACAGCAGAGACTGGCAGAAGACTCCTAAAGGAAAAATCAATCAAGGGCGTTTATTTTACTGGCTCAATGGAAGTGGGAAAGCAAATACTAAAAACGACCCATCAAGACCTCACAAAACTAGTGGCACTTGAACTAGGAGGGAAGAATACAACCATCATCCATAAGGATGCAAAAATAGATCATGCAATGGCCGAATTAGTGCGAGCCAGTTTCCTCACGACAGGTCAAAGATGTACCTCTACCTCAATAGTGGCAATACATGATTCTATAAAAGATGAATTCATTGATCGCTTTCACAAGCTCGCAAAAAGGCTCGTCATCGATCATCCAATAGAATTCGAAAAAGAGCCTTTCATGGGCCCCCTTATTGATCAAAAGGCCGTTGATAATTACTTACTATTTATGGGTATGGGTAAAAGAGAAGGCTACTCTGAAATTATGAGAGGTAAGTGTATACAGAAAAAACATGAAGGATATTATGTTTCTCCTTCAATACACTATATTGAAGATCCTTCAAAGAAAAGTGTCTTCTTCTCAAGTGAGCTCTTTGCTCCAAATGTGATTTTTACTCCCTATACTGAAATTGATGATGCAATCAATATAAGCAATATGAGTCAGTATGGCCTTGCTGCCTCTGTATTCACAGAAGACAAGGTGCTTTTTAATCAGTGTATTTCCGAGATTGAAACTGGCTTGATTAATTTAAATAAATCAACAATTGGTGCCAGTTCAAAACTTCCTTTTGGGGGATTTAAAAATTCTGGGAATTATCGATCTGCAGGAATAAGTATGATAGATCATACTGTTCATACTCAATCTGCTCTTGAAATTGAAGCAGAAGACGATGTTGATTTTGATCAAATCAAAGGAATAAATTAAAAGTACTCAAGCAACTCACTTAAGTGCCACAGAGTTAATTTTCCAATTTTTTTGAATAATTTATCATCAACTTCGCACGCTGATTTAAATTTCTTAAGCGCCTTATGTTTTGATGGAATTTGGTTAAGCCTAGACTGTGGTCTTTTATCAAATTTCCCCACCAGGCTTTCAGATTTTTTTAAACAGGTTTTCAGCTTAGAAGCCTCTAGCCCATCCAGTTGTTTTTTTAATGCTCTTGCGTTCCGATCAAATTGACTAGAGCCAACCACCGGAAACATTAGCAAAACGATTAAACAAAGTTTATTCACATATCCCCCAGAGCGTTCCACAATAATATCGGATTAATTCTATCAACCTTTAGCTACTGGGCAAAGAAAATGACTAACTACTTATAATTTAATAGTAAATAAAATTTCGTTAGTGACACAATTTATTTGTATAATGGGCAATATGATTTATCACTCTACTAAAGATTTTGATCTCAAAAACATTGAAATTGGTGATGTGCCTGCTTATACGCATACACTAATGGTCGCTCCCGAGCACTTTTCCATTGAGTATGAAATCAATCCCTATATGAATGCAGCCGGTGAAAAAATTAATCATGCAAAAGCATTTGAGCAGTGGCTGTCTCTCAAAGAAACTTATGTCTCTTTGGGATACGTTGTTCATACGCTGGAAGGAGTAGAAAAATTCCCCGATATGGTATTTGCGGCCAATCAAAGTCTCCCATTTTGGGATATAGCAAATCAGCAAAAATCTGTCATCCTATCAAGAATGCGCCATCCTGAAAGAGCTGGTGAAGTTTCCTACTTTAGAGACTTCTTCAAATCACAGGGGTGTAAGATCTATGAATTAGAAAATGGATATTTTGAAGGAAATGGGGATTTGATTCCACTGCCTGGAAAGAACATATTTTTTGCAGGATATGGGTTTAGAACATCTAGTGAAAATCTAGAGAATATTTCCAGAATTACAAATTATCATACTTTGGCATTTGAATTAAAAAACCCTAATTTTTATCACCTTGATACGTGCCTTAGTATTATTGATCAGAATACTGCACTTTACACACCTAGCGCTTTTACTGACGCAGGGATTGAGCTATTAAAAAAATTCTTTCTGAACCTGATCGAAATTAGCGAACCAGACGCTATTAAAAATTTCACGTGTAACTCGCACTGCCCTAATGGAAAAGACCTTATCACTGAAAAATCTAACTCCAAATTATTTCCTCTACTCGAGAAAATGGGACTTAAAATACATCCAATTGATACCTCAGAATTTATTAAAGCAGGTGGATCAGTATATTGCATGAAGCTAATGTGCTACTGAGAGATGGAGGCATCCTCCACAACGTTTTAAGAAATTTAAATCGATAATTACCAATTTTGTTTAATGGGGGAAGTGATCACTTCCCCTTTTTTTCTTTCAATTGATAGATAAAGACAAATACAAAGGCAAAAAGAATATATTCAATATAAAATGCTTTCGATACCCCGAAACTGTCTGATAGAAATCCAAAAAATCCGTGAACAAGAAAAAGTGATATCCCAATTCCCGTCATTATCCAGCCAACAACGATCCCCGATTTTTCACCAAATTCACATGTTACCCAATCCATTCCAAAAGGAAAAAAATACGACATTGAAAGCCCACACAAGCTAAAAGCAATTGGAAGCCTAAACCATTCACCTATCACAAACAAACAGAAAGTTGTGGCTGTGGAAAGATATAACATCAATTTGTTGCTAACTTTGATACTCAAAAAGCTAAATAATATTCTTCCTGAAAATAGAAAAAAGAAAAATCCACTCAGATAATTATTTGCTAATTTGGTAGCAAGTCCAAACTCTTCCACTAGAAGGATGACAAGCCTAGATGATAATAAAATTTCAGAAGAAACGTAAAAAGAAAATAGCATCACAAATGGCATGCACTTTTTAAATGATAATTGAAAGTCTTTCTTATCGGAGCTTATTTCAAGTTTTTTCTCTGTTATTAAAAATGATAAGAAAAAACCTAAAATTGGTAAAATTCCTGTCGAAACAGAAAACCATCTCCAATCTGCTCCTTTTTCTAAAAACAAATTAAACAAAAAAGGCGATAGAAAAGAAGAAATCCCATACATCGAATGTAAACCCGAGAACGCCCTCTTTCGATATTCAATGGTAGAAGATTGTGCGGCCAAGATATTCATTACTAGCCCTATTCCACCCAGTCCCAAGCCGAGTACCAAGGAATTAAAAATGATTACCCCTAAGCCACTAAAATAAATACTTGAGAAACCAAGTTGGATAGGAGCTAAACCTAGAACTAAGAGGAATACTCTCATCCAATAAAGTGAGCTTTTCTTATTTATCCAAAACGGAGCAGTGATGTTTGCGACTAAAGAGCTTAAGCTTGCAAGTGAGAAAAATAGAGATGCCTCGAACTTAGTTAGGTGAAAAAAATTAATTATAAATGGGTATATCGGCCCTCTACCGTTGTCTATTATGCCTAAGGCAAACAAACTAAAGTAAGCCAAAATTAAGTGAGTCCAGATCATTTAACGTACTTATTTAACCTTTCTTAATATCTAAGAAAATAAAAAAACTCCGAAAACAGTGTAAGGGAATTTAAATGGATAAAAAAGTACTCATAGCAGCTCCAGTTTCATTAGTAAAGCTTGAAAGCTTTCTCGTAGGTAAATCACTAGATACATGCCATGTGGCCACTGGAAAGGGAGCTCAACTCGAAATTAGCAATGGCGACTATAGTGCAATTATTATAGCGGACGATATAGAAAATCATCCCCTTGGTACTGTACTTAGTTACATAAACACAAAATTTCCAGATGTACCTACTGTTGTCCTTAGTGATGATCAGGAAATTTTTGAAAACTTTGATTTCAAAAGAATTAAGTACATCACAAGAAGTAGAAATGATGCTCCCCCTAAGCATATTCTTAGTCTACTTTCACTTGAGTCCAATCAGTTTGAAAACTCTGAGCCTCTCACCAAAACAGTCTCTGATGAGGAGAGCATTGTTGAAGATGATGATAAATTCTCGAGAATAAGAATTAAAGATTTTATTTCTGGAAAAGTTGTTCAGTTCGACGTATTCGTCAAACTTGCAGGAGGGAGATATGTAAAGATCCTTCATACCGGTGACTCTTTTTCAAAAAGTCGAATTAGCAAGTATGCTAAAAAAACTGACTTTCTTTATATTTTAGAAAAAGACCGTGGTCAGTATATTGAGTTTTCAAATTATCTTCTTGATAAGTTAGCTGACAAACAAGTTCCAGCTAAAACAAAACTTTCCCTGGCCAAAAATGCTATGGAGAAATTCACTGAATCTCTATATGAAGAAGGTTTCGAGCCGAAAATCATTCTAAAAGGGAAGAAAATTTGTAACTCCATCCATAAACTCATTTCTTCAGATGACACTCTTTATAAATCGTTTAATTGCTTGTACGAAATAAATCCTGATATATATACACACGCCTATTTAACAGCACTCTTTTCAAGTATGATTGCATTTAACAGTGATATAAAGTCTGCAGCTTCCATTGAAACCATGACTATGGCAGCTATGTTGCACGATATAGGGCTTACAGAGATACCAGAAGAAATCGCCCAGAAAAAACCTTCTGACATGGATCCCGAAGAACTCAAAATTTATCAGACACACCCTGCCCGAGGAGCCAAACTTATTGAAGAGTCAAAACTTCTAAGTAATACAATCCCACAGGTAGTTATGCAACATCATGAAGCAAGCGATGGATCAGGTTTTCCAAGAGGTCTTAAAGACATAAGACTTCAAATGCTTTCTAAAATTGTATTTCTGGCAGATTCATTTTCGTGCTATATCATTGAAAATGACCTTAGACCATATGAAGGTCTCAAGGAAATGGTTTTAGACCAAGATATTAGAGAAAAATTTAATCAAAATGTATTAAGAAATTTCATCAAACTATTTATTGACCCAGAAAAACGCGACGCTTTAGGATCAGCATATTCTAAAAATTCAAAAGTTAAATCTGCATAAATTAATATTGTTTTTTATTTATCAGGATGCCTGTTTGCGAGGATCTGGTTAGGTCTTCATTTTCAACTCTCTCTTGCTCAACATTTACCGAAGCTTCATCTTCATAAAGTTTCATGACTTCAATTTTCTTTAAATTATTTCTAACCTCTTTCAGCTTTTCTTTTTGCTCTATTATAAATACTGAAGTCGATACAGACTCTTCACTTTCTCTTCTTAAATCTTGCTCATGTTGCTCCATTAAAGATGTGCGTGAAGCAATCCCCAGTTTCTCTAGCTTCTCTTCTTCCTGAGTCATCTCTAGGCTGGAATGCCGAGACCGCAGGCCTTGATTTCTTTTTGGGCCCTTCTTTTTCTTCTCACCCTTGGCCACAATCTTAGGCTTTGATGAAGGATTAGTATTGCCCTTCGCCTTCGACTTGCCTTTTTCTTCATCAGGATCTTCTTCCCCACCTTGGTTTTCTTCTATATTTTTATTAAAAGGGATCACTTTGCCAGTCAACGAATCTGTTGTTGTAGCGTGAGCACTTAGCTCAGCCTCAGGAGTTGCAACAGCAGAGGCGCCAGAGCTTGCTCTAAGCTTCAGCTTCTTCTTTTCTAAGTCTTTATTTACAATTGAATCTTCTGTCAGACGTGTGATCTCAAGAGGCGTGAGCGTCTTCATAACAGTCATAACATTAGCTGCAAACATCCCTAGAGGCATTTACCGTCTCCTGGTTAAAAATTACCTCAAGTAATCTTCTCGGTTATTTTAACTTAAAACCTGAGTGCTTTTATCAACTAAATCCCTTATTTCCTCGAAAAAACCATAATTCCAGCCGCTTGCATGGAGTCTTCCCCCCCCCATGACACAAAGCCCGTGGACAAAAAGCCTTAAAATCACTATAAATGTGCCCTACTCTATGAGTAATGAGTGTCAACTGAGGTGTAGCGCAGTTGGTTAGCGCAGTAGACTGTTAATCTATTGGTCGTGGGTTCGAGTCCCACCTCCTCAGCCACCTCTCGCAAAAAAACATGCCAGCGGCATGTTTTTGTGCGAAGAGGTAAGTGACCAAGGGAGACTCCCCAGTCTCCCGAGAATCAAGCAATAAAACTCCAAGCCCCTTTAACCCAAGAATTTTTTAAAAACCCTAACCCTACTCGGTGTCCGCCCATCACAAGCCTATGCAGGGAAGTGCCAGCAGATCGGTAAACCAAAGGAGACTCCTCCACAGTGGAACCCCAGTCTCCCGTGAATCAAGCAACTAAACACCAAGCCCCTTTAACCCAAGAATCCGAAAAAACCCTAACCCTACTCAGTGTCCGCCCTTCACAAGCCTATGCAGGGAAGTGCCACATTTCTTTATTAATTTACTTGATTTTAAATAGTCGATAGATAACTTCACTAGGACAAAACAGAACACATTATAAACCTTCTATTCCGTTCCTCTTTTTAAAATAGACAAATACTCTGTAAGCTTTACCACTTTACCTGAAGGTGCAAGACTATAGTTAACTATCCCACGACGCTCAAATTCATCTAAAGTTCTTTGAACCGTTGGGTAATTAATATTGAATTCCTTTGAAAGCCTTGTAACAGATATAACAGGGTGCTCAATTAAAATGCTATAGATCGTATGAGCATAGGAAAGTTTTTTGATTTCTTTTGAAATTAATTCTCTTTGCGCTTCTACCAAATTAATTAATTCTCTAGCAGTTTTTGCTGCTTCAAAGGACGTGTTTCTAACGCCTCTTAAGAAAAATTTTATCCAGCCCTCCCAGTCACCCTTCAACCTAACATCCATGAGCAATTTATAATATTCTGACTTATGCTCCTTAAAAAATAGACTCAAATATAACAACGGTTTATCTAAAATTTTTCTTTCACATAAAAGAAATGTTATTAGTAAACGTCCAAGCCTTCCATTTCCATCTGAGAATGGGTGGATTGTCTCAAAATGTGAATGTAAAATTGCTGCTTTTATCAGAGGTGGTAATTTTGAATCTTGGTGATAATAGCTTTCTAGATCTCCCATATATTCCATAGTTATATTCGGGGGAGTCGGTATGAATGTTGCTTCTTGCAGAGTGCATCCTGCAGGCCCAATCCAATTTTGGTATCGTTTGAATTCACCCGGTGATTTTTCTTGCCCTCTTACATCAGAAAGTAAAATTTTATGAATTTCCTTCATCAATCTTTGCGAAAATGGAATATCCTCTAAGGATTTCAATCCTAAATTCATTGCTTCTATGTAGTTTACTACTTCAGCGACAGGCTTAACTTCACTCGTTTTTTCATTTACTTGAAGTACCTCATCTAATGAACATTCCGTCCCCTCTATTTGGGAACTTAACAGAGCTTCTTTCTTCACATAGAAGGCAATAAACAAATCCGGATTTTTTAGGATTTTTGTTATTCCGTTTAATTCACCCAAAGCCCTATCTGCTTCAGATACTAAGTTAATCAACTCTACGTCATAGGCTAGACCCTCAGGGCCCCCAGGAAATAACTTCTTTGGCACATACGCCAAGTAGCCAGTTGGTTGTTTAATTGTTGATCCAACATTATTCATAGCAACAGCTTTCATTCCTTAGCCTTCTCCATATCACTTTTTAACATTTGAACCTCTAGATGTTAATATATTTGAACAACTTGAACATTTCAAGGTGTAAACGTTAAAATGTATACCCTAGCATTAACGTTCGGGTTCATCGAGACCCTATATTTTAACATCTGTACATCTAAACGTTAATTCCCTAATGCCGCCCAAGTCTCTATCTACCTGATTACACAAATATTAACATTTAGGACCCTAAACGTTAATAAGGTCTTCCGCGATTAATGCCTACGTTAATAGTCGTGAACCATATTAACGTTTGGGCCTTCAAACCGAAATATTTTGAATTTAAAACACTCCACTAGCCACCTCAAAAAGCAGGATCTCCACAGGATACCCTCAGCCATCTCGAACTATCAAAGTTGTCACTGCTTACCTCTGTTAATCGATTCCAGATACACAATTGCTTCCCTCGCCGAAAGAATCAAACCTGATTTCCCATAAACCATAATTATTAAAACCCCCCTAAATTTTTTACTATTTAACTTCCCCAAAATCCCCCTCCGTTATAGTATCCCCCCCATGAAGATCACAAGCATACTCTCCATTCTCCTAATACTTACCGCTTCCCAAGCCCTAGCCTGCAAATGGCAACCAGCAACCACTTGGGGATCTCTAAAGAAAAAATACATAAGAGAAGCCAGCGGAGTTGCCTCATCAAAAGCAAAACCAGGATTCCTCTACCACATCAACGACCACGGAGACGGCAACAAAGTTTTCATCACAAACCAAAAAGGCAAAAAAACAAAAGTCATAAATATTTCTGGAAAAAATTTTAAGGACCAAGAAGACCTAGCAACTGGCCCTTGCCCAGGAGGCTCTTGTTTATTTATTGCAGATACAGGAAATAATGCACTCAAAAGAAAAGTCCTGAATATCATTATCCTCAAAGAAACCAGCGAGCTAGTTGATTTAAAAAAAGACTCTGAAACAGTAGCTCCACTTGGAGTTATTAAATTCAAATACCCTAAAAAAGGTAGACACGACTCAGAAACACTTATGGTTCATCCAAATGGTGACATCTACATTGTTACTAAAGTTGAAAATGCAAAAAGGACTTACTTACCAAGCCAAATTTATCGAATCAAAAAAAAGGTATGGCATGACTATATTGCCAAAGCTCCTGCTACAGCAAAAAAGAAGAAGAAGAAAATTAAACCTGAATTAGTTGGTTATGTTAATCTACCTGAGTTTTATAATCCGAAAAAACCCAGAAACCACCTAATCACCTCCGGTGACATTTCTCCAGACGGAAAGAAGGTATTACTTCTTACCTATGGCTTTGTTATAGAGATAAATTTGGATTTATCCAAGGCCACCCAAATTAAAATCGACAAAAATAATCGCAAATTATTCAACATCATCAACATCAAAGCTCTTCGACACCAAGAAGCAATCACTTTTTCTGAAAACGGTTCATCATTTTTGTATAATACAGAAGCCGGGAAGAAAAAAGCACGTATAATGAAAGTGACCTGCAAGTAACTTAACTGACTCCAAAGCTCAGAATTGCCATTGTCGAAGGGGAACACATTGGAAGATGATCCAAGATCTTCTAAATTCAGAAGTTCAAAACTATCCAGACTTTTAAAGATTGGGGGTACCATTGCAAAGGCCTCGTCTCAAATCGCAATGGACAAGGTTAAAAGATCAACTCAAGATGCAATAAAAATTGCTGAAAACGTAGGTGAGACCACCGCAAAAATAAAAGCTGCTAGAGAAATTATTAAAAGTATGGGCGAGCTTAAAGGCGGGCTCATGAAAGTTGGGCAAATGATTTCCATGACAGAAGATCTTCTTCTTCCCAAAGAAATCACTGCCCTATTCGCAAGTCTTCAAAACACAGCCCCGGCGATGGAAGCATCTCAGGTCGATAAAATATTTCTGCGAAACTTCGGGAAAAAACCAGAAGAAATGTTTGATTCGTTCAACAGAAAACCTATTGCTGCTGCCTCCATTGGACAAGTTCACGAGGCCTTTATAGGCAAAGACCAGAAAGTGGCAATTAAAATTCAATACCCCAAAATTGTCGACGCAATAAAAAATGATTTATCGAGCATTGATATGCTTGATAATCTATTTTCACTATTTATTCCCGGCAAACCCCAAATAAGAAGCATGCTAGAGGAAACTAGAAATGTTTTACTTGAGGAGTGTGATTACCAAAACGAGCTAAACAATATTCAGTTTTTTAAAGAAAAACTAGAAGGTGAATTTAAAAATCGAGTTCACGTTCCAACACCTTTTCCAGAATACTCCTCAAATGAAATTTTGACCTTAGAATATGTTTATGGAGACAGCTTTGATGAAACTCTGTCATACAATCAAAGAACAAAAGATGAGTTGGGAGAACTCTCCTATCATATATTCATGTATAGCTTCTTTAATCTCGGAAAAATTCATACGGATCCACAGCATGGAAATTTCTTTTATAACCAGTCCAAGATAACTATCCTAGATTTTGGTTCAACTAAAAAATTCTCTGAAATGTTTATGGATCACTACACAGGACTTTTAATATCGGTCGAAAGATCTGATATTGAGCTTTTTAAAATATCCGCCATAAAACTTGAAATGATTAGGGAGAATGACCCACTCGAATATATTGAGAAGCAATTTGATCTTATTAAAACTATTTATGGCCCATTCTTAAAACCTGGTATCTACCCCATAGAGGAAATAAATCCATTTCAACTCGTTAAGGAATTTTTTAACTCTATTAATTTAAAGGGCAAAAAGGCTCCCAATGAGGAGTTTTTGCTTCTCGATCGTGCAAATATCGGCCTATTTTCTAAGGCCAAAGCGTGGAACTCTTATGTAGACTGGGAAGAGGGAAGAAAGTTGTATAGATACCCATATTCAATAGGTGCTATAAAAAGAATTGTGGATCAAAACCAAGGATTTAATCCAAGATATGAGTACTGAACCAACCCTTTATCATTATGTTCACTGCCCTTATTGTGTCAGGGTTCGACTTGCCTTAGGATTTCTCTCTATAAAATTCAATTCAGTCGTCTTACCTTATGATGATGAAAAAACGCCTATCTCACTTGCAGACGCAAAAATGTTACCCATATTTAAATTTGATGAGAGTCATGTTTCAAATGAAAGTCTGGATATTATTGCAATACTAGATACAGAAAATAGGCTTGGCACTAGGAGCCTTTTAGACAATTCTGAGAAACTTGGTGAAATCAATACCCTCCTCTCAGAAATTTCAAAACCTGTTCACAATATGGCCATGCCTTACTGGATCTATACTCCTGAATTTGATGACAATTCAAGAAAGTACTTTAAAGATAAGAAAGAAGTGAAAAGAGGACCTCTTAAACGTTTAATTCCAAGAAGGCCCGAGTTTGAACAGCAGCTCTCAAAAGTGTTAGATGGTCTTGAATTACAAATTGATAAATTCTTTCAATCGGAAGCCTTCACCATTGCTGACATCATGATTGCTTCCCACCTATGGGGAATGTATGTCGTCCCTGAGTATCAGTTTCCAGCTAAAATTCACGAATATCTGCAAAATATAAAACGTATATGCGAGTTTGATTACCACAAAGATTTCTGGAGTTAAGATTTGGCCCTAGGTTTAGTTATCTCCGAAAATGGAGTCATTTTTAAAGTAAAGTTCATTAAGGACTCAATGACTATTGGAAGGTCTAACTCAGCAGATATCAACCTTGAAGATTCCTTTTCATCAGGGGTTCATTGCATTCTCTATAAAGATGATGGAAAAATTATTTTAGAAGATCTCGAATCAACCAATGGGACGTTCTTAAATAATCAAAAAGTTGATAAAAGCCCTTTCTACATTGATGACTTGCTTAGAATAGGTGACGTATTTATTAAGCTTGATGAATCGAAGTTGAATAAGGGAGAAAAAGAATTGTATAAAAAACCAACGTAATTTATTTGCTCCAGTGTAATTACCACGATGTACATGCATAACTATCTAAAATCATGGAAATAAATTCTTTTTAACCCGATCTATTAACTCCATGAAATCAATAAGAAATCGTATTTTCTAGTCAACTAATTCAATACCTGACCGATAATTTCTCTACAAAACAACTGACTCAACTATAAGCTGGAGGTATGCGATGTTGAAGAGAATTTTTACCTTTGTAGCTTTGGGCCTCCTCTTTGTTCCAACATATGATTTGAGAGCAGAAGAGGGAAGCCAAGACTACAGGAAACGTTTTAGATTAACTTGCCGTGGAAGATCTGTGGCGAGTGATGGACTTCCAACATCATTTGACCTTGTAAAAACAAGAAGCAAAAATCCAAATGTTCTAGATAGCAAAATTTGTAGATCATCTAGAAAAATTGCTTCTACCAGTACTGTTCATCCAGTATGTCCGGATGGCATGAGACTACAAGTTGATTTGAACCACGGTACGATGGTTGACAGGTGTTTTAAAAACCATCTCATTACAAGAAACCCAAAGTGTCCTGGAAATGGTGGCATTATTCATCAGCCGGGTAGAGATACTTGTGAGAGTGCTCACTTCGTATACAAGAAGCCTGGTATGATTAGAATGAAGAAAATCGTTAGATACCAGTATGTTTATGAGGATGAAGAAGAAGATTTTTAGAATTAAATAAAATTTAGTTATAAAAAGGGGCCTCTATTATATAGAGGCCCTTTTTTTGGTTTGAGGAAGTCTTAAATTCTGGGTCTAATGCTATGGCTGTGTTTTCATTGCTATTTAGCCGGCAGACTGCAGTTCCACTGTGGGGGGCTCCACCTCTGTCACATACCTCATTGCACGAAAATGTGCTGCCAGCACATTTTCGTGCATAAGGTGTATAAAAAGTTACCAATTGTCACAAAACTGTCTTTTCTTTAGTCACTCAAATTGAAGCACTTTCAGAAATTCAAGGGGATAGCTCCCTTTTTCGTCTAATATCTTGGCACCTAGAGAGTATTTGTTGGCACTGTACTTGCTTATTTAACTACATAAGAAAGAAACAGGTGAAAAGAGGATGAGACTATGAGAAATCTCGCCAAAGCCGGCGTGATATTGGCAATCGGTACAGCCCTGGTGATAAACAATCATGATCAAGCGATCTACGACGATAGCTCATGGTATTCATCAGAGGAAGTCACAAGGTCACGCTTTGATGACGAAAATGATCGAACACTTGCTTCAAATTCCCCTGAGGACTCAACCTCCCTTGCAGGAGACTGGACATCACTAGCTGAAGCTGATGACAGCACTCCCCTCACACAAGATACAGAAACTGTAGAAGCAGAAGAGCCTGCTGAGGAAATAGTAACTCTTAAAAACACTGAAGAGATCTTTAAATTATATGAAGCTACTTTTCCTCTACCTAGTACTGGTGATAAAAAGAAAAAGTCCTCAATTGTTACAGCAAATCCATATCGAAGTATTGGTGATTTAGATATTAATGGATCACTAAAATACAATAATGATCAGTGCGAAGATGGTGATGGTGACCCACCAATGAAGATATCTTGCTTTGCGCTTATAGATGTACAAATTGGGGATACGACTATCCATATTGATGAAGTCCTTCTCTCTGGTGGAATGAATGCCTATTATTATGATTACGCGGAAGACTCTACCAAAACAAGACATCGCGTAGAGGTACGGTCAAAAAAAGGTGTAAGAACAATCACCTTTATTGATGGTCCATTTAATAGATATGAGCTAACTTTTTGTATTGACCCCTATGAATGTCAACAAGAAGATGAAGAGGTAGCACAGAGACAAGCAGACCTTAAAGCACAAGCTGAGAATATTCCAAGCGATCTCGAAACTCTCGATATTGCAGATCAAATCAGGCAATCTGAAGTTGAACAAGATGAGCCTGAAGAATTTGAACAAGAAGAAGAAGAAGAATTTTTTGATGATGAAAACTTTGAAGAAGAAGAGCAGTTCCCTGTTGAGGAATCTGAAGAATCTCAAGCATCATTTGAAGCCAGAGAAGATTTAATGGAACGAACTGATGAGGAAGGAGATTTTGAGGAACTTTTAGATGAAAAAATGCTACGAAAAGAAGAGGCTGAAGAAGAAGAAGTTCAAGATGGATATGTAAGCAAAATAACAAGCCCAACACAAGAGATGCTTGAAAACCCGGTGGCCTACAACTCTGAGCAAATTAAAGAAGATTCAAAACATCGATTTTCATTCTAATAATGGGACTCACTTAAAAAAAGTAAGTCCCATAAAAACCATACTAATTCATTAATTTTTTAAGCTCTTCTGTTAGAACAGGTACTACCTTAAATAGATCTCCAACAATTCCATAATCAGCTTTCTGAAAAATAGGTGCATCAGGGTCAGTGTTGATCGCTACGATTACTTTAGAAGTTCTCATACCTGCCAAATGTTGAATTGCACCTGAAATTCCACAAGCAATATACAGAGTTGGTGCAACAGTTTTTCCTGTCTGCCCAACTTGCATTGAGTGATCCGCATAACCTGAGTCAACAGCAGCTCTTGAAGCTCCTACTGTGGCCCCAAGAACGTCGGCCATTTCGTGAAGTATTTTAAAATTGTCACTATTTTTCATGGCCCTGCCACCAGAGACAATAATACTTGCTTCAGTTAAATCCAATTTCTCAGAAGCGCCCTTGATGATCTCATTAACAACAGCTCGGATACTTCCGGCATTTCCTGTGACATCAACAACATTTGCACTTCCACCAGCAGCACTATCTGGCATCCCAATAGAGTTTGGTCTTACAGTAACAAAATGTGGTTTTGGCCCATCAAGCTCAACTGTAGCAAGCACTTTGCCAGCAAATAGTGGTCTTGTGCCCTTAAAGGTTTCACCATCAAAATTGATTTCAACAACTTCAGAGATCATCCCAGCATCAAACATACCTGCAACTCTTGGAAACAAGTCTTTGCCCAGAGATGTTGATCCTGCAAATACATAGTCATAAGATCCAGAACTAATCACCTCTTTAAGTGCATTTGCATACCCTTCTGGTGAATAAGTATCAAGGCCTTCACCTTTAATCTTATGAATTGTAGTTGCGCCGTGCTTTCCAAGCTCAGCTACTCCATCATCAGAAAGACCATCAAAAGCTACAACTTCTAGTGTATGTGATGATAGTTTTCCTAATATTTCAAATGTAACGCCTTTAACGGTTCCTGAATTATGTTCCGCGAAGACTAGAATCTTAGCCATTTTATTTTCCTTTTTTTTAAATTACTTTTGCTTCATTTCTCAAAAGTCCTACAACTTCACTGACTACTCCAGCAACTGCATCTTCATCCATGGCCTCAAACTTTTTGCCAGGAGGTTTCTCTGGAGGAAGATTGAAACTGGAATACTTCACTCTTCTGTCTCCATCAGTTACTCCAACATCTGCAAGTGAGTGTTGTGCTAGTGGCTTTCTTTTGGCCTTCATAATTCCAGGAAGAGAAGCGTATCTAGGAGTGTTGAGCCCTTTGTTACAAGCAACTACTGCAGGGGTTTTAAGAGAGTAAACTTCAATGCTACCGCCTTCAATTTCCCGTCTTAACTTGAGATCCTCTCCAGTTTGCTCAAACCCAACAACCATACTAACAGATGGAAGCTCCATCATTTGGCTAAGTAGCTGAGGAACTTGTAAACAATCATCATCAATGGCTTGCTTACCGCAAAGAATGAGATCAGGAGTTTTCCCAGATTTCTCTATTCCGCCTTTAATGGCCTTAGCAATACAATAAGAGTCCAAATTGTCTTCAGCCTCAACAAGTATTGATTCATCAGCACCCATGGCCATCGCTGTTCTTAAAGCTTCTGTGTCTCTTACACTTCCAACTCGTACAACCGTTACCGTTGATTCGCTTTGAGCGGCTTTAATTTGAAGCGCTTGCTCAACAGCAAATTCATCATATGGATTCATAATCCACTTGATGCTATCAAGGTTAATAAAACTACCGTCACTATTAGGAGTGACTTTGGTTTCTGTGTCTGGAACTTGTTTGACACATACAAAAATATTCATTGTGTTCTCCCGGAATTAATATTCTTTAAATATTTCTCTTGAAATGACTAGACGTTGAATTTGTGAGGTGCCTTCATAAATTTGGATCAGCTTGGCATCCCTCATTAACTTCTCGACAGGGTATTCCTTACTATAGCCATAACCACCATAAACTTGTACCGCATCCGTCGTTATTTGCATACAGGAGTCCGCAGCAAAAGCCTTGGCCATGGAAGCTACTTTGGTATTGGGAAGGCCCTGATCCAGAAGCCATGCAGCTTTTGAAACTAAAAGCCTCGAAGCCTCAACTTTTATTCCCATATCTGCAATTATGGTTTGAATAGCTTGATGTTTAGCAATGGGAACTCCAAATTGAACGCGCTCCTTAGCGTACTGACTAGCACATTCAAGTGCCCTGACTGCACCGCCAAGTGCACATGATGCAACCAAAGGCCTTGAATGATCAAGTGTCTTCATCGCTATCATCCACCCCTCTCCAGGGGCTCCTAGCATATTTTCTTTTGGAACTTTTACACCATTAAAATTTAGCGATCTTGTATCTGAGCATCTGTGGCCCATCTTATCTTCAGCTTTGCCAATTTCAATACCTTCGCTAGACGCATCTATCACAATACAAGAAATGCCTTTGTGCTTTAATGCAGGATCAATAGTTCCGTAGACAACAAAAAGATCAGCGTGCCCTGCATTGGTAATCCACATCTTATTTCCAGTGACCACGTAGTGATCACCATTATCTTTGATAGTCGTCTTTAGGCCGGCTGCATCGGAGCCATTGCCTGGCTCTGTTAAGCAAAAGCTGGCAAATTTAAATTCATTGGTAAAAGGGGTTAACCATCTTTTCTTTTGTTCATCCGAGCCCCCAATAATAATGGGAAGAAGTGCCAAGTCATTTGCCATCATGGAAGTGGTCATTCCCATACAGCCATAGGCCAAACATTCTGTAATTAAAACGGAGTCAGAAGCAGTAAAACCAGAGCCACCATATTCGGTGGGAATAGATGTATTCATCAAACCAAGCTCCCAGGCCTTAGCTAGCACATCGCCTGGAAATTTCTTATTATCATCGTACTCTTGAGCTTTGGGATGCATTTCATTGCGTGCAAACTTAAGAGACAATTCTTTGATTTCTTTTTGCTCAGAGGTATATTCAAAATTTAGCATACCATTCTCCCCTTATACTTATTCTGGTGAATAGATTTGTGACCCTTTTTCAAAGGACTTTGGAACGTCAACCATTCTAGCAAGATTACTATAAAAAGGAAGCTCTTTCAGAGGGAGAACAACAAAACTCCTCTCTCTCCACCGTGGATGTGGAACTTTTAGACGAGGCAAATCAATAGTTAGATCATCAAGAAATATAATATCTATATCAATAGTTCTGGGGCCCTTATCGATCTGCCTTTGCCTTCCCAACTTATTTTCAATGGCATTAACCATATCCAGAACCTGCTCTGGATCATAATTTGGCAATTTAAATTCTGCAACACAGTTGAGAAATAGTGGTTGATCTAAATAATCCACAGGCACAGATTCATAAATAGAGCTGACTTTTATAAGGTCAAAATCCTTAGATAGCTCGAGCATTGCATTTTTCAGGTTCTGCATGCGATCGCCCAAATTTGAACCAAGGGCCAGAACTAAACTCATTTGTCTTTGCTCTCACTTGGTGTGGGAGTAACAATAGGATTTAGAAATTCACTTTCCCAAGAAGGGATTTCTGTCCCAGGGGGAGGTGTTGGATCATTTTTAACACCACAACTTGATATCAATAGAGCAATTAAAAATAAAAATGAGGCTTTTTTAAAATTCAACAGTGATTCCCAGATTTAAAACATCTGTACCGAGGTCAAGTCTTGCAAACCAGCCTGGAACAAGTCTTTTTAACACCGTCACACCAAAAATAAAAGCACCCTTCTTTTCAAGTGCTTCTACGTCGGAAATCTCTTTTGTAAGTGCAGCTTCACCCTTAGATGTATCACTGCCATCCCCTGCTGAGGGACTTTTAGCTGTTAGGAAAAGTACTCCTCCATAGGGCTTTATAAAAATATCGAAAGGTCCTGCAAAGGTATACTTCGCTCTAATTGTAAAACCTGTCAGCGTTGTATCTAAACTTTCATCGGGATAGCCTCTAAGCACTGATTGGCCAATTGCAACCTCGGCCCAAAGATCATCCCACATCTGATACGCCCATGAACCGCCCCAATAGGTATATCTAACAGTTTCACCATCTATATCTGGTGCAGAAATTTTCCCATAGGTAAAAGATAGTAAGTTATCAGTTTTTATTTTTCTCTTGTCATGGTCTTCAAGATCTAAGTTTTCATTTAGTATTGCCTCATCATTATACAGATCATCTTCAGAGCCAATCACACCTCCAGACTTATCTTCTTTTTTATCCTGAAGAGCAACAAGACCTGAATCATCCCCTCTAAAGATTTGCACTTTTAGCTCGCTATCAATTGCGCCCCACAATTTTAGTGAATAAATTTTTAGAATTTTTATACCCGCTTTATCATTTATAATTTTTGCAGTGACTGCCCTGGCTATAGGCTGTTTTTTATACAGAATTGTTATGAAGTCACCTTTGTCCATTGCCTTGTTGTCATTGGTGAGAATGAGGACTCTTTTCGTGGGAGAAATTTTTTCAATTGTCTCTTCGAATAACTCAATTTCTCCAAGGGTTGCTTTTGAACTAGAAATTGTATCTACAGCGCTGGCTGCGAAGCTGGGCAGCATATAAATAGTTAGCCATAGAGCGAAAAGAAATTTTATTAGTCTCAGCATAGAGATAATTTTATATCTTAATGTCACGCAGAGCAATTAGTTCTGTAGACGATTGTTTAAGAGATTAATAAATATAGAAAATCTACTTTTTTGCAACAAGTCTGAGCTAGAGAATAGTTGACCATAAAGTCTCACCTTTGATAGAAATTCTATGTCGAATTCCATTCACGTGTCTTTTTACTAAGACTCTAATTTTTTTATTAGATATGTGGAGAAATTTGCAATTCACGGAGGGATGATGCTGGGTGCTGATGCTTTAAACAAACTGACTTGTGCTGATAATAAACATTTTGTTGTTATTGCTGGAAACATAGGCAGTGGTAAGACTACGCTTACTAAAAAGATTTCGGAAAGATTAGGCTGGAAGCCCCATTTTGAATCAGTTCAAGACAATCCCTATCTTTCAGACTTCTACGACGACATGTCTAGGTGGTCTTTTAACCTACAAGTCTATTTTTTAAATCATCGTTTCATGACCCATAGAGACATAGAGGTTTCTGCTAGCAGTTCTATCCAGGACCGCTCTATATATGAAGATGCTCACATCTTCGCCAGAGCATTGTTCGAGCAAGGTAATTTGTCACCGCGCGACTACGAAAATTACCAAAGGCTCTACCAATCTATGACTCAATTTTTACAACCACCATCACTGATGATCTCTCTAAGACGTTCTGTCCCCAAGTTGCTAGAGCGTATTAAGCTTAGGGGCCGAGACTACGAGCAGGCCATACCTGTGGACTACCTGACCAGATTAAATCAGTACTATGAAGAATGGTATAGTGCCTACAATATAGGCAAAGCACTTATAGTTGATACAGATGACCTCGATTTCTTAGACAATGAGGATCATTTCAATAAATTAGTACACAAAATTAGCGAATCCTTTGATCAGCAAGATCTGTTTTTGCAATATTAGACTAAAATATTTCCATCAAGAAAACCTAGGCAAATTTGTCCACTTATTCTCCTATTAAGAGATAAAAACTCTCACACCTTCAAGTTTAAAAAAACCTCGTCCGATAGATTATCCAAGAGAGTTATTACTTTTACGGAACTGTGCGAAAAGTTAGGAGAGAATTATGTCTTTATTAAAATTATTAGCAATACTAGGATTACTTAGTATGGTTGCATGTTCAACACACGAAGATGAAGCCACAAGCGAAAATGATGATGGAATTGAACTTGTTGAAGAGGATGAGGAACTAGATGGTTCTGAAATTGTCCTTGACGATGATTTAGTTGAAGAAGGAGAGGTACAAGAAATCTCCGACGCTGATTTAGAAGAAATTTCTGAAAGTGTTGATGACATGTCTATTGTCCACAACAATGCAGAAGGAAAAGGATTCGCCACATACAATATACAAAAGGGTGACACCCTTATGTGGATCGCATTCAAAATATATGGAGACTATACTAAGTGGAGACACTTAGCTCATGTTAATACAGACAGTATTAGTAATGCCCACAGAGTTATGCCTGGGGCCGTTATTAAATATATGCCACCAGTACAAGAATTTGATTGGAACCCCACAGGGAACCCTTATCTAGTTAAAAGAGGTGATACTCTTGGGACTGTTTCAAAAGATGTTTACGGAGTGATGAGTAGATGGAAAGAGATTTATGAGCACAATAGACCGCTTATAAGAAACCCGAATCTAATCTTCGCTGGCTTTACAATTTACTACATGGCTGATGATTCAGTAGCAATGAAGTAAAAAAAGACTTTTCTTTCTTAAACAAATAATCAAAGGGTCATGCTACGCATGGCCTTTTGGCGTTATGAGTCTGGATAGGTAATTTCCTTCAAATCACCCTCTTTCACTGCTACTATCTTAAAATGAGAACTCTTCCACTTCTTTTAATGATCATTTTTTTGCTGCAATCCTGCGCATTTTTATTAGGAGATAATGAGCAAAATATCTCCGCAAAAACTGAGTGGAAAAATGAAGATTATTCTGATCAACTAAACTGGATTGGAAATGTTTTTATTAACTCAAGCCAAAAAGGTACAATAAAAATCTCTAAGAAAAGTAAGAAGTACCTTGGTGAGGTGATCCTCAATCTTTCAAATAATAATTCTCTCGTATTGAAGAAAAAGCTTAGCTACGAAATCATCATAATAAAGCATTCAACTCCATTTTATTTTTCACTCCCAAATGGAAAAATCATTTTATCAAGTCAAATAATCTCAAAGTATATCGAACATGAAGGTCACCTATTGGCCATCCTCAGCACAGAAATCCTCAGAAGCAATAAAATGGCTTATGTAAAAACAAAACTTATTCCAACTGAGTTTATACCCCTCGAAAAAATGATGTTCATTCTGCGACTGCCTATTTCTATAAAATCAGAGCTGAACAAGTGGGCCTATTACTGCATGAGAAGATCTGGTTACAATGGAATGCATATTCTGAGTTGGATACAAAGACAAAATAAGAAGATGCACGATTTTGTTCTTATGCTTGGAGATGCTAAGTCAATTGCTCTCGAGGAAACAATCTTTAAAACATTTATAATCGACAAGAAAAGTAGAGAGTCTTCTCTTAAAAAGAGATCTAACTCCTCGAAAAAATTCTATAAATTCATTGGGGAGATTAAAAAACACTCATGATAAAACTAGAACAATCTGAAACACTACTTGTTAAAGAGTTAGTAAAAAAATCGATAGAAGAAGAGCGAGTAAGCTTTGGAACTATCCAAAATATTTCAAGGCTTACAGGAGATGCTTCCACAAGGAGATATTACAGAGTTCAAAATTGTAATAACTCACTGGTTGTATGTTTTGACACTCCTGCTGAGCATAAGGAAAATTGCACCTTTACAGAGGTACATCAATTTTTGGAGCAAAACCAAGTTAGAGTCCCTAAAATATACGACAGCGACTACAATGCTGGGTATTTTCTCGAAGAAGATCTTGGTAACCTTACATTACTTCATAAACTTTCATCAATAAACTCTAGCGGTGATGAATATCAACTATATGAAAAGGCAATCGATTTAGTAATCGCAATGCACTCTATTCCAATCGAAAAATACAAGAATTTAAATTTTTACAATTTATCTTTTAATGAAGACAAGCTTATGTCAGAGGTTGATTTCACCAACCAACATTTTATAAATAACTATCTAAACTATAGTGTAACAGATGAGGAGTCTAATTTTATTAGATCGTCATTTGTCGAAATTTGCAGACTTATTGTTGGGGAAAAAATGATCTTCACTCACCGTGATTATCATTCAAGAAATTTAATGAGCGTAGATGATGAACTTGTTGTCATTGATTTTCAAGATGCACGAATGGGAGCACCTCAATATGATCTCGTTTCACTATTAGAAGATTGCTATTACCAATTAAGTGAAAGAAATAAAGAAAAATTACTTTTAAAATATATAGAATCATTTCCCACTTTGGACTTTGAGCGTTTTCATTTTATATATGATCTAATGGCAATACAGCGAATTTACAAAGCTGTAGGAAGCTTCTCTTATATTTATTTTACAAAATCTGATAAGAGGTATCTTAAGTACATTGGGTATGGCATGGAAAAAATAAAATCAATATTAATGAAATATCCCGAGTACAGCGAGCTTAGAAAAACCATATTCAATATTTATTATGGGAATTGATTACGTTTATATTTTAGGTGCTGGATTTGGTACCAGGATGGGTAAGCTTGGCACTGTTATTCCAAAAATTCTTTGGCCAGTATTTGAAAAGTCTATCCTAGAACTCCAAATTCAAATGGCAAAATCATTTTCTCCAAAAAAAATCTTTCTTAATACACATTTTTCACACCAAAAGATAGAGTCTTTTATAAAATCTCATTCCCTTGAAACACAAATCGAGGTCCTTTTTGAACCGCAAATTTTAGATATTGGTGGTGCAATTCACAATCTTGGCCGAAAATTGAGTTATAAGGGAAAAGTCTTGGTTCTTAATGGAGATCAATTTTATTTTTTTGGTGAAGATGACTATAAAGATATCGTCAACCTAACTGAGGAAAACCGTAAGCACTTATTGATCGGTACAAAAGTTAAATGGAGTGCTGGCTACAATCAACTATGTGAAGATCAAGACCAAAAATTAACGGGTATTAACCAAAATACTACTCCCGAAAAAGCTGGTTCAATGTGGACTTACAGCGGTTGTTCAATGATCAATCTAGATTTACTGACGCCACATGATGGTGAAAGTAAGTTCTTTGATTCAGTTGCGATTCCTTCAAGGGATACTTATGTGCACCACCCAAAGGAAATTGAATATTGGGATTTTGGAACCTCAAGAAGGTATTACGACTCAATATTTAGAACCCTGAAAAAGCTCAAAGCAAATGAAAAGTCTAAGTTTTTAAATTTTCTCAATCAAAATGGTGGAATAGATTCAGATTTATTAAATGAAACTAGCTATAACTCAAAAGGCAAAAATAATATCAATTTTTCATCTTTTAATATGGACCACCTATCCAACTCCATCATCATTGAAAGTGGTAGTGAAAATCTAACCAATTGTGGTCCTGGCATTTATCTAAATGAATACTTCGAGAAAATTTAGGACGTTTCTTTTAAAGCTGACTCATTGAGAACAATAGCCGTTGTTGGACAGACCTGCACACAGTACTGACACATGGTGCAACTCCATGTTTCGATATTATAATTTAATCCATCGGTTAAAATTGATGATTCGGGGCAGATAAGCCTACAATTATCACAAGATATACATCTCGAATTTATTTCCAAATATGGATACATGGTAATAATATTAACAGTAAACCAGGCAACGTTTGTTAGGAAAAAAAGGCCGATTGCGTGAAAATCTATAAAAGAGAAGCAATTGTTTGGAATAATATAGCTTTTGTCTTTCTCAGCTACCTATTTCTCTACGTCGTTGAATCTATCGGCGATCAAAAGTCAGCATATAGCCTGTCTATTTTCTACAACTTTTTTGAAGCCAACAAAGTGACCATGGTTTCAGGTGCCATCACTGTCGCTTCAATTTTTTTTATTAAGAGAATATCTAAAATATTTATGTCCATATTTTTTCTATTAGTCCTAATACAAACTGTTAAAACCTCTCTCCCTCAAATTGATAAATACCTATTATTTCTCGTATTTTGTTACCTGTGTTTCGCCCTTACCTTTATCATAATGTGGGGCCAGGAACTAAAGAGGGCCTATTACCTGAGCAATATTTCCCTCTCTTCATTAAACTTCACGCCAAAAATAAATATTCCAGTCACTTTAGTTAGTATCCCCGAAAATACTGAGTATGAGGGTTACCTTACCAATTGGGATTCAAATGGTTGTTTTATAAGACTTTCAAGCAAGCCAAGAAGACTTGGAAGAAATGCCATTTTACAAATAAAGTTTGGGGGGAGAGATTTTGAAACAAAAGGGTCAATTATTACCTCAAAAGACTCATCTCTAGGCATTGGAGTTAGAATAAAAGATGATTCCAGCAAAAATTGTGTATTTAATTGGAATAAATTTTATACAACCTTGAGTGATCTCGGTTATCATCCTAAAATGATTATATAAGAGAGAAAAATGATAAAAAAAATTGCATTCATTACTCTAGCTATTTTAATTTCAAGTTGCTCTAAGGACCAAAGTCCAAAAGGCGCTTTGAAATCCTTTATTAAACTAAGGTTTCAAAGTGGAACCTCTAGAGGTGAACTGCTCGATCGCAGTACGGGACAGCTTTACTCAACTATTGAAGATTTAAACCAAGACGAACTCGATAAGTTCCTCGATTTGAAAAATTTTAAACTCAAAAATTTCAAAGTACTCTCCAGGAGATGTACTGAAGTAAAATGTGTCATCAACTATCTCATTTCGTACAGTGAGACCAAGAGCCAGACTACTGTGGTTACTGAAGTAAAAAAGTCGGCTATACTAGTAAGAGAAGAAGACAGCTGGAAGCTTTCTGATGTTACCAATATCAAAACATATCATGACTCTCAAACTCCCCTTCAGGTAAATTGACTAGTACTACCCTCTTAAGATTCATCTAAAAAATTCCGATAATTCTCATAGGTTTTGTAACCTTGAGGTACCATGGCAGACAGTGATGACTACATCTCAAACATGTTATGCGAGACAGTTGTGAATAGCTCACAAGAGGTATCAGAGCATGTTGAAACCGACCTTGGTGAGTACTTTGAAACAAAGCTAACCCTAGTTAAAAACCAAGAAAGTATGGAAAATCAGCAATCATTTGATATTTCTCAAACCCTAAAGATGCTAGACTCCTACCAAATTCCTACATACCTGGCAGAGTTTATTGATGGCATAGGATGTTACCGTTATATATTATTTGGAAATAGACTCGACTTTCCAAAAAACTGGCTTTTTTTTGAAAATGCTTCGGAGTATTCAACAGTTTTAAAACATTATTCAAAAGAAGATGACCCCTTCTACTTAGTAGATGCGCTAAAAAGTATCAAAGATGGCCTTGCAGATATACTCTTCATTAAGTCAGATGAAAAAATATATATTTGTCTTTTCAATTTAGGCGAAAGGCAAATTCTCACCAATTTATTGGGCAAAAAAAAGGCAGCACTCGAAAAAAAGGCTGCCTAATATTTTTATTAAAATCGTATTTGTTTCTTAATGTAGCGTCATATAATAATCTTTTAACATCATCGCATCTTTTTCAAGATTAGGACTGTTACAGATTATATAACCCTTACAACCTCTGCCCTTTAGAGAATTTAAAAGACCTTTCCAATTAAAGCTTGAGCTCTCAAGGTTGAGATGTTTTAAATCTCCCTTTGAGTTTGAACTGATTCCTGAAATATGAATGTGCATATTATCGAGACAGTTGTTACCAAGTTCCCCATTTAAGCGATCAAGCAATGTATTGAATTCTTCTTCGGTATTATATTCACCAGTTCTTGCGTAAAGATGAGAAAAATCTAAGCAAGGTTGGCATGAATTTACATTTTTAGTAAGACTGATAAGTTCTTCAAGGGAGCCAAATTGACTCGTCTTGCCAGTCAACTCAGGTCTTAATTCAATTTCAATATCAAGTCTAGACAGTCTTTCTTCGATAACATTCATTGATTTTTCAACCAAGTCGAATACATCATAAGGCGAATCTTTCATGTAGAAAGCTGCGTGAAAAGTCATAGATTCAGCCCCACAAAGATCAGAGATTTTTGCAGTCTGAATGATTCTCTCAACCGAGGAATCGATCTTATCTTGTTCCCTAGCATTTAAATTAATGTAGTAAGGACCATGTGATGTAAGTGGGATATTAAGTTCGTAAGAAATTCTTCTGAGCGCTGAAGACACCTCGTCTTTCATCCTAACCCCATGAGCAAATTCAAGCTGCATGCAGTCCAGGCCCAATTGTTGAATCATCTTAACGCCTTCAACTGGGTTATTCTTTTTTAAGGTGCAGTTTGGAACACCTGCTGTTCCAAATAACAGACGGTTTGGCATAATGTCTCTCTCCCCAATAATGGCGCTCCCCAGCGCTGGTCAAATAGTCTCTCCATCAAATTGGCATGGCCATTTTGATAACTATTTCATTTTACTTAAAACTTGCGAATATCAGTCGCTCTCTCTTAAAATCGATATATTCACATGCTGATGAAAACGAGGGGGCCTTTAAACTCTCTAAGCATCCAGGTTTTCAATTGCCTTTGCAGGCTAACGGCCAAGTCATTGTAATGATTTGCTAAATAGTGGTGGACTAGCCGTTAATTGTTGTCTTTATAGCCTGAGACTGAGTTTTTGTCCATCAAATGGTGGCCAAGTGTGAAATATTGAAAGCATTGGGAGTGACTTTTTGAGATTATTGCGCTTAGTACTCATACTTTTCCTTTTATACCTACCGATTTTGGGAATTTTTTCCACTATATTCGGTCAAAGAGGTGCAGCCGTAGGCCTTTTCTTCTTTGTGCCACTGATTATCTTTGTCTTCACTCTCGGTGACAGGGTCTTAATGAATATAGTTAATGGGCGAAAACTCCCATACTCGGGCAACCAAAAAATTTATTACATCTTAGGTAAGCTTGCTTTTTCCATGGATATGAGAGAGCCAAAAATTGTTATCTATAAGAGAGGAAGGCCTACTGCTCATTCCATAAAGACTTGGGTTTATAGAAACGGAATCATACTGATACATGCTGACTTGATTAATAGACTGACACTGCCTGAGATACAATCAGTTCTGAGCTTTGAGATGCTAAGATTAAAATCTCATTTTTCATTGTCTCTACTAATATATAATTATTTTTCAATCATAACAAAACGAGCAATGCTCCCAATAAAGAAAGCATTAAATACAAACCGGCTCTCATGGATAATCTTATTCACTGGCTTTGTTACAACACCATTTTGGGAAATAATAAAAATATTAGCTTTTAATCCTAAAAGCACACTTTCCTTAGACAAGCAGACTGCTAGCTTTCTGGGAGACTCATCTCAATTAAAATCATCGCTTTCCAAGATTTATAGTCTAGAGGGCAACAGTAATATTTGGGAAGATTACACATTTTACGGTAGTATTATAGAGAAAAGCCGCTCGGGGCAACTTGTTGAGCTTTTTGAAAGCAGAAAAGTTTTCGAGCGAAGAATTGCGAACCTATAAACGAAGATAAAATGGCAGACAAAAAAAAACCTATCATTTCCAAAGACTTCAATATAAGCAATTTTTATCCCCTATTTTTCACCATAGCGTTCATTATCGTTATGATCCAATACTCATTCTCCTCACTTGAGGCCATTTTTTATGATCTTCGGGTAAAGTGGGATTTAGGTGTTGGAGCACCCGAGGCAATTGTAATCGTCACAATGGATGAAGAAAGTGATGATTTTCTTGGGGAAACATATCCATATACATATGCAACACATAGTCGATTTCTTAAAAAATTGATTGAAGCACAACCAAAAATTGTCTCCTACTTTATTAGTCTAGAAGAACCTGAAACCGAGATAGAGGAAAAATACCTCACAAATGTAAAAAACCAAATTGAGAGTTTTAAAAAAGTTGGTGGGAATTTTCGGTTTGCTAGCACTGTTGATAACTGGGGAATTCAACTCCCTCCTGAGCCACTTCGAGGCCTTGGTATGTCATTGTCCCTTGTTGTATTTGATGAGGATCATTTTGCCAGGGATGATGTCACCAGACGAGCCATTGTTAACTATGCTGGCGAGAATACAATACACTTATACCTTGCCAATAAAATTCGAGAGCTCCGGGGCGAAAACCAATTGGAGGCAAACGCATTTTTAGGCTCCTACTACGTTAGGGAATATGATGCAACCTACACCTTATTTAGGTACACCTCCTCTGGGATTCCCGAGAAAGATAAAAATATAAAATTTATTCCCTACCACAAAGTCGCTGTGGGAAGTTTTGATAAAGAACTTTTTAAGAACAAGCTTGTTCTAATTGGGCCTCAATATATTTCTAGTGCAGATGACTTCACTTTAACACCTTTTGCTAAAGAAAATTTGAAAACTCCAGTGATGTCGATTCACTCACAAATTATTCAGTCCCTCATAAAAGATAAAACCATCTACAAAGTTCCAAGAGTTGTATCAAATATAATTTCTCTTTTAATCGCAATATTTTTGTCTTTCGTTATTTCAAGAGTCCAGCCGGCAAGGGGCTTGCTTATCACCGTAGGAACTATGCTCGGAGTAATTATCACCAGCTTTTTGCTCTTTAGCGCCTTGGGCATTTGGATATACCTATCCCATATCATTTTAACTATTTTCGTTGTTTATTATATTTGGGTTCCATTTAGAGCGATCGCAGAATATCAAACACGTTATGCAATTGAAGAGGAGGCAAAGCTATTAAAGCAAGTTGATAATTTGAAGCAAAACTTTATCTCTTTGATGAGTCATGATCTAAAAACACCTGTAGCAAAAGTCGCAGGGATCGCGGATATTCTCTACACCCAATTTAAGAATAATGGCGAGCAACAAAAGCTGTTGAATGCCATTAAAGATTCGACCCATGAGCTCAATAAATTTATCTCAAGTATCCTTGACCTAACCAAGGTGGAATCGAGAAACCTTACACTCAAGGTCACTTCAAAAGATATAAACCAAATTATTGAATCCCTTGTGACTAAATTGAAGTTTCAAGCAACAAAAGCAGACATGGAAATTGAGACAGAACTATCTCCACTTTATCCAATTGAGATCGATGTAGACCTAATTGCACGAGTTATTTCCAATTTAATAGAAAATGCGATTAAATATGCAGGCACTGGAAAGCTTGTAAAAATAAAGACTTGGGATGATGATAAGTGGGTCTATGTGGAGATTTCTGACAATGGGCTGGGAATAAATCCAGGAGATTTAGGACATATATTTGACAAATTTTATCGGGTAAAGGACGACGCAAGTCACTCAATAAAAGGTTCTGGTTTAGGACTATTTCTTGTAAAATATTTTGTCGAGCTCCATCAGGGGACAATTGAAGTAAATTCGATATACAATGAGGGGACGACTTTTCTTATCAAACTCCCAAATGAGTGATAAGCCGAGTAGTCAAACCTTCTGAAAATAATGGAGTCAGGTCGTGCAACGAGTATTAGTAGTAGATGATGATAAAGTCTTACAAGATTCAGTTAGAAGAGCTCTTGAGTTTCATCACTTTTTTGTAGATGTTGCAGATAACGGACGAGAAGCCGTTAACAAGGTTTACCGAGAAAAATATGACCTTGTTGTAATGGATGTAAATATGCCAGAGATGAATGGCATAGAAGCACTCGTTGAAATGAAGAAAAATAACCCTTCAATCATTGTCATCATTGTTACTGCTTATTCAAATGTTCAAGATGCTGTTAAAGCAGTGAAAGAAGGCGCTTACAATTACCTAGAAAAACCAATTACAAGTGATAATTTAGTTGCCCTAATCAAGCGTGCCCTAAAGGCAAGATCCCTAATTGAAACAATGGCATTCTCTGCTCCCCAACTCTCTTTAGGCGGCGGAAATAAAGAGGACCAGTTTGTTGGTGAATCTGATGTCATGAAAAAAGTCTTTGGCATTATTGGAAAACTAGCACAAGTTAAAACACCCGTGCTCATTAGGGGTGAATCAGGAACAGGTAAAGAGCTTGTTGCAAAAGCCATTCACTTCAATGGCTCTAGAAAAGATGAAAAATTTGTCACCATCAACTGTGCTGCCATACCTGAAAATCTTATTGAAAGTGAATTATTTGGTCACGAGAAAGGTGCCTTCACTGGTGCCAACGAAAGAAAAATTGGTAAATTCCAGTACGCAAATGGTGGGACTCTATTTCTCGATGAGATTGGAGATGTTTCACAGGCCATGCAGGTAAAACTTTTGAGAGTACTGCAGGAAAAAACCTTTACCCCTATCGGTGGAAACCGAGAAGTAACAGTGGATGTTAGGGTAATTGCAGCTTCTCACAAACCTTTTGAGAAAATGATTAAAGAGGGAACATTCAGAGAAGACCTTTTTTACAGACTGAATGTACTGCCAGTCTATCTTCCACCACTGCGTGAACGAGTATCAGATATTCCACATCTAATTGAGTATTACCTTAATTATTTTAATAATATTCACAACCTCCAAATTAAAGGTCTCACAGAAGAAGGGATGAAAATCCTTAGCAATCATAAATGGCCTGGCAATATTCGAGAGTTAAGAAATGTTATAGAGCATGCTTTTATTATTGAATCTACTGATCTCATTCACCCGTCGAGTTTGCCTGAATCTATTTATAAAAGTGCACCAAACTCCACAGACAATAATGCTGACGAAAGTAGCATGATCGACATTCAGGGAATTCAAAACTCTGTTTTCGATGTTGAAGGCGGCGGTGTCGACATAAAAGATGATTATAAATTTGTCTTTGCGACTAAAACTGAAAATAATGATATTAAGTTAGATTTTCAAGAAGCTAAAGATTTGTTTGAAAAAGAGTTTATCGTTCAGGCGCTAAAGCTCAATAAGGGAAAAATTAATCAAACTGCTCTCAAGGCAAATATCCCTAAGAAAACACTTCTTAGAAAAATTGAAAAATACGGCATTAGCCCCAAAGAATTTTATTAAGGTAAACAAAACCGATGAATCGAATTTGGATGTTATCATTACTGATCGTGGGAATTATTATTGCTGACCAGCTTTCGAAAGGTGCAGTACAAAGCAATTTTCACATTGGCGAGTCAAAAGTTGTTATTGATGGATTCTTTAATTTTACTTATATCACAAACAAGGGTGCTGCATTTGGATTTCTATCGGATGCATCTGACAGTATAAGAAAGCCATTGTTTTTATTCATCCCTGTGATTGCTTGTATATGGCTTGGATGGCTGATTTGGGCCTCAAGGAAACAAGCCCTTATTGCGGGCCTGGCTTACAGCCTGATTCTATCCGGTGCTATCGGAAACTTAATCGATCGATTTTCACTTGGTTATGTGGTGGATTTTTTAGATTTCTATTACAAGGCCAATCACTTCCCTGCTTTTAATATTGCGGATAGCGCAATCACAATCGCAGCATTTCTACTGGGCATAGATTTCATTCAACAAATAATAAAAAATCGAAAGCCACAAGAACATATTTAATGCTGCCAATCCTCTTTCAAAAATTTGGGATCACAATTTATAGTTACCCACTATTCATGGGCCTTGCCTGGGGTTGTGCTTACTATATTTGTACAGGATTACTTGATAGTAAGAATCTAGACCCAAAAGGATTCCGAGCTTTTTTTTGGTTAAATTTTCTGGCTTCTTGGCTTGGGGCGAAAGTTTTTTATTTGATAAATTCCACAGGTGGATACTTTGCAAGCTACCTTGAGAGCCCCTCATTTTGGCTTGGAGGTGGATTTGTATTCCATGGTGGCCTAATCTTTGGAATGGTCTTTTCCTTTATATATTTAGTGCTTTTAAAGAAGTTCTCCACTGAATCTGCAGTGCAACTAATAGCCTGCATTCCCATTGGACACGCCATTGGGCGAATAGGATGTTTATTAACCGGCTGCTGCTACGGGTCAGTCTGTAAACTTCCCTGGTCCATAAATCACTTTGGCACTCTCAGGCATCCCGTCCAGGCCTACGAAGCTCTATGCCTGTTTATCCTCGGCGCAATTTTATTAGTCCTTTCTAAAAAATCAAAGAATATCTACGCACCCTTAAGCGCCTATCTTTTTGGTTATGGGATTATTAGATTCTTCTTGGAATATTTACGAGGAGATTTAATAAGAGGAATCCTACCTATGGGGATCAGTAACGGACAACTTATCTCTATAGGACTGACTGTAATGGGAATATTTTTATGGTTTATTACTAAGAAGCACTCTCGGGTTCAGCTTCCTCAGTAGCGGCAGGCCCTTCAGCAACTTCTGGAAGCTCGATTCCACTGTCACTATGAAGTTTATCTAGCTCACCTTTTGAAATATAAAGCTTTGATTCAAGGTTTACACTTCCCCAAGCAATATAAGCATCATCCTGATTGTACATAGTGATTGCAAACCAAGGACAATCTTGAGAGCAGTTTTGGCAGCCAATACATCTCATTAGATCAATCTCAACAGTGTGCTTAAAATTAGGATCTGTGAGATCTGGGCCTGGAACAATTTCTATGGAATCAACAGGACAGCCAGCAATACAAATTTCGCAGCCTGTACACATGGCCGTGTGAACAACGGCCAAAAGCTTAGGTGGTTTCTTACCCTTTCGAGGAGTCTTGAGCCGCGCTGTATGGTATGGGTTTTGATATTTTGTGCTGTCTTCACTCATTACTTAAAACTACCTCTCTAAGATCTTCATTATAGCGCATTAAATTCATGATTTATACAGCAAAACCATGCAAAATTTGTTATCAGTGTTGTAGGTAGACCGCTCAGATAGCACTTCGCGTCTACATAAAAACTCTTTTATTTTTAACCGAGAAAGGGGTCTAAATGTCTCGCCTGAGATTCGTTACAGCTTCTAGCCTATTTGATGGGCATGATGCCTCAATAAATATCATGAGAAGATTGCTTCAAAGCAAAGGTGCCGAGGTTATACACCTGGGCCACAATAGATCTGCAAAAGAAGTTGTAGATGCTGCCATTCAAGAAGATGTACAGGGAATTGCCCTCAGCTCTTATCAAGGTGGCCACATGGAATACTTCACCTACATTAGAGAATTACTTGATAGCGCTGGATCCAAAAATATCAAAATTTTTGGTGGAGGCGGAGGGGTCATCACCCCCAGCGAGATGAAAAAGTTGCACTCATCTGGAATTACAAGAATCTATTCCCCAGGGGATGGAATGAAGCTTGGTCTCGACGGAATTATTAACGATATAATTGATCAGTCACAATTTTCCACTATCGAAGGCTTTCAATTTAAAGACCTAGCTGGAAAAAAAAATCTAAATCACCATCAAATTGGGAAGACCATCACATATATTGAAGAAAAGGGTGAGTTTCCATTTGAGGTTAAGAAAGGTGAAACAAAAGTTTTAGGAATAACTGGAACAGGCGGGGCAGGAAAGTCGAGTTTAATTGATGAAATTTTGCTGAGATTTTCTCGCTACTATCCAGATAAAAAAGTCGCCCTTATTTCCATTGACCCCACTAAGAAGAAAAATCAAGGGGCCCTACTAGGAGATAGGATTAGACTTGGAAGTGCAACGTCTTCTCAATTTTACATCCGCTCTCTTGCAACAAGAGACTCTAAGACTGAGCTAAGTCCACAAATTGAAAAAACAACTATGTTTCTTAAGTCACTCGACTTTGATCTTATAATTGTAGAGACCTCCGGCATTGGACAGGCCTCTGATGAAATTACTGAAGTTGCCGATCAATTTCTATATGTAATGACCCCTGAGTACGGAGCTGCATCACAACTCGAAAAAATCGAAATGCTAGAGTCTGCACATTTTATTGCCATCAATAAATTTGAAAAAGCAAAAGGGATGGACGCACTAAGAGATGTTCGCAAACAATACAGAAGAAACAAACAACTCTTTGCCGGACACCCAGGATCCCCAGAAGATGATCAATTGCCAATTTACGGGACAATTGCTTCAAAGTTTAATAACCCTGGAGTCAATGATCTGTTTTTTGATATTTTAAGTGCATTTAAATTTCCTATTAGTGAGCAAATAAAAAACCTTGAAAAAAATAGGGCCAGCGAGCATGTTGCTGTCATCATTCCCTCAGGTAAGGTTCTCTACTTAAGAGAAATTTCAGACTTAGTAGAAAACTATAATCAAAAAACGGGGGAAACTTCAGACCAATTGGCAAACTGGGAGTCACTCTCAGCTGCAGCAGCCTTACTGCCAGGTAACTCTGAGCTAAAAAAGAAGTTAGAAGAGGTAAAATCACTGATTCCAGGCAAGGTGTTCAGTGAAATAGAAGAGTACGACCGAGATATTGAAAAATACCACTCAGGAGAATTCTCATTTAATATTAGGGGAAAGGAATTAAAAACTCCAACAAAGTACCGCTCACTTTCACAGCTAGAAATTTCAAGAGTTGGAATTCCAGACTTACAATATCCTTCTGAAAAATATCGGTTTATCAGGTCACAAAATTTCCCAGGGAAATTCCCTTACGCTGCCGGAACCTTCCCGTTCAAGAGAAAAGATGAAGAACCTAAGCGTCAGTTCGCTGGAGAAGGTGGTCCTCATAGGACAAATAAGAGATTTCACTTCCTTTCGGAAAATGATGAGGCCAAAAGATTATCTACTGCATTTGATTCAACAACTCTTTACGGTGAAGACCCTGCCATCAGACCTGATATTTTTGGAAAAATTGGTGAAGCAGGAGTAAGCATCTGCACACTTGAAGACATGGAAGTGCTCTATAGTGGCTTTGATCTATGTAATCCCAAAACATCTGTTTCCATGACAATTAATGGCCCTGCAACAATTGTTCTTGCAATGTTCATGAACACTGCTATTAGGCAAAACCTTGGAGAAAAGGATTTTTGGGACAGCAAAAAAAGACTCGAAGTAATGAAAAATGTTCGTGGCACAGTTCAAGCAGATATTCTCAAAGAAGATCAAGCGCAAAACACTTGTATTTTCAGCCTTGAGTTTGCACTTAGATTGATGGGTGACGTTCAAGAATATTTTTCAAAAAACCAAATTAAAAATTACTATACCGTTTCCATAAGCGGCTATCATATAGCCGAAGCAGGGGCCAACCCTATCACTCAATTGGCACTAACTCTGGCCAATGGATTTACCTACGTGGAGTATTATTTAAGCAGAGGATTAAAAATTGATGAGTTTGCAGAAAACCTATCATTTTTCTTCAGCAATGGGCTGGATCCTGAATATACTGTGATGGGAAGAGTTGCCAGAAAAATCTGGGCCATTGCTATGAAAGAAAAATATGGAGCAAACCTAAAATCACAAAAATTGAAATATCATATTCAGACATCTGGACGATCCCTACACGCCCAAGAAATTGATTTTAATGACATTAGAACAACTCTACAGGCCTTTTTGGCATTGTCTGATAACTGTAATTCTCTGCATACAAATGCCTACGATGAAGCCATTACCACTCCCACAGAAGAAAGTGTGAGAAGGGCGATGGCGATCCAGCTCATTATCAATCGCGAGTTTGGATTAAATAAAACAGATAACCCTCTTCAAGGATCTTATATTTTTGAAGAACTAGCTCAAATTGTAGAGGACGCTGTTTTAAAAGAATTTGTTAGAATTTCTGATCGAGGAGGAGTTCTTGGTGCAATGGAAAATATGTACCAAAGATCTAAAATCCAAGAGGAATCCCTCCTTTACGAATCACAAAAAGACTCAGGGGAAATTCCAATTATAGGTGTTAACACTTACATTGCCGAAAATATTTCAGAACAACTTAATGCTGAAATAGAAATCTCAAGATGCACGAATGATGAAAAGATGGATCAGATCAATCGATTGAATTCCTTTAAAGAAAAAAACAAAGATCATCATGATCGTGCAATTGAGAGTCTAAAAGATGTGGTCTTGAATGATGGGAATATCTTTGAAGAGTTACTAAGCACAGTCAATTATTGCAGCCTGGGTGAAATCACTAGCATCCTGTACGATGTTGGCGGCAAGTATAGAAGGAATATGTAATATGGCCGGTGTGTATACTAAAAGTGGTGATTCCGGAGAAACCTCACTCGTTGGCGGAACACGTTTATCGAAAGGTGATCCACAAATTGATTTGTACGGAGAAGTTGATGAGTTAAACTCATTTTTAGGACTTGCCATTACAACTTTGCAGGCTTGTGAAAAACCCTTTGGCATTGAAGTTGATTTTTTAAGATTCATTCAAAATAGACTCTTTAATCTTGGTAGTCTTTTGGCCTGTGAAAAAGAAAAAATTTCTCAATTTTCATTGGAAGAGCTTGCAGCCTGCGATGTTGAAAAAATAGAAAAAGAAATAGATCGTCTCGATTCTTTTTGTAAACCACTTACAAATTTCATCTTACCTGGCACTGGTGGTGAAAATTCAACCGTTCATATTTGTAGATCAGTATGTCGCCGAGTTGAAAGAAAAATGGTGGTTGTGAATAACGGAAATAAGGAGCTAGAAGTTCCACTTAAATTTATCAATAGACTCTCAGATTATTTTTTTGTACTTGCAAGATACTGTTCAAATAAATTAGACGAAAATGAAATTCTGTGGACTAATCAGAAATCGAAATAAACTCCACTTTCAGGGAATCAATTTCGATATATGTTTGATACTTCGCCAAGTATCCACTGTTCAAATATCTCACCTTTGATTTTCCGGATTCAAAAGTAAAGTCATCTCGAACATGGCTATGCCCACAAATAATGAAATCAATATTTGATTTAGGAAGTGCCACTGCTCCCTTCCTAAACGAGTCACGCGTCCCCTCTTCATCAAAATACTTACTCCCACGCTTTTTTGAATTCGCGGATGCCTTAGCCCCAATAGCATCAATCATACCAAGGGGGAGAATATTTTCTACAATCGTTTTAGAAAATGAATTTGAGATAAATTTTCGATACCATTTATAAACACTATTTCCCGTTTCGAGAAAATCTCCATGGCAAAAATAAAACTTCTTATCCCAAAGATTCTTTTCCACTTCAAAAGGGTATAATTCAAAACCAGATTTGTCCCTAAAGCATTCACTATAAAGACGAGATAAGTGTAAATCGTGGTTACCCTCAATATAGGTAATTTTTCCAATATCTAAGAATTCATTCAACTTTGCGAAAGTATCACTAAATCTCTCCATATACTCCAGGTGAGGTCCAACCAAGAGATCAAAAATATCTCCCAGTAAATAAATCTCACTGTATTTTTTCAGGGTACATTGGTCTATAAATCTATGAAAGAGCTTTGCAGCTTCATCGTCTGGTTTTTTTATATGAACATCTGAAATTATTGCAATGGCCATGTATAAATGATGAGTGAAATATCATGGTCCGTCAAACAAGAGAAAATCAAAACCTGGAGTTAAAATTAGGAGACTTGATCAACATCTGCAAATCTAAAAACAAATAAATTCACCTTTTGTTTTTCGAGATCGGAGATGTCTATAAACTCAATGCAAACTTTATATCCCTTATAAAGTAGGTTATTCTTCTGGTTTGGCTCAATAGGAATAAAGTTAACAATCTTTCCATTAAGAACAACTTCATTGCTTCCAAACATAAGATGAATTCCAGCAACGATATCATCAATATTGAAGAACTTTTTTTCGAGCTTTGTGATAATAAATGAAAGTCCACCAGCAGAGAGATCAAAGCAGTCCTTTTCAAATAATTGAACCTTATTGGTTGCTCCCATATCAGAGGCAATATAGAAATTTGTCCGCATAATGATGCCATCCATCTTCTCTAATCTAAAGTATTTCCTTCTTTCGACTTGAGCAACCATTGTTGGAAAACAAACAGATAGAACATTATCTTCTGAAAAAGATTTTACCTCTGCTTGAAAAAGGAATGATTCATCTGGGACATAAAAGTTAACAACATTGGATCCTGAAATAATTGATTTAACATCTTCAACATTAAGGTTGTTAACTTTAAAGGTTAATTCATTTGAATACTTGCAGACCATAGTGATTGCGGCTTCACTTGTCTTTTTACTCGATCCAATTAGCCTCCAAACGATTACAGGCTTTCCTTCATTTTTAGCTCTATTTAAAGCATTCAAAATGTTTTTCGGATCATTTTCTTTTCTAAGAGGATTCACCGCCACAATTATTTCCTAGTTTAAAAAGGGGAAGCTCAGATAAATGAAATTCTTTATTTATCCAAGCCCCCTTAAAGAACCGTAGATTACTGCAATACCTACGATGCCTTTCTTACTTATATTAAGTTAAGTGCTGCTTTTGGTATATTATTTGCTTGGGCCATTGAAGCAATCGCTGCACTTTTAAGAACGCTATTTCTTGCCAGTTTTGCTGATTCTTCTGCAATGTCCGCATCTTGAATACTGGCCCTCGCACTATCTTGGTTAAAAACCTGAGAGTCAATATTTCTGGTTGTAATTTGTAATCTCGACTGAATTGAACCAAGTTTGGCCCTCATCCCCGCGATCATATCAAGACCTTCGTCAACCTGGGCCAAGTTATCAATTGCATCATCTTTCTCAGCAATTGAAGAACCTTCGATTCCAAGCTCACTTGATCTCGCATTTGTACCATCTGCTTCAAATTGAATGATATTTTCTTCACCGGCATAAGCACCAACAAAGAAGTCCATTGTACCGCTTTCATTTTCACCATTTAAAAGTGGCGCACCTGAAAATTTGGTAGACTCTGCAATTCGATCAGATTCTTTTACTAACTCTTGATATTCAAGATCGAGCATTCCTCTTTCTTTACTACCAACAGTATCTGATGCAGACTGCACAGAAAGTTCTCGAAGCCTTATGAGAATATTTGACATCTCACCAAGGCCACCTTCAGCAACTTGTATAAGAGAGACACCATTATTAGCATTTCTCTTGGCCATTCTCAGACCTCTAACAGTCGCTTCAATTTTGTTCCCAATGGCTAAGCCGGCAGCATCATCAGCTGACTTAGTGATTCTTTTACCGGATGATAGTCTATTAAGAGCATCTTCCGAATCAGAACTGACGTTGTTAAGGTTTTTCATAACCCCCTGGGCCGCCATGTTACTTGCAATACGTAAGGCCATTTTAATCTCCTCGTTCTTTAAGGGTGTTTCAACCTTAACCCGACCTATGGGCTCAGGTACTTACAAGAGGTTTATCGTCGGGTATGGAAAATAGTTGAGCTTTTTTCTTTGGTTTTATTAACAAAAGTTATCTTTACCTGAAAAAACAACACGTTAGAGAACGTAAATAATCTATGTTTTTTAAGAAAAAAAGAGAGTTTTAGAATTTGGAAATGAAAATTTTAGATTTAGAGCTGGAAAATTTAGTCGTGAACTAACAATTTTAGATAAATTGAATAGTAATGATGTGATAAAGGAGACCCATAGGACCCCGGAATATTCATCCCGGGACCTAAGTTATGGGTCTCCTCAAATTCTATCTTTAACCACTAATCAATCCTAGGGCTGTTCTTTTAGATTGATTGGCTTGTGCTAAAACTGAGGTAGTTGCTTGATCTAAAATATTAGCTCTTGCTAACTCTGCAGATTCCTCTGCAACATCTGTATCTCTTATTCGAGAATTCGCTGCTGACAGGTTTTCTGTTTGAATCAACAAGTTTTCTACCGTTGATGATAATCTATTTTGAAGGGCACCAAGATTGGCTCTTTGGCCGTTCACATTTTTAATGGCACCATCAATAGTCTCTAAGTTTTCTTGGGATTGTACTTTCTCACTAACTCCCATTCCACCTAAATTTAGTCCTTCTGTTGTTGAATTAGCTTCCCCAGCATTATAGGAAATCCTATCGTACTCTGGACTATTTCTAATCCCAATTTGAAAATCAAACTTATCTCCTTGGCCATTTAAAAGGAGTTGCTCATTGTATCTCGTTGATTGAGATATCCTCTCCACTTCTTGCATTAAATTTTGAAATTCAAGATCAGTGAACTTTCTTTCATCATTTCCAATGGTGTCTGATGAAGATTGAATTGAAAGCTCTCTTAGTCTAATAAGAATATTAGAGACTTCATTTAATCCACCTTCAGCAACCTGGATCATAGAGATACCATCACTTGCATTTCGTGATGCCTGTCTTGATGAACGAATGTTTGCTTTTAAGTTTTCACTGATTGCCAGACCGGCTGCATCGTCACCTGCTCTGTTAATTCTGCTACCCGATGCTAATCTTTCTAGTGCTTGACCTTGATCTTTTTTGACTTTTGTCAGCGCCCTTTGCGCTGACAACGATTGTACGTTGGTGTTAATTGCAATACCCATAACTTAATCTCCTCGAAACATATAAAACCTCCTTGTGGTTATTAACTGGAACTCACTCCTTGTGAAATTCCCCTTACTAACTTTATAGCTTCACCCAAAAGCTATGCACTGATTTCGGTAACCGTTTTAATTACTTTATACTTATTTGCTTTTTTCTTGAAAAAAAGTGGAAAATTTTTCCCAATATAACCGATACGAATCCTCGGTTAATGGGGTCTTTGAAGGGTAGCTATTTGAAAACTCATCAATAACATTGTGTAACTCTTTTGTTAGTCTTCGTTTTAAATAACCAAGTTGAAAGCTCTGACTATCTTTTGATTTTTTGAGATTTATTTTACCTATAAAGTCAGGCTCTCCATTCAGAAGATCAACATCAAAAATTTGGGTATGCTTCGAGCCCCATTCGTACAGAGAATTAGAAATACTCTTAGTATTAAATAGGTCTGCCTTTGACACCACTATACAGTCTGCAACATCGAGAACTCCACTTTTGAGATGCTGTATCCCGTCCCCTGAGTTTGGATCATAAAGAAGGATTAAATTATCTACGTAATCTCTTAAGTAGGTTGTACTTTGCCCTCCTCCAACTGATTCAATGGTAACTGTATCAAAAGGAAAGTGACTTAAGATCATTATGTATTTATCAAGATGAGGAGTCAGTCCTGACACGTCACCTTTATTAGAAACACTCCTTATATATACACCGTCATCCAAAAAGAATTTTTTTAGTCTGACCCTATCGCCTAGTAATGCTCCTCCTCCATCAGGATTTGAAGGATCAATCAAAAGCATACCAAGTTGAGATGTAGGTTTTTTACTTCTATTATAAGATATAAGTTGGTTTAGGAAGCTACTTTTTCCTGCTCCAGGTGTTCCCACTATTCCTAAGAGGGTCGGTCTTTTCTTTAACTTTAAGAAACTGGCCCATAGAAGTTCTTCATCTTTAGCTGAAAAGGATTCTACTTTGGTCAGAGCAGAGCGTAGCTCCTTTTTGTCACCTTTAGAAATTTTCTTGTAATCAATTTCGGATGTCATATTTGTCCGCAGTAGGTTTTTTACCAGTGCTCTAAGATTTTCCTTGTGCACTTTCTATAATTTTAGTTGTCGATTTACCTTCAACAAAATCGAGACTCTTAACAACACCGCCATTACTTAAGACAATATCAGAGCCTACTATTTGATCAGGCTTCCAGTCCCCACCTTTAACCAGCACATCTGGCAATATTTCGCCAATGAGATTATAGGGAGTACTCTCACTAAAAATAATTACAAAATCAACAGACTTCAAATTCTCAAGAATATATTTTCTATCATCTTCACAATTTATAGGTCTATTATCACCCTTGAGCTCCTTTACACTGGAGTCAGAGTTCAATCCAACTACGAGTATATCACCCAGCTCTTTTGCTTTGTTTAAGTAAAAAACATGACCTGAGTGTAGGATGTCAAAGCAGCCATTAGTGAAGACTATCTTTTTGCCTTCACTCTGCGCTAATTCTCTAATTTGAGAAATTTGAGTTTTCATTTTGTTTCAATAACTTTGGTATCTGTTAATTTCCCTACAGCTCCGGCCAAACAAGGTAGGCCTAGTAGCACTAGGGACGACAGTGTAAGTACTGAGGCCATTAAACTTTGTGAAAAACTTGGGGGCTCTCCGCTAGAGTTGACTAGTTTTATACCAATGGCCTTCTTTCCCATAGTCTGCGATATATTCGAGTCTAAAATTGAAAAGTAGAGTAGGTAAAATACTGAAAATAACACCCCCATATAGATCACAACTTGTTCTCCATATATGATTCCTTTAAAGTTAATTCCCTGAGTTTTGGCCGCAAAAATGAACGAGCCTACTAAAAGTGAAAAACCTAAAAGCACGAAAGCAACGTCAATGCTCCAGGCCCCTAGCCTGTAAACAATTTTTGCAGGAACTGCTGCTGCCTTCTTTACTGGAGCACTTTTTTTAGTTTCCGCTGGAACTGCCTTACTCTCCATTGCCGATTGGTAAAAGGGAGCAAGCTCAGAGTCAACAAGCGAGCTATTAACACGAGGGTTATTTACTTTTACTTTTGGTACATCAATATTTTTAAATTCTGTTTTAGTTTTTGGCTTTGTTACAAAAACTTTTGCCGGGGCATGGTTAAGCTGTGGCTTCTCTCCACTATTAAAGCCCAGCCCTTTAGTAATTGGCTTAAAGCTAATTTCATCATCAATGTCATCAAGATTAATTTGATTCTGAATACGCTTAGATTTTGAAACGTTATCAGCTTTGTGAGTATCCACAAACTCTCCCTGGTGCCGCTTTTAGTTATACCTGACTATATAATAGCAAGTATAAGAATAAAATGTAACTTTTAGAGATCCCTTAATACATAACCAAACGCAGCAGGAACTGCTGTAGGCGCCCTAAGAATGGGAGTTGGTAGTGAAATTTGCTGGGTATTTTCAAGTGATTTCAGAAAATCGATTTCCTCTGGCCCAAAGCCCCCCTCGGGACCAATTAAAAGAAGTGAGCCTTCGCCCGCTTTTGATTCACTACAGCTTTCCTGCTTTCCACCAGGGTGAAAAAAATAAACCCTAGCGTATTTCCCGTAATTAATCTCTTCAAGCTTCACACCATTTTCAATTATCGGCATAAAGGGATTATTTGACTGCTCAAGAGCACTTGATAAAATTCGATCACACCTTTCACTACTCAAAAAATCTTTTTGGGAGTACTCAGTTAAAACACTCGTCACCTTTCGAAATCCAAGCTCAACTGAAAGCCTAATAATTTCTTCACTCGCCGCCTTTTTGACAGCACCAAAGGCCAAGTCAATTACAGCAGCAGATTCATGACTACAAATATCCACCACATCTATAGATATACTTTTTTTTGAAACTTGAGTAACACAGCAGGTGACTTCAAGGCCTACTCCATCAAGAAGCTTAAGCTTTTCACCACTTTTTACACGAATAACATTTTTAAGATGATGAACAACTTCTTTGGAATTAAGCTCTATCTTAGGGCCCGGAACTAAACTAGATAATTGCGTTAAATAAATAGCTCTCAATTTTATACCCTTTTAAAAACGACCATGCCCCAATCATTTTTTTCACTATAAAATAGCTCTTCAAAGCCTGAGTCTTTAGTATAAAACTGGATTAACTCTTCTTTTTGACATTTTAAAATGCCCGAGACAATCAAAATGCCTCCCGGTTTAGTTTTCTCCAAAAGAAAGTTGTGCTCATCAGTTAGAATATCAAGTAATATATTGGCAAAAACTAGATCGAATTTTTGATCCAGATCTCTTTTGTTCTTAGTTACAACAAATCCGCCAAGGCAATGCATCTCATTAAGTTCAATATTTTGATGACAATTTTCTAGCGCCTCATCATCAATATCAAAGAACTGCACATTTTTAATTTTCTTTTTGAGGGCAGCAATACCAAGTATTCCAGAACCACATCCGAAATCCAAAACACAAGGTGCACCATCAAGATCCACAATTAATTTACAAAAGGCTTCAAGACATAAAAAAGTTGTCTCATGACTTCCAGTCCCAAAACCCTGTCCTGGATAAATATATAACTCATCTCTCTTTAGTGTTTCTTTTTCCCATGAAGGGATAATGGATAACTCATCATCAATGACTATTTTGCCATAAGACTTTCTCCACTCAGTATTCCAATCTTTTTCTTCTTTCAAAGTAAGTGAAGCAGTAATTTCGGGAAATTTCTTTTCTAGCTTATTCACAAAAGCAGAGGCCCGCTCTAGGTACTCATTTTCATTGTAAAAATACCCAACTCTGAATTCAGAACTACCAAGAACCTTCGATTCGACCTCTTCAATTACATCTAAAGGAAGATCTCCCCCACTATAGGATCTCTCCCCAAGAATTTCATCAACCTCAGGCTCATCCATGGAGTACTCACAACTTCCCTGGCAGCCATACTCTGAAAAAGCGATATCTTGCACGCTAGATTTTAACTGACCGTAATGCCCGTGAAAGTCGATCACAACTTCAGCATATTGTTTGGTATTTTCCATAACTTACGTAGCCTATTTTTTTTAACCTCTACTATATGTGAGGGAATTAATAATGAGTATGGTGCTGTAATTAATACAGCCCCATACCTGCGCGGTCATACTGCTTTTAGTTGCATAACATTTATGATAACCACTTAAAAATCTTTATTTTCTAGAGGACCTATTACGTGTTAGTTATCGGAATTGCAGGTGGATCAGGATCGGGAAAGACAACCTTTGCCCACAAAGTTATGCAGAGAGTTAAATCTAGTCAAATAGATCTTCTGCATATGGATTCGTACTATCTTAACAGACAACCTGAAGAACACTTCACAAAATCCGGTGTTCCCAACTTTGACCATCCAGAAGCATTTGATTGGCAATTAGTGAGGGATCACTTAGCAAAATTGAGGGCCGGAGATCAAATTGATTCTCCTACCTATGACTTTGTTACCAATTCAAGAAGCACGCAAACGAAATCAAGTGGGCCATGTAAAGTGGTTTTGTTTGAAGGAATATTCTCACTATATGACAAATCAATAAGAGATCTTTTAGATATAAAATGTTTTCTTCATGTTGATTCAGATATCAGATTTACCAGAAGACTACACCGAGATGTAAAAGAGCGTGGAAGATCCCTTGAGTCTGTAATTGAGCAGTACTATGATACTGTTAGGCCCATGTACCTAGAATTTCTCGAACCACAAAAACAATTTGCTGATTTTACAGTCGGTGAAGAAACAGATGTTGCCGCCGAAATTCTATCGGGGAAAATTACCCAACACCTGCAAAAACATGAGTGCTAATTCTAAAATTAAATTTACTCCGCTAGGAGGAGTTGCTGAAATTGGCTCTAACATGATGCTAGTTGAAAGCGAAAAGAGCTGCATTCTCATAGACTCTGGAATTCTTTTTCCCTATGAAAGCCTCTTTGACATCGACTACCTCATTCCAGATATGTCTGTACTTGATAAAAAAAAGGTTACCGATATAATCTATACCCACGGACATGAAGACCATATTGGAGCAGTTCCACATATTATTGAAAAATTTCCAAAGATAAAAATCCACTGCTCTAGCCTCACCAGAAAATTTTTACTTAAAAGATTGTGGAGTGACCAGTCCATGCCAGAAATCTCTCTTTTTGATGATCAATCAGAAATTGAGTTCGATGACTTTGTCGTGCACCCTATCCACGTTAATCACTCAATCCCACAAACATTTGGGCTCCATTTTAAAATCAGCAAAAAGAGTATTTTTTATGCTTCAGATTTTAAAGTGGTAAAAGATTGTGTCTATGAAAAGGATTTTGATTTTAAAAGACTGGAAGAGCTATCAAAGGATTGCAAACAAAGAACACTCTTTGCTGATTCAACCAATATTTTAAAAAGGCAGGATTCTCTTTCCGAAACGGATCTGGTGGAGCCCATTAAAAAAATCATTAAAACTGCAAAACACTGGTCTTATATAACCTTTTTTTCCTCAAATATTTATCGACTCAAATCGATTTTGACAATTTCCAAAGAACTTGGAAAACAAGTCGTTCTATACGGCCGCTCAGTACAGGATAATTTTGATATCGCTAGAGACGAAGGAATTATTGGAGAAGATCTAGCAAAAGTCATTACCCCCTTTGCGGAAGTTAAAAAAGATCATAAAAATTTAGTCATCTGTCTTTCAGGTTGCCAAGGAGACTTTAGAGGAGCGCTAAATAGAGTTAGTAGTGGTGCACATCCAGTATTTAAAATTAGAAAAGATGATCAATTAATATATAGTGCCAAATCCATTCCTGGAAACGAATCAACCGTAACCAGGCTCTTTAATCGAATAGTGGATTCAAAGGGAATCGTTTATACAGATTTTGAAGGTGAAATTCACGCCTCAGGCCATGCATCCAGAGAGGATTTAATTAATTTAATTTCTCGCTACGGGCCAAACCACTACATTCCTATCCATGGAAGCTCATACTTTCTTGAAAAAAACATTGAGCTTTCAAAAAGTGAATTCCCTAAAGTTAAAACTCATTCCATGAGAAATCACCACGAGCTTTGCTTTGATAGTGATAAGGGATGGAAAATAAAAGAAAAGGAGATCCTCCCTCCAAAGCTAATATATTCAAAGAATACCACTATCGATAGAAAGACTATTTCACAGAGAAGAAAAATTGCACAGGCAGGCCTTGTACTCATAAATATTTCGATTTCGCGTGGAGCCAATCTTGAGATTGACCCCATTGGACTGCCCGAAGAAGCAAACGAGCTCTGCGAGCTCCTAAGTTCTGAAATCTCGGAAATCTTTCTTGTTAAAACTAAAAGGTTGAGCCAGAATGATTTAAAAGAGGAGATTAGAATTTTTGCACGAAAATTTTTATCCACACACCTTGGTAAAAAACCAATTGTGCGAGTTAGTCTTTTTTAATACATGGAATTTTTAACTGTTATTTTCGTAATTTTCACCTGCCTTTCCACCACAATTCTTGCTGTGATTCTTTATCTCATTTACAAAAATCAAGTTCAGCTCAATATGATCTTAAAAAAAGAAAGTCCTACAGAAAACCCTGTAGAACATAAAAGAGTTTCCACTACAACCTGTGTGAATCATCCCGACAATAGAGCAAAGGGATCCTGCAGTATTTGTGAAAGTTACTATTGTGAACTATGCCTTCGGCAAAAAGTTAATATTCCCGTTTGCAGTGACCACCTATCCATCGTCACCGACAATAAGTGGATTCCTGTTAAAACAATCTACTCAACACCCGACAATCCTGAAAATGGCCTCGAGTTCCACGACCTAAAAAGATTTCACTGGAAGGAAAACCAAATCCCCTCCTATATCGAAACCCAGTACAAAATCAATCTAGACAACGAAGCAATCGAAAGCTTCATCACCCTCTACACTACAGAAAAGCATCTCTCCTTGTTCACAAAAAAAAGCACCGATAAAAATGCCTAATAATTCATTTCTTTAAACACTTCATCCTAGTGAAATTAATGCGACGTCCCCAAAAATGCTTCGCTTAGATTAATATTTAACACTTGAAATTGTAAAAAATTTAAAGGCATTCTATTCAAGAATAATCCAATTTATTTATTAATTAATTAATTAATTAATTCTAAATTATTTGCTAACAAAGGAAAACTCATGAAATTTATTTTAACATGTCTATTCGCAGTATTATCTATTAACCTCTTTGCGTATTCTGATTCTAGTAACAACCTCATTTCCCATGAGATCTCTTCGAAACCCGGTTCAAAAACAGATCAAGAGCTTAGTGAGCAATGTAAATCTGAATTAAAGAAAAAGTTTAAAGAAAGATTACACGGAAAAGGGCTGTATTATCTAAGTATTAAAGAAAGCCATTTCCATGACGATCAAGGAAAAAGAAACTGTATTTGTCGTGCAAATGTTTTCTTATAATAAAAAACCTGAATAAATCCAAATTTATCAAATAAAATGGTAGTGCATACTTTCACCGATTTTTTTGTATCCGATTTTTCGATAAATGGAATTTGAAGTGGGATTTAAAAGGTCGGTAAATAAGTTGCACTTTTTCTTACCGCTTTCCAGTACTCGCTTCGATAAATAAGCAGTAACTAAACTGCCATAGCCATTTCCTCTATGGTGCTCAGGGGTGAATACCATTGAAATGGTCGCTGCATTTTTTGATTCCCTGGCCACTGCTGCCATTGATACAATTTCGCCACTTTTAAGTTTCCAAACATAGAGAGTTTTGTTTCTAATTTGCCTGTTAAGAATTTCAATGTACCTCTTATCAACTTCTTGCTCTTCTGGAAAACAATCTCTGACAAATCCCTCAACAAGGACTGTTAATTTATCTAGGTCGCGCTCGTCAGCAAAAACAAGTTCTCCGCCACTATTTTTTGGAAGTTTTACCTCTAGTAGCTCATAAATACCTTGGTGCATTCCTAAATTAGTCTTCGAGCTCCACTGCTTTGAAAAAAGGGAGCTAGGCTTTGAAGGGCCAACCACCCCCTTAAGGGTAATATTTTCTTTTTTAAAAAATTCACAAAGATGGATTATCCCTCCATCAATAATTCTTGAAACCACCAAAGGCCTTGATGGGTTTGAGAGCAATGCTTGCCCTGCTAATTTACCATTTTGGATTATTGAAAGAAAAAGTGGGTCACTCGCTTCTATTTCACTTTTCTGGATACCACACGCAAGGCCTAGAATTAAATTATTTATAGATTCACTTTTAAGTAAGTGCTCTTCATTACGAAAAAGAAAGTCATTTGCTGTTTTAAATTTCTCTATTTTAAAGTCCATCTTTTCTACCAAAAAAAAGCTCCCAAATGGGAGCTTTTTTCATCATTCAAACTATTAGTAATCTAGTTTTTCATTGAATCATTGCGAGTGCGCTCATCACGACGAAGATATGAAGGAGTATCAAACTCGTCTTCTTCGAAGTTTATGAAGCCTAGTCTCTCGGCAATAGTCTTACCCTTACTTCCGGCTGCATCTTTTGGTCCATCATATGTATTAAGATTTCCAGAATTTGCATCTCTTCTTTCAGACATTCTTTCATCAACATCCATGGACTTTCCATGATCGTATTTTGCTGCTGCTTCTTTAATTGATTGAGCTAAGTTACTTGGTGCCTGTCCCCGATTTGATTGAGCCTCATATTCCATATTAGTAGGAGCATCATCCATCATCTGCATTTGATCGTCTTCTCTACGATATTCAGTGGTAGCAGCTTCTCTGGCTTCCATTCTTTCTGGAGCCACGTGGACAATCTCTTCTTCATATTGAGGTTCTGAATAATTTCCAGTAGAAGCACTCATATAAGTATTAGCAGCTGGCCCTTGCATATCCATTTGAGCATCTATATTTTCTCTTACTTCTGTTCTTCTCGGACTTGGTCTGTTTGCAAGCATATCTTTTTCTCTTCCGCCAAGACCTGTTGCAATTACAGTTACTTTGATTTCATCATTCATATTGTCATCAATAACAGTTCCAAAGATGATTTCGGCATCTTCATCTGCTGCTTCCATGATCAGTGTAACCGCTTCATTGGTTTCAAAAGTTGTTAAACTTGCGTTACCAGTGATGTTGATGATAATTCCTGTAGCCCCATTGATGCTAATATCTTCAAGCAGTGGTGAGCTAATGGCTTCAGTAGCAGCTTTGATCGCCCTTTCCTCTCCGCTACATACTCCAGTTCCCATAAGGGCAAGACCCTTATTGGCCATCACTGTTGCAACATCGGCAAAGTCAGCATTAATAAGACCTGTATTATTAATTAAATCAGAAATACCTTGAACGGCATGAAGCAGAACCTCATCCGCCTTCTTAAAAGTATCTATCAACGATAGACTTTCACCTGCAAGGTATAAAAGTCTTTGATTAGGAATCGTAATAAGGGAATCCACACACTCTTCAAGAGATACAATCCCACTTTCAGCTTGCTTGAATCTTTTCTTTCCTTCAAATAAGAAAGGCTTAGTCACAACACCAACTGTCAGTGCACCCAACTCTTTTGCAAGTTTTGCAATTATTGGCCCTGCGCCTGTTCCTGTGCCTCCGCCCATCCCAGCAGTAACAAAAACCATATCAGCACCCTCGAGTACCTGACTTAGAGTTTCATATTCCTCAAGAGCAGCTTTGCGACCTATTTCAGGATTTGCTCCCGCTCCGAGTCCCTTGGTAATCTCCGATCCCAACTGAACCTTTGTTGGGGCCATGCTCGCATTCAATGCCTGTGAGTCAGTATTTGCCACAATATATTCAACGCCAGATAATCCAGCTTTAATCATTGTATTTACAGCATTACAGCCACCGCCCCCAACTCCAATAACTTTTATCTTTGCTCCGGTCGCACTAACATTTTCGCCATCAGATATTTCAAACATATACTCCTCCACATTAAAAAATTTCTTTAAGAACATTTTTCATTGAATTGCTCAAGCGAGCAATTATATCACTTTGCTTAACTAAGCTGTTATCTTTTTCAACATTTGCTTTTGAAAGTTTATGCGACTCCAGCAGTAAACCAATTGCTGTGGAATACTTTGGACTTTGCATAATATTAGTCATTCCACCAAGAGATTTCGGATGTCCTATTTTCACAGGTATCTCTAGTACATACTCTCCAAGCTCAACAATACCTTTAATTAAAGAGCCTCCGCCTGTGAAAATTATTCCACCGGCTATTTCATGCTCACTAACTTTTTCATCTAGAATTTCTTTTATGGTTCGAAGTAACTCTTCTGCGCGAGCTTCGAGTACCTTTGTCACTATTTTAAGTGGCACATCCCGAGGTTTTGTTCCGACAATACCTTGGGCTTGTATCAATTTTGACTGGTTCGTTTTCTCTGGGATTACACAGCCGAGCTCTGTTTTTATTCTCTCTGCTTCTATATGAGAAATTTTTAGCGCTACTGATAAGTCATTAGTGAAGTGTTGGCCGCCAACTGGAATAATTTGTGAATGTAGTAAACATCCATTACTCCAAATTGCCACGTCAGTTGTTCCACCACCAATATCAACAAGTACTACTCCCAATTCTTTTTCTTCTTCAGATAAAACTGATTCCGAAGAGGCTATTGGTTGGAGCACAATTTTAATGGGAATGACACCTGACTCTTCAACACACTTAACAAGGTTTTGTATAAGAGAGACAGCTCCCGTGACAATATGAACTTTTACTTCGAGCCGAACGCCAAACATTCCAATAGGGTTTTTAATACCTTTTGAATTATCAACTTTAAACTCTTGCGGGATAACATGGATTATTTCTCTGTCCGAAGGCATGACAACTGCTTTTGCAGCTTCAACTACCCGGTGAACATCTTCAAGCGTAACCTCTTCACCTCTAACAGCAACAACGCCAGAGCTATTAAAGCTATAGATATGATTTCCAGCAACACCGACACTTACTTGGTCGATTTCTACGCCGGCCATAAGCTTTGCTTGCTCGAGAGATTTTTGAATTGATACAATTGTCTGGTCGATATTTACGACCGCACCTTTTTTAAGGCCTTGACTTGGATGAGAGCCCACTCCAATTATTTCTAGTTCTGAATTATCGTTTTGAAAACCGATGACGGTGCAGACTTTAGTAGTGCCAATATCTAAGCCAACTTTGACTTCTCTTTCAATCATGAGATTCCCTTCTCACTCGCGCACATTGATGGAAAGATGGATTCATTCCATCCCATTGTTTAGGATAATACCCTAAACCCCTTTATATATCCTAGGAATTGTCTGAGAACTTGACAACAACTTTCTTTGAGTTTGAAAGATTTATAATAAGTGGAACCCTACGCTTCTTCTCCATATAAGAAATAAGCTTTTGAAGTTTTAATACTTTAGTCTTCCACTCTGCCTTTCCAAGGAATGCACTTGAAGGCTTTCCTCTAACTGACAATATAATTGTCAGAGCATTGTCATCAGATATTATCATCTCTGCTAACTTTGAGCGAAACTTGTCTTTTACTAATTTTATCAAGTATGCCAATTTTTTTTGAAGTTCAATATCGAGCCTCGAAAGTGGGATGGATATTACCGGAAGCTCTTTTTTGAGTTTTTTCTCGCCCCTTAGTAGGACCTCATAAGTGGGATCAAATAACTCACCATTTTCAACAAGTATTGCGCTATATCCCTCTTGTCCCTCTTCTTTATATACCTGAACCTTGAGAAGTGGGGCCGGACATTCATAAAAAAACGTCAGGAAATTGGAAACTTGGTTGTATTTAATTTTATAAGAGGACAGGAAGTGCTTCTCTTTTAGACCTTCTCTTATAAATTTCTTCTTTAAACTTCTAAGCGACTTTGTTCTTTCATACTCAGACAAAAGCTCGAGGGTTAGATTGCCAACGACCCTTGAGGGACAGCTTCCAAAGTAGGTTTTGTAATTTATTGAACGCTTTTTCATCATCGGCTTAGAAAAAGCTGATAAGGATACAGCAAATAATAGGCTTAAAATCAAAATAATTCTATGAACCCTATTCAATTTTTACCTCTGGTTGAAATAAAACACCGTAGTATAGGTACAATTCATCGGAAACGAGCTCAACCATTTCCTTAAAACTATTATAGGAGGCATTTCCGATATTTTCCATAAAATTAGCGTGCTTGTGACTTATTCTTATGTCTCCTAAGGTAAATCCACTAAGTCCTAGGATATCGATACTCTTTCCGGCCCTTATTTGGTCATTATGGTTTTTAAAAACACAGCCACATGTCTTTGAATTCAATGGCTGCACATCACTTCTCCATCTCAGATAATTTTTAATTTTCTCTCCGAGACCAACTTCAACGCCTCGGTTTTTTAAGGTGACCTCAAAAATAATGTCACCTTCTTTTAAAAAATTACAACATCTGTATGAAAAAGATTTTTCATCTACTGAATATGAAACCGTCTCCCCTTCCTTACTTACGACTCTAACCTCTGTAGCGAGAGACCCAATTTCCCCCAAAGTCGTTCCGGCATTCATAAAAATGGCACCACCAAGAGTTGCAGGAATACCTGTGAAACTATCCCATCCCTTTAAATTGTACACAATTGCATGCTGTGTTAGCTGAACTAGATTTAGTGAAGCCGGAAGCCTATAACTTTCTTTTTTCTCTTTAAGAATATCTTTTTCAATTTCAAACTCGAGCTTTAAATAAATACCATCAAAGGATTGTGGAATAATTTGGTTGGCCCCCAACCCTAAAACCCTTACGCTGACTTGATTTTTATTTAACAGCACTTGAGCACTCTTTAGCTCATCAACACTTTTAATGGTGAGTAAACTCCCCGTTGCCCCGAGCTTAAAGGTGGTAAATGATGTTAAATCTGTTGATTCGGAAAATTGGTAGTTTTTTCTTAACTGACCTATGAGTTGATCGTTCATTGCAAATTGCCAACGCTCTCTCGGGCGATTCTGCTAATTGAGCCCGCTCCCATCACTAGCACAATTGCGCTTTCACTTTGCAGTTCAGTAAGTAGGCCACCAATATCTTCCGCCTTATCAAGCATTTGAGCGAGTCCTGGATGTAAGTTGTTTATATCCATCACCAGCCTATCAGAGTTAATACCAATGATTGGCTCCTCTCCGGCTGAATAAATTGGGGTTATATATACACTGTCAGCATTATTAAAGCTGTGTAACAAGTCTTTCCAACTATTTTCTATTCTCGAAAATCTGTGAGGCTGATAAACCACGATGACTTTTTTGTCCCTGGTTTTCCTGGCAGTTTCAATAGTCATTTGGATTTCAGTAGGGTGGTGAGCATAGTCATCCAAAACCTCAAAATCATTCTTAGTGTAGATTAAATCAAATCTTCTTCCCACACCTCTGCATTTTTCAACACCCTTGATGATTTGATCAAAATCAAGATCCAGTTGATGTGCAATGGAAAGAGCACCTAGGGCATTATACACATTGTGCTCTCCTGGAAGATTAATTTTAACTCTTCCAACATCTTCTCCCTGGTAGCACAGGTCAAACTCTGAACCAAATTCAAGATGACTTATATTTGTTGCATAGTAATCATATTGATCTTTGTTTTTTTTGAGACCGAAAGTCACAATCGGACGTTTAATTTTCTTTAGTATTTGCTGGTTTCCTTTGTCATCGATATTGAGTGCACATTTGCCATAAAAGGGAATTTTATTAGCAAACTTAACAAAGGATGAATGAAGCCGCTTTTCAGTACAATAGTACTCCATATGGTCGCATTCAATATTTGTGATAATTGAAAAAACAGGGCTGAGTAGTAGAAAAGTTCCATCAGACTCATCTGCTTCAGCAACAATAAAATCACCCTTGCCAACTTTTGCATGCCCACCAAGATTTTCAACAACACCACCAATGATGTGGGTCGGGTCTACATTGCATTCATGTAATATGGTTGCCAAAAAACTCGTAGTTGTCGTTTTCCCGTGTGTTCCAGCAACAGCTATTCCATATTTAAGTCGCATAAGTTCTGAGAGCATTTCTGCTCTTTGAATTAGAGGAACTCCCGATTTTTTTGCTGCTTCAAATTCTGGATTTGAACTAGGGATGGCCGAACTATAGACGACAACATCCGCACCACTTATGTGATCCTGATGGTGGCCAATTTTTACATCACAGCCCATTTTTTCTAGGCGAACAACGCTTGCTCCCCTAGCAATATCTGAACCTGAAACAAAATATCCTAGATTAACCAGCACCTCAGCGATACCGCTCATTCCAATACCACCAACGCCCACAAAGTGTACTTTGGTACGTTTCTTTCGTTTAAACATTTTTTTCTTCTTTGATTAGCTCATCGCGCCTGTAGAGGGGATATTACCTTGAAATGAAATCTCCCGCAAGCCGTCTCTATAAGCTGATATAAGAAGTCCAACGGCGGCCAAATTCACCACCATGGAGGTTCCTCCATAGCTTATGAAAGGCAGATTGAGTCCTTTGGTGGGTAGAAGCCCAAGCACTACACTCATATTCAAAAAAGCTTGAATTCCAATGGCAAAAAGTACAGCTGAAATAAATATTGCCGAAATACGGGACTTCACAGCTATTGCGAGCTTAAAACCAAGACCCACTAGCATTAAAAAAGCGACTGCAATTAAGGCCACTCCAACAAATCCAATTTCCTCTCCAATAACGCTAAAGATGAAATCATTGTGGGCCTCGGGTAAATAAAAGAGTTTTTCATTACTGTTGCCAATCCCCTGCCCCCAAAAATGACCATTCGCGAAAGCAAGATAGCTTTGAATTATCTGAAACCCTGAGTTTTTCGGATCTTTCCAAGGATCTAGAAAAACCATTAAACGCTTGACCCGGTAGGGAGCTGAGATAAGAGCAATCATGGAAACAACAAACATTGATCCGATGAATGAAAAAAAGTATTTTCTGGGAAATCGACTCATGAAACTCACAAACGATATAAGAAGAAGACAAATACAGAAGGTTCCATAGTCGGGCTGGAGAAGATTCATGGACAAGGGCAAACTAAGAAAAATCCCTTTTACCCACCTCTCATTTTTGTCTAGTTCTTCAAAATTTTCAAAGTAAAACAAGGACGCTAATAAAATGGCATACTTTTCTATTTCACCTGGCTGAAATGACAATCCAAAGATTTTGATCCATCTATATGAGCCTTTGAGCTCAACTCCAATACCCGGAACAAAAGAGAGGACCAGGAAAAATGTTGAAATGCCCAAAAAAATAAAAGAATATTTATACCAAAAGCTAAATTTCGTTCGTGCAGCCACAAAAAGGGCCCCCGAGCCAAGTACCACAAAAAATACCTGTCTTAAAAAGAAGAAGCTGGAGCTACCAAATGACTCTTTGGCGTAAATATAGCTTGAAGAAAAAACCATAATGACGCCGAACACAATTAGCCCGGCCAAAATTAGAATCATTTGCTTGAGAGTTCTATCTTCCATGATAGTTATAGGTCTCCAGGTTAGGCGAATTTTAAAAAAATTCAAACCTATACTAATTATAGCTGGAAAATCAGTTTTTTGTAATAATTTCCCCTCTCCACGTAATCTCTGAAAATATCAGTTGCCTGATTACCGGGAGAAAGAACAATTACGTCCCCTGTTCTTGATTTTTGATAAGCTAGAAGCACAGACTCTTCAAAAGATCCTACAAGATAGGTTTGAGTATAATCTCCAAGAGATCTATTCATCTTCTCTTTGCTCTCACCAACCAAACACATAATTCTCGCTTTTGGTCCAAGTGCTGGTCCAAATTGTTCAAATTCCTGCTCAGTATCTTTTCCACCTGCAATTAAAATCACTGGCCTTCTAAAAGCCGTAAGAGAATCAATTAAAGTGTGCATATCCTCGCACTTAGAATCATTGTAAAAAGATACACCATTTTTCTCTACAATAAATTCAAGACGGTGAGGTATGCCTGGAAATTTCTGAATAAGCGTTTGAATAGAGCTATCTGAAATTTTCAAGGCCTTGGCCGCTGTAATTGAAGCAAGTAGGTTCTCTCTATTTTTTTCGCCCACAATTCTCATTTTCGCCACTACAAACTCAGAGTGGTAATGGATATTTGAGTGAACTCTCTTGTCGTGGAAATGAGTTCCTTGAACTTCACTTAGTACACCCATTTTTACAAATGACTTTCTTGAGTACCAGTAAACCTGACAGTTCGCATTTCTAAAAAATGTATTGCTACTAAGTTTATCAAAATTAACAATCAGGTAATCATCGTGAGTTAGATTTTTAATGACACTTAATTTTGTCTCAATAAACTCACCAACAGATTTGAAGTGCTTCTCTGGGTAAACATCACTGATATTTGTAAAGATAACAAGTCTTGGATGAAAGTTTTCAATTCTTTTGGTCTGAATGGCTGAAACATCTAGTACAACCCAATCCACCTCATCTTTATCTGGCATCGCAAGATAATTAATAAAGGGATTTTCACTTGTTCCACCAACAAATACTTTCTTGCCTTCAAGCTTAAGAGCGTAACCGATCATATGAGCTACAGTTGTTCTACCGTAACTTCCACAAACAGCAACAATTGGCTTTCTGCATAATCTGTGTGCAAACCCAAACTCACTGTATACTTCTTTTCCTTGGGAACGAGCATTTTCAAGTTGAGGTAAATTGCAATTTACACCCATTGAATAAATCACTAGATCTGCATCTAGGAAATCTTCATTTCGATGCTCTCCAAGAGTCATCTCTGGTGTTGGCCTAATTTTTTTAAGTTTTTTCACCGCTTTATTGAGATCAAATATAGGCTTAATATCTGTCACGCGAATTTGGCATTCTAGGGTGTTGAAAAAATTTATCAATGCAAACCCTGTCTTACCAAGACCTACAATAAGAACTTTTTTTCCACGATACCGATCCATATCTACTCACTTTTTTATCTAAGTTTTAATGTCGCGATTGATAAAATTGCTAACATAATGCTTATTATCCAAAATCTTACAATTACCTTTGGTTCAGGCCAACCCAGAAGTTCAAAATGGTGATGAATTGGAGCCATTTTAAAAACTCTCTTCCTTCTGGTTTTGTAGGAAAATACCTGAATAATCACTGATAGCGCTTCTACTACAAATATGCCACCTATCAAAGTAAAAAGGAGCTCGTTTTTGGTCATTACGGCCAAAGTCCCAAGAGCCCCACCCAGGCTTAAAGAGCCTACATCTCCCATAAATATCTGAGCCGGGTAGGAGTTATACCACAAGAAGCCGACGCCAGCACCAATGACAGCGGCAGTAAATATCACAAGCTCGCCCACGCTTTCCACGTAGGGAATAAAAAGATAGGTCGAAACCCCAGAATGCCCAGCAGCGTAAGCAAGCACGCCTAAGCTGGCTGCACTTGTAATGATGGGTCCAATGGCCAAGCCATCTAGGCCATCAGTTAAATTCACTGCATTACTTGAGCCCACAATGACAAAACTTCCAAAGAATATATAAAAATAACCTAAATCAAGCAGTGCTTCCTTCCTAAAGGGAACATACAGTTTCCCGTCAATAACCCCGTACTTAATGGCGAAATATAGGACAATTGCTGAAATAGTAAATTGGAATAGAAGCTTTCCCCTTGCCGAAACACCGTCAGTATTTTTTTTCACCACTTTTAGATAGTCATCAAGGCCACCGAGCAAAAAATAAAAAAGAGTTACGACCAGGGTTAAAATCAAAGGCATTGAATTGAAATTTCCACAGATAAGCGTGGCGAGCACAATGCTACCCAATATAAAGACACCACCAAGAGTGGGTGTGCCGGCTTTTTTCTTATGATTTTCGGGCCCTTCCTCTCTAATGACTTGCCCAAATTGGATTTTTTTCATTAGAGCGATAAATTTCTTCCCAAACCAAATGGAAAAAATACTCGCAAGAGCGAATGCCAAGAAAGATCTGGTGGTAATATATCTAAACACATTGAACGCAGAAATAGTTTCGCTCAGCGGGTAGAGAAAGTGATAGAGCATAACACCCTTCAGTAAAAGGTACATTTATCGTAGTTTAACTAAGGAGTTATATCTAGGAATGACTCTAATTGTAAAGAACGGCTTCCTTTTACAAACACTATTTTGATTCCATTTAAAATTCCTGAGAGCTCTTTGAAACTTAATTCCGAAATCTTTTCAAAAAGATAACTTTTTCCCGTAAAAGACTTTTGGTAATCGGCTGCAAACTTTCCAACGAAAATGGCATTTTTCACACCTTGCTCGCTGGCAAATTGTCCCATCTCACGATGAAATTTTGCCGAACTTGGACCCAGCTCATTCATATCACCTAAGATATAAAGGGCCTGATCGTCCTGATAGCCGTCACTTATAATCTCTTGATGAAATCCCTTAATAGAAGCTTTCATAGAAGAGGGGTTGGCGTTGTAGGCATCGAGGAACACCTTAAGTCCAAGATGCTCCACCCATGAGGATCGGTTTCTTCCCGGCACAAATGACTTGGACCCTGATTTAAAATTCTCAATCTCATCTGGATACAACGCCAAGCACAGAGACAGCGCAGCACTTAGGTTAAAGTAATTGTGCGCGCCAGTTAAATGCTCATTTTCGATGTTGAGCTCCAGAGCATTTACATTTAAAACTGCATTTTTCACATTGAGCTCAAGATTTTCTCCCTCACAAAGAAAAATGACATTTTTCCCAGCTGGAAGAGTTTTTAGATGCTGATCACTTCCATCAACCACAAAAACACCTTGATTTTTACTGGCAGACATCACGCTATCAAACACAACCCTTTTTTCTTTGAAGACGTCTTCTTCATTTTTAAAGAACTCTAAATGGCTCATTCCAATATTAGTGATAATTCCACAACTCGGTTGTGCTATATCGCAAAGTACTTTTAATTCACCCGGGTGGTTCGTTCCCATCTCAAGCACAACTGCCTTTGTATCCGCACAAATATTTAAAAGCGTATAGGGAACGCCGAGGTGGTTGTTAAAGTTTTTTTCGGTAGATACTACACTCTCCCCAAAAATACCGTTTAGTAAGTGTGTAACCATATCCTTTGTAGTGGTTTTGCCGTTGGAGCCTGTTATGGCCACCACTGGAGCAGATGGATTTAATCCTCTCCACCATTTTAAATGATGAGAGGCCAACTCCTGGATAAAGCTAATTGTATCTTTGCACTCTACAAAGTATCTGTCTGGGTACTGATTAATATGGCTTTCAATTTCTAAATATTTTGAACTGTTGAAAAAGACTACGGATGCCCCAAGCTCTAGCGCCTTTCCAATAAAGTTATGGCCATCAAAATTCTCCCCCACAATGGCCAAAAAACCATTGCCCTCTACGAGAGATCTTGTATCTGTTGAGTAACAAAAATCCCCAGCAGGAAGTTTGCCATAACTTTTAACGATTAACTGACATGATTTTAAAGTTTCGACTTTAATCACTTTTTTGAACCCTTTCTAGCCTTTTCTATAGCACCTATTTCAGAGTAGGACACTAGCTCTCCTTTAACAATTTGATAATCTTCATGTCCCTTTCCCAACATCAAGAGAATGCAATCATCTTTCATTTCTTCAAAAGCCTTGGCCACTGCTTTTTCTCGGTCTGGCTCTACTACTGTTTTATTTAAATCTAAGCTCGGTTTTATGTCTTCGATAATCTGGAGAGGGTCTTCGTCTCGAACATTATCAGATGTTAAAAAAATTCGATCAGCATCACCATTTACAATTCCTCCCATAATAGGTCTTTTTTTTCTATCTCTCGATCCACCACAGCCGAACAGTACCCATAGTGACTTATCAGGGAAGGCTTCCTTGGTGGCCTTGATAATATTTGAAAAGGCATCAGGAGTATGTGCTGAATCGATAGCAAAGATGCGCCCATCGACTTCATAGATAAAAAATCGACCTTCGGGATATTTAAATCGATCAAGGTCTGGAGAAATTTCTTTACTGGTCAAATATTCACAAATGCCCAGGGCAATCTCTAAATTGCCTTTATTAAAAGTTGTTCTAAAAAAGGCTGGTAAGCTAGAAATCCCCCTCTCTTCCAGAGTCCTGGGGATTGTAATTGAATAAATTTCTTTTAACCTTTCTTGCAAGTCCGTTTGTGAATTTGGAACAAAAATAGGAGCATCCCCTATCAAGTAATTATCAAGAAATAATTTTTTGGCATTAAAATAATTTTCTTCATTTTCATGATAGTCCAGGTGATCACGAGTAAAGCTCATAAATGCTGAGACACTAAATGGAATTCCTCTTATTCTTTTTTGAACAGCTGCATGACTACTGACTTCAAGAAAACAATATTCATATTGATCTTTGAATTGAAATAAGATCTTCCTTGTATCTATAAAAGAAGGCGTCGTTAAGGTAGACGTCGGTGCTATGATTTCATCTGCATTTTTAACACCAATGGTGCCTATGCTTATGGCCTTGATTCCCATTTGATGACAAATTTGAACACATAAGTGAACAGTGGTGGTTTTTCCATTTGTTCCGGTTATGCCAATAAACTTTTTACTACTATCAATTGGATAAAACCTCTGGCAGTAAATATCTTGCAGATCATTAAAATCTTCTGCGCTGACGGCAATTGAGCCAGGAACCTCTTCGGCCATTTTTCCATTGACCACTAAAAACCCGTAACTGGACTTTGATACTCTTTGTAAAAATGCCTCAAGGGATTTTTGATCAGGGTTTAAATTATAAAAGACGAGAGTACTACTAGTTGAATTCAAAAATCCATCAGATATATCTGTTATATCCTTATCAACAACTGCTTTTTCAACACATGATTTTATATCGGTATTACTCATATACTGGAGGAGAATATCTAATTATAATTTTTTGTCCAGGAGAAAATCCCACTCCCGCTTTGAGGCTTTGGTAAGATGAAACTCCAGCCCCTCTATTTTCAAGTAATAAGCCCACCCTTTTAGCAAGTTTTCTGGCAGACAATTTATCAAGACCTCCAAATTCTGGAACTATGCGTTCTCCGAAATACCGACTCTTGCCTTGAACCCATCTGACAGAGTCTACTTCCATCTTCTCTTTCGATTTTTTATTAATTGCAAGGTCTCCAAAATGCTTATCCTTAAATAGGATATGTCTGGCCACTTTTTTAAATAATGGAGCAGCAACAGCACTTCCATAGAATTTCCCCGCATTCGGCTCATCAATATAAGCATAAATAACAAATCGATTTTTTACATTTGTCGGATAACCTATGAAGCCTGAGATATACGATCCATCATATTTACTATCTATCGCCTTTTGAGCGGTACTTGTTTTCCCCGCAATTGTGAAATAGGGAATCCTCGCACTCATGCCTGTTCCCTCTTCAACAGTTGTAACCAACATTTTTTCAAGTTTTGAAGCGACCTCTTTGCTAAGAACCCTTTCTCCAAGCGAGTCTTTATTGCCACCTTTAATTAGAGTCGGATTCATATAGACTCCACTATTTGCAATAACAGCGTAGGTACTCAGCATTTGAATTCCTGTTGTCGCAATACCTTGGCCAAAACTTATATTACTTAAACTCAGAGGTGATATATTTTCTTTTTTAGTAAATATTCCTCGAGATTCACCTGGAATTTCAATTCCTGTTCTCTCTCCAATATTAAATTTTTTGATTGTTTCTCTTAGTTTTGGATATTTTAAATCAAAAGCAATTTTTGTGGTCCCTATATTTGAGCTATGTTTAATTATATCTGAAACCGAAAGCCACTCAAACTTCTTCTTCGCTTCTGCCTCTTTTATGTAATGATCTCCAACTAAAAACCTTCCTCTTTCGCAATAGTAATGAGTTTCTTCAGTCACTATTTTATTTTCAAGGGCCGAGGCAACAGTAATTATTTTAAAAATAGATCCCGGCTCAAAGGGATCAGTAACAAAAGAAAGTCTTCTGTGTTCTGGCTTTGATTTTCCGACACTATTTGGATCAAAGCTTGGATAATTAGCAACGGCCAAAATTTCACCCGTTTTTGCATCGAGTACACCGACTCCACCCTTTAAGGCCTTATGCTCTATAACAGCTTCTTTTAAAAATTTCTCTGTAGCCGCCTGAATATCTTTATCAATTGATAGTTGTAAGTCTGATGCCTTATTGTGAAAATCAATAGATTCTCTTTTAATGGGCCTTCCCTTCGCATCCTTCAGGTATTTAACAATTTTAACCTCTCCACGAAGTTTCTCATTAAACTGATACTCAACACCTCCCAGGCCATCATTATCAATACCTACAAAGCCAATGGTCTGAGATAAAAGATCTTTATTGGGATAAAATCGGCTATATTGTGCCTCAAGGAAAATTCCATCTAGTTTTTTAATCTCAGCGACCTGAGTATTTGTTAGCTTTACCTTCCTTGCAAGCCAAGTATAACGATCTCTTCCCTTTACTTTCGCAATAATTTTTCTATAGGTTATATGAGGAACAATTCGCGATAACTTTTTATACCCTCTCCTATTTCCCTTAAGTAACTTTGGCAAAGTGAAAATATTGTAGGTTTTAATATTAATTGCGAGTGGATTGTTGTTTCGGTCTACTATATTTCCCCTATTGGGATATTCTTTATACTCTCTAATCAGTTGGCTCTCTGAGTAGGCCAGCAGTTTATCATTGTTAATGACTTGTATATAAAGAGCCTTACTAATTACTAGCAAGAAAAGAAATACGAAAAAGGAGAAAACAATGGTCAGTCTTTTTTTTAAAATCATCGCTTAAGGTATCACAATTATCTGTTTTTCACTGGGTTCTTTAAGTTTATATCTTTTGGCAAATCTTCGTAAATTGTTTACTGATAAAAGCTCTGCCTTCTCAGCTTTTAATTCCTTATTCTCAAAACTAAGTTTTTCTATTTGGCTTCTAAATTGATTGAAGCTCAGATTTTGTTCAACATTTTTCATTCTAAATAAAATTGTCAAAATCAAAAGTGTGACAAAACAAAGTACTATGGGGAATCCCTGGGAGCTTAGAAGAAGTCTTTTTAGAAAGGCCTTAAATCTTCTTGAAATATCCAACTGTGCATTGGCCGACCTTTTTACTCTCACTAGAATCCTCCTGATTCAAATGGCATCCATACCCTAACTACATCATATCATAGCTTTTCTAATACACGCATCTTGGCGCTGCGCGAACGAGGGTTTTCTGAAACTTCATCCTCTTCTGCCATTAGTGGTCTTTTAGTAAGAATTTTAAAATGAGCTTTGTCCTCTAAAACTCGTTTTTTGAAACTTCTTTTAACAATGCGGTCTTCTAGGGAGTGAAAACTGATGATTGCAAGCCTTCCCCCAGGTGCTAGAAAATTAGGTAAAAACTCAGAAGCTGTCGCCAGTACCTCAAGTTCATGGTTCACGGCAATTCTTAATGCCTGAAAAGTTTTAGTCGCTGGATGAATTTTTTTAAATCGATCTTTTTTTGGATAACAATGAAAAACAATATCTTCCAAAGTTTTTGTGTCAACAATTTCGGCTTCTTCTCTTTTTTCCACTATGGCCTTGGCAATTCTTCTTGAATATCTCTCTTCTCCGTATTCAAAGATCACATTCGCAAGCTCTTCTTCATCAAGTTCATTGACTAAATCTTTGGCCGTTTGAATCTGATCATTGGTGCCATCCATTCTCATGTCTAGCTCAGCAGATTCCCGAAAAGAAAATCCTCTACTAATTTGATCAAATTGATGTGAAGAAACTCCTAAATCCATCAATATGCCATCGAACTTCACTCCCTCATCGCTGAGCGAGCTTTTATAGTACTCTTCAAATTCTGAAAAATTCATCTTGAGTAGTTTGCAACGATCTGTAAGATCTAACTCTTTTAGCTTTGTCTCACCATTATTAATGGCCTCAATGTCTTGATCAACAGCGTAAACAAATGAGTTTGGGATTTCTTTTAGAATAGAGGTTGTATGCCCTCCAGCCCCAAAAGTTAAATCTAAATAGGTAGGACCCACACTTCGGTCCCCTAGGGACTCAGAAAAGAATTTTAAAACTTCTCTTCTTTGTACTGAATAATGCTTACCGTAGTCAGAGCTCACCACTAACTCAAAAGTACTTTAAGAATTTCTTTATGAGCAGGCGTCTGCTGCTCAGGAGCCGTCACAACAGCGCACTGATTTTCTGGCTCAAATTTTGGCGGATTATTGTAAAGCTTTGGTATTAACTTACTTACAAGTTTTTGAGCTGACTTATAGTTTTCCCCCATGACATTAAGGATTTCCTCTAGCGAGCAGTGCTCTTCTTTCCAGCAATCATAATCGGTAACCATTGCCACTGTGGCATAGGACATTCCAGCTTCTTTTGCCAAAAAGGCTTCAGGAACATTGGTCATTCCGATTACTGTTGCTCCAAAAGAGCGATATAATTCTGACTCGGCCCTTGTTGAAAATTGTGGTCCTTCAATGCAAATATATGATCCACCAACACTATGATCGATTTCTGCCTCATTTAAACAACCAGCAATCATAACTTGTAGATTTTTTTCCACTGGGTAGGCTACAGACACATGACCCACCATGCCTTCACCAAAAAAAGATCTCTCTCTTTTACCTTTCGTCCAATCTATAAACTGATCAGGTAATACAAATTTTTTCGGAGGATGCTCTTCTTTTAATGAACCAACGGCTGACACTGAAACAATATATTTGGCACCTAAACTCTTGAGAGCAAAAATATTAGCACGATAATTAATCTCACTAGGTGCAATAAAATGGCCAGCGCCATGTCTTGCAACAAAATAAAACAACGATTCGTTAAATTCGATCAATTGAATGGGTCCACTTGGTTTCCCAAAAGGGGTCAGGGTTTCATGACTTTCGACAACCTTAAAACCCTCTAGATTGTAGATGCCACTTCCACCAATGATGGCGATATGCGTCTTACCCTTTGTCATTTCGATATCCTCGCAATATTATTTTTTTTTATTTCCGACTATCAGTAACTTGGTACAAAAAACTGTGCAGTGCAAGTTCAAAAACCTAGTCTTTATTATGTAGAATACTTGAGCGTGGAAAGCAATTAAATATGGCTCGATTACAGAAGAAAATTATAAAAAAATACTTTGGGAATTTTAGCTTCTCAAAGGAGGCTTATCAGGTTGCCATGTCCACTTCAATTAGTGACTTTCAAGCTGACTTCGCTAAAATTTTCTCCAGCCATAAAAGAGACAATAGCGCCTCCGTTCATCTGCTAACTTTCTTAAAGGACACGGTGGGATCAGGCATATGGGTTTCAAGGGCAGCCTATAAAACTTTTACGTCTCTATTTTACAATCCATTAAAAGATCCTGGATTTGTAGATTGCAAAACACATAACTACATCGTTGGAAGAGTCGCATCTGGGAAAAAGATTCCAAAAGGTCTTATTTCTTCAGAGCAAATTTTTAGAACAATTTTTAATGAAATTCAGCACACTCATATTGATCCTACTTATAAGAGCCTACTTGATATTCCAGAAACAAATTCAACAATTGTGCTCGTTCCTGGAATGCTCAACGAGCTCTATAAAACCCATGCCTTTGAAAGGGCCGCAAAACACCTGCACGATACTTATGGCATCGAATATATAACGCCAAAAGTAAGTGGGAGAAAGGGAGCAAGCTTTAATGCTAATTTGCTTGGCAAGCAACTCGCAGACTATGTGAAAGAAAACCCAAAAAGAAAACTTTGGCTTATTGCTTACTCCAAAGGTGGAATTGATTGCCTTCACTTTATGAAAAAGTTCAATAAATTTTCTGAGAAACATATTATCGGAATCTCAACAATTGCCTGCCCTATAATGGGCTCCATGCATATGGATCAAAACCCGCTACTAAAAGCCCTTGTCTCTATGGAAGTTTTTCAAAACTCGAGAATTTATCAATCAATTGATAAAGGCCGTGATCTGCTGGGAATTGAATTGCAAAAGACTGTCTCTCATAAAAAACAAACGAATTGGTTTAGACGAAATCATAAAGGTTTACCAAAAAAACCTTTTTATACATCTCTGGCACTCAATTCACATTGGTATGATGCCCATGCATGGATGGCGCTTACTAAGTTAATTTTTAGAAGTAATCATCAAAATGATGGGATTGTTGATACTGAGATGGCCAGGTTTCCAGACTATTTTGAATCAATCAATTTTGGAATCACCTATGGACATCACTTAATCGGTGCCAGGTCGAGCTTCTTTAATCAGGAAGCGCTTATAGAAGCGCACCTGATTACTTTGAAGTATTTGAAAAAAATAAAATAAAATCTACTTTGAAAACGCGCCCTAAATAATTCCCACTAAATTTATGGCCTTACCTAGAGACTTGCTTTGTCTTCCAATATAACTGCTGGATTCATCTCTTTCCGATTCTTCTTTGCAGTTAATACACAACTCAGCAGTGGGCCTTGCCTTGAGTCTTTCAAAGCGAATAGTCTCACCGCATTCTTCGCAGTCGCCGTATTCCCCTCGACTCATACGATCAAGCGCAGAACCAATCTTCTTAGAATAGAATAACTCCCTATTTCTAAGCCTAAGTCTTTCAGAGTTTGAAACATCAGCATTGGCCTGGTCGACCTCATCGCTTCTGTCTTCCTCATTTAAATTAAAATCGTCAGATAGGTAAATATCCTTCAACCCTAAACGTTCTTTCTCTCTTACAAGAGTATCTCTTAAAAAAGAGATATGTTTTTCTTTTAGACCTTTTTGTCCCATAGCATCCTCCTCTATGACAACAAACCGTTTTGCTCGAGTGAATTACTCGAGGCCCCCTTTAATATTTAACAATACTAACTTACTAATCATTTTAAGAGTTTCAAAAACTCCATCACCATGAGTGGCAACAGCTTCAAATGCCGGCCAATCTTTCTTATTAATTCTTTTTTGTAAATCTTCTATTGAAGAAGTATTTGGTAGATCTCTTTTATTCCACTGAAGTACTAAAGGCAACTTGTCCAAATCATAACCCTGTGCCACTAAGTTATCTTCAAGGCTTTTAAAGCTATCTAAATTATCTTCCATTCTCTCAACTTGAGAGTCTGCAACAAAAATAATTCCATCCACTCCTCTCAAAATAAGTTTTCTACTTGCTTCATAAAAGACTTGCCCTGGGACAGTGTAAAGATGGAAGCGAGTTCTAAATCCTCTTATCTCACCTAAATCAAGTGGTAAGAAATCAAAAAATAGTGTTCTTTCATTTTCGGTGTTTAAGGAGACCATTTTCCCCTTAACGTCGCTACTCGTCTGTTGATAGATGTGTTGAATGTTTGTTGTTTTTCCACCAAGCCCAGGACCATAGTATACAATTTTGCAATTTATCTCTTTAGTCTGGTAGTTAACAAACGACATAATAGCGTACCTTAAATACTAAAAAGTGAATCAATTTCATCATCACTTATATCTTTAAAAAGAAACTCATCCCTTTTACTTGTTTCGGGAGCCTCTGTAATCTGTTTTTCTTCAAGATAAATCATAAGCTCCACAGAAAGAGTTCGAACCTTATTTTTCAACTTGCCAGGGTTATCTACATTTTCAAATAGAACACCCATATATAGGTCATAAGAATTTGCTGTCAATGGAATTACGTAGATGCCGCACCCAGGTTGATCGAAGCTTAACCTAAAAACTCCATCTGTAGGCTGCGTAAAAAAACCAGAGATTGCGCTTGCTGCTTGCCATGCACCAGCACAAAGGGCCCCTATTGCTGCTGCAGATGAACTCTTTAAACTTTTAAATAAAAGATGCCCATCTTGTTTGATAACAAAAAATTCAGCGCCTTGAAATTCAGCTCTCTCCAGTCGAAACTCCAAATACTCTTCAATTAAATGTGGCAAGCTTAATTGTTTTTCAAACACAAAAATATCCTACATAGGCCTTCGATATTCGAGGGCCTTTGAAATGGTCTGAGAATCTAAATACTCAAGGCTGCCACCAATGGGAACACCAAAGCCGATTCTCTCTACATTAATACTATTGTCTATTGAGCTTTTAATATAAGAACAAGTTGCGTCTCCTTCAAGTGAAGGGTTCACGGCCAATATTACTTCAGCGATATCAAGTCTTTTAACTCGCGCAAAAAATTTATCTATTTTTAATTCATCAGGTCCGATACCAAGAAGGGGATTCAAGACTCCACCTAGTACATGGTAAATTCCTTGAAATTCACCACTATCTTCAATGGCCAGGAGATCCTTAACATTTTCCACAACACAAACAATTTTCTTATTAACTCTTTCAGAATCCTGACAAACATTACAAAGTGATTCGCTTGAAAGCATTCCACATTCACTGCAGTGTTTAATATGAGAAAGATTTTGAATAGAGTGAGCTAGTAACTCTCTCTCTTTCACACTCCAATTTAGAATTGATAAAACTTGTCTTGTTGCGGTTCTAGGCCCAACACCTGGAAGCTGGCTGAAAGACCTGACACAATCATGAATTTGATCTGGTAACTTCAATATCTTTTTCCTAAAATAAACCAGGAATATTCATTCCACCTGTAATTTTGGACATGGCATTTGAAACCATTTCCTGACTTTCATTCATGGCCTGGTTAACGGCCGTCTTCACAAGCTCTTCGAGCATTTCAACATCTGAAGGATCAACGCATTCTTTATCAATTGAAATAGAAAGAAGCTCTTGCTTTCCATTAACCTTAACCTTAACCATTCCTCCGCCCGAAGCTGCCTCAACTTCACGGTCATTCAACTCATTTTGAAGTGTTGAGATTTTCGCTTGCATTTGTTGTGCTTGCTTCATCATTTGATTCATATTTTTCATTTCGACCCTCAGGACAGTTTATTTTCGTTTACAATTATTTTATCAACTTTACTGTCGAATAGAGTTTGAGCTTCTTTAACAAATTGATTTGCTAGAAACTCTTCTCTTTTAATTTGAGTAAGCTCATCTCTTTTTTTGTCTTCAACTTCGACTTTTGATAAAAATCCAGTCTTCTCTCTCTCTTTTTCATCAAGTAGCGTAAAGACTAAATTTACATTCGCTTGTTCTTCTTCAAAATATTGCGAAATTTCACTTACCAATCTTTTTGTTGTGTTCGCATCTACTAAATAATCATAGAAAATTTTACTCTCAGGTGGGAAACCGAGCTCAATGTGAATCATTCCATCTAATTTTAAAGGCCCCTTTAAAATATTACCTTGTTCAATATTTGCAGCACTTGCAGGATATTTTTTAGAAAGGCGTCTTAGAAAGTTGTCCCAGTTTTTTTCTTCTGGCTCAGTGGGTTTCTCTTTTTCCACATTTTCTGGAGCTGCTTCAATTTTTTCATGGCCATCACCATCCTGAGTAGTCACACGCTCAACAACGCTGCTATCTTGAATCTCGGTCAATAGGGCCGCTCCATCAGCAAGAGGTTGTTCAGGTTTTTCGATTACTTGCTCAACTTTTTCTAAAACTTGTTCAGGTTTAACTGAAGGTTGTTCAGCTTTAACTGAAAGTTGTTCAGTTTTTTCTAATATTTGCTCGGGTTTTTCTTTCTCTTGTTGGTGACTATCCACCACTTGAGTGACATTTTGAGCAGGATCTTCAAGACCGGCCAACATTTCTGCAAATTTTTCGGATGGTTTTTCAAGGCTTGTGGGCACTTGTTCAGGTATTGCCGAAGTCTGTTCACAATTTTCTATAGGTTGTTCACATTTTTCTTGCATTTGCACAGAAACAGTAACAACTTGTTCAGGCAAATCACCTGTTTGTTCACCGCCAGCTAAAAGTTGTTCACCCTGATGTGAAGAGTTCTCTGAATTGCCGGATAAATGAACCTTGTTCCCCAGATCTTTTTTAAAAAATGTTCCCCTAAGAGTAATTTTTTGGAGAACTATTTCCATAGTCTTTTCTGGAGCAATAGATCTGAGCATCCACTCAATATCTTTAACAAGCACTTCGTAAATCCAAAAGAGCTCTGCTGCACTCAGACTCTCCCACACCTCTTTTTCGATGTGAAAATTATCTTCGATATAAGAAAAATTATCCATATTTTGAATAAAGCGATAAAGAGAATCTAGTAAATCCACTGCAATATTTTTTACTTCAACATTCTCACAGAGAAGGCTTCTATAAATATGTGATACTTCTGTCACATCTTCAGACAGCATTCTCTCAACTAATTTTGTAATTACTGAACTTCTTGCAAGGCCTAGTGCATGTACAAGCTCACCCTCAGAAATAAAAGATTCTTTGGTGTAGCATAGTGCTTGTTCTAATAGTGAGAGACCATCTCTAACAGAACCCCCTGCCATGGATGCAATTTGCTCCAAGATAGCGGGAGACTCAAAGCCTATGCCCTCACCTTTGCAAACACGCTCAAGATGAGATGCAAGTATAGGTGTTGAAACATTTCTAAAATCAAAGCGCTGACATCTTGAAAGCACTGTTCCCAATAGTTTATTAACCTCTGTTGTTGCAAAAATAAATTTCACATGAGCAGGAGGTTCTTCAAGAGTCTTTAACAGGGCATTGAATGCACTGGTAGACAGCATATGGACTTCATCAATTATATAGACTTTATATTTTCCACGTACTGGAAGGTATTGGACATTACTAATGAGCTCTCTAACTTGATCAACACCGTTATTAGAAGCGCCGTCAAATTCCAGGACATCTATACTTGTCCCTTTATCAACTTCTATACATGAGTCACAAGTGAGACATGGGTTTCCATTATCAGATCGATTGAGACAGCAGATGGCCTTTGAAAAAAGTCTGGCTAACGTCGTTTTTCCTACTCCCCGGGTACCCGTAAATAAGTAAGCGTGCCCCACAGTATCGTTTTGGATAGAATTTCTTAACGACCGAACGATATGGGATTGCCCCACTACCTCTTCAAAAAGCTTTGGTCGCCATGACCTGGCAAGAACTTGATAGCCCATAAATGCAGTGACCCCCTGTCAGGCAACTGTTCCATAAATTGTGCACCAATATGAAACTGCGCGCCAAAACACTGTGCATAAAGAGGGGTAGAGTAGTCACCAACCGTTTCAAAGTCAATTTGCAAGGGGGCAATTGCAAGGATTTGTCATTGAATATTAAAGAATGAAAGAGATTGAAATGTGGCCCAACACTAAACACAGCACCGATTGGCTACCGTTGCTTCGTTCCCGACCTGGCGGAGTTCACCCCCGTATACTTGTCTAGGTTGGACCACGGCTGAATCTTAGTCTGAATTCTAATTTGTTGTCATGACACAAAGAGGCATGGCTATAACTTTTTCAGGCCCCACAGGACTTTATCAGCTTTTTTGTCCCAGTAATCGTCAAAGGGCACCTCAAAGTTTCCCTTGTCATCCACGCTGAGAACTCTGAAAAATAAATTCTTACCCCGGATTCTCTTGGTGCTGATGTGTTTATGGTCCTTAATCGCTCTTGCTTCGTAAACAAGATCTGACTTTCTAAAAAGAGGTCCACTACTTACTTGCACAGTATAGGTTACTGGGTCACCTTGAGGATCAAATGAATCTTCCCAAGAAAAAGAGAGCTTCTTACCACTTTTCTTCTCAGGCTCGTCCATCCAAACCGGCATTGGCTTTTCTACATTATTCATAAACCTTTTATAGTTTTTCTCAACAACATTTTCGAGTCTATTGAACTCGCCTTCAAACTCTTTTAATTTTTGACCGTCAGTTGATCCAATTGTAGGTAAGTGCTCTAGTTCACTTTTTCTTTTTACTTCAGAAAATACTACTGGTTTATAGCTATCAAGAAGTGCGCGAATTTTGGCCTGGCCTAAGTAATCAACCTTTAGTTCCTCGATTTTCTTAACAAGCCTGGAGACAAAACCTTTGGTCTCAAAAAATCTTTTATGAAGCCTAACATTTCCCCAGTTACCAAGTGCAAAATGCCAAGGAGCCATTTTATTTTTCAACTGGTCTGGTTGACCATAAAAATCCCAAGCGGCATCGAAATCCCATGGGAGAAAATACCACTTTGATGAGGCCTGTGGACTATAAATATAGAAATTTTGACTGCTGGTATCTGCATTTCCAAATAGTATTGTTGTGGCAAACCACTCGAGGTAATTATCTTCATCGAAATGCTTTTTAAAAACAGCTTCAAATGAATTACCTTTATTGTTAACGGCATCAAGCATTTCAATCAAGGGCGCGTGATCGTCACTTCCTTTAATCTCAAGTGCCACCTCAAAGTCCTCTACTCTATATGTAGGATCAGACTTAAGTTTTATTTTATCTACTTCTCTTTTAAATCTAAACCTCTCGGCTTTATATAAATGCCCTTCTTTGTCCAAGCCTCTTGATTTAAGCCATCCCTTACTAGTGTGTTCAACCTGAGTGTAAAAACCATAGTCCTCGCCATCAATTTTTAAATGGATGAAGTTCGTCTTTAAGCTAGTCATATTGGGAAGAGTTTTTAATAAATCAAAACTTAGTTTATTTCTCACTCTCGTTAAATCATATGGGTGTCTATTTAAGTGAATTTTTCTTTGTCCCAAAAATTTCTCTGCCCCTTTGGGAAGTGTAATCTTAAAAGATTTTCTTGATCCTGCCCTTGTACTTTGCCCTCGAACTTTCATCTCGCCTGCAAAAGACTTTCCTGGATAGCTATCCGATTTAAACGAAACGGATACAACCGGTACAAAAGTATCCTTCTCACTATCATCACGATTTAAATCTTTCATGGTGTGGCCAGCAGGGCCTGGGCTTGAGCTAAGCTCAATATTGATTACGGAGATGGCCTCGCCAATATAAACACTTTTATCTTCACGTAGTTGTGAGTGCGCAAGCGACGTTATTGCTAGCAAGATTATAAAGATGAATACTCTGGACATTAATCCCCCGATTAATCAAAATTTAATGTTCCGCGCCTTGATATCAGGCCGGGGGAGTTTTGGCAAAAACTAAGGCCGTAATTGGAAGAATTGACAGGTTAAAAGCCCGAATTTATATAATTTTTTCACAATGACGCGGGGGAACTTCAGTACATCAGCTTAGATTATTCCCATGTCCTTTCCCTTCTTCATAATATCGGCTTTTTCTTCGTCGCTCATATTCGTGAACATTTCTTGCATTTTTTTGAGCTCTTCGGGGTCCATGTTTTTCATCATCTCTTGCGCCTGGGCCATCATTTCGGCCTGGCTCATATTTCCGGTGGGAGCCTCTTGGGCAGGAGTGGGATCTGAGAAAATAATTCTCTCTCCGTCTACGTTGTAGTCAATATTGTGATGTTCTTTCATTTCTTCCATCACCTTGTTGAAGCTAAGGCCTTTATTGTCAGCCACTTCGTACATTTTTTCGGTAGGGAGGGAGACTTTTTTTTGGGGGAAGCCGTTTTCGGTTAGGGTTTTTATTATGTTTTTTATGAATGATTCCATTTTTTGGCTCCTGGGGGGTTTGTTGCCTCTAGGGTTTATCAGATTGGGAGGGGTTTTTCAGGCCTTGAATTTCAAGAATTACTTAGATGCTGGGACAGCCTTTGCATTTTTTATGAATTTTTAGTTAGCATGAGTGTAAAAAATTTAGAATTGTATACTTACCTATAGCTAATCCCTAGTTTCAAAGAAAAAAACCAAGGGGAAAAGCAATGAAAAAAATTGTATTGAGTTTAATAGTATTACTTTCAGTTTCTATTTCAGCAGAAGAGGTAATAGATTATCCTTCGTACACAAACTCGGATTCAAGTGGGATGATAGCAACTACAGTAGTCATACGAACAATGTCCTCTGATATTAAAATGACTTATACTAGCGCCCAAAGGGCAAAAGCGATTTACAGCTCTAAAGAAGAATGCATTAAAATGGCTGCTGAGGCTTCATCAAGCTACCTAGGCTTCAAAAGGGTAACTTGCCAAAATTTTTATACTCCAAAAAATACAGATGAATACAATGCTAAATGGTATTTAGAGGCTAACTGAGACTCGCCTTATAAAATCACATACCTCTCGGCATTAGAATATTCATGGGTGTGCGTCTTTCAGCGAACACTGAGATGGGCTTAGGGTTTTTTCGGATTCTGGGTTTAAAGTTGCTGGGAGTTTTGGTGCTTGATTCACGGTGGACTGGGGAGTCCACCTTCTTCACATACCTCTTAGCTTCAAAAATGCTCGTTCGCATTTTTGCCGCAAAAGGTGCTTGATTCACGGGAGACTCGGGGTCTCCCTCAGTCACTTACCTCTCTGGGTCAAAACATGCCGCAGGCATGTTTTGACCCAGGAGGTGGCGGAGAACGGGGGATTCGAACCCCCGAATGAGTCGCCCCATTACACACTTTCCAAGCGCGCGCCTTCAACCACTCGGCCAGTTCTCCGTTGAAAATTAACAACAATTTTTAACATATTGGTTTTTGAGAGTCTAGGAGCTCTTTGATAATGCATCGCCTGCATTTGAATTACGAAACTTCCCTCGGATTTTAGCTCTTTTCCTCACTTTCCAGTAACGCATAAGCCTGAGAAATTTTCTGTGTTCTTTTTCAGAGTCTAAAATAAATTCGACTCCATATGTTAGACCTCGCCCCAATGAGTATTGCCTCTTACTCATAAGCCTTACTCTCAGAACGGCCTCTTTACCTAAAAAAGGTAGCTTCAATTGAATTCTCTCACCCACATCAAGGTCTTCAAACAAAACTAAGCAGCCAGCCTTTCTTCTTATGTCAGTGAGCCTTCCCACAAGATTTAAATCTTCAACAACTCTAAAAACTTCAACCTTTAAATCTCCACGATATCTAAAATCATATTCCCACCATCTGATCCGAGGAAAGAAAAAGGGAGAGGACATACTGTGGGCCTCAATTAAAAGTAATATCAAACTCAAAAGATAAATCAGACCAACCTGCGGGAATGGATCAGAGAAAAAATAATAGATGCTATTTTTTACTAAATATATGGATATAAAAAATGTGAAAGTCCAAAAAGTGTAATAGAGGTTTTTTAGGGTCTTAGTAAATAGATTGTAGAAAACTACAAGTAGGGCCAAGTAAGTAAAAAAATCGATGATACCAATTTTTGAGTAACCACATTCAACAATCAAAACAAATACATTGAGAATGAAATGACCTATGTGAAAATATTCTGCTTTCTCAAAAAGATCTAAGGTATTTAAATTTGAGATAAAATTCTTCATGACTATATTTTATAGTTTTCCCCAAATTCTGCTAGATAGGGGGAAAACTACCACTATTTGTAGCCGAGTCGCCTTTGCTTAAAAAACATAGATAACATTTTAGAACATTTGTAATGATCAACACCTCCAATGATGGAAAGTTGATGATTAAGTTTAGGATCACCAAAGTGACGATAGCCCAAGCTGATGGCCCCACCCTTAGGGTCGAAGGCCCCAAAAATCACCCTTCTCACCCTGGCCTGGACTAAGGCCCCCATACACATAGTACAAGGCTCTAGCGTGGTATAAATATCACAATCAGTTAGTCTCCAGTTCCCAATTTTTTTACCAGCGGCCCTAAGAGCAATAATTTCAGCATGACCACATGGGTCATAGTTTTTTTCTTTTAGGTTATGGGAGCTAGCGAGAACTTCTTTTTCTTTAGATATAATAACTGCGCCAATGGGCACTTCGCCTTTTTGAAAAGCTAGGTCGGCTTGCTCAAGGGCCATTTTCATAAACCATGGATCCCAGGGGAACCCATTAGCACTCAGCATCATTTGCCTTTATTTTCTGGTCCTATAGAACCAACCTGAGAGATTAAATGGCACAACCGGTACGATTCGAACGTACGACCTCCTGATTCGTAGTCAGGTGCTCTATCCAGCTAAGCTACGGCTGCACAAAAAAGATCAACACTATGTGTAGCCAAGCAGGCCCATGAAGTCAAGAAAGTGTATGACAATTACCCAGATTGGGGGTACTACCGGTAGACTATGACAATCAACCCCTCCATAGGTGAAAATTATGATGCCCAATTTAAATGATCTAAAATATTTTGTTGAAGTCGCCAACTCAAAAAACCTTTCGAGGGCAGCAGAAAGATTAGGAATTTCACAGCCCTCACTTTCTCTTGCGATTAAAAGACTAGAACAAATTATTGGAGTTGATATTTTAATCAGAACTAAAAGGGGAGTGTATCTCACCACCTCGGGAAAAGTTCTTTTGACTAACTCAAAAAGCCTTATTCAGAAATGGGAAGAAATAAGAGACTCAGCGTTTTCTTCTTCTAATGAAATCAAAGGGCGTTTTTCTATTGGATGTCACCCATCTGTCGCACTCTATACACTAAAATATTTTGTCCCAGAAATTGTCGAAAAATACCAGGAGTTAGAACTATGTTTAAAGCACGATCTTTCTAGAAAAATTTCAGAAGAAGTTATTAGCTTAAACTTAGACTTAGGGATTGTGGTAAACCCAGTTAGACACCCAGACCTTATCATTAGTAAACTATGTGAAGACCAGGTCACACTTTGGACAAGTGGAGGCAAGGCCAAATGTCTTGATCATAAATCTGGAAGTGCTGTTTTAATTTATGACCCCGAGCTCGTTCAGTCTCAGTCACTTGTTAAAAAACTAAAAAGAAAGGGAATCAGCTTTTCTCGAACGATAACCTCAAGTAATCTTGAGGTTATCACATCATTAACCGCCCAAGGTGCTGGAATTGGTATCATCCCAACAAGAGTTGCAACAAATCCACATGAAGGCGGTGTAAAATTAAAGCAACTACCAGGGGCGCCAAGCTATAAAGATGAAATTTCTGTAATTTATAGGGTGGAAAACAAAAATACTGCTGGGATCAGGTTTTTATCAGATTCAATAAAAGACTTTTTTAAATAAGAGGAACCACTTCCTAACTTGTTTTAAACCAATCTAAATATTATAATCCTCCCATTACTCATTCTATGCAAGAAGGCCATGTTATGAACGACCAAGTAAAAAGAGAGCCCCGTATTGTCTACGCTCCACTCAACAGAGTCTTTTTAAATATTAAAGGAAGTCTAAAAAAAATTGTAAATATAAGCACAAGTGGTCTCGCCCTAAAAGTCTCAGAATTTGAAGAAACATTTAAACCTGGGGATCAAATAATTGGTGAAATTTGTTTTGATGGAGGAGAAAATCTAAGACTTGACCTTGAAGTAGTCCACACAGCAAATGAAACAATAGGGCTCAAAGTCAATAATATGCAACAATCATTTTTCATTGTTGTTTCAAAATATTTTTTCAGAGAAATAAGCGCACAAAAAATGAAGCCTGTTCGCTTCACTAATACCAAGCAAGGCCCCTCCGGAGAAACCCATTAGCTTGAAGGCGGAGAAAACTGCGACCTTCTCTATGTCGTAAAAAATGAAAAGGTGATTCGATTTGAATTGCGATTTTTTGGAAATATCATCCAAGGAGGAAAAGATATTAGCCTTATTATAGCAAACCTAAATGACCCAGATCGCTTTAAACATTATGGTGGCTCAACTATTCTTGAAGATGGTGTCGAAGTAGATGACCGTGAGTTTCAAAATAACCTAAGGTTATTTATTAATAATATTAATGCTCTCTCAGAAGATGTAAAAGAAATGATTATTGAGTTATTCCCCTAAGAGCTCACTTCGCTTTGAGTTTTTGGGATCGTCAGAATAAATTTTGTATTTGAGCAATCATCATCAATTTCTAAATCACCACCATGGTTTTCTGCAATTTTTTTCGAAATACTTAACCCAAGCCCTGTTCCCCTTCCCGGTGCCTTTGTAGTAAAAAATGGATTCAATATTTTTTCCCGACAGGAATCACTAATACCCTTACCACTATCAATGACAGAAATATTAACAAGCTCTCCCCCATCTTCAATAATTACCTTGACCCATTTTTCATCTAAACCCTCAAGGGCATCACAGGCATTATTGAATAAGTTCAGCAGTATTTGCGAAATAGATATTCCTCGACAATCAAACTTTAATTCAGGAGACCCTCCGACAGTGGAGAATTCTATCCCCTGACAGAAAAATCTACTCTCACAAAGAAGAAGGGAATCTGATACCACGTCTTTTACAACCATTGTTTCAAATGGATCATTAGATTCATATCTAGAAAAATGCTTAAAACTATCAATAATTTTATTTGCCCTATCATAGGCCTTGATGATTTTTTCTGTACAAGACCTAACTTCACTTTCATAAGATTCTGATTTGCCATCGAGTGACTCTATCTTTTGGGCAAGTGAAAATATAATACCAAGGGGATTCGTCACCTCGTGAACCATTGAAGCCGAGACCTCCCCGATTGATGCAAGTTTGCCTTGGAAAATTATTTGATCTTGAGCACTCTCTAAACTTTCTTCCAATTCTATTTTTAAAATTGCCTTTTCAACTCGAGCAAGTATGACATCATGATCAAAGGGTTTTTCTATAAAATCAAATGCTCCAAGTCTTAAGGACTCAACAGCAGTCCTCTTATTCCCATGACCCGTAATAAAAATCACTGGTATTTTGGAAGATCTTTCCTGTATCGAATTAATCAACCAAAACCCATCCTTACCAGGCATCTTTATATCTGAAATGATAACATCTGGGTGAAAATCCTGAATTGCCATCAACGCATCATCTGCCGAATGAGCACCCATTGTTTCATATACTGGACTCAGAGTGATCTGAAGTAGTTTACAAATCGTAACCTCATCATCAACAATTAAAATCCTTCGCTTTCTATTTTCATTCATTAGGATGCTCCCATTTCATTGGAATTCGGTAAATCATCATCTACAAATAAGGCTAGCTTTATAGTAAAGGTTGAACCACTCTCATCAGACGAGCTACAAGATATCTCCCCATTGTGCTCTACTACAATTCCATGGGATATCGATAGACCTAAGCCTGTCCCCTCTCCCACGTCTTTCGTTGTAAAAAAAGGATCAAATATTTTATTGGTTGACTCATCATCAAGGCCACAACCATTATCACTAAATTTAATAACAGCATATCTACCAACAACTTCAGTGCTTACCTTAAGAATACCGCTATTAGTATTTTCACTGCTCTTAATTGCATCTCGTGCATTAATTATTAGATTAACAAAAACCTGCTCGAGCCTTATGCCATCTCCACTTACAACAATGTCTTCACTCGCAAGCTCCTTTGTCACTTCAATTCCACTTAATCTCATTTGAGCATCTAGCAAAATAAATGACTTTTCCACTATTTCATTAATATTTACAGGCGAAAATTCTAGGTCGGTCTGCCTAGAAAAATCTCTCATATGATTAATTATATTAGACATTCTTTTGACACTATCATTGATATCAATAAAATATTCCGAAATGTCCTTATGTATTTCTGGATGATTAAAACCAAGAGTTTTATCAATATGAGCACTAAAACCCTGAATAATAGTCAGAGGGTTATTAAGCTCATGGGCCATACCCGCACTCAGCACTCCAAGAGAAGCAAGCTTTTCAGATTGAACCAATTGAGCATGTTTTTCAATGTATTTTTTTTCAATTAATTCTTTCTCAACAAGTAATTTTTTACTACTTTGATGCTGAACATTCGTTAGTAAAACAATTAATATGCATGACAATATAGTCAGCATAAAAATGATGTTCTTATTACTATTTAAATTTTCAAATGCCTCATCTTTGTCAATTTCAGTTGTTATACCTATGGAAAAATGCTCATCCCATATCCAAGCGCCAACGACAGGTACCCCCCTATAATCGCGGTATCCTTTTAAATTCTTATTAATTTTGTGCGATGAACCCTTTCCATTTATTGAATCATGCGCCATCACGGTTAGTGGTAATTCTTCATTTTTATTATACAAAATACTACCAAGTGTAAGATTCACACCAGGGTCGGATACCTTAATTGCAAGAGTTGACTTTTGCCCCTTCTCCAATAGGTTTGCCTTTTTCAAGTGATCGTTGAACCTACTTTCACTAACCAAAAACCCTTTCCCGTTAAAAGCATAGGTCTCACCACTTTTGCCTATCCTCCCCCTTTGCAAGATCTTTGTGAAATCCAGCAGAGGATCAATTCTAAAAATAAAAGCAGACTCAACTCCACCATTTGAATCAAATATTGGAGCCCCCACAAACATTGTAGGGGAACTTCCCCCCGTAGTCGTTCCTAGTTCCACATCTGATTTCAGGGGAGCACTCGTTGCTGTTTTTCCGGACCAAATATCCTTCCAAAATAATTTCACTCCTGCCAAAAGGTTTTTTTTGCCAATGTTGCTATCCCTTAAAGAGCTCAGATTAATCATTTCTTTTGAGACAATAAAGTAGCCCTTAAAGTCATTTACATTAATGACCTTTTGCAAACTCTTTCTCAACTCTAAATGAATAGGCGAACTTTTAAGATCTTTTGATGTCTTCGAATAATTTAAAAGTTTCCTGCTCGAATTTTTTATTTCAGGTGAGTCGGCCCAGACAATAGTAACAGCCGAAACCCTACTCCTCCAAGTAATGAGCGCTTGGTGAGTTGTTTCGAGGACAGTTTGTAAGGCATTACCCACATTTTCCTCTCCCCTCTCCTGCATTCGACTTATAAGAATTGAGTCAATAAAGAGCAGTAGAAAAATTGAAGCAACCGCCAGGGCAATCGCCCCACCACCTCGCAATTGCAAAAATCCATTTTTCACTAATTTCAAAACTCTTCCCCACCCTGATAAGAATTCAAACTATTATAAACCGTCTTCCTTGAGACCCATAGGTTATATTTAAGAATCCTGGTCACAAAAAGCCATGATACCATTGCAGTCTACTACTCCAACTTTAAGCAATAAATACGAGAGGATAGTGGTTAATCTTAGAAAGGAAAAACCCTAACCTACAAAACCAAAGCACCGCCTAACACCCTCCGTCATATAACGTCAGCTTGCCAAAAAATGAACTTGTTAATTTTTCGGTAGCACACACGGTGCTTTTTATATTATCTAGTATTTATGAATTTAACTTTCGAGCAAAAATACAATGCTATAGGAAAAAAAGAATCTCTTTATGAAGGGATTTTTGTAACTGCCGTCAAGTCGACAAAAATATTTTGCAGACCCTCTTGCAGAGCAAGAAAACCATTAGCTAAAAATGTTACATTTTACAAAAATGCTGAGGAGGCCCTAAGGTATGGCTACCGACCATGTAAAATATGTAAACCAATGGAAAATGAGAGTGAAACTCCTGGATACATTAAAGAGTTAATAAAAGAACTTCATCGTAATCCTTACCAGAAAATTAAAGATTGGAATTTAAAAAAGAGAAACCTGGAACCAAGTCATGTGAGACGGTGGTTTAAAAAACACCACAACATGACGTTTCATGCTTATCAAAGATTAATTCGAATCAACTCCGCCTACACTAAAATTCAAGAAGGTGATTCCATCACACTTACGGCCTTTGACAGCGGTTACGAATCACTTAGCGGATTTAATGATGGATACAAAAATATATTTGGAAGTTCTCCCCAAAAGAACCCTGGCAAAACAATTATATATATTGACAGGTTTTCCACAAAACTAGGCGCAATGTACGCTTGCTCAACAGACAAGGGAATATGCCTACTTGAGTTTACCGACAGAAAAATGCTAGAAACTGAATTCAAAAATATTTGCTCGCGCTTTGATGCCGTCATCATTCCCGGCACAAACAAACACATAAAATTAGTCAAAAAAGAACTCAAACACTACCTAGAGGGCAAATTAAAAAAATTTACAGTCCCACTCGATACTGCTGGCACAGATTTCCAAAAAAGCGTCTGGAAAATACTAAAATCCATCCCCTACGGAAAAACCTGTTCGTACCTAGAGCAAGCAAAAAAAATGAACAACCCAAAAGCCGTAAGAGCAGTAGCAAACGCCAACGGCATGAACTCTATAGCAATCATCATCCCCTGCCACCGAGTCATAGGAAGCGACGGAAGCCTAACCGGCTACGGAGGAGGACTCCCCCGCAAAAAATGGCTCCTCGAACTCGAACAATCCCAAAAAAATAAATAAAAAAACACTTTCAGCAGAGAGCTATGAAGTAGCGGAGACCCATGTATGCCGGAGGCATACCATTAAACAGCAGGCGGCTCCTTTGAAGGAACGCAATCAACGGTGCAAATTAAATGATTTTCTAAATATTAGTGAGTTAAAGAAGTGGCGGAGACGCCGACCCTTGAACCTGTGCAGCTTAACTTAAGATAAGGTATGCATAAAGTCATAGCTATTTAATACGCTACCCATTATACAAGATTGAGAACTATTATGGTTCATGGAATATGAAAGTATTAAATTAAGAAAGAGCTTCTAAAATGGAAGTAACACGAGTCGCGTTTACAACACCTGACTAAAATTGCCTTTTAATTTTGAGTCATACGTCTTCAGTTAAAATTGTAATTACTACAGAACAATTTTAACAAAGGAAAAACGTATGACTCATCAACAGTATCTCAT
>JABIHA010000002.1 GCA_018649885.1 Bacteriovoracaceae bacterium
CTATATACGCTAGTACTCCATCCATTAAGTTTACTCTAATCAAACTTGATCTTTTTCAATCTGAGATGCTTCACTCAATCGGCATACTTCAGTATGCCTCACTCGTTCAGCACCTCAGATTAAAAAATCTCTGCGTTTGCTTATGCTGCGCATACGGGTAAACTTAATGGACGGAGCACTAGCTTCTTCAAATTGCTTCATTAATTTTATGGCCTGTAAAAGAGAGATTCATGTAGAATAGAAAGCAATTTTTAATCTTAAAAGATATAATTACGCGAGGAGTTAGTTGTGTATAAATTAATGCTTTTGACCTTTTTATTAGTGGCGTCCTCAGCCTTTGGAAATGCGGCCCAAAAGGGATACAAAATAGCCAATGAAATGCAGCTTAAAAATGATGGGTATAAGGGTGAAGATACCGATATGGAAATGATCCTTATTGATGCACATGGGGCCCGCACTACTAGAAGGATGCTGGGAAAGTCAATGGAGGTAGACAGCGATGGAGACCGTTCACTGATTAACTTTGTTAAGCCCGCAGATGTGAAAGGGACCAAAATGCTAACTTGGACCCACCAGAAAAAAGACAATGACCAATGGCTTTATATGCCTTCTCTCAAAAGGGTGAAAAGAATTAGTAGCTCCAATAAATCAGCGAGTTTCATGGGAAGTGAGTTTTCTTTTGAAGACCTGGGAAGTCAAGAAGTGGACAAGTATAATTTTAAATGGATTCGCGATGAAAAAGATGCCAAAAATGGTCATCTCCATGTTTTAGAAAGAACTCCTAAGGACAAAGGCAGCGGATATAGCAAAATGGTTGTCTGGATGGCAAAAAACTATAATGGTCCAGTAAAGATGGAATATTACGATAGAAGAGGCGAGCTTTTAAAAGTGGCCAATTTTACAGATTATAAATCTCACGGCGTTGATGGTGTTGCATTTTGGAGACCAAATCGCATTGAGATGAAAAATATTCAAACCCAAAAGCAATCTATTATGACTTGGAAGGCGAGAAAGTTGGGTGTGAAGTTTAAAAAGAGAGCTTTCGATAAAAGATCTCTCAAGTAACGAAGTAGACTAAACCATGGCATATTTTTTTCTACCTTTAATTTTGTTTTTTCAGTTGGGAGCAACTTGTTTTGCGGCCATTGATGGTAGGGGCGAGATTGCTATTGAGACTCGCTACTTCGAAGACGACCAAAATACAAAAACCATGGATAAGTCTGGCGCCATTTTTTCAAGGGTCGACAGCACCCTTACGCTTGAAACTTATCCTAACTTCGAAGGCAAATTTAGAGGTTTTGCTCGAGTTGATAGAGAAGATGAGCATCGAAATGTTGTTAAGTTTGAAGATTTTTACCTTGGCTACTTATTTGAAGAGCCAGATATTACCATAAAGCTTGGCTGGCATATGTTTAACTGGACGGCAACAGAGGCCTTTCATCCAGCAGATGTAATCAATTCTAGAAATCTCGACAGCAATCTAGAGACACCTGAAAAATTTGGAGAAATGGGTCTTACTGTTACCAAAAACTTTGAAGTGGCTTCACTTTCTTTTTTCTTTTTTCCTCACTATGAAGATCCAATGGTGCCAGCATTCAGTTCTCGTTTTGGCGCTGGATACAATATTCATGATGCTCGTTGGGTCGAATTTGATGGAACTCAAAGTGCAGATAGCTGGGGGATTCAAGGTGGAATGAGATTTACTACCACTATTGGAGACGCTGATATTTCACTCCATGGCCTGCATATGATGGATCGTCATCATCCACTCATTTTACTAGATGAAAGCGCTAATCTCTCTCCTTACTATTTTAAGGTCAATCAGTTTGGCGGCACTATGTCTTATGTACTCTTTGAGGGGATGATTTATAAATTTGAGGGTGCTTATAAAGATTTTACCAATAAACAAGTTACTGGTTTTACTCTTTCCCATCCACTTCTTGCTGAGGGAATTCAGGTTGTGGGTAGGAGTAAAGATCATGGGCAACTCGCCAATGGTTTGGAAAAATCTTTTCTGATTTTTAATTCCTATGATTTCACCCTGATTTTAGAGCACCAAATTTATCTTGGAATTAACCCAGCGACGAGAGCAGGACTTGGAATTTTTCAAAATGATGTACTTCTTGGTGGAAGGCTGGCATTTAACGATGCTATGGGTAAAGAGATGCTGCTGCTTTTAATTGCCGATGTAGAAAGAAGCCAAGAGATTTACTTTAATTTTAAATATGCTCAAAGACTTACTGATACCTGGAGTATCAATGGGGGAATTAGATTATTTCATGCTCCCAAAAAAGAGGCGACAATAAAGGGCATGCAGCTTTTAAACGACTCCGACCATATTTTTGCAACACTTACTCGTTTTTTCTAAAATCGGGATACCACATTGAAAAAACTAACTAAAAATATTCAAGATTTTCTCATTGCTCATCCCTTGCGGTGCTTGTTCTTTTCGGCGGTGATAGGGCTTTTCTTGATGGCAGGTCTGATTCATTTCAAGGAGGAGTATGATGTCAGAATTTGGTTTCGCACAACAGACCCTAATTTAAAAAAACTCGATCAATTTGAAAAACAATTTGGAAGTGATGAGGGGCTGATTACAGTTTTACACCACCCTGATGGAATTTTTCAAAAAGGTATCATCTCCGATATCAAAAAGCTGACCACCGATTTATACCAAGTTCAAAATGTCATTAGAGTTGAGTCTCTCACAAATTTTATGGACTCTAAGGCCTTAGGTGATGACATTATTGTGGAGCCCTTCATCCCCGCTGGTTTTGATTACGCGGAAAGTAGCTTAAAGAAAAAAGAGCTGGAGGCAAGATCCCACAATATTATGTCTGGGTATCTGATTAATAAGGAGGGGACTACTGCGGTGGTGCTTGCTAGGCTGAAGCCAAGACTTGGCGGAATCAACCCCGACTATAGTGGTATCGATCGTGCCCACAAAGAAATCCTCTCACGTATTGATACATCAAACGGGTTGGTTACCCATGTCACTGGCTCAGCTGCTATTAATAATTCCTTTCAAGAGGTGAGTGCAAAAGACTTGCAGTTGATGATTCCCATCGTTAATGGCCTGATTATTTTAATACTTTTATTTATCTTTCGAAGTATCAAAAGCATGCTAATTCCGCTGGCCATGATTGGGGTGGCGATTTTTTCTACATTGGGGTTTATGTCCTGGTCTGGGATATTTTACAATGAGATGATCTCGGCCGTGCCGGGCATTCTCATCGCCATTTGTATTGCTGACTCTGTTCATTTAATGGTTACCTTCTTTCAAGGCAGACAATCAGGTTTGGACCGTTTTGAGTCCGCTAGGTTCACCATTGATAAAAACCTAAGACCAACATTTTTAACATCTGTCACTACGAGTCTAGGCTTTATGAGCCTTGCTACTACTGACCTCAATCCCATTAAACATATGGGAATATTGGCATCCTTTGGAACAATGCTAGCTTGGACTTTAACATTTACAATCGTTGTTCCCCTATTGGTTTTGATTCCACTAAAAGTGCCACCTGTTAGGAAGAAAGAGGTGGGCCTTCAAACAGTTTCTCCTAATTATTACAAACTCGTGGACTTTATTCACAAATATGCTCTTGTGATTATTTTTATTTTTATCTCCAGCTCTGGAACATTTGCATATTTGGCTTTTCAAAATGAAGTGAATTCCAATCCCTTTGAATATTTTAAGGAACATCATCATCTCTACAAGGCCAACAAATTTCATATTAAAGAGTTTGGTGGCACCAGCGGTCCTGAAGTTGTACTTGAATCTGGTAAACCAGATGGTATAAAGGAGCCTGCGTTTTTAAAAAAAGTTGAAACTCTCAATACTTGGCTTTTATCAAAAGACCATATTCCAAAATCTGTCAGCATCCTCGATATTATTAAGAGCATGAATCAGTCCCTTCACGAAGGAGACCCTGCTTTTTACACTATCCCACCATCCAGTAAGGCCGTAGCTGAAGTGCTCTTCTTATATACCATGGGACTTCCACAGGGAATGGATCTCAATAACCGCATGACACTTGATAATGAGAAAATGAGAATGACATTAATGTGGAAAACTCAAGATTCTAGAACTTATGTCAAACAAGTTGCGAGAGTTAATCAAAAAATCATTGATCTTGGTCTGAGAGGTGAGGTCAATGGAAAAATGCCTCTTTATCAAAAGATGAATGGCTATGTGGTGGATACTTTTGTGAAGTCTATGGGGCTTGCTATCTTTCTTATTACCGTTCTTATGAGCCTTGTTTTTAAATCCATTAAAATGGGGATTCTTTCAATGTTTCCAAATATCATGCCACTTACTTATGGAATGGGGGTGATGTTTTTACTAGGAGTTCCAGTGGATCTCGGTACATCTCTTGTGACAAGCGTGTGTCTTGGAATTGCGGTGGATGATACAATCCATTTTCTCAATGCCTATACGAAATCGCGAAATAGTGGTCAAAGTGTTAGAGATTCACTGGCCCATTTATTTCAATTCACAGGCCCTGCACTTGTTATCACAACAGTTATTTTAGTTTTAGGGTTTGGCATCTTCGTCATAGGAGACTTTATGCCCAATGTTCACTTTGGTGCTCTAACGGCGATTGGTCTTTCTATGGCCTTATTAATTGATCTAATCTTTTTACCAGCACTTCTAATTACCATGGAAAGATTCACTTGGTTTAAAAAACGAAGTGTAGAGAAGGCGGTATAATCACCATGGCCATGGGATCAACTCACGACAAGGTAAGTATCTTTTTTCTGGTGATCATTTTGGCCACTGGAGTTATAGGTTATCAAATGAGCTCACCAGCATTGTACGGTGCATGTGTGGGCTGGTTTTTTGCCACCTACTTGATTTCTCCAGATTTAGACCTAGGACCTAAGAAAAGGGCCTCCGTTCTTAGACCTTTTCTCTACCCCTACTCAATGTTTTTTAAACACAGGGGAGTCTCTCACCATTTTTTTCTGGGAACAATTTCTAGGATAGTTTACTTACTTGCCATGGCACTTTTGATTATTTTTTGCCTGCATAAAATGGGTTATACAAGTTTTAGCACAACCCATTATCTGAACTTCCTTACAAATCTATTTCATGGCTATACTTACAGCGTACCTGAATATCAATTTTTGACTTGGACAGTAATTGGGATGTTTCTAAGTGATCTGGTTCACATTCTACTTGATAAAGTTTCTTCGTTTTTTTAACTCTCAGCTGTGAAGCTCAAAGAGATAGAGTGCTGCCACAATTAGGGAGTGTTTTATTTCTCCTGATTTAATTAGTCCTTTAATTTCAGAAATAGGGTAGGTGACTACTTCAATTTCTTCTAAGTGATCGAGGTTTTGGGCCGAGACTTTTTTGCACCCAGTGGCCAGATAGGTGGTAATGATATTACTCATGAATGCTGGGTTGGGAAAAAGTGGTCCTAGCTCTGTTACACAATCTGCACGGTAGCCAGTTTCCTCTTGAAGCTCTCTGATTAGTGCAAGCTTGTGGTCGTCCTCACCCAGGTCAACAGCTCCTCCAGGAATCTCTAAGGTCACTAGGTCATTACCCACACGGTATTGCCGCACTAGTATAATTTCCTGATCATCGGTGATGGCCACAACGTTGACCCAGTCGGCAAAGTTGAGTACATCAAAATCGCCTATCTTGCCACTATCAGGGCTTTTCGCCTTTTTCTTCAAGTAGGTAAAAATTTTTCCCTTAGTCACTTCTGTTTCGCCAAGGGTCTCCCACTTATCCATATAAACTCCAGCTGTGGCCATTTTTCTTGCCACATTCTACCCATTTGTTTATTTTATGTCCTTAATTTAAAGAGTACTTTTGGGGGTATAGCTCAGTTGGGAGAGCGTTTCGCTGGCAGCGAAAAGGTCGCAGGTTCGATCCCTGTTACCTCCACCATATTACGGGATAAAAAAAGCAAAATTCAGAGTGTGACTTGTTAAGACATTGATTTAATAAACTTAATGGATTCAAACAGTTACTTCCGATTCTTCAGTTTAAAATTTCACAGCATTTCTATTAATTTCTCCGATTGGCTACTTGTGGCTACTTACGTGGCTACCTGATTAGCAGGCACTTTTTCCAATTTTTAATTAGCATCATCTAAGTCGTAATCCATTTAAATCATTATTAATTTTTGTTGGCGTAGCGCTAGCAGTAATTGCTAATCCGAAGCCAGTGTCGTGCTGGCCCAAATTAGAACTTTTTAAAATGGAGATTATTATGGAAAAACAAAATTTAAGAAGATCACAAAAGAAGGTGATCACAAATGAAGTCACAGCTCTTAAGAAGATGAGAGAATTAAGGGGCCTAAGTAGAAAAGATGCAGCTCCTCTTGTTGGAGTTACCTTTAAACTAATTGAACAACTCGAAAATGGAAGGGTTGAACTTACAAAACGTAAAATTGTTCAGTACTGCTCCGCCTATGGTTTTTCTCAAAAGCAATATAGAGACATTTGTGAAGGTAAAATTGGAAAAATCCAGAAAGAGATTTGTAAGGTTCGAACTAAGATCATTGAAAAAAACGCTCTTAGAAGAAGTTATAAGAAGATATTTACAAAAGAGGCTAAAGTCCTTCAGGTTTTAAGACGGATAAAAAAATTAACTCAGGACAAGGCCAGCTCTTATTGTGGTTACAGCAGGGCGACAATTGGCCACATTGAGAATGGCAGAATTGAGCTATCTCTAGTTAGGATTCGTCATATTGTAGGGTCTTATGGGTTCACAATGAAAGATTTTGAATATCACATAAAATCTGACGTATTTGTCACTGATATTCAAGATGATTGTATTTCTATTATCAAAAACCTGAGTGAAGAAAAACTTAAGGCCGTTTACCCATTATTATCAACATTTAAAAACTAACAGTAAGGAATTACCAATGAAAACTATAAATGAATCAAAATCAAAAAATAAATCAGATAACTACTCTTCGCTTAGAGTAAAACTGGCCACAAAAAATAATGCGATGAAAATTCTAGAAAATGTTAACAAGAAAGATTTTGGAATGAAGGTTTCCATGGATGAACTCATAAACTTGTCTCTCAAAAATGTGACAAAAGATGATATTGAGTTGTTACAAAAAAAATCACTTCGAAATAAAGATCGTCAGAACATAGTTAGACAAATTTACTGTAGAAAAGTGAAAAAAGTCACAGAAGATGAGTTTATTGGGGTGACTATGAAAGATGGTTACTTTCAGTTTCTCAAAGAGAATATGATTGAATTAGAAAAATTGGGAATTTAAGAGGATTTTATGACAAAATGTGAAGACAATTATAATTAAATTCAAGGATGAATGTCACTGGCTAGGAAGGCCGTTTATTACTGACCATATTTGCTCTTTTATATTGTCTAAACTTCTTCTTGAGACAATAATATGGTGAAAAGGGCTAGCCAGTTAACTTGTGGCTCCTGTTAGGTGATTATACGCACTCAAGAGCTATGAGTGGAAAAGATTATCTTAAAGTGATAGGAAAATATGAAAAGCGCTAATATGAGAGAATTACCTACATATAGAAAATCATATTTGACGATGCTGGGTGTTTTCCTCTTGTCAGTAGTGGCCATTCATTTTATGCATGTGCACGTTTTTTCAATTAATAAATATTTTGGAATTTGGAAAATATTTTCAATCACTCAATTTGTAGAAGTGCTTCTTTTTTCTAATTTAACTGTATTGGGGATGATTTTTTATATTATGGGTTTTTATCCTTGGAAGTTAAATCAATTGAGAAATGGTCTGAAAAATGAAAAACTCTTAAAAAGAGTTGGATATGAGCTTATTCTAGGATGCAATCTTGATTATATATTAATTGGCACCGCCTCTTTAGGGTTTGGGTTTTATATTAGAGGAGAAAATGGCTCATTTTCCGAGTTTCGGTTACTTATTTATTTTTTGATATGGATTCTAAGCATTATCTATATGTATCGCAGTAAAGGAATAAGAGAAGTTAGGGAGCTTGATGAAAAAGGAAAAATTATTTTTGATGAACATATAGAAAAAACAAAAATTAATCCAGAAAATATTGACGATACTGGTGATCGTTACAAGAAGGCCTTTAGATTGTTTGATCTTGTTTTAAAAAGAGAAAATATTTTCTCATTGAAAAATATTGACTATAAATTACTAGAGGAAAAGTATCCTGATGATATTTCAAAAATATTAGAGCTATTAAATAAAGATGTGAAGCAAGATTTAAGTGTTTTTTTATTTGGATTATCACTTTTTCAAAAAACTAATATATTGAGACATTTTCGTCCACTTGAAGGACAAAATGTTGGGATATTGATAAGTATTTTTGTTTGTATGATTATTTTTATATTTTCACATATATTTTTTTAAATAAAATCAATGATATGTCACTAAGGAAATCAAACAATTAATCTTCTTTGGTTGTGCTTATCAACAAGTAATAAACTACTCAAATGTCACATAAGAAATGTATCACTGGATTCAATCAAATCCAAAATAGGAAGCTTACTATTTTTCAGGTTTTCTAAACTCAAGGTATATACTAAGGAGATTTTAATGACTTGACCGCATTTGTTACAGGTACGGATAATTGGTACGGATAATTGGCCAGTTTGTTGTCACTAGGTGGAATACAAGACAATTTAACTGATTTTAAGTTATTGAATTTAGGCTTAACATTTGGCTCATATTTTGCTTATTTAGTAGGTGTAAATCATATCTGAACTTTGGAGAGTACCATGAATTCAATTGCATCATCACTAGAGGGTTTCGGGAAATCTATTTCGAGTGGAATTGGCTCAGCAAGTGATTTTTGTGTTGAATCTTATGAGAGCTTTAAAAGTCAGATTACATCATATTTTAAAAGTAATGAATATGAAGATGATTTAGATTCAATAATAAAGGCCTTATACTCTCATACAAATAAAATGCCTGATTTTAAATTTTCAGATGATTATAAAGAAAGGGTTAGGCAGAAAAGAGACTTTCTTACTGGCCAGGCCGCCAAGTTAGTTTTAGCAGGAGCTTTGAGTGGTACTTGGGCAGCAATAAAGAGTGGAAACTTTGTAAATATTGGAGAATATACTATCGTGGGAGCAGGAGGAGCGGTCCTGATTGTTGTCGTTACTGTCGCAGGAATTGTAGTAAAAAGAGTCTTGAATGGTGCTGAAATGAGTTATTCAAAAACATCTAAAGAAGTTAAAGTTTTTTCTTCTAATTTCTAAATGTAAATTAATTGTCTCTAATTGCTCAAGTGTCAGCCTCGCTTTCGTCATCGTCAGGCGTTATAGGAATGGCAACAACTGAATATTTCTCAGCATCAATGAATCCTTTTTGAAATGCTCTGTACCATAGATTTTTAGATGTTAGATCTCTTCTATTTTCTTCAGGGTATTCTAGAAGCCATTTAGGGTTTTGACTTAGAATTTTTTCAGCTAGCTCATTGTCTGTTAGAGGGTCTTTTATTTCAATAAATACACCTGTGTTGCCAATTCTATTAGAAAGTCCAAAAGGTTTCGGCTCAAATGATAGGGATAATCTAGTGCGGTCTAAAATCATAATATTTTTTTCTAGTTTTTTGTTTCTAAGGAAAACTTGATATACAGGAACTTGCACCTCTCCAACCACTATAAACCCATCAGCTTTTGAGAAAATCTCATCTTTTACACTTTCTTGATAAGAAAATTTAAAATTTTCAGATTTGCTTAATAGGTTTCGTGTATATAAATCACGAGGTGTTACTATTATCAAGTTTTCTAACTTATTTCCTTTCTCAATAACCTTTTTAATTGCATCTTCAATACTAACTTCACTCATTGTAACTTGTTCTTGATTGTCTAATTCATTTATAGATATGGAGACTCCCTCTAATAGAGTGTAGACAAATTCATCATCATTGTTTGCCATATCTGTTGCAAAGCTATCTGAACCCGCGGGGTAGCTTTCACCTTCTAAATAAGAATCTCTAGGTATATTTGTATTAATTCCCCAGTCCTTTCCAATGTTTTTGTTTTCATCTACAATTGAAGTTGTTAAAAGTGGTCGAATCCTAAGGTTTTCATTAAAAGCTGTTTCAAACTTCAAGAAGTCCTCTTTGATTAAATCAGGAGAAAGAGGTGTTTTACACATTTTTAAAGATGTTCTCAAGTCTGCTTCATTTATAACTTTATCTAAAAAAGACTCAAATAAAATTTTTGTTTCATTTGTTAAAGATTGTAAACCTAGGTCATTCAGCAGATCATTACTAGACGTTAGGTCTTTTCTAAATCCTATTTCTTTATTAAAAACAATAACATCATTCTTAGTATACTCTGAACTATCAATCGTTTCAGGAGAACCTTCATTAATCCAGCAATTAATAATAATTGAACCTACAACTTTGTCGATTATGGAGGGAAGAACCATTGTTTTTGCATGATTTTCAGGCATTTTCTCTATAAAACCTAATCCCCACTTATCTGTGATTTCTCTCTTATTAGAACGTATTAGAAAGTTTAGTGCTTCTTTCAAGTCAAAGTTTAAATAATTGAACAAAAGGGAGAAGTGCCCAAGGAGACTTTGTTTTGATTCTCCTTTAAAATCAATTCTGGCATCATCGTGGCCAAGTAATATTATATACGCGAGGAGCGAAATACTAATTTCGTATTTTGAAATTTTTATATAATCTTTAATATCGACCTTACTTTGTAGCTTCGCAAGTTCTTTTACAAGGGATTCATTGTCACCATGATGTTGAATTAGTATTTTTTGTGTTTTGATTTCTTCTCTAAGAAATTGATGTTTAAATGCCTTCACTTCTCTGAAGGTATCTATAATATATTGAAATAGTTGCTCGTCATCTTCTTCAAGGGAGAAACAGGCTATAGCTGCAATCCCTTGGAGAACAATATTAAAATATTGTTTTCTTTCAGCCAATTCATCTGGTGAGGAAAGGAAATGTTCAAGATCAGGAATAATATAATGCTTTAGAAGTGAGTCAAAGTTACTTAAAGTTTTATCTCGATTATTTCTCACTTGAAGGGTTTTCAGGAGAATTATTAAGTTTGTTGATTTTGAAAATAGTAACAAGTCCTTTTTGTTATACGCTAGAAGAGCAAGGCGATATGGCAGAATCGTAACTTCTTTTGAGAGCCTATAGTCTTCATAGGATTTATTTTCAAAGATATATGTAATTAAATCATTTATGTTTTCAATCAAGCCTTCAAGAGAAACCCATCCTTGCTGTCTTGAAAAAATATTCCAATTTTCATTGTTTATTGATTTTCGGTCATAATATTTTACTTCAAAGTAGTTGAAGCATTCAATCGTAGTTTTAGCAATGTAATAGTAAATAGACGTTAAGTTTTTTACTAAATAAGTATTTTTTTCATTTATTGCATATCTTCCAGTAAACATGGAAAATTCTAAAAATTGTGATATTTGATCAGTTGCTTCTTTTGACTCTGTATTTGAGATTATATTGAAACATTGGATAATTCTTTTACTAAGGTTTGAGATCTTATTTTCATCGATGTTACCTTCAAAATAGATTCTGGCAAGAATGTTGTTTGTTTCATCTAACTCTTGACCCGGAAATGAGTAAACTCGAATTATAATATTTTGTTTTTTTCTTTCAGTCGTTCCTTCTGGAGGGTTGTGCTGATTGCCGTCTGATTCCGTTTCTGAAATTAAAAATTCGTTATAGATTGACTTAATTGTAATCCAGTTAATTGATTCAATAATCCCTGTTCTTTTAGAAACTACATCATAGTTTTTTGGTTTTTCGCCATGATAGCCAACTTCAAATACAGGGGCGAAGCTACTAAATTTCTCATAGGATTGTTTATGATTTACTCTTGAGTTGATAATCTCGAATATAGAAGAATAAATTTTATGCTTGACTAGTATTTGCTCTGATCTTTTCCAAATTTCCGGTTTGAAAAAAACTTCTAAGACTTTAAAGAGAATAAATGCTGTTAGGGTTAATGATAATAATGCAAGTAACGCAAGCATATTTGTAGGCACGCCTGTAATGTTATAAATTAAAAAGAAAATAAGTGAAATACTTATCGGATAAGCAAAAGCATGTCTAAGAAGTACTTCTGAGTTTGAAAACAATCCCTTTTCGTTAGAACTTTTGGTATCTATTATTAAGATTAGGAGTGGGAAAATAATCCCTGTAGATGTGACTATTAATTCTAGATTTTTCTGAGTTCTGAAATCGATTGCGAAAGATAGAGAAATTAAGTTAAATAAGTCTTCAGTAATATTTAGGGTGAACCAAAGAAATGAGATCCAGAAAAAAATGGAGCTTTTTGAAGGTACAGCAATGTATTTAACAAATAATTTTATATAAAATCTGCTATCTACTTTGAAATTACTCCTTTGGTATATACTTTTTTTACACGAGATTAAAGAAAGAGTTAACAGTGAGAAGGTTAAAATATATAAATAGGATTCACTTAAAAACCAAAGTGAATTAAGGATGATTTTGCAAAGTTGCGACCCCTCAAGACAACTGGGGTTTTGACAGCACTGGTTTAAAGAACTGTCGTAATGTTTGCAGAAAAAGAAATATATTTGTTCAATCATTAAAACTCTAAGTCCAAGGGAGAGTTCGTTTCTAAACTCTTCATTATTTCCTTCTTAGGCAGCATCTTCTAATTTATGCTTTTCTTTTATAAGTTCATTCCAGTGTTCCCAAATCATTACCATTGCAAAAGTATCTAGTTCACAATAGCGAAGAAGTGCAGTTTCGACTTTCTTCCTTTCTTGTTCAGACATATGTGTAAACTGCATCATTGCATAGGCCATTAAGGCAGCTCCACCATTATTGATGTCAGAGTCACTCATCACTAACTCAAGCTCGTCATAGTCATATTTATTAAAAATTGGAGGTAGAGTATTGTATGGATTAATTACTACTCCATCTTTATCCACTTTAATCCATTGATGATCTTTGAAACCAAAGCTTTTAATTTCATTTCCATAGATTGGTTTGGAATACTTTTCTTTTAGGAAATCAGATTCATTTAAAATAGCAGGGAGTATATACTTAATAGAGTTTGAGCCTTTTGTGAAAGGAGAGTAGTAATACTTTTTAACCATTTCACAGAGATCTACCATGCTGCGCTCACCACTCCAAAGAAACTCTTTGTCGTTTTTCTTTGTGCTTGGATTTTTCTTATTCGTGATTGTCTTTACAAATTCTGTAAGATCTTCAATATCTGGTTCATCTGTTTCTTTAAGTTGCTCCATTATTTGACATAGGACTGTATTCTCATGATGGGAGTATCTGAATATCGTGCCATCATTTGTTTCTAATGCTTTTTTTAGTGCTCTTAAAAAATC